>PBBL01000081.1 GCA_002716585.1 Myxococcales bacterium | reverse complement strand
TGGATGGGCTCCGATCAGCAGCCCTGGACCTCCGACGACCGGCCGCTGCCCGACCTGCGCGCGCTGACCACCCGAGGCGGCCTGGACACGCGTGAGCTGGGCGCGCTGCTCGCCGCGGCGAGGGCTCATCGACCGCTGCCCCGGGATCCGGGGAGGTGGGTGTTCGTCGAGGGGTTGGTGCTGACCCGCGGCGAGGCGCGGCACCTCACCGCGAGCGTCAACGCCTGCCCGGTGGAGGAGCTTCATGACGTCGTCCGACTCACCAAACGCGCGCGGCAGTCGTTGTCCACGCGACGCCCCTTTCACGACCTCACCGAGATCGCCGAGGCGCCCGGGCTGAGCCGGGGCGTGCTGTCGCGGCTGCTGCACCACGCCCCGCGCCTGTCTTGCGCGACGCCACCGCCACCGCTCGGGGACCACGTCGAGCTGGCGCTCGAAGCCCACCCGACGGCCCGCCACCTGATCTGGATCATCGCGCCGGAGCGGGTGGACGCGCTCATGGAGCAGCTGAGGCGCGCGCCCGACCTGAACAAGGCGCTCAACCGCGACCTTGGCCCGCTCGTGTTGAACCTGGCCAGGGCGCGCCCGCCCGACGACGATGAACGGACGCTGCGCGTCGCCGCCGCCGAGCAGATCGCCCTTCAATGGACAGCGCAGCGCAGGACCCTCGGGCGGTGGGGGGAGCTGGCCCGTGACCTTGGCGCCCTCAGGCGCCTGGAGCCAGGTTGGGAGGTGTTTGAGCGCCGAGGCGTCTGGATCGCTCGGGGGTGGTGCCTGGGGGAGCGCGTCGAGGTGCGGTATCGGCTGGGATCGGGCGAGGCGCTGGTGGTGGAGACACCCGGAAAAACAAACCCCCCCTGGCCGAATCGACCAGGGGGGGTTTGATTGATAGCGGTGTTGGGGGAGTAAGAGCGCCATCACCCCATAACACAACCCTTATAGTAAGGCCGAGACGTAATAAATCAATAACCTGAGCACATCTTGCCGCTCGACCGCGACCGCAGGCCCCTCCATGGTTGCGCTTCATGCGAGAGCGCGTGTACCCTTCCCTCCGCCCGGAAGGGCAACCATGGAGGGGCTTTGGAGCACAGGACGCGGCTGCAGTGAAGGTTGAAGCGCACATCGAGCTGGGCAAGCTGGCTCTTGAGTTGGGGTTCTTGACGCTCGACGTGTTGAGCCGGGCGCTGGTCGAGCTGGGGCAGAGCCCGGACAAATCGCCGAGCCCGGAGGAGTTCTGGCACCGCCGCGGCTACCTCTCCTCGGAGAACCTGGCGATCACGCTGGCCTACCGAGACACCCAGCAGGTGGGAGAGGGCAACCCTGGCACCTCGCCGCCTCGCCTCAACCTGCACGGCAAGCAGACCCGAGAGGTGTTGAGCCCCCCGCCAAACACAGACGCGCTCGCCCACACCGCGCACGCGGGCAGGTCGGCGGGCGCCGACCTGGCCACGCCGCCGAGCCTCAGCGACGTCCTGCTGACGCTCGGTCACAACGAGCAGGACGCGCTCAAGGCGCTGCTGCAACAGAGCGCGACCGAGCTGATGGTCATGGATCAGCCGGGACCCGACCCGACGATCGACGTCACCGAGGAGTTCGAGGAGCTGGCGGAGGAGCTGCCCCCCAAGGTGCCAACGCTGGCCGCCGAGACCACCCGCTCAGGCCACTCGAGGCCGCCGTGGTGGCCACAGCTCCACCGCCTCGACCGCAACCGCTACAAGCAGGGCAAGATCCTGGGCCAGGGCGGGAGCGGGCGGGTGGTGCGCGCCTTCGACCGTGAGATCGGGCGCACGGTGGCGATGAAGATCCTCAACCCGCCGACCGCCAAGGATCCCCAGGTGGCGCGGGAGACGCTGGCGCGCTTCATCGCCGAGGCGCAGATCATCGGACAGCTGGAGCACCCGAACATCGTGCCCATCTACGACATGGGGGCGCTGGATGGCGGCGAGCTGTACTACACCATGCGGGAGATCCGCCGCCACTCGCTGCGCGAGGTGCTCCAGGGGCTGACCCAGAGCGAGGCGGTGATCTACGAGGAGTACACCCTCCCGAAGCTGCTCAACCTGTTCCGCCAGGTCTGTCAGGCGGTCCATTATGGACACGTCAGCGGGGTGGTGCACCGCCACCTCAAGCCAGACAACATCATGCTGGGCGACTTCGGCGAGGTGCTGGTCGCCGACTGGGGGCTGGCGAAGGTCAAGGGGCGCGAGGTGGTGACCGACTTCCAGCTGCACGGCGGCGAGCGCCACGTCCCGGGGCAGACGCTGGGGACGCCGTCCTACATGCCCCCCGAGCAGGCGCGCGGTGAGTTGGAGCAGGTCGATGAGCTGAGCGACGTCTACGCGCTCGGGGCGATCCTGTACGAAATCCTGACGTTGACGCCCCCCTTCCTGGGCGACACTGCGCTGGAGGTGATGACCAAGGCCGTCGAGGACCCGCTGGAGGCCCCTCGGGAGCGCGCCCCGGAGCGCGACATCCACCCTGAGCTGGAGGCGATCTGCGTTCGGGCCATGGCCAAGCGCAAGAAGGACCGCACCCAGTCGGCCTATCAGCTGTTGCAGGAGCTTGACGCGTTCCTGGAGGGGCTCCAGCCGCGCGAAGCGGAGCGCCGGTGCCAGCTCGGGGACACGCGGGCGGCGGCCTACTTCCGCACCCTGGAGATGACCCAGGATCTGGAGCGCCGCGCCCGTGACGCCAGCGAGGCGGTTCAGCCCTGGGAGCCCATCGAGCGCAAGCGCCTGGTCTGGCAGCTTCAGGACGAGGTGCAGGCCATCACCCAGCAGATGGCGCGCGCCTTCGGCGAGGCGGTCCGCGCCTACACCCAGGCGCTCGTGCACGACCCGAACAACGCGCGGGCGCAGCAGGGGTTGGCGCAGCTCTACTGGTCCCGGTTTCAGAGCGCCGAGCAGAACCAGCAGATCATCGACCAGCTCTACTTCGAGAGCCTGATCCGCCAACACGACGACGGCACCTACTCGGCGCTGCTGGAGGGGCACGGCAAGCTGACGCTGGCGACCATCCCCTCGGGGGCGGCGGTGCGGCTGGAGGAGCTGCACGAGCGCGATCGGCGCTTCACCCCGACCCATGAGCGGTCGCTGGGGGTCAGCCCGACGCGGCTGGATCAGTTCCCGATGGGGACCTACCAGCTCACGATCGAGCACCTGGGCTACCGCAACCTGCGGATCCCCATCAAGCTGGAGCGCTGCGCCCACGTCGAGCTGGTGGTTGAGCTGCTGAAGGATGAGGCGATCGGCGAGGACTTCATCTACGTGCCGAGCGGCCCGTTCATCATGGGAGGAGACGACGGCGCGTTCGACCCCATGCCGCGGGCGAACCCCTTCGTGGAGTCCTTCCTGATCGGGCGCTTCCCGGTGACGTTCCGGGAGTACCTGGAGTTCATCCAGGCGCTCCACGCCGACTCGCCCGCGGAGGCTCAGGCGCGGCTCCCGCAGACACGGGGCGCCGAAGGGGCGCTCTGCCACTTCGATCGCGATCTGGGGATGTACGTCCCCAGCCCGATCTTGATCGAAGGGGCGGCGAGGGAGCGGTACCCGATGGGGCGAGGGTTTGAGTGGGCGCTGCCCGTGGTGGGTGTGTCGCTGGAGGACGCGATGACCTACGCCGCGTGGCGCAGCGGCGAGGACGGCCAGACCTACCGACTCCCCACCGAGACGGAGTGGGAGAAGGCGGCGAGGGGGACGGACGGGCGCGTGTTCCCGTGGGGCAACAACTTCGACCCGACCTTCTGCAAGATGCGCGACTCGCGGCCCGAGCCAGCGCAACCCGAGCCGATCGGGGCGTTTGAGGCCGACGCGTCGCCCTACGGCGTGCGCGACTGCGCGGGCGGGGTGCGTGAGTGGGTCGTCGATCGCCCTGACCCCGACGTGCCGATCCACCCGGACGAGCAGACCTGCGCCGTGCGCGGGGGCGCGTGGAACGAAGACGCCAAGAGCTGCCGCCCCACCAGCCGCCTGCGCATCCTCCGGGTGGCGAGGAGCACGAGCCTCGGCTTTCGGCTGGCGCGCGATATCTGATAGGAACTCGTGTGGATACGCGGCGCGACCGCAGCGACCGTCTGCGCTGGAAGTTCACGGGAGCGTCGTGGTAGAACCATCGCAGGAGCCCACCCCACGCGGGGAGGAGCAAGCGCTGGCACCATCCAGGATGGTCGCGTTGTCAGCGCCTGCGGAGAGGCCCTCGACCGTCGCCTGAACAGGCGCGTCGCTTCAGGGATGAACGCGCGCGGACGCCAACGAGCCGCACCATGCGATCCCTGAGACACCTGGAAGAAGAAGCCGCGCTGCGGCACCCGAACCCCGATCAACCCAGCTCCGACCCCGTGTGCAGCGCGCTCTGTGGCGCAGGCGTCGAGCGCCTGGCCGCGCTGTCCGGTGTCACCGCCGCGTGGTTGAGGGCGCGCGACCAGTGGGTCGACACGACCATCCGTCGCCAGATCCTGCCAGGGCACGCCCAGGCGCTCATCCTGGGGCTCGGGCTGGATCCCCGGCTCTCCCGGCTGCCCGCGGGCCTCCTCGGGGAGGGCGCCGTGCTCGTGGTGGACCGGAGCGACGTGCTCGCCGCGAGGCAGCGGCGGTTGCGGGGGCGTGGTCTGGAGGAGCCTCTCCAGCTGACCTACCTCGTGGGTGATCCTCACGCGCCCGCCCAGTTGGACACGTTGTTGCAAGGATATGTGGGAGGGGAGCGCGCGTCCTGGCTGGTCATGGGCGTGGGCCTGGCTTCATGGTGGGGCCTCGACGGCCTCTCTCAAGCGGTGGAGGCGCTGCGGTCGTTGGGCGAGCCCCAAGGGTCACTCGGGATCGGGGTGGACTGGCTTGGTCCTGGGCTGGAGGCCGCGCCTGAGGGGGTTCAAGCCGGGCTGGTGCCCCGCTTCGGAGCGCCGCTGGCGCTGGCGCCCCTTGGGCTGGAGCTGTGGTTCAAGGCGATGGGCGCCGTCGAGGTCGAGACAACGACGCTGCTTCGCTACGGAGACGAAGGGGTCGGCTTTGGGACCTGGGCCCAGTGGTGATCAACCGCCTGGAGCATGGTATTGGTAGACCACTTCTTTAATTCGCAGATACCGATCTCGCCAGGGGGTGTGGGTGCGCCGCAGGTCAACACCGGTCGTCGCGGGGGAGCGGCGCAGGAAAACGTGACAAGATCGAGGCATTGCCTAACATGCCAACCCAACGGCCCCAGCGTCGCACACGCTGGCTTTGATGATGGAGCTTGAATGGCCCGCCGAGCCGACAACGCGCCGGTGCGGATCTCGTACCAGTCCGCAGGCGACCCGAACGTCTCCCTCCCCCCAACGGGGCGAGGGTCGTCTCGCCGTGAGCCGCGGCGGTGGCGACGGCTGGGGGTCATCGCGTGCGTCGCGCTGCTCGCGACGACCACGCTGCTTGGGCTCGGGGTCATCGCGGGTCGCGCCTGGGCTGAGATGGCGATCGCCGAGCAGCTCAAGGCGCAGGCGAGCGCCCGCGGCTGGTCCGCGGAGTGGTCCGCGATGCACCTGGGGTTCGACCTCACCCTTCAGCTGCGCGGCCTGGAGGCCAACAACGCGAAGGGGTCGTCGCTGCACCTGACCTCAGCGCAGGCGTCGTGGACCCTGGCCGATCTGTTGCGCGGCCGGTTCGCCCCGGACACCGTCCAGGCTGAAGGGCTGGTCGCTCAGCTCGACGTCGCCGCCCTCCGCGGCGGGACAGCGGCGACGAGCGGCTCTCCGCAGGCGCCGTCCGACGCCCCAGGGAAGGGCCTGCTGCGACAGCTCAAGCAACAGCTCGACCGCTCCCAGGTGTCGCTCAAGCGCGGGACCGTGCACCTCCGA
Source organism: Myxococcales bacterium (assembly GCA_002716585.1). Taxonomy (GTDB): domain Bacteria; phylum Myxococcota_A; class Bradymonadia; order Bradymonadales. Next base: position 188,343 of record PBBL01000081.1, on the reverse strand, counting down.
AACCTCCCAGGCGACATGGACTCCATCGAGATGCAGGGGGTTGAGCTGACCGGGACCCCTCAAGAGCCTGGGAGCTGGTCGGCGGTCTGGAGCGCGCTGTGCACCCAGGGGTGCGGCGACGTCCAGCTGGTCAAGGGCCAGATCGAGCGCTCCCCCGACCTCTGGCGAGGGACGCTGGGGCTGGAAGAGGCGCTGACGCTGGATCTGCCGCCCGAGAAGATCGGGATGGAGCTGAGCGCCCGGATCCAGCGGCTGAGCGCGGAGCTGCGGCGGGGTGAGCTGAGCGTCGGCGCCCGCGAGGTGACGATCCCCGTGGCGTCGGACGAGGTGCGCGGGACCCTCACGGTGGACTCCGTCATGGTCTCCCACCCCGACGACAAGAAGCTGCGCACCGTGACCCTGCAACGGCCCAGGTTCGAGGGGTACCGCCCCGCCGCCGCCGAGCGCAGCGATTACGACGACGAGCACAGCCGGATCGACCTCATCGAGCCGGAGGAGCAGCAGCCCTCCATCCCCTCCATCCCCACGCCGCTCTCCATCCGGGAGACGATCGCGAAGATCGTGCCCCGGCTCGGCTCCATCCGGGTTCAGGACGGCGAGCTGCACCTGACGCGGATGGACATCCACCTGACCGAGATCGAGGCCGAGCCGCGTGGAGACGCCTACCGCGTCGGGGGCGCGCTGGGAGGAGGGCGGATCGCCGTCGAGGCCCAGGCCCAGGCGCCTCACGTGATTTTAGAGCTGGAGAAGATGCCCATGCAGCCCTTCGCGTCCCGGTACATCCCGCGGATCGGCGATCGGATCGGTGGGCTGGTGTCGGGGCAGGTGCGGATCGACCTCGATCAGCCCACCCCGAAGCACGCCGGGGTGTTTCGGGCCGACGGTCGCCTCGTCGTTGAAGACGGCACCTTCGAGCACCCGAAGATCACGCCGGTCGGGCTCGTCCAGGAGCAGCTCGGCGTCGAGTTCACCGGCTCCTACCGGCCGCTGTTCGGCGAGCAGGACGACCGCCTTGAGATCAAGAGCCTCGCCCTCGACTTCCCGTCGCGGGTGCAGGGGCGGACCGCACGGGTCAACATCGCCGGTGACATCGAGAACCTCTTCGGCTCCTACCGCTCCAAGGACGAGAAGCTGCGCTGGAACAGCCGCTTCTGGCTCGACGAGACCCCGTGCGACATCGCCATCGGGGCGATCCCCCGCGGGATGGTCCCCCACCTCTGGGATCAGATCAAGGCCACCGGGAGCTTCGCGCCGAGCGTGACCCTCAACATCGACCTCGCCGACCCCTACGGGTTGGAGTTCGACATCCAGGGGCTGCCGGGCTCCTGCAAGATCCAGTCGCTCGGCGACTACTCACCGCGCTACCTCAACGAGCCCTTCCGTCAGGAGGTCCGCGAGGGGGTCACTCGCCGCGGCATCTACGTCGGGCCGACCTCCGGGCATTACGCGCGCCTGTGGCAGATCCCCCGCCACGTGGCGGCCTCGATGTACATCACCGAGGAGAGCGCCTTCTACAGCAACCCGGGCTTCTCCGTGAGCCTGATGCGGCGCGCCATCCGCCTCAACTTCGATCGGATGCGCTACGTGTACGGTGGCTCGTCCATCGAGCAGCAGCTCGTCAAGAACCTGTTCATGACCCGGCAGAAGACCCTCAGCCGCAAGCTCGAGGAGGCCTTCATCGTCTGGCGGATGGGCGACGTGGTCACCAAGGATCGGATCATCGAGCTGTACATGAACTGCATCGAGTTCGGCCCGAACCTCTACGGCATCGTCAAGGCGTCGTGGTTCTACTTCGGCAAGCCGCCCCACCAGCTCACCCCGCTCGAAGGGGTGTTCCTCGCCGCCATCAAGCCGTCACCGCTCAACGGCGTCGGCGTCAAGAAGGTCGGGCACACGCCGACCGGGGGGTGGTGGCACAAGCGCATCTCGAACACGATGCGCAAGCTCTACGAGCGGCGGTTCATCAGCCGCGAGCAGTACATGGACGCGTACCCGTTCGTGCTCTACTTCCCCGGACACAAGCCCAGCGAGGAGTTGACCTCCGAGGCCGAGGAGACGCTCGCGCCCTGACCTGGATGGGGTGATGGGGGTGCAGGTTGTCGGAGGGCTTCAGTCGCTCTCGCTGTCGTCGCCGTAGGAGGCGCGCAGCTTCTCCAGGCCGAGGACCTCGACCTGGCGGATCCGCTCTCGGGTGAGGTTGAGCAGCTCGCCGACGTCCTCCAGCGTGGTCCCGCCGCGCTCCGCGACGTCGAGCGCGCAGGTCTCGGCCAGCTCCCAGACTTCCAGATCGGGGAAGTTGATCTTGACCGAGCCGGTCTCCGGGTTGACGTCCAGGTAGAGGTGGTGCTTGCACGACACGTAGGGGCACGGGCGCTCGCCGGTGCGGCACTCCTCGCGGACCCGGGGCCGCACGTCCTCGATCTCGGCCATGATGGCCGCCGCTTCAGCGCGCTCCTCCTTTGTGAGGCGCTTCATCGCGATGGTCTTGGAGCGCTTGAGCCCCTTGCGAGCACCACGCCTTGAACTGGTCCCTCTGCGACCGCGCTTCGACATACCGACCCTCGTCCTTGAAGGATGGATGATAGATGACCTTGCAACAGACGCCCCCACCTTAAGTGGCGGCTCCGTAGGCTGTCAATACGCGGCGCCACGACGCCCTGTCAATAGCTCCACCCCAGCCCGAGGCTGAACGAGCGCCCCTTCCTCCACTGCTGCTGCACCACGTCCCCCTGCTTGATCGTCACGCTGGAGTCGAGCAGGTTCGTCCCCTTGAACGAGAGCGCGAACCCGGCGCGCAGGCGCTGGCGGACCACGAAGTCGAGCTGATGGAACGGCTCCCGCGTCGAGTCCGGGGCGTTGTTCGAGCCCGCGCTCTCGATCCGCGGCCCGGCGACGTTGTACAGCGCGATGACGCTGGTCCCTCGATCCACGTCGTCGTAACCGGCCTGGACGTTGAAGACGTAGGGCGACTGCCCCTGGAGCGGGCGCTCGTCGTTGGTCTGGAGCCCCCCCTCGGGGAGCGTCACTGAGGAGGTGACCAGCGTGGCGTTGGCGGCGATGAAGAAGTCCACCAGCTCCTCATCGATGAACCCCAGCGTTCGCCGCAGATCCAGCTCCAGCCCGTAGTTGCGCGCGCTGTCGATGTTGACGAACGTGATCGTGTTCTCCGTGCTGGCCTCCAGGATCTGCTCCACGGGCTGGTCGAAGTCCTTGTAGAAGGCGGCCAGCGTGACCGACTCCAACTCCGACGGGTACCACTCCCAGCGTAGGTCGTAGTGGGTGATCTGGCCCCGCTCCAGCTCGGCGTTGCCCCGAAAGAACTGCCCGTTGATGTCCACAAACAGCGCCTCACTCAACTCGCGGAAGCTTGGCCGGGACACCGTCCGGGCGACGCTCGCCCGCGCGATCATGCCGTCGAGGAAGCTCCACGAGAGCGTGGCCGCGGGCATCACGTCGAGGTGACTCAGCTCGCTCTCCTCGGTCGGCTCCTCCCGATCCAGCGGCGGGTAGCTGGCCACCCGCTGATCGGCCTGCTCCACCCGCGCGCCGCCGATGAGGCGCAGGCTCGGGGTCAGCGGCGCGTCCACCATCATCCACGCCCCGAGGATCGTCAGCTCCGCGACGTAGCTGTCGTTGTCGCGGGAGAACTCCGAGAGCTGGAACTGACCCTCGTCCGGCCCGATCAGCGCGTCGGTGAACAGCTCCTCGGGCGGGCGCCCGCGCTCCGAGCCCGGCGGCCCGCCTGTGTAGTTGAACCGGCGCACCGAGACGTCGCGATCCCGGAAGATGGTGCTCGCCCCGACCTTGACGTCCCCCTCCAGATCATCCCACCACGCGTAGGGGATGACAAGCTCCAGCCTGGCGTCCTGGTTGACGTCCTGGAGCGCCCCGAACAGGCGCTGGTTGCTGTCGGGCCTCACCGGCAGGAGGTAAACCCCCTCCCCCTCCTCGTCTCCAGCCTCGAAGTCGTACCGATCGTCGCGGCGGTCCGGCTCGGAGAGATCCGCCTGGGAGTACGCGACGTGCCAGTTGACCCCGAGCCCACCCACGGACTCCAGCACGTGCTCCCCGCGGAGCTGGTTGTGGAGCAGCTCCCGCTCGACCCACCGCCGCCGGGTCAGGCGAACGGGCGCCATGACGTCGTCGTCGAACCCGTCGCGGAGCTGGTTGCTGTTGGTCGTAATGCGGGCGAGCAGTGAGGTGAGGCGCAGCTTGTGGTCCTCGCCGTAATCCACGCCCGCGGTCAGCAGCCCGCCGAGGGTGATCTCGTTCTCGACGAACTCGATGTCGTAGGAGTCCGCCGAGACCGGCTCCCCCCCTTCGGGGAACAGGTAGCGGTTGAAGGCGCGATCGGTCCGGCTCCAGGCGTTGCCGTAGTTGCCCCCGAACAGAAACCCCGCCGACAGCTTGTCCGTGAACTCAAAGCGATCACCCACCGTCACCCCCAGCCCGAAGTTCGGCGGCAGCGTCTCCCGGGTGGTCTCCCAGGTGTTGGGCAGCGACTCGCCGAACCCCTCCAGCTCCTGCGGCGTGAAGCCGCAGTCCGAGAAGCGGTTGGCCAGGACCAGCTCACACTCCGACGCCGCGGCCTCGATCTCGGACGGGAGGGCTCGGGTGCCGTCGTCAAACCCGAGCCAGTCCGTCGAGCCGCCCGGGCTGCTCAAGCCGCTGGCGAGCGTGGTCCCGGTCGTCACCCCGCCCGACAGCGAGACGTTGAAGACAAACGCGCCCGGTATGCCGCGCGTGCGCAGGTCCACCACCCCGCCGCCAAACTCCCCCGGCATGTCCGGGCTGTAGGTCTTCTGGATCACCACGCTCTCCAACACCCCGGTCGGGAACAGATCCAGCGGCACGACCCGACGCTCCGGCTCCGGGCTGGGGAGGGTCGCGCCATCAAGCAGCGTGCTGGAGTAGCGATCGCCGAGCCCACGGACGAACACGAACTTCCCGTCCACGATCGTCACGCCGGTGACCCGCGAGAGCGCGCTCGCCGCGTCCGACGCGCCGGTCTTCGACATCTCCTCAGCCCCCAGCATGTCGCTCACCACCCCCGACTCGCGGCGCTCCTCCAGCAACGCCGTCGAGCTGCCCTCGATCCGGGGGACGAGCACCACATACTCCTCAAGCTCCACGGCGACCGGCGCCATCTCCAGCTGGACCTCGGCCACCTCCTCCTCGGTGACCTCGACCTGCGAGAGGGACGCCGTCGCATACTCCGGCGCGATCACCGTCAGGTCGTGGGCGCCGATCGGCAGCTCCAGCTCAAACCGCCCGCTCCGATCGGTCGTCGCCTCCACCGGCTGTCCGCGCACGAACACCCGCGCCCCGACGATCGGCGTCCCCTTCTTCTCCAGGGTGACCCGGCCCGTCAGCCGCCCCTTCGGGGCGTTGGCGTCCACCTCGGGGGCGACCAGCACCATCGCCCGCCCTGCCTCCACGTCCACCCTGGGCGGGAGGCCGTCCCGACGCAGCGTCGCGACCACCTCCGTCACCGCGCGCGGCTCGATGGGCACGCCCCGGAGCTGCACCCACGGGAACCCCGCGCCGCCACCCAGCTCGACGTCGTAGGTGCCCACCGGCAGCACCAGCGTCGCGGCCCCGTCTGGGTTGGTCACGCTCCCGCCCGAGACGCCCGAGATGATGATCCGCACCCCCGCCGCGGGCCCGGTTCGCTCCGCGTCGAACACGATCACGCGCAGCTCTCCGGGCTGGGTCTTCCGCTCGGGCGACGTGGGCTGCGCGTGGACCGCCTCAGCGAACACCATCGGGGCCAGCGACGACAGCCACGCGGCGATGACGAGGCGTTGGAGGAGGCGCGTGGGCATCAGTCGCACCCCCCTTCGCGCTTGCAGCGCTCCATGACCCGGCGCAGCTCGATCGCCTTGCGGAACAGCTCCGGGTCCTCGATGCGCTTGAGCCAACGCTCGGACTGCTGAAACCGCCCCGTCTTGAAGTAGGCGTAGGCCAGCGCGTAGATGAGCCCCTGCTCCTCAAGCAGGCCCAGGCGCGCGAGCCGAGGCTCCAGCGCGGCGGCCTCCTCCATCCGGTTCTGCTCGATGAGCAAGCCGAGGCGCTGGCGGATCTTGCTCTTTTGATCGTGAACCTGGGCGTTCATCGCCATCGCCCGCTCCAGGTCGCCCGCCTGGCGGTAGAGTTCGGCGGCGTCAAGCGCGAGGGCTGGGTTGAGCGCGGTCGCCTTCTGGAAGATCGTCCCGGCGGCCAGCGGCTTGCCCGCGCCGAGGTAGGCGCGGCCAAGCTGCACCATGACCCGCTCGCTCTCGGGGAAGCGCAGCAGCGCCTCCTCCAGGACCAGGACCGCGTCGGAGGCGCTGTTGCCCTGAATGAGCGCCTCCGCGATCATCACATAGCCCTCCACCCGATCACCAAACGCCTCCAGGAAGCGATCGCCCTCGGCCACCGCCTCCTGAAACAGCCCCAACCGGATCATCAACGTCAGCTTCTCGCGGGCGATGTCGAGGTTGTCCGGGAAGCGCGCTCGCCCCTCGGTCAGCGCCTCCCAGGCGCCCTCGACGTGGCCAAGCCGATCGTGGCTGCGCGAACGCATCAGCCACGCCCCGGGCTTGTCGTTGGCGTAGGCCCCCGCGCCGTCCAGCGCCTTGAGCGTCGCCTCCCAGTCCTCGTTGGCGAAGCTGGCCCGGGCGAGCAGCGTGTGGACCGACGGCTCCTGCTTGCCCGCCTTGAGCGCCTGCTCCAGGAAGCGCTGCGCGTCACCCCAGCTCTCGCGCTTGACCTCGATCAATCCCTTGAGCATCCAGTACTGGGCGACGTCGAGCCCCTCCTGGCCAGGATCGACACCGCCCAGGACCGCGGCGGCGCGATCGTAATGGCCGTCGCGCACCAGCACGGACGCCAGCCCGATGTGATCGACCTCCTCCTCAGCGGCGGCTGCTGGCTCCTGCGCCACGGCCAACCCCGCGCCGAGCCACAGCGCGACGCACAGGCCCAGCGGCATGAACCAGGCGCGGAGGGGTGTTGTGGGGGGTCGTCGGGGCATGGGCTCATCCCAGCTTGAAGCGCACCACCTGGCGCGCTCGCATCTTGACCGGCTGGCCTTTGTAGGTGGCGGGCCTGAAGCGCCACTGGCGAACGGCGTCCATCGCCGCCTGCTCAAAGACGCCGGGCGGATCGGCCTCGATGACCCGCGCCTTCACGACGTCGCCCTGCGGGCCGATGAGCAGCTCCAGCGTGACCTTACCGGTCAACCCCCTGGCGCGCGCCCTCGGCGGGTAGCGAGGCGGAACCCGGGTCGTGGCGCGGGGCGGCGAGTCGACGGCGTCCTCGGTCATGACCATGTTGTTGACGCTCTGCTCGGCGCCGAGCAGGTCCCGGGTCAGATCGCCCAGGCCGCCGACGTCGATCCCACCGCCGCTGAAGCCCACCTGGGTCAGGTCGCTGCTGACCTGCGGCGGGGGCGGCTGCCGCGAGGTCTGTCGCTTGCGAGGCTTGGGCTTCGGTTTGGGCTTGGGGCGACGCGGGGGGGGCCTGGTGCGCTGCACCTGCATCTGCACCTGCTTCTGCTCGGCCTCCTTCTCCCGCTCCGGGACCGGGCGGTTCATCGCCCAGATCAGCCCCAGGACAAACGCGACCCCGAGGAGCATCGACACCGTCGCCCCGAGGTGGCGCAGCGCGCGTCCGGTGGTTCGAGGCGTCATCAGCCCGCCTCCTTCTCGGTCGCCACCGCGACGTCCTCCGCGCCCGCGAGCCGACACTGATCGACCACCTCGACGAGGTTGGAGACCGACGCCCGGCTATCGACGATCACGAGGACGGCCTTGGACCCGCCGCCGCGGATCAGCTCACGCACCCGGCTCTGGAGCATCCAGGGCTTGACCGACACCCCCTCCAGGAAGATCGTCCCCGAGCGGTCGATGTTGACGCGGACCACCTTCGTCGAGGCGCGCTCGGCGCTGGAGGCGCTGGGGCGCTGTATGTCGACCTTCATGTCCTTGACGAAGGTGGTCGAGACCATAAAGAAGATCAACAGGATGAAGACCATGTCGATCAGCGGCGAGATGTCGATCGAGGTGTCCCGGTCGCGCTTCTTGAGGTACCTCATGATGCGTGCCCACAGAGGATGTCCTTGAGCCTCGCCAACTCCGTCTCCAGCGCCTCCTGGCGGCGGTCGAGGAGCTTGCCGACGATCAACCCCGGGATGGCGACGGCGAGCCCCATCTGGGTCGAGAAGAGGGCCTCGGAGATCCCGCCCGCGATCCCGCCCGATTGGGAAAAGAGGGCCATGTCACCGAGGGCGTCGAAGGTCTCGATCATGCCGTTGACCGTGCCGAGCAGGCCCGTGAGCGGGGCGGCCATGACGACCGCCGTGACCAGCCCGGAGAAGGCGCTCATGTCGGCTTCGAGGTCGATAAACGCCTCGTCGAGGTGTTCGCGGAGGTCGGGGGGGCGCTGACCCTTGATCTCGACGCCCTTGAGCACCGCCGCGTCGATGATCCCTCGCGGCGATGGGCCTGAGCCTGCCTGGTAGCGCCGAACCATCGTCGTCAACGCGGCGCCCCAGCCGCGCCGCAGCGTCAACAGGCGGTAGCCGAGGCCATACCAGAGCGCGGCGGCCCCGAGCAGCAGCGGCGGCATCACGAACCCGCCGCGCTCGACGTAGAACAGGACCTGATCGAGGATCGCGTTCATGCGTCCTCCGAGGGTGAGCCAGGCAGCGGTGGGGGCGCCTGAGCGGCGCGCGCCGCCGCGTTGAGGATCTGGAGCGCGGCGCGCTCGGTGTCGGCGAGTATGCTGTCGGAGCGGCTGGTGAGCAGCGTCCCGATGAGCAGGGTCGGGATGGCGACGATCAGGCCCAGCTCGGTCGTCACGAGCGCCTCGGAGATCCCCCCCGAGAGGAGCTTGGGGTCGCCGGTGCCGTACTCGGTGATGACGTCGAAGGTCGAGATCATGCCGGTCACCGTCCCAAGCAGCCCCATGAGCGGAGCGACGGCGGCGATCACCGTCAACGCCGAGGCGAACCGCTCCAGGTGTGGGACCTCGTTGAGCAGCGACTCGGAGATGATGTCCTCCAGCTGCTGGCGGCTGTGGTTCAGGTGGAGCAGCGCCGCCCGCACGACCCGGGACGCCGGGCCTCGGCTCCAACCCAGGGCGAGCTGCTGCGCCTCCGAGAACTTCCCTCGCTCCACCAGCGGGACGAGCACCTTCATCCAACCGCCGATCCCGGCGCTCGCCAACAGGAGGATGATGACCCGGATGAGGATCAGGAGCGTCGCCACGCCGCCCAGGCCCACGATGACCCAGCCGATGACCCCACCGCCTTCGAGGAACTCCAGGACGGTCTCCTCCTGCTTCTGCTCCACCCCCTTCTCCAACGACTCGTGGAGGAAGATCCTGAGGTTGCTGGCCGAGGCGCCCGTCGCCAGGGCGCGGGCGCTGGAGCCGCTCTCCTCGAACCACAGCCGCAGCCTCCCCTGCCCCGCCGGAGCCAGCGCGCCCGCACCCCGGTCGCTCACGCCGTACGTGGCGATGGCGCCGATCCGCAGCAGCTCGCCGTCCACCCGGGCGCCGTCCACCAGGAAGAAGCTCCCCTCATCGCGCGTGGTCCGGCTCTGGCGATCGATCAGCCCGCCGCCGCGCTCAAACGCCGCCTGGAGCGCCTCCAGCCGCTCCTCAACGCCCTCCTCCTCGCCAGGCGCCTTGACCGGCTTGACCCCGGCGGCCTCCAGCGAGGTGTTGGCGCGCAGCAGCGTCTCGTCCAGCGCCCCGCTGGGGTCGTCCACCGACGTCGCCTGGCTGTCCAGCTCCCGCAGCTCCTCCTCCAGCCGGTCGGCCTCGCCGCGCAGCGTCAAGAGCCGCTGCTGGAGGCCGCGGATCTCCGCCTCGCCGCGCCCCACCTTCCGGTTGGACTCCGCGCGGATCGCGTTGCGGCGGTCGGTCAACGCCTGCTTCTCCGCCTCCAGGAAGGCGAACTCCTTCTTGTAGGCGTCCATCAAGCTCGATGGCTTGGCCTCGGCCCGCTGCATGCCAACCGTCGTGAGCCAACCCAGCGCCATAAGCGCCATAAGCGCGGTTCGTCGCGGTGTGACCATGGGCTTCACTCCTTCGTCCCGGGGAAGGCGTTCGGGAGCGTAAAGAACCCAACGCGGATGTTCTTCTGGAAGGCGTCAAACAGCGCCGCGACCTGCTCCGCGTTCTCGGGGCGCGTGTAGGGCTTCGCGACCCAGCCTGCCCCTTCACGCACCATGCGCCCATATCCCCCGGTCGGGGTCTTGAAGTACATCGCCACCATCCCCAGGCGCGCCACGTCCGCCAGCACCTCCTCGCCGTCCACCACGACGACCTGCTTGTAGAGGCCGTTCTCGCGGGTCAGGCGAAGCTCGTCTTCGTAGCGGCTCCAGAGCCGTGACAGCGCGTCCGACGGCTTGATCAGCCCCCGCTCCAGCTGCTCCTCGATGCGCTCCAGGTCGGCGAGCCGCTCCTCGGTCTTGAACGGGAGCCCAGCCTCGACGCGCTCCTTGAGCGCGGCGGCGATTTTGGAGACCGACGGCTTGAGGAGATCCTCGGAGGACGAGGTGGACGCGATCCGGGTCTCGCGCTTGGTCCTGGCGTCCTCCAGTTGACGCATGCGGAGGTTCTCGCGCTGAAGCTCCAGCTCCAGATCGGCCTTTTGCGCCGACAAGGCGCGGAGGCGAGAGCGCATGCTGTCGCGCTCCAGTTCGATGTCCGAGTTGAGCGCCTCGACCTCGCTCCTGAGACGAGAGAGGTCCTTCGCCAGCTCGGCGGGGTCATCGGCCAGCGCAGAGGTGAGCGTCAGCGAGGAGGTCAGGAGGAGCGCGGTGATGAGCAGGGCGCGGCGCATGGGTTCACCCGGGTGGTGGATGTCAAAACAGGGGCCACGCTCACGAGCGTGGCCCCTGCCTCCGTGGGCTGTGGCGAGCCGCCACCGTCGGTCACGGGAGCGACGGTGGCGGACCTGCCCCAAACGGCTCAGTTCTTCACGGTGGTGGTCCAGCCCTTGGTCCAGTCGTTGGCCGGATCGACGGCGCCGCGGAAGGCGGTGTCGTCGAAGAAGGTGTCACCGACCGACAGGGCGCCGCTGGTGGCCTCGTTCTTCGGCGTGAAGTCCGGGGCGCTCTCGTTGAAGGGGTCGGTGATCAGGGTGTCGCTCGCGTTGAAGGTGACCGCGACGTTGTCCTGGCCGCTGTTGAACCAGGCCTCGGTCGCGCCCGCCTCAGGGGCGCCCTCGCCGTCCTCGAAGTTGGTGGCGCAGGAGATGGCGGTGCCCGCCATGACCAGCGCGCCGCCGCTGCCCTGCGCGTAGGACTCGGCGCTGTCCACGGTGACGCAGACGTCGTTGAAGCCGACGATGACGGAGTTCCAGATCTGACCGGCGGTGCCTTCGCGCAGCAGCGCGCCGATGTCGGAGAACTCGGAGTCGGGGCTCCCGATGAGCGTCACGTTGGAGAGGGTCGGCATGGAGCGCGGCTCGTTGTCGCGGCCCTCGTCGTAGTTGTCGGCCTCGATGCCTTGATCGCACTCGTCGGCGTACTGCTGCGCCAGGAGGTACTGCCCCTTGCCCTGCCACCCGAGGACCCAGTCGAAGTTGTCATCGCCCGCGCCGGTGGCGAGCAGGTACTTGACGTTGACGGTGCCGCCGAAGAACTCAAAGGCGTCGTCCGCGCCCATGTGCGCCTGCACGTACTCCACCGTGGTGCCCGAGCCGACGCCCTGGAAGGCGACCGAGTTGTACTCGCGCTCCATCGTGATCTGCTTGCCAGCGAACTCGACGCGGACGTAGCGCAGCACCCCGCTGTCGTCGCTGGCGTTGGTCCCACCGTAGCTCCCGGTGTCGCCCTCACCAGTGGCCGTGCCGCCGTCGAGGTTGATCGGGGCCTCGCCGTTGATGATCAGGCCGCCCCAGTCGCCGCGGCTGCGGTTGCCCGGGTCGTTGGCGGACGAGAACACGATCGGGGAGGTGGCCGTGCCGTTGGCCATGATCTTCGAGCCCTTCTGGATGACCAGGAAGCTCGGCGAGCCGCTGGTCTGACCAAAGATCTCCGTGCCCGCCAGGATGGTCAGCACCGTCTCCGCGGAGCCGTCGCCGATGAACACGCCACCCTCAAGGAGGTAGATGAGGTTCGGCCCCATCGTGAAGCTCTCGGTGATCTCGCCCGTGAGGGTGCAGACGCCGTTGCTCTCCGCGCCGGGGCAGGTCCCATCGCCCGTGTTGTTGCTCGACGTGTTGTTCGAGGTGCTGTTTGACGTGCTGTTCGAGGTGCTGTTGCTCTCGGTGCTGCCGTCGCTCTCCTCATCGCCGCAGCCGACCGCCATGAGGCCAAGGGCCAGGGCCGCGATGACAACAATCTTATGAAGGGTCGTGGTCTTGAAGGTAGGCATGTTGGAACGTCTCCTTGAACGCGTTGCTTCGTACCGGCGGCACCCCACCATCGGGGTCGCCGGACCTGTCGTCACACAGCTCACCCACCGAGGCGGTATCCAACGCCTCGGACGGTCTCAACAAACTCGCCAGCGGATTGAAGTTTTTCGCGTAACCGCATGATGTGGACGTCCACGGTGCGGTCCTGAACTTCAGCGTCTCGCCCCCAGATCCCGTCGAGCAGCTCCTCTCGGGTGAACACCTTGCCCTGCGCACGCAGGAGGCAGACCAGGAGGCGGTACTCGATGGGCGTCAGCTCGATCGGAGCGCCGTGAACACGGACCCGCGCGGCGTGGACATCGACGGTCACAGGCCCCAGCGTCAGAACGCGGACGTCCGCGTTGGGCGAAAAGTGCTTGAGGATCGCCTTGACGCGCAGCACCAGCTCCCGCGTGCTGAAGGGCTTGACCACGCAGTCGGTGGCGCCCAGCTCAAGACCCAGGATCCGCTCCTGCTCACACCTGCGGGTGAGCAGGACGACCGGGATCCAGCTCAGCTCAGGATCCTGCTTGAGGATCCGACAGACCTGAAGCCCCGGCATGTCCGGCAGGGTCCCGTCCAAGAGGATCAGGTGGGGCCTCGCCTCGCGGACAAGCCTGAGCGTCGCTCCCCCGGTCGAGGCGAGGAGGGTTTGAAACCCTGCGCCGGTGAGGATCCTCTTGAGGACCCCCGCCTGCTCCACCTCATCCTCGACAATGAGAATCCTCCGCGACATGGGCTGAACCGTGGCCAGGGTTGAGGCGCTCGCCTCGCAGGTTCGCGAGGTGAGCGCAGCGCTTGGCTGACGGCCCCTTGTCTAACCGGGCTCTGTGACGGGGAAATGAAGGCGCAGTTAACTCTCAGCGAAACTGCGTGTCGGTTGCTGAGGGTCGGTTTCGGTGGCGGGGACAGTGTGACGGTTCCGTGAACCGGGTTGCGGTTCGGTCACCTTCGTGCGCGCCTGAAGGCGGCTGAGGAGGAGAGGCCCACGCCGTCCATGACGTGGTTTGTGGAGATCAGACGGGCTCGTACTCGATGGGGCGGTCGCTGTGGTCGGAGCCGTTGTAGGTGAGCAGGCGCCCCTTGCCCTCGACGATCGTCTCCAGGTTGACGGGGCGACGCCAGATGCGGCTGATGTTCTCAAGAACGTCGCGGGCGTAGTCCATCTTCAGCTCGACCCCCTCAAACCGGTGGTGGAGGAGCAGCTCGGCGCGGTTGCCGAAGTTGCCGTCCTTGACCATGATCGTGGGCTGGCCGAAGTTGGTGAGCTGGAACAACAGCTTCTGCTTGATCTCGGCGAACTCGCGGCTCTCGATCTCCCACTGGCGGCTTTTCTTGTTGTAGCCAAAGGTGAAGAGCTTCTGCTCGCGCGCGAAGTCCTCGGTGAGGAACTCGTCGATGAAGGTGACGTCGTTGTAGATGGAGCGCACCTGGAAGATCTTCTCCCGCCCGAGGCCGAGCTGGCGGTTCCAGCTCTCCTTGGCGGCGAGGTCCTCGCACTCCTCCCACTCCTTGCCGAACTGCCCCTTGTTCCAGCGGTCTTCGATGTTGCGGAACAGCTCGATGCCGAGCTTGTAGGGGTTGAACTGGCCGGGCGCGGTGGCCATGACGCTCGCGTAGGCCTCGGCGTAATCGATGATCTCGCTGGCGTCGAGGACGTGCTCGGTCATGATCTTGGAGTGCCAGTAGGAGTTGTGGTTGATCACCCCTCCCGCCGCGTACCGATGGGTCTCGGTGACCGAGATGTCGTAGACGTCACACTGCCCGTGCTCGATCTCGACGATCTCATCGAGCCAGCGCTCCTGCTTGAACCACGTGTGGTCCTGGAGGTAGGCGTCGAGCGCCTCCTGCTTACGCGCAAGCCCGAAGCCAACCCGCTCCGCGTAGACCTGAGCGGAGCGACCGGTGACGTGGACGTGCCAGCACCCATCCTGTTGAAGGCGCTTGCGGCTGAGGATCCCATAGTTGAGCAGCAGCAGCTGGACCTGCTCGGCGAGCTTGTCGCTCGACGTGCTGAGGATGACCCCCTGCCGACCGGCGTAGCCGTCGCTGTCAAAGAGCGCCCTCAGGAACGCGCGGACGACCGGCTCCGACGAGCGCAGGACCTCCGCGGGGATCTGCTTGTCGCGGGCGCTGGGGCCTTCGGTGAGGCCGAGGCCATCCACGAGGAAGTCGGACACCGTCTCGGAGTGGAGGAGGACGCGCCAGCGGCCCTCGTCCTTGTGCATGCTGGCGGTCACGTCAAAGAGCTCCTGGCCCAGCTTCAGGAAGTGGAGGGCCTGGGACTCATCACCCGAGGTCAGCCCGAGGTGACGCTTGACGCGGCTGATGTGGCCATCGCCCACGAGGTAGCCCAGGAAGGCGCCGAGCCGCTCATCAAGGACCTCAGGGACGCGGACGACCGCGCGGCGGTTGATGGAGCGCGCAGGCGCGACCTGCTGAAGGGCCTCGTACTCCTCAAGCGCCTCATCCACCGCGAGGGCCGCGCGCACGTTCCGCCCCGCTCTGCGCCGGAGCACGGTCCACACGGACACGTCGGCCTGCTCGGCGACGTCGTGGAGGGTCATGGTTGGGGGGAGCGACCAGGTCAGAGGCACCATCGCCTCGGGCCACATGTCACCGCCGCCGCTGATCGCGATCGAGTCGCCGATCTCCAGCTCATCGAGGCGCTTCCAGGTCTCACCGTCCTCAAGGAGGACGCGGTGGTTGTTCGAGCCGCACAGCTCCAGCCCGCGCCGGGTGCGGACCGTGACCGAGTCGTGGTTCCTGATGATGTTCCGGTCGTAGACCCGCTGTCGCTTCTCGCCGTCGAAGACCTCACCGCAGCCGCGCTCCACGAGGTCGCGCATGCAGACCATGCCTTGATCGGTGAAGACGTAGGTGTCCGGGTGCACGCAGGCCCAACCTTCGTTCATGACCTTGGTCTGCCCCTGGGGGGCGAAGTAGTAGGCCTCCTCACGGATGATGCTGAGGATGTCGCTCTCCCAGCCCGCCAGCGGGGCGTTCTCCAGGAGAAAGAGCATGACGTCGCGCTGGGGGTGCTCGGGGAAGGTGCGCTTCCTGTCGCGCTCCTCGATGAGCTTCTTGCGCTGCGCCTCGATGTACTCGGGAGGGTTGATGAAGTCCTCCATGTACTCCTTGGAGCGCAGGCGAGGGACGACGATGTCGTGATCGTCGTCCTCGGTGCTGGGGTCGGACTCGCGCGAGCGGACGATGAAGGGGGAGAAGTAGTCGATCAGGTTGTCGATGGAGAGGCAGACGTCGATGAAGGACTCGACCTTCTCGATCCCGTACCGGTCGATGTAGCGACGGACGCGGGTGGCGTGGTTGGCCATCTCGTCCATCATCTTGCGGTTGGTCTTGCTGAAGAAGTAGTTGTTCTTGAAGAAGTCGCAGTGACCGTAGACGTGCGAGATGACGGTCTTTTGATCGACGAGGTTGTTGCCTTCGAGGAGGTAGGCGTAGCAGGGGTTGTTGTTGATGACCATCTCGTAGATCTTGGAGAGGCCATAGGCGTAGCTCTTGGAGAGCTGCTCGTACTCCATGCCGAAGCGCCAGTGCGGGTAGCGGGTGGGGTACCCACCGAACGCGGCGATCTCATTCATCCGCTTGTAGTCAACGACCTCGAAGATGGTCTCGAAGAAGTCGAGGCCGAGGTCCTCGGCGATGATTCGGATGTTCTCCTTGATCTCCCACAGGTGCAGGGGCAGCGTCATCGGTCTCCTCCAGATGGGGTGTGGTTCACGCGTTCATGGCGAGGCCGGGGGCAATCACATGCCCTTGCCGAGGAAGTCCTTGATGGAGCCGAGGATCGCGTCACGGTTCTTGATCTCACTGAGCGTCATCTTCTCCTCGTCGTCGAAGTGCTCGCGCAGATCCTTGATGAACTGGCCGGAGCCGTAGGGCGACTCGACCTGTCCATAGCCGAACATGTTGCACGAGGGGATGAGCTGGTCGCGCAGGAGGTTCATGCACTCCAGGGTGTCATCGACGGACCAGTTGTCGCCATCGGAGAAGTGGAAGGGGTAGATGTTCCAGTCCTCCAGCGGGTACTCGGCCTCGATGATGCGGGCGCAGAGGCTGTAGGCGCTGGAGATCATCGTGCCGCCCGACTCGCGGGTGTGGAAGAAGGTGTGGGCGTCCACCTCGCGGGCGGTGGCGTCGTGGATGATGTAGCGCGACTCGATGCCCTGGTACTGGGAGCGGAGCCAGGTGTCGATCCAGAAGGACTCGATGCGGACGATCTCCTTCTGCTCGTCGCCCATGGAGCCGGAGACGTCCATCATGTAGACGATGACGGCGTTGGCGTGGCGCTCCTTGATCTCGGTCCAGGCGCGGTAGCGCTTGTCCTCACGGATGGGGAGGACGATGGGGTTGTTGGGGTTGTAGGCCCCGGTGGCGACCATGCGCTTGAGGGCCTGCTTGTAGGTCCGCTTGAAGTGGCGGAGCGACTCGGGGCCGACCGGGCGGATCCCGGTGTACTTCTCCTTGAGCGTCTCCAGCGACTCCTTGCCCTTGGGCTCGATGCGCGGCAGCTCAAGCTCCTCGCCCATGATCTCGGCCAGCTCGTCGAGGCTGACCTCGACCTCCAGGCTGTGATCCCCGGCCTGGTCGCCCGCCTGACCGCCCTGGCCGGGCTGCTGATCGCCTTGCCCGAGGGAGTCGCCGACGTCGCCGTTGCCCTGGCTGACCCCGCCGGACTGGCGCTGGCCAAACCGGAAGCGGGGGATGTCGATGCGGGGGATCGGGATCGAGACCTTGTCCTTGCCCTTACGACCGATCAGCTCGCCCTGGGACATGTAGCGCTTGAGGTTGCGCTTGATCTTGCCCCGGACGATCTGTCGAAAGCGGCGATGGTCTGTCTGAATTCGACTCATAACACTCCGATGAGCGCTCGCGCGCCCACCTGGTTGAGTTGAGGTGATGGCGGCGAGCGTCGGGTGACCCCAACGCTCGCCGCGCCGGATGTCGAGGCATCAGGCGACTACTTGGTGTCGCCGCGCGCGAAGATCGAGGCCACGTAGTTGAGGACGTCGGTGGCCGACTCCTCGTTGTAGCCGTAGTTGCGGATCATGCGCTGCTTGATGATGTCGATCTTCTCCTGCGTCTCCTTGTCCACGACGTTGCTGACGAGGCTCGTCAGCTTGATCGTGTCCTTCTGGTCCTCAAAGAGCTTCAGCTCCAGGGCCTTGCGCAGGCGCTCGTTGGTGTCGTAGCGGAAGGGCTTGCCCTCGATCGCCAGCGCCCCGATGAAGTTCATGATCTCGCGCCGGAAGTCGTCCTTGCGCGAGTCGGGGATGTCGATCTTCTCCTCGATGGAGCGCATCAGGCGCTCATCGGCCTCCTCGTAACGGCCGGTGTACTTGTTGAGGACCTTCTCCCGTTGGGTGTACGCCTTGATGTTGTCGATGTAGTTGGCGCACAGCTTGGCGATCGCCTCCTCATCGGCGCTGATGGCGCGCTGGACCTCATTCTTGATGATGTCCTCGTACTCCTGACGGATGACGTCGATCAGCTCGGTGTAGCGCTGCCGCTCGTCCTCGGAGTTGATGAGGGAGTGCCCCCGGAGGCCGGAGCGCAGCTCGTTCATGATCATGAACGGGTTGATCGAGGACTCGCTCTTGTCGCTGACGAGGGCGTTGGAGATCTTGTCCTGGACGTAGCGCGGCGAGATGCCGAGCAGCCCCTCGCGCTCGGTCTCCTTGCGCAGCTCCTTGATGTTGTCCTGGGTGTAGCCAGGCAGGGACTTGCCGTCGTAGAGCTTGAGCTTCTGGAGCAGCGACAGGTTGTGCTTCTTCGGGTCTTCGAGCCGCGTCAGCACAGCCCACATCGCGGCCATCTCCAGGGTGTGGGGGGCGATGTGCTTGCCGGGGATGTCGCTGTAGTCCTTCTTGTAGATCTTCACCTCCTCCGTGAACTTCGTGATGTAGGGGATGTCGATCTTGACGGTCCGGTCGCGAAGCGCCTCCATGTACTCGTTGCCGAGCAGCTTGCGGTACTCCGGCTCGTTGGTGTGGCCGATGATCACCTCGTCGATGTCCGTCTGGGCGAACTTCTTGGGCTTGATCTTCCGCTCCTGGGTCGCCCCGAGGAGGTCGTAGAGGAAGGCCACGTCGAGCTTGAGGATCTCGATGAACTCGATGACGCCGCGGTTGGCGATGTTGAACTCGCCGTCGAAGTTGAACGCGCGCGGGTCGGAGTCGCTGCCGTAGATGGCGATCTTGCGGTAGTTGATGTCGCCGGTCAGCTCGGTCGAGTCCTGGTTCTTCTCGTCCTTGGGCTGGAAGGTCCCGACGCCGATCCGGTCCTTCTCGCTGAGCAGCAGGCGCTTGACCCGGACGTGCTGGATGACCTTGCTCCAGTCGCCGTCGTAGTGCGCCATCAGCTCCTTGAAGATGAGGCGGCTGGCCGGGTTGAGGTCGCCGCGGACCCGAGGCACGTAGGGGTTGTCCCAGATACCCAGGCTCTTGAAGGCGTCGACGCGCCAATCGATGGGGATGAGCTTGAGCGGCTCGTCGTGCATCGGGTCGGTGAAGATCTCCTGGCCGCCCGCGATGTGCTGAAGCTCCTCGGGGAGCACCCACTCAAACGAAAACAGCTCACCCGCGCTGGTCCGGCTGTAACGCTCGATCCCCTTCTTGATCAGGCGCACGATGGTCGACTTCGATGATCCGACCGGGCCGTGGAGCAGGATGATGCGCTTCTCGGTGCCGTACTCCAGCGCCGCGGCGCGGAACACGTTGACCAGCCGCATCAACGGGATGTCCAGCCCGAAGATGGCGTCGCGGCCGCCGTCCTGCTCATCCTTGAAGAAGTTGTAGCGGACGATCTTCTTCTTGTTGTCGATGTACTCTTCGCGTCCGTGGGACAGGATCATGTCGTAGACGCGCTGGTAGGCGGTCCGACACACCTGGGGCTTCTCGCGCACCAGCTTCAGGTACTCTTCAAAGCTCCCGGACCAATGCAGGTCCTTGTACTCCTCGTAATTCTGTAAAGACGCGACCTGTGAGACGAGACTCTCCGTCGTCATGCACTTCCTCCCATCGTACCTGTGTTTGTGCAGGCGAGCGCGCACGGCCTCGGGCCGAGCGCGGCGTGGCGTTTCCCTGGACGTATTGCTCGTCCGGTTCATTCCCCCAGGGGCTCTTGAAGATCAGCCCGGTTCATTGAACCTGACCTTACCACATCCAGGCGCACGCCGAGACAGATTCCAGGATTTTCACCCGCTGTTGTCAACCCCCAGGCCGGATCATGGCGGGTGACAGGTCCGCGCGTGTGTGGCACCCTCACACGCGCATCGCCAGACCGCGCCACGCCCGCCAGGAGCCCTCGGTGCTCGACCCCGGGGTCGTGACGCGCGTCCCAGCATCAACCCGCGTCGCGCCTCGCAGCCTCGGCGAGGCGGCCGAATCACGCGCGTTTGACCCAGGAGTCCCGATGAAGAAGCTCGCGCTCGCCACACTCGCCACCGCGCTGCTCTGGGGCTGCGCCTCGGTCGAGATGAAGCCCGTCTCGCTCCAGGCGCTGTCCGACGGGCAGCCCGACCCGTGCCCCGTCGCCGCCGAACAGCCCTGCCTCCTGACCCTGTCGCGCGCGGCGCAGCGAGGCGACCGCGAAGCCGCCGGCGAGGCGCTCATCGCGGGCGCGCTGAGGCGGACGGACCTGCCTCAGGAGGGGCGCGACGACGCGATCCGCCTCGGCCTCTGGCTCAACCCGGCGCCGAAGCTGCCCGCGGAGCTGCATGAGCAGCTCCGCGGGCTGGCGCAGGGCCTCCAGGTCCCCGCCGACCCCGTCCCGTCCGAGGCGATCATCCTGTTCAAGGACGCCCGCGACACGCCGGACACCAAGGCGGGCAAGCCCACGCTGCGGGTCCCGCTCACGGTCCCGGCGGGCGCGGGGCCGCTCCAGGGCGACGCGCTGGTCGCCCAGGTCGTCGCCGCCGCGGGTGGAGTCGCCGGGGTCTACCAACGCGACCGCGTCGTCCCGGCGGCGCCCCTCACCTACCAGCTCCTCGGCCTGCCCGTGGGCGGCGCCGCCGGGGCGTGGGAGTCGGCGTCCCGCGTGGGTCGCGCCGACCAGCTCCTGCGCGAGGCGCGCCCCACCGAGGCGTTCATGCTGCTCCAGGAGGCTGTCCGCCGCCACCCGGAGGGCGCCGACCTGTGCTCCAGCCACGCCGCGCTCCAGTACATGCTCCACCGCGCCGCCTCGCTCGCCTCCGGTGAGCTGGACGAGGCGTTCATCGACGCATTCAACAAGAGCGAGCTGGAGCCGCCCGAGGCGCAGAAGCCCGTCTGCCAGTACATCAACGAGGTGAGCCGCTTCGAGTCGGTCTGGCGCAACACCTCGCTGGAGGAGCGCCCCGACCGCTGGTTCAGCCCCGCCGACCGCCAGACCTACCAGTCCGAGATGGAGGCGCTCGGGCGCGCCTTCCCGGGGCTCCCGGCGGAGCGCCTCAAGCTGTTCGGGGCGTGGGCCGTGGCCTACAACGGCCAACCCGACGGTCCCTGTGACGACGGGTTCGAGCAGCGCAAGGAGGACGTTATCGAGGACCTCTACGCCAGGCTGGAGGGGAACGGGCGAGACGACCTCGCCGTGTTCGCCCGAACCTCCGACATCTTCGACGATAACTACCAGATCCGCCCGGCCTCGATTCGGCGGCTGCTCGCCTGGCTCGATCAACCCGAGCGGCGCTGGTACCGCCTCACCGGGGCGAGCGGCGCGCTCGCCGTGGGCTCGGTCGGCGCCATGATGCAGGGCACCGACACGACCGCCCTGGCGCCCGTCTGCAACCTCGCCTTTGAGGAGACCCAGCGCCTGATCGCCCAGGACACCTTCGAGGGCTTCACCGGCCGCAACAACACCCGCCTGCTCACCTCCCTGTTCCCTTTGATGACCTGCCCGGACCAGGAGCAGTCCACCGCGCTGGTCGATCAGGTGTTGACCCGCTCCATGGAGGGCGGCGACGGCCGCGCCGGGATCCTCGCGGTCATCACGAGCACCGGCGGGAGCCTCCTGCAGTACGCCTTCACCGGCCGCCTCCAGCAGGGCACCCAGGTGCTCTTTGCCCTCAACAACGGCCTCCAGCGTGTCAGGAGCAGCCTCGGCGACAGCGACGAGGACAAGGCGCTCATCGCCGTCATCCACGTCATCCGCGCCCTGAGCGCCACGCTCGCCCAGGGCGCCAACCCCCACCCGACCCTGAACGAGGCCGCCGCGACCTTCGCCCAGGTCACCCCGACCGAGGCCAACCCCGAGGCGCCCATGATGCTCCGCCTCGCCCCCGCTCTGCGCCTCGCCACCCGCGGCGTCCAGGGGCTGGTGCACCTCGTGCAGGGGGACACCGCCGCCGCGCTCGGTGCCCTCAAGGCCATGGACACCAACCTGGAGGCCGACCTCAAGATCCTCCTGCTCAACTTCGAGCAGCCCGACCACAGCGCCGCCGTCACCCGGCTCATCCGCGTCGGGGCGTCGCTCGTCGACCTCGTCGAGTCGCCCGGCGCCAACGCGGGCAAGCTCAAGGCCGACCTCGCGACGACGCGCACACGGGGCGAGGCGGAGCAGCGGTGGTGGGCCGTCGGGCTGGAGCTGGGCCGCGTCGTGCTGCACGACGTCTTCGCCTACGTCATCGCGGAGAGCGACCGCGCGGGGGCCGACGTCGCCCTCGATGAGGGTGAGGTGATCCTGGCGAGGATGGTGGAGGGGGCGCTGGACGACTTCGGGTTGAGGGGGAGCGACTGGGAGCTGCTCCAGCTCGCCCCGCCGCTCCACACGGCGCTGCTCACCTACCTCACCTCCAACGCCGAGGAGGACGAGGCGATGGAGGCCGCCGCGCAGACGATCCAGCGCCCCCTCCGCGAGGCGCTGGTTCGCGTCCAGCAAACGCTGGCGAAGAACGCCAACGACGACGACCAGGGCGACACCGTGCAGATGCTCGTCGACATGGTCGAGGTCGCGGCGACCGTCGGGATCGAGAACCTGCTTCGGGGGGACGCCGGGAAGATCAACTTCGCGGACCACGTCGAGAAGAAGGTCGCGACCTACCCTCCCGAGCAGCGCAGCTACGCCCAGATGCTGGCCGGGGTGCTCAAGCTCGCCTTCGGCGACAACCCGGACGACGCCCACGCGTCGTTCGACCGCGCCGAGGCGTCGGCCCTCGAAGGGGCGCTCCGCCAGCACGCCTACCTCCCGAAGGCCTTTGAGGCGAACGGCAACTTCACCCAGGACAACCCGGAGCACGCCCTCAAGGCGATCAACGAGGTCCTCAAGTTCGGCGAGCCCGCGCTCGCCTGCAACAAGGCCCACCAGACCCACGGGATCCTCCCGACCAAGGCCTGGGCGCTGGAGCGCCTCGGGCGCCACGACGAGGCCGACGACGCCCTGGCCTTCTACAAACGGCTCATCGACGCGGGCTTCACCGGCGACGGCGTGGTCCAATGCAAGATTCAATCTCGGCGCGCCGAGCTTCAAGCCCAGATCAACATCGAGGACCGCTTCAGCCCCTCCGCGCCAGGCGCAGGCGACGGCACGTTCCAGATCGGCTTCGGCTGGGCGACCGGCGCCACCGGCAACCAGGATCGGATCGTCTGCGTCGGCTCGCCGCTGGCCACCCCCCGCTACGATCGCATCATCCACGCCTACCTCGCCCGCGCCATGTACGCCTTCCGCGCCGGAGACGACAAGACCGCCCACCTCGCCCTCCTGGAGGCGCTCACCACCGGGCGCCTGCTCATCCACGGCTCACCGCAGTCGCTCGGCGTGGCCGAGGCGAGCGGCCTCACCGAGAGCCGTCAGGAGCTGTACCTGCCGCTCGTTCACATCACCGCGCTCGTCGCCCGCACCCGCGGCCACGTCCACACCGCCCGGCAGCTCGACGACCTCGCCAGAGCGCTCGCTGCGGCGCAGGACACCCCGCTCCTGGAGCAGCTGCCAGGCGGCGAGGAGGACGCGAAAGAGGACGACGACGAGGAAGAAGATGAGGAGGGGTTGCACAGCCTCCTGCGCGGCTTCGATGAGTTCAAGGGGCTGCCCGGGCTCCTGCGCGCCACGCTCGAAGCGCAGAAGCCCGACGACCTCGCGACCCTCAAGAAGACCTTTGAGGGGGCCGCGCGCGGCTCCAGGCTCATGCCCACCTGGGGCGTCGGCGTCGCGCTCAACATCCACCAGGCCTGGATCGGCGAGCTGAAGGAGGCCGGGGAGGCGATCAAGCGGGTGCGGCCGCCGCGCCGCGATCCCGCCGCGACCGCCGCGATCGAGGGGTGGCGCCTCCTCCTTGAGGCGACCAACACGCGCAAACCCACCGACACAGCCAAGGTCGAGCCCCACATCCAGGCGCTGATCCAGGCCGGGCTCTACAACGAGGCGAGCGAGCTGGCGGTTCGGATGGCGCGGATCCTGGTTGAGGTGAATCGCGGGGAGGAGGGCCTCAAGCTGGTCCAGGCCACGCGGGAGGCGATGGGGGACAAGGCGCCGCACATCGCCTACATGGACCTCGACCGGGCGCTGTGGGCCCACTGGGATCAGCGCGGCGACGTGAACAGCCTGGCGACGTCGCTCGTGGCGTTCATCCAGAACCAGCACGGGCGCATCCCGGTGCAGGACGAGCTGAGCGCCAGCAGCAACATGATCGCCCTGCTGGGTCGTCTCGGTCGAGACGAGCAGCTCCTGGGGGTGATCGACGACGTCACCCTCATGGTGAGCCGGACCCTCGGCACCCGGGACGCCGTGGTGTTCCGCATGCGGGTCGTCAAGCTGGCGCTGACCGCGAAGCAGGGGTCGCTGGATCCGGACGCGCTGAGCACCCTCATCAAGGCGCGCGCCGACGTTCAGGGCCTCGACCGCCAGACCGAGGAGGTCCTCGACGCGTTGAAGGGCGCGCCCCCCGCCGAGGTTGGCGCGATCGCCGAGACCTACCTGCGGTCGATCTTCCCCGGTCGCCCCTGAGCCCCCTGCTCCGCCTGCCCACCCCCGATAAACTTCAAATCTGCTCGGAAGCGCCTATCCTCGGGCATGCGTACGCCCGGGGATGAACCCGGGTTCACACACCTTGAAGTCAACCGTGGTCAAGATGACCTGTGTTCTTCGAAAAAAACCAACCTATCAAGCTCAGGCACAGGTTGTCGGAGGGCATCAGGAGAAGCGTGCTTGAACCCAACGACACACTTGACAAACGTTCAAGCCCTGAGTAACCTGACCTTCGCACACTGAACGAGGGTCGAGTGACCCTTGAACCTGACTTCTTCCAGATGAACGAACTCAAATCGAGGCGGGAGAATGGCAGCACGGATTGAGCCCATCGCCCTCCATGAGGCGACGCGCGAGCGGTACCTGAACTATGCGCTGAGCGTCATCACGAGTCGGGCGTTGCCAGACGTTCGGGATGGCCTCAAGCCGGTGCAGCGACGCATTTTGTATGCGATGTACCACGGGCTGAAGCTGACACCGGACGCGCGGCACCGCAAGTCGGCGGCGGTGGTCGGCGAGGTGATGGCGAAGTATCACCCGCACGGCGATCAAGCGATCTACGACGCGATGGTGCGGATGGCCCAGGACTTCTCGTTGCGCTACCCGTTGGTGGACGGTCAGGGCAACTACGGGTCGCTGGACGGGGACTCGGCGGCGGCGATGCGCTACACCGAGGCGAGGCTCCAGCCGCTGTCGAGCGAGCTGCTGTCGGAGATCGGCAAGCAGACGGTGGCGTTCCGCCCCAACTACGATGGGCAGATGTCGGAGCCGGTGGTGCTCCCGGCGCGGCTGCCGAACCTGCTGTTGAACGGAGCGACCGGGATCGCAGTCGGGATGGCGACGAACATCCCGCCGCACAACCTGCGCGAGGTGGTGCGGGCGTGTGTGGCGCTGATCGAGGACCGGAGCCTGACGGTCCGGGAGCTGATGCGGTGGATCAAGGGGCCGGACTTCCCGACGGGGGGGCGGATCCTGAACGACGAGGAGGAGCTGCTCACGATCTACGAGGAGGGTCAGGGGGCGGTTCAGCTGGCTGGAGAGTACACGGTCGAGAGCGAGGAGGAGCGGTCGGGCGCGAAGCGGCTGGTGATCACGTCGATCCCATACGCGATCAACAAAGCGTCTCTGGTGGAGAAGATCGCGGAGCACATCCGAGACGGGAACATCCCGCAGCTGCGGGACGTGCGGGACGAGTCCACGGCGGAGGTGCGGATCGTGTGCGACATGGTGCAGGGCGCCGACCCGGAGGTGGCGGTGGCCTACCTCTACAAGCACACGCCGCTGATGATGAAGTTCCACGGCAACCTCACCTGCCTGGTGCCGACCGACAACCCGGAGGTCCCCGCCCCGGCGAGGACGAACCTGGCGGAGATGCTCAACCACTTCCTCGATTACCGGTTCGAGGTGGTCACGAGGCGGCTCCAGTACGATCTGGACAAGCTGGAGCACCGGATCTCGATCCTGGAGGCGTTCGCGGCGATCTTCGGGGCGCTCGATGAGGCGATCGCGATCATCCGGTCGTCGGAGGGGAGGCAGGACGCGGCGCGGGGGTTGATGGAGCGGTTCGAGTTGAGCCGCGAGCAGGCCGACGCGATCCTCGACACGCGCTTGTACAAGCTCGCGAAGTTGGAGATCGAGGCGATCCTGGATGAGCTTCGAGCCAAGCGCAAGGAGGCCGAGGGGCTGCGGCGGCTGTTGGGGAGCGAGGGCGCCCGCTGGGCGTTGATCTCCGATGAGTTCAATGAGTTGTCCCGCGCTTACGGGGACAAGCGGCGCAGCGTCGTCCGCGATCTGCCCGACGCGGTGACTTCGTACAGCGAGGAGGATTACATCGTCAGCGAGGACGCCTTCGTGATCATCACGCGCGAGGGTTGGTTCAAGCGACAGCGCAGCTACGGGGACGTATCGACGATCCGGGTGCGAGACAACGACGAGGTGGGCTGGATCATGCTGGCCGACACGCGCGAGTCGGTGATCGTGTTTACCTCGGAGGGGCGGGCCTATACGATGCGCGTCGACCTGGTGCCCGCCACCAGCGGCTACGGAGAGCCGATCCAGGCCCACTTCGACTTCGCGGACGGCGAGCGGGTGGTTGGGGTGAGCTGCACGGATCCGCGGTGCGACGCCCAACTCAAGGGCTCGGTGTCCAACGTGACGGTGGAGGAGGACGATCCGCCCCCACCGTACATTGTGGCCGTCTCGCGCTCGGGTTACGCGCTGCGGCTCGCGCGCGAGCCCTTCGAGGCGCCCAGCAACAGCACCGGGCGGCGCCTGATGCGCCTCTTCAAGGAGGCGCCCGACGGCGAGCCGGACGGGCTGGTCGCCGCGGAGCTGTGCGCAGGCGACGAGTGGCTCTGCATGGCGACAGGCAGCGTCGGGCTCGCCGTGCCATTGGCCGAGGTGCCGTTGCTCAAGGGGCCTGGGCGAGGTACACCGATGGTGCGCATCGACGAGGGTGACGCGGCGATCGGAGCGGCGCTCACCGTCGACAAGATGGAAGGGTTGGAGGTTGAGACGCCCAGAGGGCGGCGAGAGGTTGTCACCCCGAGCCGTTATCTGGAAGACTCCAACCGGGCCGAGGGGACGATCATCCTCAAGAGAGGGGGGTTGATCGCGATCGCTCCACCTCCAGTGGAGATCCATCATCTGATCGAAGAAGATGATGACCCCGACGCGCCGAGCAACAAGGCCAGCGCGGACAAGGAGGCTGCGGCGAGTTCGTCACCGCGCACCGAGTCCAGGGCGGAGTCGCCCCAGCCCGAGCCCCCGCAGCAACCCGCCGCGGAGGTTCAGGCTGAGGCACCTGAGGAGGTGGGCGAGGGCAACGCTCCACCTCATGTGAGGAGACGCGCTCGACCTCAGGAGCAACCCGAGGACGAGAGCACCGAGCAGCTCAGGCTGCTGCCCGACGATTGATCCGACCTCGCGTGGTCACCACCCGAGTGGATCCAATCGCCGGGCCTGTAACGTCCGGAGAGGGGGTGACCATGCGTGACAACAACGATCCAGAGCACGACGAGATCATGAGCGCGACTCACTACACAGCTGCGGACATTACCGTCCTCGACGGCCTTGAGGCCGTGCGCCGCCGCCCCGGCATGTACATCGGCGGGACCGGCAGCGCCGGGCTCCACCACCTCCTCTGGGAGATCGTCGACAACTCCGTTGATGAGGCGATCAACGGCTTCGCCACCACCATCGAGGTCACGCTCGCCGAAGACGGCCGCACCGTCACCGTCAGCGACAACGGCCGGGGGATCCCGGTCGATGAACACCCCACCGAGAAGCGCTCGGCGCTGGAGGTGATCCTCACGACGCTGCACGCGGGCGGCAAGTTCAACCAACAGAACTACATGACCTCGGGCGGCCTCCACGGGGTCGGGTCGAGCGTCGTCAACGCCTTGAGCGAGCGCTTCATCGCCGAGGTCAAGCGCCACGGCGCCGTCTGGCGGCAGACCTACGCCCGCGGCGCCGCCACCAGCGAACTCAAGCGCATCTCGGACAACGCGCGCGGCTCGGGGACCACCATCACCTTCACCCCGGACCCGGACATCTTCGAGTCCACCCGCTTCGACCCGGACACCATCCGCGATCGGCTGGAGATCAAGGCGTTCCTCAACAGCGGCATGCGCCTCGTCTTCCGCGACCAGACCACGGACAGCTACAACGCCTTCAAGTACGAAGACGGGCTGCTCGACTACCTCAAGCGCAACCTGGAGGAGTCCGGCGCGCGCCCCATCCACGACCCCTTCACCCTCAACATCGAGGGTGACCTGCGCTTCAGCCTCGTGCTCCAGTGGACCGAGGCCACCCGCGCCGACATCCACACCTACGCCAACGGCATCCCCACCACCCACGGCGGCACCCACGAGCAGGGGCTCCGCGATGGAGTGGTCAAGGCGATGCGGCAGTACATGGACACCCACGACCTGATCCCGCGCGGGATCGACCCCTCCGCCGAGGACATCCGCGAGGGGCTGACCGGGATCCTCAGCGTCTTCCTGGTCGAACCCCAGTTCCAGGGGCAGACCAAGGACAAGCTCAACAACCCCGAGGTGCGCTCGATCCTCTCCGCCGCGGTGCGCGACGCGCTGGAGCAGTACCTCCACCACAACAGCTCCACCGGGCACGGGATCGTCGCCCGCATCATCCAGGCCGCCAAGGCGCGCAAGGCCTCGCGGGCGGCCGCCGTGCAGGTCAGCCGCAAGCGGCCCGCGTCGCGACGCCTCAACCTCCCCGGCAAGCTCGCCGACTGCTCCAGCTCCAACCCCGCCATCAGCGAGCTGTTCCTCGTCGAGGGCGACTCCGCGGGTGGCTCCGCCAAGCAGGGGCGCGACCGGAGCTTCCAGGCGATCCTCCCGCTCCGCGGTAAGGTGCTCAACGCCGAGCAGGCGTCGCTCGCCAAGGTGCTGCGCAACAAGGAGCTTCAAAACGTCGTCTCGGCCCTCGGGTGCGGCATCGGGGACTCCTTTGACGCCACCAAGCTGCGCTACCACAAGATCATCCTCCTCATGGACGCCGACAGCGACGGTCACCACATCACCACCCTGCTGCTGACCTTCCTCTACCGCTACATGAAGCCGCTCATCGACGACGGCTACGTCTACCTCGCCCAGCCCCCGCTCTACCGGATCGACAGCGGCAAGAAGACCTGGTGGGCCATCGACGACACCCACCGCAAGCGGATCGAGTACCGCATCCGCCGCAAGAACAGTAAGGCCCGGATCGCCATCCAGCGCTTCAAGGGCCTCGGCGAGATGATGCCCCGCACCCTCAAGAGCACCACGCTCGACCCCGACCGGCGCCGCCTCCTCAAGGTGGTCATCCCCGACGAGGCGCGCCTCCAGACCGAGCAGACCATCAGCAACCTCATGGGCCGCGACGTCTCGGCGCGCTTCAACTTCATCATGGAGCACGCCAGCGACGCAGACGCAGATGAGTTGGATGTCTGAGCCTCCCCGGTCTACTATGATGCCTCCTGAGCGCGGCCGCTCCATCCGGTCGCTCACCGCCTGGGGGTAGGCTCCCACATGCTCGACCAACCCGATACGCTCACCCGACCGACCCGGCCCCCCAATGGCCGCTGGGGCAGGCTCGCGCTGGCGCTCCTCGTGGGCGCGCTGACCGCCTCCTCGTGCGTCGCCACCGCGGAGTGTGACAAGAACAACGCCTGCCCAGCGGGTGAGCTGTGTTACCGCAAGTACTGCCACAAGGCCTGCTCCACCGCGGACGAGCCCATTGAGGTCCAACTGGAGGACTGCGGCGTCCTGACGAAGTCCACCGACCTCAGCGACGAGGAGCTCATGATCGTCGAACAGAGCACCATCATCTGCCGCGATTGCGAGGGAGAGTGCGCCGGGGAGGAGGGCGATGTCTGTGTCGATAGCACGGTCTGCGAACCTGTGTGCGAGTGCGACGATTGCTGCGTCAACGGCACCTGCGTCGATCCCCCCTGAGCCCCTGCTCTCCGTGCTCATCATCGCCCGCGACGCCGCCCGGACGCTCCCCGCGTTGTTGGAGGCGCTCGCCGCGTTGCGCCGCTCGCTCCCCGAGATGGAGATCGTCGTCCTCGTCGATGACCGCACCCGGGACGACACCGCGCGCCTCGCGCGGCGCGCCAACGCCCGGGTGATTCACGAGCCATTTAAGGGGTTTGGATCGTTCAAGGAGCGTGGGCGGCGGCAGTGCAGGGGGGCGTGGGTGCTGAACCTGGACGCCGACGAGCGCCCAACCGCCGCGGCGCTCGCCGCGATCGAGCGCGCCGCACGAGGGCCGCGCGCGTTCGCCTGGACGCTCGACATCCGGACGACCCTGGCCGGGCGACCGACTCGCCGCGGCCCGTTCGCTGCGGAGCGGAGGCTGCGGATGTTCCCCAGGGCGCTCGGGCACTGGTTGAGCGAGGAGCGCGTCCACGAGACCCCGCGGGTGTCGGTTCCGATCCGAGCGTTGCCGGGGATCGTGCACCACGCCAGCTTCGTGGACGCGCGGGATTGCCTGGCGCGCCACGCGCGTTACGGCATCAGGGCGGCGGGCGCTCGCCCCGGTCCCCCTGCCCCGCTCAAGGGGTGGACGCGGGCCTGCTGGAGGGCAGCGCGCCAGCTGTTCGTCCACGGCGGCCTCATCGCCGGACCGCCCGGGGTGGTCCTCGCGTACGGTCAAGCGCGCGCGACGTGGCTGAAGTGGACCGCCCAGCCCGATGACGGCGTGGCCCAGCCACGATAATGCTTGCAGGGGCTCTGCCCCTGACCTACTGTGGCATGGCAGCGTGACACGAATCGCCGGAGGCGAGTCTCATGATACGTGCGCTCATCCTGTTGATCACCAACCTGACCCGACTGATGTGGAGTGTGATGCGCAAGCTCATCCGAACGCTGACGGCGCCGCTGCGTAAGCCCAAGCGCCGCTACGTGGCGCTCACCATCCCCAAGGGGATCGAGCTGTCCGCGCCGCCGCGCAAGATCGGGCCGCTGTCGCTCCCCAGCCGCGGCCAGGGGGCGTGGTGGCAGTTTGAGGACGCGCTCCAGAAGATCGCCGACGACCCGGAGATCGAGGGGGTGTTCTTCCGCGCCGAGCAGACCGCCATGGGGTTGGCGGAGGTCGGCGTCATCGCCGATCGCCTCAATGAGCTGCGCAAGCAGGGCAAGCGCGTCATCTGCCACATGAACCAGGCGATGCTCCCCGACTACCTGCTCGCGACCGCCGCCGACACGATCATGATGGCCCCCCCCGGGCGCCTGTACACCTTCGGGCTGCGGACCGAGATGATGTTCCTCGGCGAGGCGCTGGAGAAGGTGGGGATCCGGGCTCAGTTCATCAACCTGGGCCGCTACAAGACCGCGTCGCACCGCTTCACGCGGGAGCGCATGAGCCGCTCCCAGATGATCATGATGTCCCAGATCCTGGAGGGGATGGCGACCTCGATCCTCGGTCGGGTGTCGGAGCGCCGCGACATCCCGATGGAGGAGGCCCGGAGGCTCTTTGACGACGCGCCGATGGCGGCGCGCGACGCGCGGCGCCACAAGCTGATCGACCGCGCGCTGTACGCCGACGACATCAAGGACACGATCAAGGACGAGACCGAGTGCGATCGCCCCGTGACCGTCGTCGGCCAGGCGCGCTACCTCGCCCAGCTCCCTCGCCCGTTCCGGTGGCAGCCGCTGAGGCGCCGCCGCGCGCACGTCGCGGTGCTGAACCTGTCGGGCATCATCATGATGGGCAACGAGGGGCTTCAAGGACAGCTCCGCAAGTCCCTCACGCCGAAAGGAGTGGTCAAGGCGCTCAAGCAGCTGCGCGAGGACGACCTCGTCAAGGCGGTCGTGCTGCACATCGACTCACCGGGCGGCTCGGCGCTGGCCAGCGACCTGATGTGGCGCGCGATCCGCAAGCTCGCCGAGGAGAAGCCGGTGATCGCCTCCCTCGGGAACGTCGCGGCGAGCGGCGGTTACTACATCGCCGCGGCCGCGCACCAGATCGTCGCCGCCGAGGCGACGATCACCGGCTCGATCGGGGTCATCGCGGGCAAGCTGTCCGGCGGTGAGCTGGTGGAGAAGCTCGGGGTCCACTTCGACAGCATCAGCGTCGGGGAGACCTCGTCGTTCGCCAGCCTCACGTCGGCGATGTCCGACACCGAGGTGGCCAACCTCCGCCGCGACATCCGGGCCTTCTACCGGCGCTTCCTGCACCGCGTCTCGGTGGGCCGCAACATGGACCGCCGCAAGGTCCACCGCCTGGCCCGCGGCCGCGTCTACACCGCCCCTCGCGCCAGGACGCTCGGCCTCGTGGACGTGATCGGTGACCTGAACACCGCCATCGACCTGGCCTGCAAGGAGGCCTCGGTGAAGCGCGACGACATCAACGTGGCCTTCGTCGATCACCGCCAGGAGGCGCTCCAGTCGATGCTCGGTCGCTCCAGGCAGGCGCCCGATCTGTTCAGCGAGGCCTCGCGCGACGACGCCTCCACGGCCTCCTCGGCGTGGCTCGCCGAGCTGCTCCCCGAGCAGCTGCACCCTCACGTGGCGACGGCGCTGCTGATGCGCCAGGGCGCGGCGCTGACCCTGTGGCCCTACCTCGAAGGCCCGGTTCGGGCATGAAACCGACCCGCTCCGCGTTAACGCGATCTCGCGCCTCGCTCACCTCAGCACGAGCCAGCGCATCAACGCCGCACCCGACGTGACCATGCTCCGAACCTCCTGCATCCTCCTGTCTCTCCTGCTCCTGGCCGCGTGCTCATCCACCACGCCTCAAGAGACCCTCGGTCAGTACGCCGCGGCCCTGGACAAAGACGATCCCGAGCAGGCCTGGTCCCTGCTCTCCCCCGAGGTGCGTGAGCAGACGAGCTACGATGAGTTAGTGCGCAACTGGGAGCGCTACAAGGAGCAGATGGCGCCCGTCGTGGACTCGATGCGGAACGCCTCGCAGTCGTCGGCGCGGGTCCGCGCTCAGCTGGACTACTCCGACTACGACACACTCCAGCTGCGCCTGACCGAGGATGGCTGGAAGATCACCGACGGCCTCTTTCAGTTCTACGCCCAGGACACCCCGCGGCAGGCCGTGATCTCCTTCGTGCGCGCGATGGAGGAGCGCCGCTTCGACGTCCTGATGCGCTTCATCCCCAGCGAGTACGCCCGCCACATGACCCCGGAGGATCTCAAGGCCGACTTCGAGCGGCGCTCCGACGAGGTCACCGAGATGATCGACGCCCTCAAGGCCAACATGTACAACCCCATCCAGACGCGGAAGGATCACGCCTACATGCAGTACGGCGACCGCGAGATCACGCTCGTCCTGGAGGGGGCCGTGTGGAAGGTCGAGGACCCGGACTGACGGGCTCGGGCGTCACAGCCCGGTCGGCCAGTCGCCCGCCTCGTGGTGCGCGCGGATCCGCTCCAGGAGCGCCCGCGCCTCGGGGATCCCCTGATCGTCGAAGTTGCCCTCGTGCTTCCAGAACCGCCGCAGATCGCCGAGGCCCGCGACCTCGTACTGAAGCACCTTGAGCATCATCTGGATCGAGTCGGCGACGTGAACGACGCGCGACTCCAGGCAGCCCCCCGCCTCGTACCGATCCCACACCGCCAGGTAACGGGGCTCGACGCCCCGCACCATGACCTCCAGGGCGCGGCGCTCGCCTGCCTTGACGTGCTCGCGCCCCATGAAGCGCTTGATCGGCGATGGGATGTCGGTCGTCAGCGCCTCCGCCATGTCGTGCAGGATCGCCATCTCCAGCACGAGCGCCCGGTCGATCTCGGGCGGGTCGGGCCTCTTGAGGATGAGATCCACCAGCACGAGCGCCACCAGGCACACCCCGTAGGAGTGCGCCGCGACCGACTCGGGCTGAGGAACGCGGCTGTAGAGGTAGCCCGTGCGAGGGAGCGCCTCCAGCAGGTCGGCGCTCCGCAGCAACGTCAGGACGGCGTCGATGTCGGGTGAAGCGTCGGTGGTCAACAGCACGACCCCTGGAGTGAGGCCGACGCGCTCGACTCCTCCCCGTCACCGGGGTCGGCGCCGCAATCCGGGAACAGGCCGACGTGGTGCAGCTCGGGGCTGACCGTGAAGTGCGACGCGTAGCGGGACTGGCTGAGCATGTCCGCCGTGTTCTTGCAGACCCGCACCGCCTGACCCGACACGAACACGTGCCCCAGATCAAGCGTGAACGCGTCCTCGTAGCCGTCGATGGTGCCCCGGTAGATCGCCACCTGCCCGTAATCCTCGCAGGCGTCCTCCAGCTCCATCTTGAACCCGCGCAGGTTGACCGCCTCGAAGCGGATCCCCTCAATGACCGTGCTCAACGGGCGACGGCTGACCGCGCGGACGTCCTCGAAGCCCGCCCGACGCATGATCCGCGTCAGATCACCGTTGTAGGCCGCCCCCGAGAGGCACTCCGACCAGAGGGTCGTGTCCTCCTGAAGCCTCGCCGGGATACGACGGTCGGCGACGATGTCCGAGATGTAGAACTCCCCGCCCGGCTTGAGCACCCGACGGATCTCGGAGAAGACCCGCTCCTTGTTGTCGGAGAGGTTGATGACGCAGTTCGAGATCACGACATCGACCGTGCCCGACTCCACCGGGATCTCCTCGATGCGCCCCTCCAGGAACTCGACGTTGGGCTCATCGAAGCCGATGTTCTCCATGATCGGCGCGACGTTGCGGCGCGCGATCTCCAGCTGCTCCGCGGTCATGTCGACCCCGATGACCCGCCCCTGGGGGCCGACGAGCTGCGCGGCGATGAAGCAGTCGATCCCCGCCCCGCTCCCCAGATCGAGGACGGTCAGCCCCTCCAGGAGCTGGGGGATGGGGCTGCCGCACCCGTAACGCTTCTCCTTGACCTCCGCCGTGATCGGGCCAAGCAGGGACAGATCGTAATCGGCCACACAGCAGGCGTCGAACTCCAGGTCTTCGGTCCTGGTCACCTTCTTGCCGTAATACTCAGACACAAACTCATTGACCGCGGCCATCTTGACTCCTTGAACGGTGGATGGGTGCGTTGGGGGCCTGGCTGCCTTCAGGCCATGGCACATCGTGCGAGCGCCGACCCAAACGTTACGTTATGCGATGTGGAGCGTCGAAACCAGCAGGAGCGTGCTCACTGGGACTCGATGTCAGCGAGCGCGCTGCGGACGTGCGAGGCGCGATCGTGGCGCTTGAGGAGGAGCCACTGCGCCTCGGCGAGCCGGAGCGCCTGGATCGCCTGGGCGGTCCCTCCCCGCTCGAACGCCTGGTTGGCGGCCTCCTCGATGCACTCCGCCACGTCAAAGTCGGCCATGGCGACGTCGGTGCCCTTCTGGAGGTCTTCCACGCAGGCGTCCCACAAGGGCCAGTCGCCGAAGTGGGCCGTGCAGGGCAGCAGCGCCGCGGCGCTCGACCACACGTCGCTCCGCCGGGACATGTTCATGAACATCTGGCGCGTGTACTGGAAGATCGGCAGCGCCTCGTCCCAGCGTCGGTTGGCCAGCATGACCAGGCCCACGCCGTAGCGGGCGTACACGTCCACCCGAGAGCCGAGCTGCTGGTACAACGCGAGCGCCTCGCCGTACGTCCGCTCCGCCTCCTCAAAGCGCCCGGTGAGGCGCTGGATGTCGGCCTGGACGTTCACGCAGTTGGCGATCCCGAGCTGCTCGCCCAGCTCCCGGTAGAACTTCAGGGACTTGTCGATGTGCTCCTGGGCCACCTCGGTGTCCCCTTGCCGGACGGTGATCTCGGCGAGCCGCAGGTTGCACTGCGCGACCCCCGACATGTTCTCGACGAGCCAGTGCATCAGCAGCGCCTCGTGGGTCAGCTCGGAGGCCGTCTTCAGGTCGCCGCGCATCCGCGCCACCACGCCGAGCCCCTGGAGGCAGTACGCCTGCCCGAGCCGCTGCTCCAGATCCTCGTGCAGATCGCGCGCCTCCTCCAGCAGGGCTCGGGCGCGATCGAGATCGCCCAGATCGCGGGCGGCGACCCCGAGCCCGATGAGCGCCTGGGGCAGCAGCCGCTCCCACCTGTAGGTCCGGGCGCGCTTC
Source organism: Myxococcales bacterium (assembly GCA_002716585.1). Taxonomy (GTDB): domain Bacteria; phylum Myxococcota_A; class Bradymonadia; order Bradymonadales. The sequence continues at coordinate 152,496 of PBBL01000081.1, read as the reverse complement.
TCGGCCTTCTCGGCCCAGGACCAGGCCGAGGTGATGTCGGACTGGTTGGAGCAGATCCACGAGCGCAGCACCCACCCCTGCCCCCACCGCCGATCGTGGGGTGGGTAGGCCAGCGCGGTCAGCGCCTCCTCGCGGGTGGTGAGCAGCTCGTGGGCCTCCTGATACTCGCTGCGCTCGCGGCACTCCCGCGCGGCGTCGAGCAGCGGCGTGATGGCGCGCTCCAGATCGCCCGCTTCGATGAAGTGGTGCCCGACGCGTTGGGAGATGCTCCGCTGGCCAGGGGGGTAATGGGTGCGCAGCATCTCGGCGCAGGCCAGGTGGTACCGCACGGCGCGACCCGCCTCACGGGCGCGGCGCTCCAGCGCCTCGCGGAGGATGCTGTGGGCGAAGCGCCACGACCCCCCATCGCTGGGGATCGCGAGCCGTTGCCCCTGGAGGATGGGCAGCAGCCGCTCGGGGTACTCGATCCGGGTGTGGCGACAGGCCTCCTGCCACTCGGCGAGTTCGACCTCCTGACCCAGCACGGCGGCCAATTCAAGGGCCATCTCCACCTCCATGCCGTGCCCCTCGATCAGCCGCTCGATCCGGGCGCTCCAGACGTCGTAGAGGTCATCGGGGAGGTGCGCCTGCTCGCCGTCCTTGAGGACGAAACCGCGATCCCCCACCTCCAGGACCCCACGCTCGACCCAGTCACCGACGAGTTGCACCGCGAAGAGTGGGTTGCCGCCCGTGCGGACCTCGACCTCGTGGGCGAGGTCGCCTTCGAGGCCGAGCAGCTCATGGATCAGCTCGCTGGTGGCGGACTGCTCAAGCGCCGCGATGTGGAGGGTCTGCGCGCCGGGGAGCGCCGCGACCTCGGCGAGCCTCCACTCGACCTTCGGGTGCTCGGCCAGCGCCTCATCGCGGACCGTCAGCATGAACAGCACAGGGCACGGGGAGCTCTCCTGGCGGTTCATGGCGTACTCGGCGAAGCTGAGCGCGTCGTGACCCCACTGCACGTCATCCAGCCAGACGATCACCGGGCGCTCGGCGCTGATGAACTCCAGGTAGTTCATGATCAGCGCGTAGCGCTGCGCCGGGCTCCCGAAACGGATCCGTTGGGTCCCCCTCAGCTCATCGTCGGAGGCGGGGTGGATCAGCTCCGTCATGGCGTTCCAGACGTACTTGTCCTCCACCCCGTGGGACGAGAACTGTTCCTCCAGGCGCTCCTTGACCTCGACGCGATCCAAGCCAACGCACACGAGGTGACGGGCCATCATACGCGACAGCCCATCCGTCGGGTTGGGCAGCGGGCTGTGAAACGCGCGCAGGAGGATGGCGCTGCCCACTTCATGGGCGCGCTGGGACATCCACTCGACGAGGCGGCTCTTGCCGTTGCCCGCGGCGCCGTGGAGGATCAGGAGGCGGGCGAAGCCTGTGTCGCGCACCTGGTGCAGGGCGTTCCAGACCACGTCCCGCTCCCGCTCGCGGCCGACGAGGCGGATGGAGCGAAGGCCGTACAGGCTCAGCCCCGTCCCGACGAGCTTCATGGAGCCACGCTCGGCCTCCATGCGCCGCCAGGTCATGGGCAGCGGCGGGAGGCTGACCTCGGCCAGGGTCTGCTCGCCGAGGCGCACCGGCCCGACCCGCAGCTTGTCGCCGTAGCTGCGGGGATCTGCGACCTCCTTGGAGCGCGCGAGCGTTTGCGTGGTCTGAGGCTGCTCGCCGGTGTCGAGGGGGGAGACGACCTGGGTGTCTCGCAGCATCACCTCCGCGCTGGCCGACATACTGGGCACGGCGCTCGGGTTCCATTCCGACAGCGAGGCGTGATCGTCGAGCCCCTCGTCGTCGAGCTGGACCAACGCCCACACGGCGTCAGCGGCCCGCCGAAAGCGGGCCTCGGGCGACTTCGCCATCATGCGCCGGAGCCACCCCTCGAACCCCTTGGGGACCCCCTTGGGGGCCACGAGCGGCGGAGGCTCCTCGCTCAGGTGCTTGTAGGCCAGCCCCACGAGGTGCTCGGCGTCGAACGGGACGTCGCCGGTCACGAACTCCCAGGCCATGCAGCCCAGCGCGTACAGATCGGTCCAGGGACCGTAGCTGCGCCAGGTGCCCTCGATCTGCTCGGGGGCCATGTAGTAGGGCGTCCCCATGCTGACCTCGATGCTCCCCGAGCGGACCGTGTTCAGCGGCTCGGCGTAGGCGATCCCGAAGTCGGTCAGCTTGAGCCCGGGGCGCACATCGTCTGGAGAGGACAGGAGGACGTTGGCGGGTTTGAGATCCCGGTGGATGACGCCGCGGGCATGCGCATGGGCCAGCGCGTCGAGCAGGACGAGGAGGATGTTCTTGAGCGCGGGCCACGGCATCGGCATCGGCAACGCCTCAAGGGTGCCGCCAGTGGCGAGATCCATGATGAGGTAGGGGCACCCTCGGCGGAGCAGCCCGTTGGAGGCGCGCTCCACCTCCGCCGGGATCTCGCCGTGGTCAAACACCATGACAATCCCGGGGTGCGCCAGCCCCGCCACCGCCTGCACCTCGTTTCGAAACGCGTCCACGAACTCTGGCTTTTGAGCGTTCTGGCCCGTCATCACCTTGACGGCGACGGGGACCCCCTGGACGGTGTGGACCCCCCTCCACACTGTGGCCATACCACCGCGCGCGATTGGCTTGACCAGCTGAAAGGCTCCTAGCTCAATCGACATCTGCTGCACCTGATCCGTACCCACGCCGCAGGGTGAGGGGCGCCCCTCAACGCGAGCTGCTCTGACTTGACGACAGCGCCCCGATCGGCTGCTGGTCTTGCGTTGGATTGGGTCCATCCCTGGAGCCGACAGAGTAACACATCTGGTGACGCGTGGCTCCGTTTTTGTACACCGCGCGGGTCGTGCTCATCGCAGAGCCCGCGTAAGGCCGAGCCGCTGCGAGGGCGCTTCGTCCACGCGTCGGGCTGGGGTAGGTCGGGGGTTGTTTCAGGTGAGGGTGAGCCCAGCGACCGGAGCGCCGGGCTCGTTGGGGTCACTCGACGCGGCGACTGAGGGTGTGGATGCGGTCCTTGACGTAGAGCTTGCGCTTTTGAAGCTCGCGGCGCTCAAGCTGCTGACTGGACGTCAGGTAGCGGGTGCCTTCGAACCCGGAGAGCTGCTGCTTGAGGTCCATGTGCTCCTGCTTGAGCCGATTGATCTCGGTGGAGATGTACGCCGCGTCGTTGCTCTTGTCAGACTTGACCATGTTCATCCTTATCCTCCGAAGTGCGTTCTCTTTGATACGCGTCTCATGGCTGGAGGCGCAACCTCTCCGCAACGAACAGCTCAGGTGACTTGACCAACGCGGCCTGCGTTGGTCATCCTGAGTCGGTCGATCCCGAGGGATTGATGTGCGCCTATCCACCACACAATCAGGTTAGGATCGACACCCCACGTCGTCAAGGCGCTCAAGCGCGAGATTTCAACGCCTCCTCCGGGCGGCCGCGGTGACCATGAGCAAGCTCATCCCCAGCGCCAGCACCCAGGACGATGCCCGATCGGCTCAGAACCGCATCGGGTTCGCGGCCCTCTCTGTCGTCCTCGTGCTCGTGTTCGGCAGCGTCGGCTACTACATCCTCGGCGGCGGCGAGTGGCCGATGCTGGACTGCGTCTACATGACCGTGATAACCTTGACCACGGTCGGCTACGGCGAGACCATACCCATCAGCGGACACCCCGAGGCGATGGTCTTCACCCTGATCCTCCTGATCATGGGCATGGGGGTGATGCTCTACTTTGTATCGAGCCTGACCGCGTTCATCATCGACGGCCAGCTCCAGAACTACATCCGGCGCAAGCGCATGCTCAAAACGATCGCTCGGCTCAAAGATCACCACATCGTCTGCGGCCTGCACGGCCCCGGCGAGTTTGTCGTCGAGGAGCTGCTCACCAGCAAGGCGCCCATGGTGCTGATCGAGCAGAAGCCCCTCTACATCGAACGCCTCCAACAGAAGCTGGGCTTTGAGGTGCCGCACATCATAGGGGACGCCACCGACGACTCCATCCTCCTCGAAGCGGGTATCAAGCGCTGCGTCGGGACGATCGTGACCCTCGGCAACGACCGCGACAACCTGTTCTGCACCATCACCGCCCGCACCCTCAACCCGACCATGCGGATCATCACCCAGGGCGACGACCCCCGCTCGGAGGAGAAGTACAAGCGCGCGGGCGCCGATCGGGTGATCTTCACCACCGTCATCAGCGGGCAGCGCATGGCGAGCGAGGTGCTGCGCCCGAACGTCGTGACGTTCCTCGACCTGATGATCCGCGACAAGTCGCACCCGCTGCGGATCGAGGAGATCCCGATCGGCGCCAGCTCGCGCATCAAGGACCACACCCTGCGCGAGGCCGACCTCCGGCGTGACACCGACGCCCTCGTCATCGCGGTCTACAACACCGCCACCGGGCGCCACACCTACAACCCGCCGCCCAACTTCACCGTGCGCGACAAGCACGTCCTCCTCGTGCTCGGCACCCTCGAAGAGATCGAGCACCTGCGCCGACACATCAGCTGACCGCCACCCCCCTCATTTTTTTGCTCAAGTCCCCCTCGGTACATCCCGATGCACAAGAGGACCACCTGAGGAGGGCGTGAAACCCCCCTCCCGGTCCACAATGACAACTCAACTTCGGGCCTTGCGCTTCGACGACAATGGCAAACCGCTCGTGAGGGCGGGACGCAAAGCCACGGGCCCACAGCATGCTGTGGGCAGCCGGGTTACCGAAACGAAGCTCTCGTCTGCAGCGCGACGCCCTGCGCCGGTACAGCGACCTCGCCGTCCTGTACCAGGGAGCATGGATCATGAAGCTCGCTGCGACCACCGCTGCCACCATCGCCGTCGTCTCTCTCCTGACCGCCCCCGGCTTCGCCTTCGAGATCAGCAAGACCGAGGCGGGCGCCACCGTCCACTGGGACACCCCCGAGGTCGTCTACACGATCCACACCGCCGGGACGCGCCAGATGTCCAACACCCAGGCCCGTGAGGCGATCATCGAGTCGTTTGACACCTGGAACGGCCACGGCGCCGACCTCCACCTCGTCTACGGCGGCGAGATCGCCAACGGCCACCACGGCTACGTCAAGAACCAGGAGAACTCCAACACCATCATCTGGGAGGACGACAGCTGGCCCTACGACCCCAACGCCCTCGCGCTGACCCTGACCTCGTTTGAGCGCGGCTCCGGTCGCCTCGTGGACGCGGACATCATCATCAACAGCGCCGACTACAGCTGGGCCACCGACGGGCAGTCGGGCCGCCACGACCTCAGCAACAGCCTCACCCATGAGGTGGGCCACTTCATCGGCCTCGGCCACAGCGAATCGGAGCACGCGACCATGTTCCCCAGCGCCGCCCCCGGCGAGGTCCTCAAGCGGACCCTCTACAACGACGACCTCCGTGGCCTGAACTTCCTCTACGCCAACAACACCCAGGCGATCGGCTCCGATTGGACCGACGCCGACGTCGCCACCGAGAGCGACGACTCCGGCTACCGCATCAACGACGCTCAGGTCCACCTCGCCTGCTCCACCACCGCCCCCGGCGGGTCGCCTCGCGGCTTCGGGGCCTTCTTCGCCCTCGGCGGGCTGCTCCTGGGCGCCACCTTCTTCCGCCGCCGTCGCCAGCCGCGCCACACCGCGCGCCGCAGCACGCTGGCCGTCGCCGCGCTCCTGGTGACCGGCGTCGTCGCCGTCTCCTCCAGCGCCACCGCCACCACCCTGCCCGCCCTCACCCTCGACCAGGTCACCGTCGCCAGCGAGCGCGTCGTCCTCGTCGAGGTCCTCGACCAGGCGGCCGACTTCGAGGGCGGCGTCATCTGGACCCACACCACCGTCCGCGTCGAGGAGTGCTGGTCCGGCGACTGCGACGACGACACCCTCGTCGTCCGCACCCCCGGCGGCGTGGTCGGCGACCTGGAGCAGCGCGTTCACGGCGTGACCACCATGCGCACCGGCGACCGCCTCGTCCTGTTCCTCGAAGCCACCCCCAACACCCTCGGGCAGGTGTTTCGACCCTTCGGGATGGCGCTGGGCGCCCTCCGGGTCCACCAGCTCGGTCAGGACACCGTCGCCGTCCGCGACCTCACCGACGTCGCCCTCGTCAACCAGGAGCGCGTCGCCGTGCACGGCGACGACATGACCTTCGCCATCGAACTCGACGAGCTGCGCCGCCTCGTCCGCGACTGAACCTCCCCTGGCGTCCTCCACAACCAGGGCCCCGCGCGAGAGCGCGGGGCCTTTTTTGTTCCCCACCCCACCTTTTCAGATCGAACCTCCCCCCTCCTGCGTGATTAACCCGGCGACCTCACCGGCGCGCTCGATCACCTCGCGGAGCTGCCATCATGTCCCGAATCACACTCGCCGCGATCGCCCTGATCGCCTTCGCCCTCACCACCGGTTACTCCCATGAGGGGCAAGCGATTGGATTGTTGATCCCATCCGAACAATCACTCCCACCGCTGGCGATCAAGAGCCACCGCGTGAACATCCAGGTCACGGATCAGGCCGCCGTCACGCGCGTGGAGCAGGTGTTCGTCAACCACACCGACCGGCAGCTTGAGGCGACCTTCTACTTCCCGGTCCCGAAGGGCTCGACGGTGTCGGACTTCTCGCTGTGGATCAACGGCAGGAAGACGCCGGGGGCGGTCCTGGAGCGAAGCAAGGCGCGCGCCATCTACGAGCGGATCGTGCGCCGCACGCAGGATCCCGGGTTGGTGGAGTACATCGACGGGCAGCTCTTTCAAGCACGGATCTTCCCGGTCCCGGCGCGTGGGGAGCAGAAGGTGGAGATCGCCTACGCCTCGGTGATCGGCCGCGCCGGGAGTACGAGGCGGCTGATCTACCCACTCAAGACCGGTCGCAAGGCGGCCCGCTTGATGGAGGACTTCACCCTGGTCGCGAACATCTCCTCAAACGCCCCGCTCAAGGCGGTCTACTCGCCGACGCACCGCGTGGACGTCTCGCGCGCCTCGGATCACCGCGTCACGGTGGGCTTGGAGGAGGACGCCGCGGATCTGGAGCGCGACTTCCTGCTCTACCTCGGGACCAGCGATGACGACGTCGGGATGTCGATCCTCACCTACGACCCGGACGGGAAGGGCGGCGAGGATGGGTATTATTTGATGATCCTGGCTCCGAAGCTGGAGGTGGACGAGGACGACATTCCGGGCAAGACGGTGACGTTCGTGGTGGACACCAGCGGCTCGATGGCAGGCGAGAAGATGGAGCAGGCCCGCGCCGCGCTGGCGCAGTGCATTCGGACGCTTCGACCTCGGGATCACTTCAACGTCGTCCGCTTCTCAACGGGCCTGGAGACCCTGTTCACGCGCCCCACGCCCGCCACGCCCGACGCGGTGAGGCATGGGCTGGCCTTCGCCAGCCGCCTTGAGGCCGCCGGGGGGACGGCGATCGACGACGCGCTGGAGACCGCGCTCGCCTCGCAGGCGCCCGACGACGGGCTGCACTTCGTGATCTTCATGACCGACGGGCGCCCCACCGTCGGTGAGATGGACGTCCAGGCGATCATCCGACGCACCCAGGCGCGCAACGCCCAGCGCGCCCGGATCTTCACCTACGGCGTGGGGTGGGGGGTCAACACCACCCTCCTCGACCAGATCGCCACCGGAAACGGCGGCATCAGCGACTACGTCCGCCCCAACGAGGACATCAAGCTCAAGGTCACCGATCTGGTCAACCGGATCAGCTACCCGGTCATGGCCGACCTGAAGCTGGAGTACAACACCTCCGGGGTCTTCGACGTCTACCCGAAGCGCCTCCCCGACCTGTTCCGCGGCGGCCAGGTGGTCGTCATGGGCCGCACGCGCGGCGCGCTGCCCTCGGGCATCGACCTGCACGGCCGCTTCGGGGACGAGGAGATCACGCTGGAGTTCGACGAGATCGAGGGGCACACCTCGTCAGGGGACGCCACCGTGGCCCACGACTTCATCCCCAAGCTGTGGGCGACCCGCAAGGTCGGCTACCTCCTTGAGGAGATCCGAGGCAAGGGCGAGATCCCCGAGCTGAAGGCCGAGGTGATCCGGCTCGCCCGCGCCTACGGTCTCGTCACCCCCTACACCAGCTACCTCGCCGTCGATGATGAGGAGCTTGAGGGCTCACCTCGGCCAGGCGTGGCGACCCGCGGCTTCGAGGCCGAGCGCCGCCGCCGCGAGAGCGCGCTGAAGAACCGCAAGGGGTTCGACTTCGACTCCGGCGCAGACGCCGTCGAGTCGTCCATCGCGGCGAACGAGCTGAAGACCGCCGGATCGGCGTCCGAGGCCGAAAACCGCGCGACCCGCTACATCGACGGCAAGCTGTTCATCCACAACAACGGTGTCTGGCAGGAGGCTGGGGTCGATCCCTCCAGGGCGAAGCGGATCAAGTACGGCTCCAAGGAGTACTTCGACCTGCTGGAGGAGCGGCCAGCGCTCAAGCGCAAGATGTCCATTGGCCGGAACGTCGACTTTGAAGACGCCGGGGAGGCCTTCTCGGTGTTCTGAGCGCCGACGGCGCCGGTCAGAGCGACAACGCCGACCTCCAGAGTGGAGGTCGGCGTTGTCGCTCTGACCGGCGTCCGAACGCTTACGCGTTGACGTACATCCCGATCTGCTCCGTCACGAGCTCTTCCGAGATTCCTTCGCGCAGGAAGTCCTTGAGGCAGTCCGCGAGCACCAGGAGGAAGTCATCGACGCCATCCTGTGAGATCAACCGCGCCCGGAGATCGTGCGCCAGTTGGCTGCCATCGCGAAGGAGGAGTTCGTTCAGCGTCTCCATATCGACGTCTCCCCGGAAATCCAGGACCAGGTTATCGATCAAGTAGTTGCTGAGTTCATTCATAGCGACCTCCTCCGTTCAATCTATCGTACCGAGCCGCGCCTGAGCGCGACTCCCGAAATCAACCTGGCTGCTCGGCCTGCACGCCATGGGCTGCGCCGGACCGAGGAGCCGCCCCAGGGTATACCGCGACGGCCGACAACACCAGAAGCGATCCAGTCGCCGCACCTCGCAACGCCGAGCGGCGCTCTGGACGGATGAACAACGCATCGCCTCGAATCGTTCCTGCCCTCTCCAGGAGTCGAGTCCACCCGGTGCGGGTCTTCGCGATGTCTGGGGCGCTCGTGCTCAACTGGTCCGAGGGTGGCCCTGACGAGCAGCGCGACGTCGCCTTCACGCTCAACGTCTACCCCGTGGACCTCGCAGGGAACGTCGGGCCTCCTGAAGAGGTCGTCGTATCGGACGACGTGGACGACGGGCTGTTGTCCTGCGCCGTCCCCTCCGGGGGCTCGGGCGCGTCGATCTGGATCATGCTCGGGCTGGGGAGCGTGGTGGCGCGGAGGCGCGCTTCATGAGCGGGTTCGTGTCAAAAGTTCACCCGGCGCATGACCGACCGCGGGAGGCTGCGGATCACGGCCATGATCAGCCCCCAGATTTCCGGGGTGTAGACCTCGGGCTCGCCGCGCTCAATCGCCTTGCGCACGCGCCGCGCCACCTCGTCGGGCTCGCCCGCGAACGGCGGCGGCTTGAGGCCGTGGGTCATGCCGGTCTTGACGAACCCTGGCTTGACGCACACGGTCTTGAGCCCATCGGCGCGGTACTTGTGATCGAGGCTCTCCAGGTAATGCGATAAGCCCGCCTTGCTCGCCCCGTAGAGGCCGACCGGCTTGCGCCCCCGCTCCCCGGCCACGGAGCTGAACACGCACAGCGTCCCCCCGCCCCGCTCCATCAGGAGCGCGCGGGCGTGCTCGCAGAAGAGGATCGTGTGGGTGAAGTTGGCCTCCAACACACGGCGAGCGCGCTCCAGATCCGCCTCCAGCTCGTCCTGGGTCCCGAACATTCCAGCGGTGACCACCACCGTGTCGAGATCGCCGAGGTGCTCCTTCGCCCCCTCCAGCGCAGGCCGCAGGCTCTCGGGGTCCTCCAGATCGCAGCGCTGAACCCCAACCGGGCTCAGCGCCCCGCGCAGCTCCAGGTCACGGGCGCTGACTTCGAGCTGCTCCACATCTCGACCGAGCAGGACCAGCCCCGCGCCGCGCTCCGCCATCAACCGGGCCAACGCGCGGCCCATGCCGCGGCTGGCCCCAAGAAAGGCAACGTTCATTGGTTACAGGCTCCTATCCACCAGACTTGATGTGCACGTCACGCCCGCGCCGACTCATGTCGCCAGGAGAGGGCGAGCGCCATGACTTCGCTACAGGATGGTGTCCCGCGAAGGCAAGCGCGGCTGCCCGACGAGGTACCGATCGATGGCTCGCGCGGCCTCGCGACCCTCCCACTGCGCCCAGACCACCAGCGACTGCCCCCGCCGGATGTCGCCCGCCGCGAACACCCCGGGAACCGAGGTCTCGAAGGTGTTTGTGTTGGCCCGCACGTTCCCGCGGCGCGTCAGCTCCACGTCCAGCTCGTCGAGCAGCCCCTCGCGGATCGGGTGGACGTACCCGATCGCCAGGAGCACGAGGTCACACGGGATCTCAAACTCCGACCCGGGCACCTCCACGATCCGCCGCTGCCCGGTCTTCGGATCCTCCTCCACGGTCACCCGCACCGCCTGGAGCTGCTCGACGTGGCCGTTGGAGCCCGAGAAGCGCTTGGTCATCACGCCAAAGTCACGCATCCCCCCCTCCTCCTGGGAGCTGGAGGTCCGCATCTTCAGCGGCCACATCGGCCACGGCGTGGATGGATCGCGGTCGTCCGGGGGGCGCTCCATCAGCTCCAGCTGGGTCACCGAGAGCGCCCCCTGCCGATGCGAGGTCCCCAGGCAGTCCGACCCCGTGTCCCCACCCCCCAGGATGACCACCCGCTTGCCCTCCGCCGTCACCTCGGGGCTCTCCTTCCCCGCCACGCGCCGGTTTTGAGGCACCAGGAAGTCCATCGCGAACATGATCCCGTCCAGCTCGCGACCCTCCAGCTGGGTGTCCCGGGGGTGCTCGCTGCCGCACGCCAGCAAGACCGCGTCGTGCCGCTCCCGCAGCTCGGCGCCGCGAACGTCCTCGCCGATCGTCACCCCGACCTCGAAGACGACGCCCTCCGCCTCCATCTGCTCTACGCGCCGATCGATGATCCACTTCTCCAGCTTGAAGTCCGGGATCCCGTAGCGCAGCAGCCCTCCCACGGCGTCGGCCTTCTCGTACACCGTGACCGCGTGCCCGGCGCGGCGCAGCTGCTGCGCCGCCGACAACCCGGCTGGCCCCGAGCCCACGATCCCCACCGAGCGGCCCGTCTCACGGTCGGGAGGTCGCGGCGTCACCCACCCCTCCCGAAAGCCGCGATCGATGATCGACCACTCGATCTGCTTGATCGTCACCGGGCTGGCGTTGATGTTCAGCACGCAGGACGCCTCGCACGGCGCCGGGCACACCAGGCCCGTGAACTCCGGGAAGTTGTTGGTCGAGTGCAGCCGGGTCAGCGCCTCCTGCCACCGATCCCGGTACACCAGGTCGTTCCAGTCCGGTATGACATTACCCAGCGGGCAACCGGAGTTGCAGAACGGCACGCCGCAGTCCATGCACCGCGCGGCCTGCTTCTGGATCCGCTCCTGAGGCAGGTGCTCGTAGATCAGGTTCCAATCCTTGATGCGCTCCTCAACCGGCCTCAGCGGCGTTGACTCGCGCTCGTACTCCATGAACCCAGTGGGCTTGCCCATTCGCTCAACCTCTGCTCACGCCGCGCGGTCGCGCTGCTCATCCAGGACCCGTCGGTAGTCTACGGGCATGACCTTGACGAAGCGGGCCAGCGTCGCCTCCCAGTCCGCGAGCAGCTCGCGGGCCCGGGCGCTGCCGGTGTACTCCAGGTGGCGCTCGATCAAGGTCCGGAGCACCTCGACGTCGTCGTCCTCCAGCTCCTCCAGCGCGACCATCCCCAGGTTGCAGCGCTCCTCAAAGCGCCCATCCTCGTCCAGGATGTACGCGATCCCGCCGCTCATCCCCGCCGCGAAGTTGCGCCCGGTCGGCCCGAGGATCACCGCCCGGCCCCCGGTCATGTACTCGCAGCCGTGGTCCCCGACCCCTTCGGCGACCGCCCAGGCGCCGCTGTTGCGAACGCAGAACCGCTCGCCGACCAGACCCCCGAAGTACGCCTCGCCGCCCGTCGCCCCGTACAACAGCACGTTGCCCGCGATGATCGACGCGCTCGGGTCGTAGGACGCCTCCGGCGGCGCCTTGACGACGATCCGACCCCCCGAGAGCCCCTTGCCGACGTAATCGTTGGCGTCGCCCTCGATCGTCATCGTCATCCCACGCGGCACGAACGCCCCGAAGCTCTGCCCCGCCGTCCCCTTGAAGGTGATCTGGATCGTGTCGTCGGGCAGCCCCGCCTCGCCGTAGCGCCGCGACACCCGCGACCCCAGCATCGTCCCCACGGTTCGGTGCACGTTGCGCACCGGCACCTCGAACGCCACCCGCTCGCCCCGCTCCAGCGCGGGCTTCGCGCGCTCGATCAGCTCATGATCGAGCGCGCCGTCCAGGTCGTGCACCTGCCGCGTCGTCCAACGGATGTCGTACGGCACGTCGGGCGCGTGGAGCAGCTCCTCCAACGACACCCCCTGCGCCTTCCAGTGGTCGAGCGCGTGGTGCGGGCTGAGCTTGTCCACTCGCCCGATCATCTCGTCCATCGTGCGGAAGCCCAGCTTCGCCATCAGCTCGCGGACCTCGTCGGCCACGAAGAAGAAGTACCGGATCACGTGCTCGGGCAGCCCGTTGAACTTCCCGCGCAGCTCCGGATCCTGCGTCGCGATCCCGACCGGGCACGTGTTCAGGTGGCACACCCGCATCAGGATGCACCCCATCGCCACCAGCGGCGCCGTCGAGAAGCCAAACTCATCGGCCCCCAGCAGCGCCCCAATCACCACGTCGCGCCCCGTCTTGAGCCCGCCGTCGACCTGGACCTTGATCCGCCCACGCAGGTTGTTCAGCACCAGCGTCTGCTGGGTCTCCGCCAGCCCGATCTCCCAGGGCACCCCGGCGTACTTGAGCGACGTCTGCGGCGACGCTCCGGTCCCGCCGTCGTGGCCGCTGATCACGACCCCGTCGGCCTTGCCCTTGGACACCCCCGCGGCCACCGTGCCCACGCCGGTCTCCGACACCAGCTTCACGCTGACGCCCGCTTGATCGTTGGCGTTCTTGAGGTCGTAGATCAGCTGCGCCAGATCCTCGATCGAGTAGATGTCATGGTGCGGCGGCGGCGAGATCAGCCCCACCCCCGGGGTGGAGTGCCGGATCCGGGCGATCTCGCTGTTGACCTTGTGCCCGGGGAGCTGCCCCCCCTCTCCCGGCTTGGCGCCCTGGGCGATCTTGATCTGGATCTCGTCGGCGTTGGTCAAATACCAGCTCGTCACCCCGAACCGACCGGAGGCGACCTGCTTGATCGCGCTGCGCCTCAGCGCGCCGTCCGGGTCCGGCGTGAACCGCTCCGGGTCTTCGCCACCCTCACCCGTGTTGCTGCGGCCACCAAGCGCGTTCATCGCCACCGCCAGCGTCTCGTGCGCCTCCTTCGAGATCGACCCGAAGGACATCGCCCCGGTGCAGAAGCGCTTGACGATCGCGCTCGCGGGCTCCACCTCCTCCAACGGCAGCGGCTCGTCGGCGAACTGGAACGACAGCAGCCCCCGCAGCGTGCACAGCTGCTCGGCCTGATCGTTCACCAGGTCGGAGAACTCCCGGTAGGTCGCGTAGGTCTTCGAGCGCACCGCGTGCTGAAGCCGCGCCACCACGTCCGGGTTGAAGGCGTGGCGCTCGCCGCGACGCCTCCACTGGTACATCCCGCCGGGCTCCAGCTCGTAGATACCGAGATCGACCGCGGGGAACGCCAGCTCGTGGCGGATCTGGGTCTCCTGCGCCAGCACATCCAGCGTCACGCCGTCGATGCGCGACGGCGTCCCCTCAAACCACTCGTCCACCACCTCGCGCGAGAGGCCGATCGCCTCAAACAGCTGCGCCCCCTGGTAGCTCTGGAGCGTCGAGATCCCCATCTTGGCGAAGATCTTGAGCAGCCCCTTGCTCACCGCCTTGAAGAAGTTCGCCCTCGCCTTCTCCTTCGTCAGCTCCTTGTGGGTGTAGGCCCCGTCGCGGACCATGTCCCGGATCGTCTCAAAGGCCAGGTACGGGTTGATCGCCGACGCCCCGTAACCCAGCAAAAGGGCAAAGTGGGCGATCTCACGCGCCTCGCCGGTCTCCACCACGATCGAGCACCGGGTGCGCACGCCCTCGCGGATCAGGTGATGGTGCACCCCCGAGAGCGCGAGCAGTGCCGGGATCGGCACCATCTCACGGCAGGCGCCCCGGTCGCTGAGGATGAGCAGGTTCACCCCCGACTCCACGGCGCGCGTCGCCGAGTCGCGCAGCGCCCGCAGGCTGTCGCGGAGCCCGTCCCCCCCCGAGCCGGTGCGAAACAGCATCGGCAGCGTCCTCGCCTTCAACCCCGCCTCGTCGATCTGCCGCAGCTTCTCCAGCTCCGCCGACGTCAGCAGCGGGTGATCGACGCGGACCACCCGCGCATGCTCGGGGGTCTCCGCCAGGAGGTTGCGCTCCGGGCCGAGCGAGTTGCTGAGCGACATCACCGAGCGCTCCCGGATCGAGTCGATCGCCGGGTTGGTCACCTGCGCGAACAGCTGCTTGAAGTACTCGTACAGCAGCCGGTGCCGGTCGGACAGGCAGGCCAGCGCCGTGTCGTCGCCCATCGACCCGATCGCCTCGCGCCCCTCGTTGATCATCGGGGCCATCAACACCTTGAGCGACTCGGTCGTGTAGCCGAACATCTTCTGGCGCTCTTGAAGCGTCAGCGCCGTCGGCCTCGCCATCGGCTCGCGATCAGGGAGCGCCGAGAGCGCCACCTGCTGCTCCGCCAACCACTGCGCGTAGGGGCGTCGGGAGGTCAGCTCCTCCTTGATCTCCTCGTCCGTGACGATCCGCCCCTGGCTCATGTCCACGAGGAAGATCCGCCCCGGCTGCAACCGCCCCTTCAGCTCGACCTCCTCGGGCGGGACGTCCAGCACGCCGACCTCCGACGCCATGACCACATGGCCGCGCCGGGTGACGACGTAGCGCGCTGGCCGGAGGCCGTTGCGGTCGAGCACCGCCCCGATCTGGTTGCCGTCGGTGAACGCGATCGCGGCGGGGCCGTCCCAGGGCTCCATCAGGTTGGCGTGGTAGGCGAAGAACGCGCGCCGCGCCGGATCCATCGCCTCGTTGTGCTCCCAGGCCTCCGGGATCAGCATGCAGATCGCATGCGCCAGCGACCGACCCGACGCCAGCAACAGCTCCAACATTCCGTCGAACTGCGCCGAGTCACTCGCGCCCGGCGTCAGGATCGGGAACAGGTTGGTGATCCCGTCGCCGAAGTCGGGCGAGCCCAGTGACTTCTCACGCGCCCGCATCCAGTTGACGTTGCCGCGCAGCGTGTTGATCTCGCCGTTGTGCGCCAGGTAGCGGAACGGCTGCGCGAGCCGCCACGTCGGGAAGGTGTTGGTGCTGTAGCGCTGGTGGACGATCGCCAGCGCGCTCTTCATCTCGGGGTGGGTCAGCTCCGGGTAGAAGCGCTCGATCTGATGCGCCAGCAGCAGCCCCTTGTAGACCATCGTCCGCGACGACAGGCTGGCGATGTGGAAGCGCGCCGCGCCCTCCTCGCCGAGCGCGTTCACCCGGTTCTCAGCCGTCCGCCGCGTCAACAGGAGGCGCCGCTCAAAGGCAGCCCCCGCCTCGACGTCCGCGGGGCGCGTCAGGAACACCTGGCGCACCACCGGCAGCCCCGCGCGCGCCGTCGGCCCGATCTCGTCAGGGTTGGTCGGCACGGTGCGCCACCCCAGCACCTCCAGCCCCAGCTCCCGGGCGGTCTCCTCCAACACCTCCTCCTGGCGCGCCCTGACCTGCCGCTCCTGGGCGAGGAACAGCGACCCGGCGGCGTACTCTCCGGGGGGCGGCAGCGTGACGGCGTCGCCCAGCGCGTCTCTCAGGAAGTCGTCGGGGATCTGGAGGAGGATGCCAGCGCCGTCGCCCGTGTCCGCGTCGGCGCCCGTCGCGCCCCGGTGCGTGAGGTTGACCAGGATCTCGATCGCCTTCTCCACCACGTCGTGGGAGGCGCGGCCCTTGAGGTTCGCGATGAACCCCACGCCGCACGCGTCGCGCTCGTGCGTCGGGTCGTACAGGCCCTGACGCACCGGCAGGCTGTGATGGTGGTCGCTCGACATAAGGCATTCTCCAGACAAGGGCGCCCGGGTTGGGCACACACACGCACCAGACAGACAAGCGCCCCTGTTGAACGACAACGAGGGACGCTGTGATGCTTCGGGTGTCCCGGGGTGGGCGCGGTGACGTTCGAGCGGAACACCGAGCCGACCCGGCTCAGGGCTCGAATGTCTGGGTGGTCCCGGGGTGGGGAACCCGACCCCTGGATCGAGAGGAATGGGCTATGCTCATGATCTCCCTATCCCTATCCTATATAGTCCATCTGACGCGTTGCGTCAAACCTCGACCTGCGCCGCCTGCGCCGCGTTCGGCGTGATCCAGGCGGCTTCGCCCCGCTCACGCGCGCTGGCTCGGCTGACCCTCGTCGTGCACCGCGAGCAGCTTCCGACAGGACTGGAGCACCCGGGCGCGCTGCGCGTCTCCCCAACCTTGCGCGATCCGTCGCTTCCAGGGCTCGGCGCCGCGCTCGATCGCGTCGGGCCAGGAGACCCAGCGAATGAGGGCCTGGAGCGTCGGCACAAACGCCTCCAGGTCGCTGCGCGCCTCGACGTGCTCCAGAAAGAGGAGGGTCGCCTCGGCGCCGTCCTCGTAGGCGTCCATGTCGCCGTCGTAGGAGGTGCGCGCCAACGTCCCGAGGATCAGCGAGGCCCCCTCCAACGTCGCGCGATCGACCAGGCTGCGTTCCAGGACCGACACCAGGTCACCCGCGTCGGCGCAGATCCAGGCCAGGTGATCGGGGGCGACCGTGTTCCAGCACCCGTAGCGGATGAGCCAGGCGCGGACGTCGGGGCGATCGTAGACGACCTCGGAGAGCCGCTTGACGGCGTGAACCCGCCCCCAGCCCCGCGCCTTGCGCGCGATCTCCCACCAGAGGTCGGTCGGATCGTCACACAGCAGCTCGGTGGCCTTGAGCGCGAACAGGGTCAGCTCGTCGTGGCGCGCCAGCGCCCGCAGGTCCACGAGGTCGTCGTGGCGCCCCGACAGGCCCAGCAGCAACATGCCCAGCTTGAGCGGCTCGCGGTGGGCCGCTTCGCTCACGAGCCAGCGCGCGTGGGGGAGGAGGTCGTCACGGTGGATGTGCGCGAGGCGCTCCAGGAGGCGATCGGCGTACGTCACCACGGGCTGCTCCAGCGCCAACCCGTAGAGCGCGGCGCGGGCGAAGTCGCTGTTGGTGTGGATCAGGCGCCGCAGCATGAAGTGCACGCTCTCGACCACGTCCAGCCCCTCGTCGCGCTCCTCCTCACCCAGGAGCGCCCACTCGCCGTCGCGCCCGCCCGCGGGGTGGCGCAGCAGATCCAGCGGCAGCGTGTCCTGATCCGGCAGGTCCATCGGCTCGCGGCCGTCCCAGTCCCAGATGACCGTCAGCAACGGCGTGCGGCCACACCAGGGGCGAGGTGGTTCAACGTTGGAGTGCATCATGACACCCTGGATTCTACTGCCTGGGCGATCGACGTCGCTCAGTTCAAGCGATGAGCGCCTGGTGATCGCTCGGATCCAGTCCGGAGCAATCGCCAGGTTACACCACATGACGTCGCCAGACCAGACCGAAGCGCTTGATGTGCAAAGACAGATGACGTTTGTCAGGAGCGTCGCCGGGTGGCCCTCAGGGCTTCTTCCAGCGATCGGCGCGGCGGCTCTTCCAGCGCTTGAGGATGCCGCGCTCGCTCGTCGTGGGGAGGCCATTGGGGGCGCAGCCGTCGAGGTACTTGGTCTGGGGCAACATGACGGGCGCTGGCGCCCCGGTCCCAGGGCACTTCATGTGGGGCATCCCGAGGAGGTGGCCCACCTCGTGGTTGATCAGGTAGCTGCGGTAGCCCTTGACCTCGCTGCCCCAGGTCTTCGCGCCCTGGGTCCACCGCCGATAATTGAGGTGGGCGCGACGCCGCGCCGCGCAGGAGAGCACGCCGCCCGTCTGCATCGGCAGGCAGAGCGAATCGACCGTCTTGGGGTTGGCCAGCAGGATCGTAATGTCTTCGTCGTCCTCGACCTGCTTGAACGCGTAGCCCGCCTTGCGCCACCCGTCCGAGTGGTTGAGCACGACGTCGATGGTCCTCGTCAGCTCGGTCGCCTCGCCCTCAAGCCCCTCCTCGACGATGACCCGGTAGTGGACCACGTGGGTCGTCTCATCGTCGGCGTGCTGTCGCGAGACGATCACCTCGGGGGGATCGACCACCCGAAACGACGCCCGCTTGATGCGGATCGGCTCCTCCAGCAGCGCCACCTTCGGGGGGGGCTCCGCTGTCACCAGCTCCGCCTCGGGGGCGTCCACCCCCTCTTCGGCGGGCGTCGGCCTCACCTCAGAGTCCACCGCCAGCGCGGCGACGGGTGTTGGAGGGACATGGACGTGTTCTGGCTCAGGCGCGTTGGAGGAGGATTCAGGGGTCACCCGAGGGGCGACCTGACAAGCAGCCAACGATCCCGCAAACAACAGGGCGAGGACCATCCGGATCATTCAAGGACTCCTTTCGATCGATCATGGCCGGGACATCCTTGTCCATGGTATCAACCTCACACCGACCTGGCCGCAATGAACATCCTTCCATCCAACAACAGCGGCGTGGTGGTGGTCTGAGTGGACTACATGACCGACTGTCCTATAGTCAATACCCACGTCGGCAATCCTTCGCCGCCGAGCCGCAACCGGAGAGCCATGAACACCCGACTGCTCGCGCTTACCCTGATCCTCGCCGCCTCGCTCCTCGCCTGCCCACCCAGAGGGCCTCAGCGCCCTGACGTCAGCTTGACCTTCCCCCACGGGGAGCGCTCGGTGGTCGCCAGGCTCGGGGCGGTGATGCTCAGCCGCCAGCCCACCGATCCGTCGCTCGCGCGCCCCACGACCACCTTCCGGGTGCGCCCTGGCCGCGTCATCCCCGAGGGCGCGCTCGTCGTCCGGCAACCCGCCGCCGACCCGGAGGCCAGCAGCACCCAGGCGGTGACCGACCCCGCGACCAACCCCTGGATCTTCATCGAGGTCACCGCCTCACCCATCAAGACGCAGATCGGTTGGCGAGGGTGGGTTCACACGGAGGTGCTGGCCCCGGTCCCTTCGGGGCAGCCCGCGGGTGGGACCTCGGAGGCGATCCCGGGCGCCTACCGGCAGCTCCTTGAGGCGCCCAGCCCGCTGTGCGACCGCCCCTCGCTCGACAACGCGACCTGCGAGTTCGAGGTCAACCCCTCGCTGGACATGCGCCGCGCGGGCTGCGACGGGGACTTCGTCGAGGTGGAGATCTGGGACCCGGAGGGGGTCTACCTGAGCGGCTTCATCCTCCGCGACCACTTCAGCATCGACCCCTGCCAGGTCAAGCCCTGAGCCTCAGGTCTCCTGTGCCCGCGGGTGGTGGGCGGTGTGAAGCTCCTTGAGGCGCTCCTGGGTGACGTGGGTGTAGATCTGGGTGCTGCTGATGTCCGCGTGGCCCAGCAGCGCCTGGACGATCCGCAGGTTGGCGCCCCGCTCCAGCATGTGGGTCGCGAAGCTGTGGCGGACGAGGTGGGGCGTGACGTTCTTCTCGATCTCGGCGATCGACGCGTAACGCTTGATGTTCTTCCAGAACGCCTGGCGCGTCATCGGACCCCCGAGGCGCGTCACAAAGAGCGCCCCGGTGGACGCCGAGCCCGCCTTCGACAGGATCTGGTCGCGCGGCCCGTCCAGGTACACCGCGATCGCGTCCCGCGCCACCTCACCGAGCGGCACCAGGCGCGTCTTGCCCCCCTTGCCCGTCACCCGCACGAAGCCGACCGTCATGTCCAGGCCGTTCATCGGCAGCTTGACCAGCTCCGTCACCCGCACCCCGGTCGCGTACAGCGTCTCCAGCATCGCCTTGTCCCTCACCCCTTCGGGGGAGCCCGGGTCGGGCGCGGCGAGCAGCCGCTCCACCTCCTCCAGCGTCAGGAACCTCGGGATCACGCGCCCCCGCTTCGGGATGTCGATCACCAGCGTCGGGTTGAACTCCAGCACCCCGTCCGCCCTCAAGAACAAGCACAGCTGCCGCACCGCGATCAGCGACCTCGCCACCGACTTCGGCAGCAACCCCCGATCGAACTCCGCCTCCAGCCACCGCGTGACGTGATCGGCCTCGATGTCGCGCACGTCCACGATCCCCTCGCCGACCACAAACCCGGCGAAGTTGGCCAGATCGCGGCTGTAGGACTCCAGCGTGTTCTTGGCGACGTTGCGCTCCACGTGCAGGTGGGTGCGAAACTGCTCTATGGCGTTGTCGATGTGCATGCCTGTTCCCTGGCTTGTCGCTCAAAGTCGGCGAGCGCCCCCAGCAACAGCTCCCTGGCCGCGCTCGCCTCCGCGTCGGTCAACTTCCGCGCCTCACCGCGGTGGGTGACGTAGAACACGTCGATCACCTGGATCCCCTCCGTCGCGATCTTCGAGACGTGGATCTCACACTGCGCGTCGAGCAGGCAGCGGGCGATCACCCACAGCAGCCCGACGCGGTCGCGGGTCTTGACCTCCAGGATGGTGTAACGGCTGCTCGACCCCTGGTCAACCGTCACCACCGTCGCCACCGGCGGCACCTCCCGGCCGCGGAGCCCCGATCGGCGCTGATCGAGGAGCGTCGACACGTCGAGATCCCCCCGCAGCGCCCGCTCCAGATCCACCTCGACCCGCGACATCGCGCTCGGCGGGATCGCGCCGCCTGCGGCGGACTGGAGCGCGAACACGTCCAGCGTCACCCCCTCGCGGCTCGTGTTGATCTGCGCCGACAGGATGTTGCACCGGTGCGCCGAGACCACACCCGCGACCGTCGCCAGCGTCCCCGAGCGCCTCGACGTGCACACCGTCAGCTCCGTGTAATCCCCGGACGCGCCCGCGAAGTGGATCGACACGCCGCCCTGCGCCTCCGTGTACGCCTCCAGGTGTCGCTTGAGTACCCGCGGCGGCGTCGAGAGCAGGTAGCGCTTCGGCATCGAGCTGAAGAACGCGTCCAGCGCCTCACCGCCCCGCTCCTCCAGCAACCCCTCGACGTCGCCCCTCGCCTTGTCCAACGCCCGGTTGGTCCGCCAGACCGCGTCCAGGCCGTTCTCCAGCACGTGACACACCCGCTTGTACAGGTCCATCAGCAGGTGCGCCTTCCACGCCGTGAGGTTGTTCGGCCCCACCGCCATCATGTCCACCGCCGACAACACCACCAGATCATCCAGGATCGGCTTGTTGCGCACCGTCAACGCCACGTGCCGGATCGTCTCCTCGTCGTCCAGATCGCGGCGCTGGCTGACCAGCGGCAACAACAGGTGCTCGCGCACCAGCAACACGAGGTGCTCGATCTGGTGGCTGGTCAGCATCAGCCTCGCGCCGATGTCCCGCACCAGCCGCGCCCCGATCGCGGAGTGACCCTTCCCCCGCCCCTTGCCGATGTCGTGCAGGAGGCAGGCCAGCACCAGGACCTCGTGTCGATGCGATGGGATCGTCGCCGCGACCTCCACGAACGGCCCCGCGTGCTCAGGGAGCCCGCTCGCCTCACCCGTGAGCACCTTCTTGACCTCGTGCATCGCCCGCAGCAGGTGCGCGTCCACCGTGTACACGTGGTAGACGTCGTGCTGCGCCAGCGCCGTCACCGCCTGAAACTCCGGCAACACCGCCGCCAGGAGCCTCAGATCAGCCATCGACTGGATCAACTCCTCAGGGCAATCCAGCGAGCACAGCAGCCGCCGCAGCGACAGCGCCATCCGTGGCCCCTGGGCGTTCTGGACGTTCACCCGCTGCGCCTCACGCGCCAGGTGCGTCTCCGCCACCGGGTGCAGCGGCAGCCCCGTGTCCAGCGCCGCCTCGTAGATCCGCAGCGGGTTGTTGCGCAGCAGCCCCACGCTGGTCGGGTGCAGCACGCTCGCCAGCCCCCCCGGGCGCAGCGCAGGCCACGTCCCCCCGGACGGGCTCTCCTCCTCCTCGCGGAGCCGCGGCTCCTCCACCGGCGACGGCAGCACCTCGTTGCGATCGAGCTGATCCTTGAGCCGCACCAGATCGATCCGCCGCTGCCGCACGCACACCCCGTCGGCCACCGCGACCGGACGGCTGTCCACCTCCGGCAGCAGCCAGATGTCCTGCCACCGCAGCGACATCGAGGCCAGCGTGTGCGCCGCGCGGTAGAGATCCTGCATGAACCGCTCGACCGCCAGCAGATCCCGCGCGGCGTGATCCCGGCTGTCCTCATAACCCAGGCGCCGCGCCAGCACCTCCTGGTTGCGAAACGTCAGCCGATCGTTCGCGAACCGCCCCATCTCCAGGTGCAGCGCCACCCGCACCCGGAACAGGAAGTCGGCCGCGTCGCGCAGCGCGGTGAAGTCGACCAGCTCAAAGCCCGGCATGCGCGCCAGCTCCGCGATGCTGCTCGCGTCGAACAGCACAAACGCCGACCACTGGAGCGCCTGAAGGTCACGCAGCCCGCCTCGCCCTGTCTTGAGGTTCGGCTCCAGCAGGTAGACCGTCCGCCCCGAGCGCTGGTGCCGGATACGGCACCCCTCCCGGACCTGACGCACGAACCCGCGCCCGCCGTCCCGCTCGCGGAGCTGATCGGCGACCACCTGCGCCAGCCGCCCCGACGCCCACGGCAGCTCCGTGTCGCCTCCGCTCCACAGCAGCCGCGCGTCCAGCATCGACGCCGCGATCGAGAGATCCTCGCGCGCCAGCTTCAAGCACTGCTCCGGGGTGCGGGTCGCCATCCCCACCTTCCAGCCGATGTCGCGCAGCGTCGTCTGGAACCCACCGACCCACAACCCGAGATCGCAGGTGGACACCTCGGCGTCGTCGTAGACCACCAACAGGTCGATGTCCGAGCCCGGGCACACCCGACGCCGCCCATAGCTCCCCGTCGCGTAGACCGTCACCGGGCAGGTGTCCGCGAACGGCTCCAGCAGCGCGCGCACCTCCTCCAGGTGATCGTCGAGCCAGCCCGACAGGTGCGCCGCGATCTCCAGCCCGCCCCGCTGGCCCTCCGATCCCTCGGGCGAGAGCATCCCCCCCAGCCGCCGCAGGGTCCGCTCGTAATCCTCGCGGAGAGGCTCGACATCAATTACAAGGCGCTTGTTGGAGGTGGTCGTCGCTCGTGACATCGCGTCTCCAGGTCCTCAAATCCAGCCAACGCGTCGATTATCCACGAACCGGGGCCGCGAGTGAAACGAAAGGGGTCATTGCGCCACAGCACCAGCGCTGATATCAACTCGTCCTGAAAAGGATGGGTTGGCGTCGCCGCATGTTCACCTTGAACCATGCGACGCGGCGCACACCTTACACGCTCGGGCGGCTCAGCTGCCCTCCACACACCGCGCCACGCGCCACATCGGTCGGGGCAACACGCGAGGCCCGAGCAGGCCACATCAGGAGGAGCCATGAAGTTTCGCAGGAGGATCTTTGTCGTGGGCGGCGCCCACACCACCTACATCGGCAAGCACCACCCCGACTTCATCTGGAAGAAGCACCCCGACTTCGGCGAGCGTGAGAACCCGACGCTCGAAGAGTTCCTCGGCGAGGCGGTCCAGAAGGCCTTTGAGAACACTGGGGTCTCCCCGGACGCCATCGAGAAGGGCTACGTCGGCAACTTCGCCGGGGAGCTGTTCGTCAACCAGGGCCACCTCGGCTCGCTGCTCGCCCGCGTCGCGCCTGGCCTGGAGAAGAAGCCCATCGGCCGCACCGAGGCCGCCTGCGCCTCCGGCGGGATCGCCGTCACGGCCTGCATCGACGCCCTCAACGCCGGTCACGACGTCGTGCTCGCCGCGGGCGCCGAGGTTCAGACCTCCGTCAACGCTCGCGCTGGCGCCGATTACCTCGCCCGCGCCTCCCACTACGCCACCGAGCGTCAGATCGACGAGTTCACCTTCCCCTGCCTCTTCGCGCGCCGCGCCAAGGCCTACAAGGAGGCCTACGGCGTCACCGACGAGGACATCGCCCACACGGTGGTCAAGGCGTACAGCAACGCCAACAAGAACCCCTACGCCCACATGCGCGCCGTCTCCATGACCCTGGAGCACGCCAGCAACGCCGGGCCGAAGAACCCGAACTTCCTCCAGAACGAGGCGTACCGCGACCACCTCAAGATCACCGACTGCAGCCAGGTCTCCGACGGCGCCAGCGCCGTCATCCTCGCCACCGAGGAGGGGCTCGCCAAGCTCGGCGTCAAGCCCGAGGACTGCGTCGAGATCCTCTCCTACGGCCACGCCACCAGCGGCCTCGGCAACGTCGAGGAGCTGACCCGGCTGAGCAACGCCGAGGCCGCCGCCGCGACCGCCTACGCCGACGCTGGGATCGAGGCGAGCGACATCCAGATCGCCGAGGTCCACGACTGCTTCTCCATCACCGAGCTGATGATGATGGAGGCGCTCGGCTTCGCGGAGCCCGGCAAGGCGGCGGAGCGCGTCAAGAACGGCGACACCGCCATCACCGGCGACCTCCCGATCAACACCGGCGGCGGCCTCGTCGCGTTCGGCCACCCGGTCGGGGCCACGGGCATCAAGCAGGTCCTTGAGATCTTCCGCCAGATGAAGAAGCAGTGCGGCGACTACCAGGTGCCGCGCGACCTCACCTACGGCCTCACCGCCAACATGGGCGGCGATGACCGCACCACGGTCGTCATGACCTACCGCAACGTTCAATAACGCCGCGTCTTCCACCGGCTCGCCGCATAGGACGACTGCGGCGAGCCGGTGACGCTCGCCCCAAACCGCCCACATGCCCCTTCATGCCCTCCGACTCGGTCCGAGCGGCCTTCGCATCAGGTAACAGCGCGCCATGGCCAGACCAGACATCGACATCAAGAACGACATCATCAAAGCGCTCGACGGCGTCAACGACCCCGCCACCGGCAAGCCCGTCCTCGACGCGCTCATGATCGAGGAGGTCACCTCCAACGCCGGCAAGGTCACCGTCCGCATGATGTTTCAGGACGCCCACACCAAGGAGCAGCGCTGGGACGTCGAGGATCGTGTCTGTGACGCGGTTGAGGCGGTCGACGGGGTGGAAGACGTCAACGTCCTCTCGGCGACCGAGTCCGGCGCCACCCCCGCACCGGCTGCGGACCACGGCCACAGCCACGACGGCCACAGCCACGGCCACAGCCACAGCTCCGGCGCCGGTCACGCAGGCGGCGGCGGTGGCACCCCCACCTCGCGCTCCATCGCCGGGGTCGGCAAGGTGATCGCCGTCGCCTCCGGTAAGGGCGGCGTCGGCAAGAGCACCGTGGCCGTCAACCTCGCGCTCGCCCTCAAGAAGGTCGGCTACCGCGCTGGCCTCCTCGACATCGACGTCTACGGCCCCTCCCTGCCCACCCTCCTCGGCGTCAAGGGCCGCCCCGCGGTCAAGGACCTCCGCATCATCCCCCTCGAAGCCGAAGGGCTCAAGATCATGAGCCTCGGCTTCCTGATGGACGACGACACCCCCGTCATCTGGCGTGGCCCCATCGTCAGCGGCATCATCCGCCAGTTCCTTCAAGACGTGGACTGGTCGGGCCTGGACTACCTCATCATCGACCTCCCCCCCGGCACCGGCGACGCCCAGCTGTCGCTCGCCCAGTCCGTGCCGCTCGACGGCGCCATCGTCGTCACCACGCCCAGCGACCTCGCGCTCGTGGACGCCGCGCGCGGCCTTCAGATGTTCAAGACCCTCAAGGTCGACGTCCTCGGCATCGTCGAGAACATGTCCCACTACGTCTGGCCCGGCGTCGATGACGTCCGTCAGGCGCTGGACGTGCTCCGCTCCAACAACGGCCCCAAGGAGGCCATCACCCTCCTGGAGCAGACCCTCAAGGCCAACGAGCGCGTCTACGTCTTCGGGCAGGGCGGCGGGCGACGCGAAGCGCGGCGCCTCGGGACCGAGTTCCTCGGCGAGATCCCCCTCGACGGCAAGGTCCGCCAGGGCGGCGACGAGGGCCACCCCATCGTCGTCTCGGATCCGACCGGGCCCGTCACCGCCGCCTTCGTCCAGCTCGCCAAGACCATCTCCGAGCTGCAACCCATCCCCTCCGAGGAGGGCGACGCCAAGCCCAAGAAGAAGAAGCGCGGCCTGTTCTCCTTCCTCAAGGGGTGAGCCGCGCCCACCCCTGAACGCCCAACCCCCCTCTCCCCCCTCCGACACCGCCCCAGCGCACGTTCCACACCGGATTGTCACGCAACTGTCGCAGTTTAGCCCGTGAAATCCGGGGTTCGAGTTGTTACACTCCCCGTGCCGGGACACCGGCGCCTACTCGAACCCATGTAGACACGACGCGCAAACCACCAGGCTCATGGCGGTCATCGAACTCACCAACGTCCACAAGACGTACCCACCCATGTGGGGTCCCCTCGCCTGGGGGATCGGGGTCCTGTTTCGCGAGCACCGCGACACACAACCCGCCGCTGCCCTTCGCGGGGTGGACCTCCGCGTTCAGCGCGGCACGCTCCTTGGCCTCCTCGGACCCTCCGGCTCGGGCAAGAGCACCCTCCTGCGGATCGTCGCGGGCCTGCTCTCACCGAGCGACGGCGACGTCTGCGTGCTCGGTCGCGACCCCTTGAGTCAACGCGGCGCGCTCCTGGGACAGATCGGCTACGTCATTCGCAACGGGAGGTCGTTCTACGGGCACCTGTCGGGCTACGAAAACCTGCGCTTCTTCGCGGGCCTCCACGGCATCCCCCAGCCCTCACGCCACCACCTGATCCTCGGGCTGTTGCGGGACCTCGGCCTGGAGTCGGTCGCCAACCAGCCGCAGCGGAGCTGGTCGGCGGGCATGACACAGCGGCTCGCCGTCGCCCGCGCCCTGCTCACATCGCCGAGCGTCCTCATCATGGACGAGCCGACCAACGGCCTCGACCCCGACGAGCGCAGCGACTTCTACGGGTTCCTGCTCGATCACATCGAGCAGCACGACGTCACCGTCCTCTACGCCACCCACGACCTCAACGAGGCTCAGTTCCTCTGCGCGCGCATCGCGCTCATGGATCGCGGGCAGGTCGTCGCTCAGGGCAACTACTTCGACGTCCAACGGCCCGCGCGCGCGATCTTCAAGCGTCCGGCGCCTCCACCCCCTGCCTCCGTCGATCCGGGCCTCGCCGAGTACCGCAAGGCCCGGTTCTCGACGAGCGACTGGTAGGCGCGCCGGGTTGAGACCATGACCTCCAGCACACACAACCTCACCGAACCCGCCTCCGCCGCCCTCCCGCTCCCCCAAAGCGCCCCGGCGCGGCGAACGACCTGGACCGAGATCAAGACCTTCCTCCGCATGGACGCCATCGAGGACTGGAGCACGCCCAACCGACAGCTCCAGCAAGCGACCCTCATGACCGTCGTCCTGATCGTCCTCTACGCCCTCTCCAACATGATCGCGGCGCCCACTCACTACTTCGCCTTCAGCGTGCTCGGGCTCGCCTGCATGGACGTCATGGCCACCACCCTGGCGTCCTTCAGCCTCCGCGCCCACAGCTACCAGTCCTCGGGCAGGCTGGAGGCCATCCTCATGGCCCACATCCCGCTGTGGCGCGTCCTCGCGCTCGCCTCCCTCGGCGACGTCCTCCGCAGCCTCAGCCGAGGCCTCATCTACCTCACCGCCATCGCCCTGCTGAACGGCGAGGCGCTCACCAACGCCCAATGGGTCGCCGCGTCATCCGTGTTCGCGCTTGGGCTGCTCGTCCTCCTCTCCATCGGCCTCCTGTCGGCCTCCGTCACCATCCTGCTCCGCCGCGGCGACCCACTGGCCTGGCTCCTCGGCCTCTCCTCGCTCCTGCTCAGCGGCGTCCTCTACCCGCTGGAGCACCTCCCCGAGGGCCTCGGCGCCCTGGCCGGGCTCCTCCCGTTGACCCCCATGCTCCATGGCCTCCGCGCGGCGCTCCTCGCTGGGCAGCCCCTCGACGCCCTGACGCCCGAGCTGCTTCACCTCAGCCTCTTCTTCGCGCTGCTCGCCCCCCTCTCGCTCGTGGCGCTCCTCCGCGCAACCCGCAGCACCCTCCACCACGGCGCCTCGCCGCTCTCCTGAAGCCTCGACGCGAGGGTCCAGTGGTCCTGAGCCTCAGAACCCCCTATAAATGGTCGACTTGAATAGATCACCTCGTTCAGCGTCCAAGAGGTCGGTTTGCATATGGCCACCACGGGAGGGATGACATGCGACAACACCAGGCCCCACGACTTCATCGACTGATGCACCTGCTCACCGCCGTGACCGCCGCCTCCGCGTGCGCGCTCGCCTTCACCGGGTGCGGCGACCTCCAGGGCCTCTTTGGCAACACCGAGCCCGTCTCCTGCAACCTGACCGGGTCGGTCGTCGGCGAAGACGGCGAGATCCCGTCACGGATCGACATCCAGTGGGTGCCTGACGCGGAGCTGTCGTCATCCTTCGAGCTGATCCAAAGCACCGTCAACGACGACGGCACCTTCGTCATCACCGAGCTGACCGGCTTCGCCGACTCCTCCGAGCTGAACGGCGAGCTGCGGTTCGGGGAGGACGTCGTCCCGCCCAACCCCCAGCGCTACGACCAGGCGATCGTCCGCGTCGACATGCCAGTCAGCAGCTGCGCGGGTGACCTTGGTGAGATCACCCTCCCGCTCCGGGGCTCATCCTCCAACAACGGGACGACGGGGGGCACCACTGGCGGAACGGCCGGCGGCACCAACAACGGGACCACCGGGGGGACCACCGGCGGCACCACTGGCATGAGCCTCAACAACGGCACCACGGCCGGGACGACGGGGGGCACCACGGGCGGAACGACCGGCGGCACCACAGGAGGCACCAACAACGGGACCACTGGCGGCATGACCGGTATGACCGGAGGGTGACACCCTCGCCCCCAAGCACAAAGGGCCTGGCTCGTTGACGAGCCAGGCCCTTTGTTCATGACGCAGGCGTCGCGATCAGGGGCAGGTGAAGACTCCGCGGAGCGACTGAACCGCCGCGGTGATGTCCTCGTCGGTCACCGAGTCGGAGGCGAAGAACGCCGCCAGCGAGGTGGCGATCGCCGAGTCGCGCTCCATCAGCTCCCGATCGAGGACCGGGCCCATGATCTGGAGCCAGGCCCAGTACGCCTCACGCTCGGTGCCGGTGCTGACCGACATGGCGAGCAGGCGATCCTCGATCATCCGCGAGACGCCGTAGAGGAGCGCCTTGTCCATCTGCGACAGCGCGCGGTCGCGGGTGTCCAGGTCCATCGCCTCATCGCCGCTGTCCAGGTCACGCCAGCAGCGCACGGCCAGGATGCCGTCCCAGACCCGCTCATGAGCCCACTTCGAGGAGCGCTGAAGCTCCTTGGCGAGGCCGTAGCCACTGTCGCGGGGCTCACCGCCCGTGTAGTAGGCCCAGGCCGAGTCGCAGTCCTTCTTGGTGCCGGTGCAGGTCGTGGCCTCTTTGTAGGAGGACACGTAGAAGAACCACAGCAGCGCCGCCTCAAGGCGAGCGGCGTTGACCTCGGGATCTTCACCCATCGCGCCCTTCTGGAAGGCGTCGTTGATGACCGGGAGGATCAGCGCCGGACCAACGCAGCGCTTGGGGTCCATCTCGGGGACACCCGCGTCACGGCAGCTGAGGGTGCCGCCGTTGCCGTCGCTGACCTTCGGGTAGTGCTCATCCTCGCGACGCTGGACGCGGGAGTCGAGCCCCTCATCGACGGCGTACAGCTCACGCGCGTCGAGGAAGTCGTCGGCGGTGGGGGTGTTCGGGTTCTCCCACAGCAGCGGGGCCATCTCCTCAAAAGCGCCCACGCGCCCGATGGAGCTGATCACCATCTCGATCTGGTTGTACTGACCGTCGTCCGAGATGCACTCGGGCCACTCGTCCTCAACACCGGGCGAGTAGTCCGAGGCGGCGGGCATGCAGTCGCCAAACATGCACATCTCGCCCGCGCCCAACCGATCGGCGAGGATGGGAGCGTACTCGGCGCACTCGCCGAGGCTCTCGACCGCGCCGAGGATGATCCCCGGGTTGGCCGCGCACTCGGTGGCGCAGTCGGTCTCAATGCCCGACGCGACCACGTCAGGGCACTCGTTCCCGATCGGGTCGCACATGGCGAGCATCTCACAGGCGCTCTCACAGGTCAGCCCGTCTGGGGTGGTGCTGTTGGAGGTGCTGTTCGACGTCCCGTTCGAGGTGCTGTTCGAGGTGCTGTTTGAGGTGCTGTTCGAGGTGCTGTTCGAGGTGTCCGTCGCCTCGGGGTCATCCTCTCCGCAGGCCACCGCGCCAACGAGGCATAGCCCAAGCAGCGCGCTCAGCAGCCTTCGGTTTGCGTTTGCGGCTCGATTCATGGGGAGTCTCCTTATTCAAGTGCTGGTTCCCTGGCGCGTGGGTCTAGTAGCCCACCTCCAGGTTGAGGATGAGTCCACGGGCAGGTCCGTTGACGCTGGATCCGTGGTAGCGATAAGCCTCGTCGGTGACGTTCTCGAACACCGCGGAGACGAGGAAGTACGGGTCGTAGCGGTAGCCCGCCCGCACATCAAAGACCGAGAACCCGGGCGTCCCCCCGAAGGGGATGCGCGCGTCGCTCTCGTCGGAGATGGCCAGGCGGTCCTGGAGCGTCGCCCACCGGTAGCCGAACCCCACGTAATAGCCATACGCGCTGCGCCACAGCCCTTCGACCGTGCCGTTCAGGGGTGGGATCCGGGACAAGGGCACCCGCTCCTCGAAGTTGAGGTTGGGGTCATCAGGCCGATCGCCCGGGTTGGGGCCGTCGCCCCACGCGTAGGAGACGGTGGCCCGCAGCGAAAACCCGTGGGGCAGGACCAGCTTCGCCCCACCCTCCGCGCCCCAGATCACAGCCTGGCCGTCGAGGTTGACCAGCT
Source organism: Myxococcales bacterium (assembly GCA_002716585.1). Taxonomy (GTDB): domain Bacteria; phylum Myxococcota_A; class Bradymonadia; order Bradymonadales. Next base: position 121,596 of record PBBL01000081.1, on the reverse strand, counting down.
GAAACAGCGAGCGTGAGCTGTTGCACGCCGTCGTGTTCGGTGGGCACTCCTCGGCGCGGCGTTGCGCGCGGGCGATCGCCTGATCCAACGTCGAGCGATAGACCCAGGCGTCCAGCTCAAGGTAGCGCGAGAAGAGCTGCACGCCGCTCTCCAGCGTCATCGACCGCTCGGGCTCCAGGTTGGCGTTCTCAAACTGGAACCCCGGGCCAGTCTGTTGGCGCGAGGTCAGGTCGTCGAGGTTGGGCGCCCGGTAACCCTGGTCCACGTTGCCGAGCAGAGTCATCCAATCGGTCGCCCACCACTCCACGCCCGCGTTGCCGACCAGCGCCGACCACGTCCGATCAACGCGCTCCGTGCCCGACTCGACGTCCTGATCGGCCTGCGCGCGGATCACCGACGCTCGCCCACCTGCGCGCAGCACGAGCTGCTCCCACAGCAGCAGCTCACCTTCGCTGAAGGCGCCCCCCCAGCTGTAGGTCGAGCCTTCAATGTACTGGCCTCGGCTCCGAATCCGCGTGATGTCCAGGTCGGTGAAGATCAGCCACGCCTGCGAGCTCACCCGATCGTGGTAGCCGTCCGCTCCGTAGCGCAGCAGCCCCTCCACCGATGGGGCGAGCTTGAAGCGCCGCGTCTCCGACTGAAGCGCCACCCCGAAGGTGTTGACGTCGTCGCGGCCCCCGTTGATGGTGAACGACAACGGCCGCTCCGACGTGCGCCGCTCGTGTTGGCGCTGGAATGAGAGCGTCAGCCGCCCCCACTTCGCCCACTCCCCGAAGTCACCCTCCGCGCGCGCGTAGACCACCGTGCGGTCCTGCTCGTCGTACTTGAGGCACTCGTTGAAGGGCGCCTCGGGCGGCGGGCACTTGTCGGTCCGCGGCGCGTCGCGCTGCCGGTAGTCGTAGGCCGCGAGGACGAGCCGCTGCTTCGGGGTGAGCCGATACACGAACCGCCCATCCGAGGTGATCTCATCGAAGCCCGTCCCCAGCTGGGTCCGATCGTCGTCTTCGAACCGGGGCACCTCGGGGATGGAGCCGTCTCGAGGGCTGTAGACGATCCCGCCGCTCTCCAGGCGACCGATCGACCGATACCCGAACCCGCCGATGAACCCGAGGCGTGGCCCGTACTGCGCGTCGAGCTGCACCCGACCCCCGGTCTCGTTGTCCGCCGTCGCGTAGCGAAACATCCCTCGGGAGGTGAGCCGGAGCCCGTCCTCCTTCGGATCCATGGTCGGCTCGATCGGGACCGCGTTGATCACCCCGGCGATGGCGTCGCTCGCGTAGCGCGTCGAGGCGCTCCCTCGCATGACGTCGATGTGATCGATGGTCCGTGAGTCGATGGTGAAGAAGTACTGGTTGGGACCGCTGCGGAACAGGCTGTTGTTCAGGCGGACCTCATCGAACAGCAACACGGTCTGCTGACCGGTGCGGCCTCGGATGTAGGGCGAGGCCTGACTCTGGGCGGTCTGTTGGACGTAGACGCCTGGCTCATAGCGCAGCGCGTCCGGGGCCGACCTCGGGAGGCGGATCTCGATGTCCTTGCGCTCCACCCGGGTCTTCGCCCGACCCGGGTTGGTGAGCCGCTCACCGATCACATCGACGCTGTAATCCTCCTCGCCCTCGATCAACTCGGTCTCCTCGTCGCCCTCATCTTCATCTTCTTCCCCGTCCTCACCTTCTTCCTTGTCATCCTCCTCCTCGTCTTCGCCCTCCAACGGCTCGGACGGATCTTCCGGCGGTGAGGGGTCCTGGGCAGACGCCGCGGGACTCATCGCGCAAAGGAGCAGGCTGATCAGAAGCTGGATTCGCAGCGGCGCGGAGAAGATACGGTCCATCAGCTTGGGCTCAAACTCCCGGGCTGTGGAGAGTTCATCTACTGCCTGACAGGCTAGGCGACAGCAGGGACACAATCCATAGGTAGAACTGCCCGGATCGGGGTAGGGGATCTTCCCGGGTTGGGGTTGAGGGGGTCTACGGCGTTCGTCGCATCGGCGCTCGCAAGCCTTGAGCGCGGATCACCCTCGCGTCGTTTATATCCAGCCACGTCGAGAGGTCGCTGGGTTGATGAGGTCGCGGCGCCGAGGCGAGGCGAAGCTCATCGCGCGGTCTTCTGACGTGGGCTTGTGTCATGGGAGGGTCCAACGCAGGTCAGGGTTCAGTTGATCAAGCCGTTGCTCAAAGCGTACCGCACCAGACCCGCGGTCGTTCGAATGTCCAACTTGTCCATGATGTTGGCGCGGTGATTCTGGACCGTCTTGGTCTTGAGGTCGAGGCGCTCGGCGATCTCGCGGCTCGTGTACCCCTCCGCGATCAGCTGGAGGACCTCACGCTCCCGCTCGGTGAGCGGGTCGGTGTGGGGGTCGTCGCTGTTGAGGTACCCCTGGAGGATGTAATCCGAGATGCCGCTGCTCAGGTAGACCTCGCCCTGGTACACGGCTCGGATGGCGTCGCACAGGTACTCCACCCCGGCCCCCTTGAGCACATAGCCCCTCGCCCCGGCCCGCAGCGCCCGATCCACGGTCGCGGCGTCGTCGTGCATCGAGAGCATCACGACCGGGATGTCCGGGCGGCGGCGGTTGAGCCTCAGGGTCGCGTCGATGCCGTTGAGCCCCGGCAGCGAGACGTCCATCACGACCACGTCCGGGCCTCGCTCCTCGGCCACGCGGATCGCGTCCGCGCCGTCGTGGGCTTCGGCCAGCACCGTCATGTCATTGGTGGACTCCAACAACGAGCACAACCCCTCGCGGACCATCTGATGGTCTTCCACGAGCAGGACACGGATGGGACGAGCGCTCATGGGCGTTCCCCAGGCTTCAGGTTGAATCATCGACGGGCTCTTCGAGTGGGATGACTCCCCGGATCCGGGTTCCGCTCTCAGGCTCCGCGGCGATGGTGAGTGTACCACCGAGGAAGCGAAACCGCTCCTTCATACTTCGCAGCCCCAGACCCTCCGAGGGTGCTTCCAGATCGAAGCCGACCCCGTCGTCGAACACCTCAAGGGTCACGCGCTCCTCCTCGCACGTCAAGGAGATCCCCACTTCGCTCGCCTGAGCGTGGCGGCTGATGTTGGTCAACGCCTCCTGGACCACCCGGAGGATGCACACCGCCGTCTCATCCGAGAACCGCATCTCCCCTCGAACGCGAAACGACGTGAGCGTCCCCGTCCTCTCTTCAAAGCGCTCGGTGTAGTTCCGCAACACCTCGACGAACGGCATCACCTCCAGCTCGACCGGCCTGAGGTCTCGGACAATCCGCCGCAGCTCCGTCAACACCTGCTGGCTCAACGCCAACGCGCCACCCTCATCCCCCGGGCGCTCCAGCTCAAACCGCATCGCGGTGAGCATCTGCCCCAGGCCGTCGTGCAGATCGCGCGCGATCCGCCGCCGCTCCTCCTCCTGGATCGACACGACGCGGCGCGACAGCTCCTTCAGCTCCTGGGTCGCCTCCTCCACCCGCTCCTGAAGCACGCGGTTGCTCTTGACCAGCTCGGCCTCGGTCGCCTCCAGCCGGGTCAGGGTCTTCTCCAGTTGACGCGCCTGGCGACGCACCACCCGGGTCGGGATGATGAACAACGCCCCTCCCAACAACACCCCGATCAACAAGGAGCCCAACCCGATCTGCCGCGCCACCCTCACCTGAGGACGACTGTCCATCGTCACCTTCACCCAGGCGACCGTCGCGCGCGGCCCCCGAATCGGCGCCCACCCCACCGGCCCGTCGATCCCGCCGCTCCCCAACCCAAGCTCCCGGCTTGAGAACAACATCTCCCCGTCGCACTTCACGATCCGCGCCGCGCCCAGATCCTGAATCGTCTTGTGGCTGGCCGTCGCCTCAAGCACCTTGTGCGCGTTGTACATCCACAGGTAGGGCTGATGCCGCGCGACGTCGCTCAACGCCTGCGCCATGTGCTCGGCATGCACCAACGCCTGCCGCTCCAGCCGCTCCCAGGCCATCACCCCGTACAGCAGCGGCGGCAGGATCGCCACGACCAGCCCCGCGAAGCCCGCCATCGGCAGCATCCAGGCCGCGAACGAGTCCGCCAGCCCTGGCCCCTCGGCCCACACCGAGGGCGTGGCCCCCGAATCGGCGCTCATCTCATCAGGGTCGAGCGGCACGCCGGTACCCTCCCCGCTCAAAGATGTCGTCCTGCGCCGGGGCGTTCACGAACTCCACGAAGTTCTGCACGTTGTCCGACCGATCGCGCCGCGCCAGCATCAACAGCTGCTTGCTCACCTCGCCGCGCCCGTCTCGGATCGGCAACACCACCAGCGGCAGCCGCTCAAGTTTGAGGATCCCCTCATCGATGAACCCACACGCCCCGGGGAGCTTCAGCAGCGTGTCGCGCATCTCCTGATCGGTGTGCAGCACCGCGCCCAGGCGCAGGCTCCGCGCTCGCTCCATCGCCTTGAACAGCTCCGGGTCGATCCGCGAGATCGCCAGGTTCCCGCTGTCGCCCGACTCGCGCAACAGCGGGATCGCCCGGAGCTTCTCCGACCACCGCGGATCCTCGCCCTGGTAGAGCTTGATCAGGTCTGAGCGGCTCACGTCCACCGCCTTCACCGACGGGTGAGCGGCCAACACCACCGGCGATTGAGCGAGCGGGATCGCCACCAACACCCCATCGCCCAGCTCCTCCTCACGGAGCGGCCTCGACGCGAGGCCCACGTCCACGGCCCCATCCTTGACCGCCCTCACCGCCCCCCGCGTCCCGATGCTCTCCGGGATCCAGACCTCCTCCCACGGGTTCTCCTCCCGATAGCGCTCAACCAGCGCCTCCATCAACGCCAGGTTCGAACCCGACCCCGCCACCACCAGCGACGCAGGCCGCTCCATTGCCAGACGGCACTCACCCTCTTCGCTCGGTGGACGCTCGCTGACCTCCGCGTTCTGGCACGCCAGCCCGCTCACCCACACCGCGACCACCCAACACACCAGACCTGTCCACCGGTAACCCATCTCACCTCAAGAGGCTCGGACCCGGACACATCATATCGCGCCGCCCCCCGAAAGAAAGGGCGTCGCCATGCTCCGCCTCAATTGGCTTACATAAAGACCCGACCATTAAACAAGCCAATCCAGACGGAAAGACCAGGCGCAACCTGCTGAGCGTTTGTTCTCTGCCATGGCACGAGCATAGATCGGCCTGCCCATCCCGCAAGTTCCTCCCTGATCCACCACGTCGCCCCACCCTCCTTCCGCTGCGAAGGTCGCGACCATCGCACTCGCCGCTCTGTTACCGCGATCTGCCGCGTGGTAGGATGTGGCGGCCTGCGATGAAGGGCCAGCGCGCCAGGCACGGGACATGGACACGCGTAAAAAAGACGAGTTCACAAGTCACTTCAAGAGCTTCCTCAAGGAGTTCGCCTCCTCACCCCCGGGGCGGCGTCACGCCGATCTCCTCCCCAGGACCCGCGCCAGCGGCCGCCAGGGCTGGGAGCGCACGCTTGAAGCACGCGGCACCCCTGCCGCCGTCGACCTCGCGCTGCTCAAGCTGTTCCCTCACCCCGACTCGACCCGCAACCTGGAGCAGGGCGCCTGGGTTCATGTACAACCCACGCTCCGCGGTGAGGCTCGGACCGCGCTTCAGAACAACGCCCGAAGCGACGCGCTCGACTGGGATGAGCTGACCACCCTGCTCATCGACTTCATCGAGCGCTGCGTCACACAGCCCGAGCGCTTTGAGTCCTCTTGCCGCTCCCTCGCCGCCTCCCCCATCGCCCGCTGCCTCACCTCCGATCTGCTCTCTCCGATCCTCAACGCGCTCTCGCCCGACGCGTTCCCGATCATCAACGCGTCCACGCGAGACGTCGTCGGTCACCTGCTCAACGATCGCCTTCGAAACACGCTCCGCGCCTACCCCGAGGTCCAGGCCGCGCACCGCGAAGCGCTGGCCTCGCTGGGCGACGTCCTCGCGCCGGAGCAGTTGAGCGACGTCCGCCCTGACGATCTCTTTGGGATGTTCTGCTGGTGGCGGGTCGAGCTGCGCGGCGAGCCGCTGCAATCTCCCCGCGCCTGGCGGATCGCGCTGGGCGAGGATCCGCGCGGGTGGGACGCGTGGCGCGATGAGGGGTTCGTCGCGATGGGTTGGGAGGAGCTGGGCGACCTGAGCCTCCTTGATCATGACGAGTTCGTCGCGCGCCGGACCGACCTGCTGGAGGACGTCACGACCGCGAGTCGCCAGAAGGAGCTGGAGCAGGTCTGGAGGTTTCGCTCCCAGATCCACGAGGGCGACCGCGTCGTCGCCAACTACGGAGACGCCAACATCCTGGGGATCGGGACGGTGGTGGGTAACTATTATTATAGGCCCGACACGACCTGGGGGCATCGGATCCCGGTCCGCTGGGATGATCTGACCGCCCGCTCGATCCCGGGCAAGAGCTGGAAGCAGCCCCTGGCGCGTCTGACGCAGCCTCGGTTCGAGCGCATCCAGAGCGCCGAGCCCGCCGCCCTCCCCGACACCCAGCCCGGCAGCGGCAGGCACCTCGAGTTCCCCTTCACCGAACACAGCTTTGATCTGCTCGACGCCCTGCACGACGAGCCCACCAAGCAGATCTACCTCGCGCACAAGGAGTCGTTCCGCCGCCACATCGAGTGGCCCTTCCAACAGGTCTTCCTCAAGATCGGCGAGCTGCTGCCCGTCCCGATTCAGGAGGTGATGGAGACCACGGAGGGGCTGTTTGGCCGGATCCTCAAGAACGACTTCGGGCGAGGGGGCGCCTGGGATCATTATTGGGGCGCCTTCTATCCGCGGGGGAGCAAGCGGATCGCGTCCGCCCAGCTGTACATGCGGATCGATCACGAGGCGTTGGAGTTCGGCTTTGACATCGGCGAGTACGCCGAGTCGATCCAGGCGCGCTTTGTGGACAACTGCCAACGGCACCAGGCGCTCCTGGGGCAGCTGTTGGAGGGCGTGTTCCACGACAAACAGCTCACCTGGGGCGCGCGGACGGCGCCTGAGGGGTCAGGCGACTCCCGACCGACCTGGCACGAGTGGCTCGCAGACCCCGAACAGCACGGGGTCCGCGTCGCTGTCGAGATCCCGCGCGGCGAGGCGGTTCGGTTGGGGACCGACCCGATGATACGGGCGATCCTGGATCTGTATGAGCGCCTGTTTGTGCTGGTCTTGTTGGCCGTGGACGACGACCCGCTGCTCGCGATCAGCGAACACCTGGGCGAAGCGACCCTCACCGAGGAGGCGGAGGAGGAAGCCGAGCCCCGCAAGCCGCTGAGCGAGATCGCCCACATCACCGGCTTGAGCGCCGAGCAGCTCTCCCGCTGGGTGGACGCGATCGAGCGCAAAGGGCAGGCGATCATCTACGGGCCGCCCGGGACGGGGAAGACCTACCTCGCCGAGCTGTTGGCCCAGCAGCTCGTCGATGGGGGCTCCGGGTTCGCGGAGCTGGTGCAGTTCCACCCGGCGTACAGCTACGAGGACTTCATCCAGGGGATCCGGCCCAGCGTGGGCACCGACGGCGTCCTGAAGTACGCGATGGTCCCGGGTCGCCTCCTGAGGTTCTGTGAAAAGGCCGCGGCCCGAGACGGACGGTGTGTCCTGATCATTGATGAGATCAACCGGGCCGACCTCTCCCGCGTGTTCGGCGAGCTGATGTACCTCCTGGAGTACCGCGACCGCGAGATCCCCCTCGCGGGAGGTGGTCCATTTCGGATTCCGGGCAACGTGCGCCTGATTGGGACCATGAACACCGCCGATCGCTCCATCGCCCTGGTGGATTACGCGCTGCGACGCCGCTTTGTGTTTCTGAACCTCCGACCCAACTACGAGGTCCTGCGCCGATACCACGCCAACACCGGGTTCTTCGTGGGGGGGCTGATCGCGACCCTCAAGGCCCTCAACCAGGCGATCGGCGACCGCCACTACGAGGTCGGGATCTCCTTCTTCCTCCGCCAGCGGCTTCAAGACGAGCTGGAGGACGTCTGGCGCATGGAGATCGAGCCCTACCTCGAAGAGTTCTTCTTTGATCAACCCGATAAGCTTGAGAGGTTTCGGTGGGAGAGCGTCGCCTCACAGATCCTCATCGCCTGAACACCAGGACGCTGAGGCTCACGGAACGCTCTCCGGCATGGTTTCACGTGAAACACCTGCCCGCCGAAGTCGGCGAACACCTCTGGCGCCATTACAGCGCCCAGGTCGCCGTGGAGTTCCCCTCACCCAAGACGCAGGGCGGCTGGGAGCTGCGCGCCCTCGGCTGGGTTGGGACGATCCCGCTGCCATCGGGCTTGATGCTTCACATCGCCCCCAAGGTCGAGATCAGCAACCTGTTTCGGATGCTCGAATACGCCTACCACCTTCGCAGCGTTCGCTTCCTGGACGACCTGATCCACTGCGAAGATCTCCCCGAGGTCTACGAGCAGCTCGCGCTCATACTCGCCCGCAAGGTCCTCGAACGCAGCCGTAAGGGGTTTCACCGCGCCTTCGTCTCTCAACGCAGCGACGGCCACTGCGTTCGCGGCCGCATTGAACTCAACGACCTCGCCCGCCGCCCCTGGGCCGTCCCGCCCCGCTGCCAGATCCAGCGCAGCACCGTCGACGTCGAAGACAACCAGATACTCGCCTGGACCCTCTACACCATCGCCCACAGCGGGCTCTGCGGCCCCCGCAGCCACACCGTCGTTGGGCGCGCGTGGCGCACCCTCCGAAACGCCGTCACCCTCAAGCCCTTCTCCCCCGCCGACTGCGTGCAACGAAGCTACCACCGCATGAACCAGGATTACGCCCCGCTCCACGCCCTCTGTCGCTTCTTCCTCGCCCACAGCGGCCCGCAGCACGAGCGCGGCGACCACCCCACCCTGCCCTTCCTCGTCCACATGGACCGGCTCTTTGAGCAGTTCGTCGCCGCCTGGTTTTCCACACACCTCCCCGAACACCTCGCGATCCGCGCCCAGCAGCGCGTCGACGTCGACCGACGCACCCACGTCTACTTCAATATCGACCTCGTCCTCTACGACCTCGGCACCGGTCAGGTCCTCGGCGTCCTCGACACCAAGTACAAAGACGCCGAGCGCCCCTCCTCCGAAGACCTCGCCCAGCTCGTCGCCTACGCCCAGAGCCTCTCCTGCCGCCGCGCCTTCCTGATCTACCCTCTCGCGTTTGAACAGCCCTTCGACATCCACGTCGGAGACGTGCGCATCCAACGCCTCGCGTTTCCCCTCAGCGGTGACCTCGACCACAACGGTCACCGCATGCTCGCTTCACTGCTTGAGTCCATGTGAATTCATGCATGAAGCGTGAATAACGCGCACGCTCCAGTCAAGACATCATCTTATCCCATTGACCTGATGGTTCATGCATCAACTGGTGTGTACAAAGGCTTCAATAGGAAAAAAGAGACATTCGGATCTTCACGCCTGATCCAGGTAGGAGAGCCGGTAGACGTCCACCTCCACCCCATCGCCCAACGAAAACTCAAGGCGATCGCCGTGCTCCTCCACCAGCTCCGAGAGGCGCCGCATGAACGCCAACCCCTGCGCCGCCTCCCGCGTCTCCAGCACCTGCGGTGACGCGTCCAGCAGCGGCTGCGGCAAGCACACAATCGTCTTGGCGCGCGCCCGGGTGATCGAGACGTTCAACCGGTTGAGCCCGTAGATGAAGTCGGCCTCCATCATCGCAAACTCAGCGTCGGAGACCCCATAGCTGACGATCACCGCCTCCGCCTCCTGACCCTGCATCTTGTCCACCGTGTCCACGAACGGCGCGGCGCTCCAGACCCGCCGCGCCGCCAGCTCGCGGCGAATCAGGCGGATCTGGCTGTGGTGGGGGCTGACCACGAACACGCCGTCCCGAAAAAATGATGCGTCGTCCCCATATGGGTGGCCGTCGCCTGCGTGCAGCCCTTCGCGCAGCGTCAACACCAGATCCGCCACCAGGCTGGCCTCGATCGGGTTCTCGCGCGCCGCCACCACGCCCCGCAGGACCACCAGGACCAACGGGTGCTCGGGGTCGAGGCAGGCCTCAAGCAGCGGATCGAGATCCTCCGGCATGTCGATGGCGATCCGCTGATTGGCCGTGTCCTCATCGATGCAGGTGTAGTCGGGGTACAGCAGCCGCGCCGCGGTGTTGGTCAACGTGCTGTTCATCCTGAAGTTCTCAAGCAGCTGACGCACCAACCCGTCGTCGCCCACCGCCATCGACTGGACCGCCTCAAACACCGAGCGGTGCAGCACCGGCTGCCCCTCGTCCGGCTCCGGGTAGCTGCCCACCACGATCGGCGCCAGCTGAAAGTGATCCCCCGCCAACACCAGTCGCCCATCCGGCGCCACCTTGCTCGCCGGGATCGACGCCTCGGGCACCCTCACCTGGGACGCCTCGTCGATCACCACGAGATCAAAGTCCGGGATCTCGTCGTACACCTTGAGGCAGGCGTAGACCGTCGCCCCCAGCACCAGACACCCGCCCTGATCCAGCCAGCCCGACATCTCCTTGACCGCCACCTGCTCGCCGTGCTCGGTCCCATACCAGCTCGCCGCCTTCCCCAACCGCAAGCCGCACGACAGCTCGGGCCGCTTCTGCTCAAGCTCCGTGATCCGCGCCAGCAGGTTCTCGATCGCCGCGTGGGTGAAGGCCGTCACCAACACCCGAAAGGGCCGCCCGTGGCGCGCGTAGGCCGACGCCAGCCCCAGGATCACCGACGCCAGGAAGTGCGTCTTGCCCGTCCCCGGCGGCCCCCAGACCGCCATCATCCGTCGCTCTCGGATCGCGCGGTACGCCTCGATCTTGCTCGGGGTCAGCTTCAGCGCCTCCTCCTGCGCCTGCGCCGTCTCCTCGATCTCCGCTGGCAGCAGCCGCTCGGAGGACGCCGCCACCGGATCCCTCAACAGCTCCAGGAACAACCCCGGACCGATCCGATCGAGCTTCTTGAGGAAATTCACCACCCGATCGGTGTTGAAGTCCTGAAACCGCGGGTACAGCAGGTAGCGCTCGCCACGCTTCGGCGGCTGTCCCCGGAACTCCGAGTAGAACAACAGCCGCACGTGGCTGGTGAACCCAAGCTCGTCGCTGAGCACGCTCACCAGCCCCACCACCGCCCGCGACTCATGCGGCGCCCACCGCCACGCCGTGCGCCGATAGCGGTAATCGTCGAACGTCAGCTGCGCCTGATGCCCCTCCGGCGTGTCCGGCACCAGGATCCAGTTCGAGAAGTCGTTCGCCGACAGCTCCACCGCCGGGGCGATCACCCGCATCACCTGATCGTCCAACGCCTCCAGCTCAATCACGGTGCCGTTCTGACGCTGCGCCACCAGCGACTCCAGCCGCGGACCGCGCACCTGCAAACACCTCATGTAGCTCTCGTAGCGCGCGAAGAACGCCAGCCTCGACAGCAGCGGATCCTTGATCTGCTCGACGGTCGGGAAGACAAACCGCGGCGGCCAGGCGAACAGGTGATCCATCGCCTTGTCGCGCAGCGTCCACATCAACGACCGGATCGCGAACAGCAGGCTCTCCCCCTGCTTCCTGACCCGCTCCACGTTCTCCGCCTTCCCGTGAAGCCAGGCCGAGATGATCGGATCGGCGCGGAGCCCGTGACCCAGCGGGAAGTGAAACTCGCTGCTTCGGTGGTAGGTGTACCGACACCCCAGCGCCTCCATCACCTCGGGCAACGTGTAGCTCACCTCCACCGGCAGCGCCATCAACCTCGCCACCGCCCCCAGGAGCGTCACCACCGGGTGCGACACCGGCTCCTCCGGGTGATCGTCCGCCTCCATCAGCTCCGGACCCTGGATGTGGAGCAGCAGCGCCATCGCCGCCTGCGCCAGCTCCGGCTCATCCAGCGACTCCAACAGCGCCTTCACCAACAGATCCCGCTCCGACCACGTGTGCACGAACAGCTGCAGGCTCAACTGATCGCGCTCGCTGCGCACCGCGTTGTAATCATGGACTCGCCTCAGCGCCTCATACAGGCGCCTCACGAACTCGCGCCGCACCGCGTCCGCGTCCTCCGGGGTCCGCGCCACGAACACCGCCGGGCGCGTCGCCTCCTCCTCCGAACCGAGCACCGCGGGCGGGACCCCCGTGTTGGCGTTGATCATCATCCCCGCCATGTAGGTCGTCCGGTGCAGCGGCTCGTTCTGAAGCGTCAGGTAGATGTACACGTCCCGCTGCGTCGGGCGCGCCAACGCCGACGACGACGTCCCGTACAACATCACCTCGCCGCCGTGCAGCGCCTCCACCCGACTCCTCAGGTGATGCCGCTGCCCCGACAGCGACGCGCACTGCGACAACACCTCGACCGCCTCGTCCCCCTCCAGAAAGCCCTTCAGCTCGCCCACCGTGCGCACGTCCGCCTGCTCCACCAAGAAGCGCTTCGCGAACGACGTCAGGTGGCTCACCCGCGACACGTCGTCGCCCTCGCGCATCTCCTGCCGACAGTGCTTGAAGTAGTCGCACCACTCGCACCGGAAGTAGACGTGCCACGGCACCTCGCCCACCTCGGCCTGGAGTATTCCAGGCATGTCTTTTCTCAAAAAACGCAGCACGTGAGGGCGAATACTGGTCAGATCGCACGGCTCCGGCTCCTCCGACATCCCCAGCCACACGCCGCCGTGCTCCATGTCCACGCGCGCGTCCTCGATCCCCTCCGCGCGGATGATCTGATCCAGGATCATGGCGTACAGCAGGATCTGCACCGTGTAGGTCGACCGCAGCGAGATCCCCCGCTTGACGTCCAGGATCCGAAACAGCCGCCCTCCAGGCCGCTTTGGATCCTCCATCACCGCGATCAAGTCCGGGTAGTTGTCGCTGAACTCCAACAGCGTCGGATCCAGCTCATACGCCTTGTAGAACTCCGGCGGCGGCCTCAACATCCCCTGGTAGATGAAGCGCCCCGCGGGCTCGGTGTGCAGCAACCCCAGCGTGTCCCGGATCGTGAAGTTGCGCGTGTGGATCGGCCCCGACCCCGCCGGGATCGCCACCCGACCCTTGAGGTAGCGCTCCAGCACCGCCTCCTCCCACCGATACCCGTCCGACACCAGCTCCCGCATCAGCGGACCGCGATCAAAGCGCTTCCCCGGTAGCCCCTGCTTGACCCGATCGGCCTCGCGCGTCGACTTGAACCGGAAGAAGCGCGCGCAATCCAGAAAGAAGTACCTCGCCACCGCCGACGGGCTCGTGCGAAACGGCGCGTCGGGTCGCCTCGGCACCACCGAGCGCTTGAGCCGCCGCGATGACCGGATCCGCGTCCCTGGCTGCACCTCCTGACCGTCGCCCCGCTGCCCGTCCTCCCCCAACGCCAGCAGCCGCTCGGCCAGCACCGTCAGATCGACCGGCCAGAACGCCCTCGGGCGAGGCCGCGACACCCCGTCCAACCCCTCCAGCGGGCGGCACGTCAGCACCAGGCGCCGCCACCGCTCGGGCAACCCCTTGTGACCGTACACCGACCCCAACAGCGCCCCGGTCACCGCGGCGTTGGCGTCCGCGTCACCGCCTCGCATGACCGTGTCGATCACCCCCTGCTCCACATCCGGCGCAAACACCAGCTGGTGAAACGCGTTCTGCAACGCGACCAGCACCCAGTTCGCCCGGTGGGTGTAGTCGCGCGGCGCCCGTGTCCCCGCGTTCTCCAGCGTCCTCACCACGTTGCGGTGCAGGCTCAGCTCCTGCGCCTTGTGCTTCGCGTACGCGTACACGTCCGCCGGGCCTCGCCCGGTCGCGATCGCATGCGCCATCGCGACGGCGAGCACGACGCTCGCGTCCCGGCAGACCGGGTGGGCATGCGTCAGCGACGTGTCCGCCACCGCCCACGACGCGACGACCTGTGGCCCGACCCGATGCCCGGCGACCGCCAGCGGCGCGAGCCGAATCAACGCCCCGTTCCCCTGCTTGTCGGCCTGGTGACCCGCCTCCTGACGGGCCAACGCGGCCAGGCCGCGCTCCTCGACCCCAACCTCCGACAGCGCCTCCAGCACCCGCTCGGTCACCCGATCCATGTCAAAAGGTCGCGTCCGATACCACCAGACGTACGCCCGCGCGATCGCCTCCTCGTCAAACCCACCCTCCGCCACGAGCGCCCTCGCCAACGCCAACAGCGACTCCGTGGTGTCGGTCGGTTGACCGGCCAGCGTCCCCCAGGTCGTGTTCGGGTGCAGCTCGTGGAGGCCGCTCGGGAAGCGCCTCAAGATGCTGGCGGGGGTCTGAAACGACACCAGGCTCCCCAGCGCGTCCCCCGTCACCGCCCCACAGAGCGCCCCAACCGCCCGATCCAGCATCCCGTCGTCGTACGCGGGCGATCCTTGCAGCGGCGGCGTCAGATCCAACGGCTCCGTGACACAGTCCGCGGCGTTCAACACCACGCTCCACGGCCTCTCCAGCAACCACGCGGCCAGCTCCGGCGAGCCTCCCGCGCACGCGCCCACCTCACCGCCGCCATCCCGCGTGTACGTGATCGGCGCCCCACCGACGCCCACCAACTCCCCACCTTGCGATCGCAGCAGCGCATGCCCGGCCGCCACATCGAAGGGGCGCGACCCCGCGATCGACACCCCCACCTCGCCCTCGCCCGCCGCCACGAGCGCCAGCCGGTAGGCGATCCCCGGGATCGTCCGGTAACGGGCGGGGTGGACGCAGCGGGCGTTCGCGAGCGCCCGCGTGTCCGCCAGGTGCGACACCATCACGACCGAGCCTTCATTCAGGGTCGCCGCCCACGGCCTCCTCCGCACCACCTCACCGTTCCGGGTCATCGGCCCGCACCCCTCGGCCCAGGCCAGCAGATCCCCCTCACCGTCCGGCGCCGCGTACGCGTAGATCACCCCCAACACCGGCACCCCGTCCCGCAACAGCGCGATGGACACCGAGGCCCCCCGATAACCCTGATGAAACCCGCTCGTCCCGTCGTTGGGATCGATCAGCCAGGTGTGCCCCTCGGGATCCTCGGGGGCGCGGTTCTCCTCGGGAGACTCCTCGCTGACGATCCCATGGCGAGGAAAGGCGCGATCGATCTGGGCCCGGATGAGGGTCTCCACCTCCCGATCGATGGGCTCCTTGTGCCCGTCGCCGCGTGGCCCGCCTGGACGGTGGAACTCCTGCCGCAGCCGCCTGCCCGCCTCACGCGCCGCGTGAACCGCGACGTCCAACGCCGCCTGGTACTCCGACGGCCTGTGCGACAACACCTCCAACTTGAGCCAGGGGAGAATATCCTCCTCCGCTGCCGCGTAACACAACGCGAACGTCTCCTCGGACAGGTGGACCACCACCCAGGTTCGAGGGGTCGCCTTGATCTTCCAGTAACCCCGCTCCTCCAACAACGGGACCAGGCGCGCGGCGCGCTGAGCGTCGGACTCGAGCTGGAGGTCGAACGCCAGATGCTTGACCGCGCCCTGCTGACCGGGCTCCAGCACCTGAATGCTCGCCGTAAAGCTCTCTTTGATGATGACGTCCATGCGTCGCTTGTCCTGCTCGCAGACCGACCGTCGGCTGCCCATGATAGCCGAAGCGAGACGTCGAACCCATCCCGCCCCGAACCGTGACGTTAGTTCAGCCCTAACTCGCCGTTCAGTCCATGTCAAGAAGTTCCAGGCGCCGAGCGTTGAACGAGAAGAAGTTTCAATGGTAGAGCGAACACGCCAGGATGCCTCGACAGAGGCCATGATCCCACCAACGCGACCCGCCCAGGATGTCGAGGGGCCTTATGATGACTGACCTCCACCACACCCCGCTGGTCCTGCTCCTCCTCCTCCTGACCGCCGCCTGCGACGGGAGCGGCGGCGCGACGCGGGTCGACGACCCACAGCTCAAGGCGAAGCTCCTGTGGGAGAACCGATGCGCCGCCTGCCACGGCGCGGAGGGGCGCGGTGACGGTCAAGCCGTCCCGGGGCTGCGAGCCCAACCCCGGGATCTGACCCACCCGATGTGGCACAAGAGCGTCAGCGACGAGCGGATCCGCAAGGTCATCGTCGAGGGCGGCCCCTCCGTCGGGCTCTCCCACGTCATGTCGCCCAACCCCGACCTGGAGTCCGACCCCCAGACCGTCGCCGAGCTCGTCAAGCTGGTCCGCTCGCTCCAGAAAGAGCCCTGATTTCAACCTCTCCTGCCCATCCGCCGATACCTCCAGGGAGACCTTTGTTGGGCGAGGCCGTGTGTGGCCCGCTCGTGCGTCGGATGGAGCAGCGAAGCATATGACGATCGGCAGGAAACATCGGATCGGGAGCCCGGCGCGGATCGTCCCGCTGACCTCGCGTCACGCGCCGCCTCAGAACCCACCTCAACAACGCGTTCAGGAGCACCACACCGAGCCCGCCGCCTCCCTGGAGCTGTCGTGGCTCTGCCCGGTGTGTCGCGCCCCGTGCCAGCACGACGGCGAGGAGCCGATCTGCCCCGTCGAGGGGCGTCACCCCGAGGAGCATGCCCACATCGCCGATCTCCGCGGCCGCGCCCGAGAGCAGCTCAACCGAGGCCTCGCCGACATCCTCACCCGCGAGGCCGACCAGCTCGCTCGCCACCTCCTCTACGGGCCGCACCCGGGCTCATGAGCCCACCGGCTCCACCTCGGCCACCTCGTCCAGCGGGATGCGCAGCAACGCCCCGTCGATCTCGGCGAGCCGGTCCTGCCTCCCCAGCACCTCCCATTGCCGCCTGGAGGCGGTGTAGGCCGCCTTCGCCGCCGAGAACTGGGTCGCCTCGGCGGACACCCCGCCCGCCTCCTGGAGCGCCAGCGCCACGTGCGCGTCCACGATCTGGATGCTCTCCAGCAGGCTCTCCAGCTCGTGAAAGCTCTCCCACCAGAACATCCAGTCGCGCGCCTGGCTCGCGCTCGCCACCAGATAGGACAGCGCCACCGCCACGACCGTCTTCAACTCCTCCGCTCGGGCCATATCCAGGCACTCCGCGAACGTCTCACGCGCGGCGAGGTGCTTGCCCTCCTTGAACAACACCCAGCCCAGCTCGATCCGCGGGAGGATCAGGTCGCCCAGCCCGCTCGCCTCGTGCAGAAACAGCACCCGCTCGTACCCATCGCGCGCTGTGTCGAACCACCCCCTCAGCAGGGCGATCTCGGCCAACCCCCTCAAGCAGGTCGTGATCCCGTGGATCGCGCCCAACCGCTCGAACTGCTGAAGCGCGTCCTCGTACAGGCTCGCGCCCCGATCCAGATCCCCCTGGAGCACCGCGATGCGCGCCTCCTCGCGCCGACACTCCGCGACCCCGTGGGTGTTGCCCTCCTTCTCATGCAGCTGCATCGCGCGTCGGTTCAGGTCGGCGGCGAGCTGCAAGTCGCCCCGCTGCAACACCACCGGGCAGGTCGCCTGCAAACACTCCGCGACCCGCCGCTTGTCCTTGAGCAGCTTGCTCGTCGACAGCGCGTGGTGCAGCAGCTCCGTCGCCCGACTCAGCTCACCCCGGTAGTGCGCCACCTGCCCCAGCCCCCGCTGACAGTTCACGATCCCCGCAAAGTCGTCCTCTCGCCCATACAGCTTGCGCGCCTGGATGTAGGCCGTCCTCGCCCGCTCCAGGTTCCCCATCAGCCGATACACGTGCCCGAGCGACTCCAGCGCGCTGGGCTTGACGGTCTCCCAACCGTGATTCTTCGCGTACCGAACCGCCTTCACCGCGAGCTGGAGCGCCTCATCGAGGTGCCCCTCTCGCCTGGAGATCTCGCTCTCGATCACCCACCCCTGCCCATGGTTGGCGTCCTCCTCGGGCACGTCGAGCGCCATCAGCGCCTCGGTGCGCATCCCCAGCAGGTTGCGCGCCCCGCGGTATTCGTTGTCCTCCAGGTGCTCGCGCGCCCCTTGAAGCAGCGGCGCGAGCGCCGCCGCGAAGTCCTCCGCGGCCATCAGGTGGCGCCCCAGCCGCTCCGAGACGCCGGGCGGCCTCCCCGGGTAGCGCTTCTTGAGCATGTCCGCGCAGGCGCGGTTGTGCGCCTGCCACCTGCCGACGTCCCGCGCGTTCCGCTCCAGGCTCTCCCGCAACATGCTGTGGGCGAAGGTCCACACGTTGTCCGCGGGCTGCGCCAGCCGCGCCGAGATCAGCTTGTACAGCAGGTGGAACGACAGCCGCAGCCCCGCCTCCTTGCACGCCGACTCCCACTCCAGCGCGTCCACCTCCAACCCGAGCACCGCCGCGATCTCCAACGCCAGCATCGCGCTGTCGTCTTCGTCGTCCAGCAGCCTCGCCACCCGGCTCGACCACACCTGGTGGATGTCGTCCGGCAGATCGGCGCGCTCCCCCTCCTTGAGCACGAAGCCCGCCTCGGTCACCTCCAGCGCCCCGCGGGACACCCAGTCCCCCACCAGCTGAGCCGCGAACAGCGGGTTCCCCTGGGTCCGCTTCTCCACCAGGCGCGCCAGATCCGGCGACAGCCCCAACAGCTCCTCGACCAGCGCCCTCATCTCCTCCACGTTGAGCGGCTCCAGCGGGATGTCGTGGGTGTCCTCCAGCCGCATCAACCCCTCCAACATCTCGCGCTCGATCGGGCGCTCAGCCAGCGTCTCGTCGCGCACGGTCAGCAGCACCAACACCGGGCTGGGCGCCACCGCCTGCCCCTTCATCAGGTACTCCGCGAAGGCGATGGAGTCGCTCCCCCACTGCACATCGTCCAACCAGACGATCACGGGCCGCTCCCGACCCTCGCGCTCCAGCAGGCGCCGCACCAGGACGTACCGCTCCACCGGCCCCGCGAACTGGATCGGCTTGGCTCGCACCATCACCGTCGTGTCCAGGCTCGACGACAGCATCTCCGTCAACGCGTCCCACTCGTAGGGGTCGGTCACCCCCTGCTCCTGAAGCAGCTTGCGCGTCCGACGCCGGATCTCGGGGCGCCGCATCCCCAACGCCCCCAGGTGACGCGCCACCATCCGGCTCAACCCCTCGGACGAGGCGGACATCGGATCGTGGGTCGCCCGCAGCACGGTCGCCGCGCCCACCTCCAGCGCCCGCTCGCTGATCCGCTGCGCCATCCGGCTCTTGCCGACACCCGCCGGGCCGTGCAGCAGCACCAGCCGCGCCTGCCCGCTCTGCTTCACCTCCTTGAGCTGCTTCCAGATGGTGTCCCGCTCCTTCTCGCGCCCCACCATCCGAACCGTCCGCAGCTCGAACAGGCGCAGGCCGACCCCGACCAGTTGCATCGACGGCGGCCCCGCCTCCGCGTGCTTCCACGTCGGAGGCATCGGCGCGGGCGCCACCGCCATCGGATCGCTCGCGCTCTCCTCGATCGGCTCACCGTAGGTCGGGCGGCGTTGACGCTGGGCCCGCGGCAGCCCCCCGGAGTAGAGGTAGGTCGGCGACTGCGCCAGATCGTAATCCGGGAACAGATAGGTCGACGCGTCCTGAACCGGCCGATCCTGAAACATGTGCGTGGCCGCCCGGTGGATGTCGTCGTCCGGCTGCATCATCGTCGACGCGGTCATGCTCCACGGCAGCTCCGGGAAGAAGAAGGTCGACACCTCACCCAACCCCGACATGTTGGACATCAGGTTCGTGCTGTCTCCCATCGCTGGCAGATCCATGCTCCAGTTGAAGTTGCCCGAGCCCGCCTCCAGATCCATCCGCATCAACGCCCACGCCGCGTCCGCCGCGCACTGGTAGCGCTCGTGTGGCTTCTTCTGCACCAGGCGTATCAACCAGCTCTCGAACTCGTCCGGCACCGGCTGCCTCGCCTTCAGCGCAGGCGGCGGCTCATACAGGTGCTGACGCTTGAGCGACTGGAAGTCCTGACCGTCGAACATCGGCCGGTTCGAGCACATCTCGTACGCCATGCACCCCAGCGCGTACAGATCCGTCCAGGGGCCATAGTCTCGCCAGTTCCCCTCAAACAGCTCCGGCGCCATGTAGCGCGGCGTCCCCGCCCGGTGCTGGGTCAACCCCGGCCCCGTCTCGTCCTGCGCGTGGGCCAGGCCAAAGTCGGTCAGCTTCAGCCCGGGCCTGAGGTCCGTGTCGGCGCACACCAGCACGTTCCCCGGCTTCAGATCGCGGTGGATCACCCCTCGCGCATGCGCATGCGCCAACGCGTCCAGCAACGAGATCAGGAAGCGCTTCAAGTCCGACCACGGGATGATCCCCCGGATCTGATCCAGAGAGCCGCGGCTGGCCAGCTCCATCACCAGGTAGGGGCTCCGCGCCACCAACCGCCTCGCCGAGCGCTCCTCCGCCTCGGCGGTCACCGTCCCGTAGTCGAAGATCATGACCACGCCCGGGTGGTTCAGGGTCGCGACCGCCCTCACCTCATTCAGGAACGCCTCGCGGTAGCGCCGCTGACGCGCCCGAGCCCCCGTCATCACCTTGACCGCCACCGGGACCTGCTGAACCCGGTGAACACCCCGCCAGACCTCTCCCATCCCACCCTTGCCGATGGGGGTCTGAAGGTCGAATGGACCCAAAGGGATAGAGAACATGGAACCACCTCACGCTGTCGTACTCGACAGACTATACCACGCCACCTGACGATGGTCCCACCGTGACAAAACGAAACGTCTCCGAGCGAACACACCCCTCCCCTCGCTTCCATGAACCGGAAAAAGGGGGTCGCTCGCTGTCATCTGTTGGTTGAATTTCGTTTCACGTGAAACATAACCGCGGCGGTTATGGCTCACACACCGAGCAGCGCGAGTTGGCGTCGCGGCACTCTCTCTCCGACCAGCGGCACCGGTCGTGGATGTAGGCGTCGGAGGGGTTCGCTTCAGAGATGTCGCAGATCCTGCCGGACGACTCGCAGATCGCCTCGCTCACCTCGCACACCTCCTGACAGCCCCGTGGGGCCTTCCCCTTCGGGCCCTGGAGCGCCTCATGCTCAAGCAGCTGCTCAAGCTCCGCGACGAGCCCATCAACCTCCTCGCGGACCTCGTCTTCGTCCTCATCGAAGGTGTCGCCCTCGAAGCCGCTGCTCTCCACGTCGATCGCCTCCGCCTGGGACGGACGCGCCTTGATCGACGGAGCGCTGCCCGTCTCTTCAGGCCCGGAGGACTCGCGCTTCTTCTCCCTGGCCTCCTCAACCTTCTCCTCGGCGCGGTTGGCCTTCATCGCGCCACCACACCCCACCGAGAGCGCGCACACCAGCGTCGCCACCCACATCGTCTTTCGGTTCATGGCTGGGCTCCGCCGGTGTCAGGCGTCTCTCGCGGCGCGGGGGGGCGCTCGTCCAGGATCGCCTTGAAGATCGTGATCGCGGCCCCATGCTGATCCACGGCCCCGCGCGCGTCGCCCTTCTTCTCAAGGACATCGGCCAGCGCCTGGTGCAGGTAGCCCAGGAACAGGCTCGGGGGGGCGCCCTCTCCGCGCGCCAGCGCCCGCTGCGCGGCCTTCTCCGCCTCCGCGAGTTCGTTGTCCTCGACGTGCATGCGAGACAGCCGCGTCGCCGCGTCAAACAAGACGTCGTACCCATCCGGGGTTCGCACGTTGTACTCGACGCAGTGCTCCAGCAGGCGCGCGATCTCGGCCTTGGCCTCGTCGCGCTTCCCTTCGGCGAGCGCGAGGTCAGCCCGCTTGTGGAACCCGACCGACATCGACATCAGCGCCGCCGTCCGCTCCTGATCGCTGTAGCCTGGCGACTCCGGGAGCGGGCGAGGCGCCTCCGAGGCACAACCCGCCCACCCTGAGAACGCCAGCGTGAGCGCGAGGAGCGCCACCGCCGCGCGGGCTCGCCAGAGGGACAGCCTGGGTTGTTGTGCTTGGACGCCGATCATGATCTCAGAGCCTCCGCTCACGCGCCTGCGTTCGCGCCTGGATCGCCCGGTGTCGGGCCATCCTCACCGCGCGAAGGTAATGGTCACCCTCCGGGCCGCTCTTCAGCTCACGGGCCGCGAGGAGCGTCTTGAGGGCGTCGGCTTCGACACGCGCCAGCTCCTCCTCCGCGTCGAGGAGTTCGACCTGGGCGACGCTCCGAGAGGCGGTCGGTGAGGAGGTCGGCTCCAGCTCGGCGCCCATCTGGAAGATCACCCCGCTGGCGCAGACCAGGAGCACCGCCGCCGCAGCCGCGAACAAGGTCGCGAACATGGCGTTGCGCCTGAAGCGCGCCGACAGATCGATCACCTCCCCGCCCTTCGAGGAGCCAGGCAGCTCGCCTCGGGTCTTCTCCCAAAGCGCTTCGGACCGCTCGGCGGACCACGCCGCCTCAGGCCCCACCCCGCGGATGAGGTGCATCCCGAGCATCGGCCCTTCCAGCCGCTCAAGCTGCTCGGGAGGCGACTCGGGGAGATCGGCGACCGCCTGCGGGCCTTGTCGCCACGCGTCCAGCACCTGACCGAGGAGCTGCGCGTCGCGGCGCTCCTCGGGTGACGCAGGGCCTTCGCCCTGTTCGTTGAGCTCCAGGGCGACGCCGTCACCGGACAGCGCCGCGTGGATCCCTTGAAGCAGGGCCTCCGAGCGGTCGTCCGTGAGCTGTGACGCCGGGCCGTGAAGGCGCAGCGCGGTCAACCCATCGAGGCGCTCCGGGGGAGCTTCACCGTAAAGACGCTCATCGGGGACCTCATCCACCTCCGACGCCAGACGCTCCGCGAGCGCCAGCTCGTCCATCAGATCGTCGGACAGATCCTCTCCGAGCGCCTCCAGCTCCGCCTGGATGGCGTCCAGCTCGTCCTGTTCAGGTTTTGATCGTCGCTCACTCATCAGAAGCTCCCTGGCGTCACTCTGGAGCGCCGTAGGTCTTCGTGTACAGGGCCTCGAACCGCTTCACCGCTCGGTGAAAGAGCACATCGAAGGTGCCGACCTTGACCCCCATGATCTCCGCGCACTGCTCCCGCTCAAGCTCCTGAAACAGGCGCAGCTCAATCGCCTTATGGTAACGCGCGTTGAGCTTCCCGCCATCCAGGACGGCGCGAACCCGCTCGCGTGTCTGCTGGAGCCGCTCCTGCTCCATCAACGCCCGATCGGGGCGCTGCGTCGCGAGCTGCTCCGACTCGGCGACCTCCATGTGCTGCGTGTACCCCTTGCTGAACCGCTCCGCGCGCTTGTGGCGACGGTGCACGTCCATGCTCAGGTTCCGCGCGATCGTCTTGAGCCAGGGCAGGATCCCGTGCTCCTGCCACTGGTAGCTCTCAATGCGCTCCACCGCCTTGAGGAAGGTGTTCTGCACCACCTCTTCGGCCATGTCCCGGTTCGGGAGCCGCGGGAAGACGATCGACGCGTAGATCACTCGGGCGTAGGCATGCCAGAGGCCGTTGAGCGCGGACGTGTCCCCGCTCTTCAAACGCTCCACCAACGCCCGCTCTTCTTCGAGCGAGAGTGTTCGACCTGCGTCTCCCGTCATCGGTCTCCCGTATGGCTCAACGCGCCGCGCGAGGCCAGCTTACAGGCGATTGTTCACATGTGAACCGCCGCCCGCGTGGGCAGCTCGGCTCACCGCCCTGCACCTCAGGGCATCGGGGCTTTATTCAACGTCTGCGCCAGGACAAAGCCCAACAGCAACCCCGCGCTCAACCCCATGACGAGGATCAGGAGCATCGTCCCGGTCGACATGGCCGGTGGCGGCTCGGGCTCTGTGAGTCTGGGGAAGGAGGGGCGGGTGTAGAGCAGCGCTGGCATCCCCTCACGGAGCTTCGTGACGCGGTACGACCCGACCCCATCATCGTCGATCGGCTCGCTGGACACCTGCGGGGGCAGGCGGCCCACGAGGGGCGACTCATCGAGCTCCTCCTCACCATCACCTGAATCTGAGGGATCCTCCGAGACGTCAGCCTCGTCGGCGGCGGCCGCCTCATCCCCTTCAAGCGCCTCAGCGCCCTCCTCAGGCGCCTCGACGCCCTCATCAGGCACCGACCCACCCTCGTCCGACTGCTTGGCGTCCTCGGCCTCCTCGCTGGCCTCATCAGGCGCCGCATCGCTCGACGCCTCCTCGTCACCCTCACCAGCTACGGGCTCATCGCCCTGAAACCAGCCCCGTGGATCTTCCTTGGAGGCTTCGCTGTCGTCCGCGGCGTCCTCCTCAGAAGCGTCCTCCTCGGAGACGTCGGCCGCGTCATCGCTCGGCTCGGCGGCGCCCTCCTCGGCCTCCTCAACTTCCGAGGTCGCTTCATCGGGCTCGGGCTCGGGTTCGGAGCCGTCCAGCGCTTCGGGCTCCTCGGCCTTCGGGGTCGGCTTGACCGGCGGCTCGAACATCTCAGGAGGTGGGTAGGACGACCTGACCCGAACATCGAGCGGCAGGGAGTCGATGCGCACAAGCGCGATGGTCGTGTTGTCGAAGCCGCCGCGGGCGTTGGCCTCATCCACCAGGATCCGAGCCGCCTGGTGAAGCTCGGTGTGAACCAGGATCCGACCGATCTCGTCGTCATCCACGAGCCCGGTCAGCCCATCGGAGCAGAGGAGGAAGATGTCGCCCTCCTGTAGCTCGATGGGCTCCTCACGGGCGTCCACCTCCACCCAGTTCTTGCCCCCGAGCGAGCGATTCAGGATGTGCGACTTCTGGTGATGCTCGGCCTGCTCGGGCGCGATGACCCCTTCGTCCACGAGGCGTTGGACCATGGTGTGGTCCTTCGTCAGCTGATGCAGCTTGTGGTCGCGGAGCAGGTAGATGCGGCTGTCGCCCACGTGGGCGATGTAGGCGCAGCGCTCCTGGACGAGCAGGGCGACGATGGTGCTCCCCATGCCGTGAAGCTCGGGCCGCTGCGCGGCCATGCTCCAGACGGCCCGGTTCGCGATCTGGATCGAGTCCTTGAGCGCCCCGACCGGCTTATCCGGCTCCATCACGCTGAAGGCTCTGCGGGTGTGGTTGACCGCCATCTGACTGGCGGTCGCTCCACCTGCATGCCCCCCCATCCCATCCGCGACGATAAACAGGAACCCCTGAGGGGTCAGGTCATGTCCCTGATAGTCCTGGTTCTCTTCACGCTGTACGCCGATGTCGCTCAGCGGGACGTAGGTCAGTCCACCAATCATACCTGCTCCGTGTTCACACCCGAGTGTCCGACATGGGACCAGCCCATCATGGGCGATTTTATTGGTGCTGTCACGTTACCAGACGCCTCGTGGGAAAGTTGAGGCGCCTGGTGCGTTCAGATGGTGTGGGGTGAGGATGCGAGCGAGAGGGGGGAGGGAGCGGGAGGCGAGGAGGGTGGGGGCGTCACTCGCCCTCGCCGGGGGGGGCGGTCTCCTCGGTGAGCTTCTCGCTGCTCTCCTCGGCCTTGCCCTTGGCCTCTTCGGCCTTGCCAGCCAGATCCTCGGCGCTGAGGGCGTCCTCCTCCTGAGGCTCACCCTGGACGAGGGGCCCGCTCACCTCAGCCTTCTCGGCAGCGGTGGGGTCGCCCCAGACGACGATCAGGTCGAACGGGGAGTCCCAGGTGATCTTTTTCTTGGCGGTGCGGATGTTGGCGACGATGAGGCGAGCCATCTCGGCCTGCGCCTCGTACCCCTCACGGTAGTAGATGAAGGGGCGGCTGCGGATGTGCCGGTCCACGCCAAACTGGGAGATGGGCATCAGCCGCTTGCGGAAGGTCGCGTAGATCCGGTTGACCTGCTCCGTGCCTCCGCCGGACGTGCCGTCGAGGATCTGGAGGCGGACGAGCCCGACGAGCCTGCGGAAGCGCTTGTCATCATGGAGGCGCTCGAAGTCCTTGTCGAAGCGCGCCCGCTCGAAGGCCTCGCGGGCTTCGAGCCCTTCCCAGGCCCGCAGCTCCTGGAGGTGGCGGAGGGCGCCGTCGGCGTCACCCACGATGGCGAGGTTGCAGGCGAGGTTGAACTTCGCCTTGACGTGCCAGGGGTAGATGTCGAGGGACTCGCGGAACTTCTCGATGGCGGCCAGGTAGCGCTTGTCTTTGTAGAAGCGGTAGCCGGCGGTGTTGGCCCGGTTGGCCCGGGTCATGGTGCGGCGGCTGTACTTGCGTGTGTGGATCGGGTCCAGCTCTTCGAGGTACTTGCCGCCGGGCTCGATGAAGTCTTCGAGGGACTGCCCGAGGTTGGGATCTCGCCAGCCGATCTCCGGGTCGAAGACGAGCGCCTTGGGCTTGTCGAGGCGGTTGAGGGCGTTCTGGGCGATGAACTTCTGGTTCTTGTCGCCGTAGATGAACAGCCAGCTCGGGCCGCGCGCGAAGATCGACCGCTCATCGGGAGAGAGGGGAGCGACGTCCTTGTACTGCTCCCAGAGCATGACGCACTCCTGAATGGAGTTGAGCGGGTAGCGGTCCGGCGCCTTGAGGACAAACTCGCAGTCGCCCTTGTAGCGCTCCCACTGATTGACCTCCTGGGCGGCAACATCGGAGCTCCAGAGCCCAACGGCCAGTCCCACAGCGGCCGTCGTGGCCAGGATCGACCTCATTGGTCGTGGGAAAGTGAGTAGTTGCTTCGACATGGTCCCTCCGAAGTGAGGCGCCTGGTGTTCAGGCGCCCTGAGTCTCATATCAGACCCGTCATGTCACTCCAAGTCTGTCATCCAGTGTTCTCATCGATCCGCCGCAGACTCAACCCTTTTCTTGACCCGGCGAGCATCCGCTCGATACTACGCCCAGCCGTGCCATCCAGGGAAGGCGGCGAACATTCCAAGACGGAGCTTCGCATGAGATCTCTGATTCCTCAAAGAAAATACCAGATCGCTCGCCTCATCACGGGCTTCCTGCTGGCGGGGGCCTTCGCCCTCAGCGCCTGCGCGACCTCTCACGTCTCGCCCCAAGGGCAGGACAACGAGCAGGCCGAGAAGCCGCTCAACCGCCCACCTGCCGAAGGGGAGATGTTCTTCGAGGACAAGCCCCTGCCGAAGGGCCCCAAGCTCGTTGAAGGCTACCGCCCCGCCGCGGCGCCGGGCGCCGTGAAGGATCTGCCCGTCGAGCCCGTCCAGGAGAAGGCGGACGCGACCTCCATACACCGCAAGACCCTCGACCGCTTCATCAAGAACGGGCCGCGCTACGCGCTCAAGCTCGTCAACGTGCAGCCGGCCTTCGAGGGGAGCCGCTTCATCGGCTACAAGGTGGTCGGGTTCTCGCCCACGGGCAGGCACCTCAAGGGGATCCTTGAGCAGGGGGACATCGTGGTCGCGGTCAACGAGCGCGCCATCGTCCGCCCCGAGGACTACATGGCCGCCTGGGAGAGCCTCAAGACCTGCGACAAGGTCCAGATCAACGTCCTGCGCAAGGGCGAGCCCGTGTCCATGTCGTGGGCCGTCGCCGGGGCTCACTGAGGCGCGTCGCCTCCGCCACCGCCGGGCGCGCGGTTGAGCTGTGAGAGCGGATCGTAGTTGACCTTGATCTCCGCGTCGCGGCTCGCCGCGGGGATGATCTGCTCCCCCAGCCTCCGCCTGTCCCTGCCCACCAGGATCCCGCGGAAGCTGTCCTCAAACTCCGACAGCGGCCTCCGCCGCTCGGGGCGCTCAAAGCGCACAAACACGACGTGTGAGCCGAAGATGGTGCGCACCGGCGAGGAGATCTCACCGAGCGGCGTACCGAAGACCCCTTCCGTGAAGGGCTCGACCATCCCCGGCTTGTAGCCCCGGGTTCCTGGCAGCCCCACGCTGCGCCGGGGGGTCTTCAGAACAAACTCGGCCTTGACCTCCAGCTCCTCGGGCGCCGACTCGGCCAGCTCCTCAGCCAGCTTCTGGATCGTGTCCCTGTCGTACTCCGACGCCTTCGCGTCGCCGAGGCGCTTCCTCAACTTCTGGGCGATGGCGTTGGCCTTGGCGTACACCTCCCTCGGGATCGTGTCGGCCTCTTTGCGGAGGTTCCACTTCCCCGATGAGGGCATGATCAGGATGTGATCGACGACCCGCGTCACCGGGGCGTAGTACCACCCCTCCCGCTTCTTGTAGAACATCTCGACCCGCTCCGGGTCGATGTCCTCCTCACCGACCTCGTCAAGCGCGCGCTCCTTGAGCATCTGCTGGACCATCAACCGCGCGTGAAGCTCCCGCATCGCGGCGTCGTCCCCGTAGCCCGCCTCCAGCCCCTCCTGGTAACGCAGCTCGGCGTCGATCAGCTCGTCGAGCAGCTCGCGGGTGGTCGCGCCCACGCGGAGTCGGGCCAGCTCCTCAAGCGCCGACGCGCTGATGGGCCGCCCGTTGACCGTCGCGACGACCCGCTTGGGGGGAGCCGAGGCGTCGAGCATCGCCTTGAAGTGCTCGCGCTGCGCTTCGCGCTTCTCCTCGTTGAGATCCGCGCACCCGCTCAGACAGAGGGCGCTCAGCAGGCCGATACAGGCTGTCTTGATGGTGAGGTTCATCGCTTGTGTTCGGCGTCGCGTTCGTGGCGCCGCGTCAGGAGCGCCAGTTTGCCCAGCTCCACGCCGATCTTGATCACGAGGATCCCGATGAGCGTCGTCAGCCCCGCGGCGACGTAGTCCTTCCCGATCAAGAACTGGGTGGATTGGTAGAAGAAGAACAAGCTCCCGAGCACCAACATGAGGCTCAAGACGTCGTAAAGGTAGCTGCGACTGTTCATCTGCAGGATCTCCAACACCAAATCAAAACAACCGGAGCGCCACCAGGGCGCCCATCAGCGCAACCGCGCTGACCGTCGCGACGATGAACACCCAGGCCACCGGGCGCTTGAGCGCCTTCTCCTCGTACCGGGCCATCACCTCGTCCAGCTCGCGCTGCTCAAGCTCCAGGTTGAGCCCCGGCGACAAGAAGAACAGGTAGGCGACGACGACCCAGAGGAACAGAAACAGCAGGTTGGCCATCACCCGGGCCTGCTCCGCCTGGCTCTGGAACGCCTCCGCGTACCGCTCCGCGACCCCGTCCGAGAAGTTGAGCCCATAGAACGGGACCAGGAGCAGCAACACCAACGCCAGGTTCTTCGGGACGAAGTAGTGCTTGTAGGGCCACCAGATCCGCGCCCACCTCCGCGCGGTCGGGTGGTGCTCCGCCTCCAGATCGCGCCCGTCCCGGATCCGGTCGATGGTCAGCGGTCGCATCGACCACCCGACCCGGGTGGTCTCCTGGGGAGGGCGCTGGGCGGTCCAGATCGACGCGGAGAGCGTGTAGAACAGCAACGACAGCCCCAGCGGCAACCAGCCGCTGAACTGCTCGTAGGGGATCCTGTCCAGCTTGGGCAGGACGAAGTAGACCATCAGGTAGGACGACGGGAACAAGAAGAGCAGAAACGAGGGCCACCTCAGCAACATCCCCACCGACAGCAGCGCCACCGGGGAGAGGTAGGCCAGCAACACGGCGGTGCTCATGTCGGGAGAGGACAGCTCGATCTGGAGCGGGAGCAGACAGAGGGTCAGCCAGAGGTTGATCCCCAACAACCCCGTCAACACCCCCCAGATCTCACGTCGCGCTCCCAACACCATCCGTTCCTCGCTCACACACACCCACGTTGAGAGGTCGCCTGCTCACAGAACCGGCGATGCGCTGATAAACGGAGTTCATCGCGCGACACATCAACGCGGGTTGATCTCACTGCTCGCGGCAGGCCCCCAGCTCTCCTGTGGGCAGCGGCTCGCACGACTCGCCATCCAGACACGCCCCCTCCTCGCCGACGGCGGCGTCGGGCAGGCAGGGGCGGCTGCATGCGCGCGCCCCCATCTCGACCGGGACACACTGCAGATCGCCTTCGCAGGCGACCGTCGTCGTGCACGGCTCACCCTCCGCTCCGTCGCCGCGCGGCGCGCAGTACCCGGGGCGAGCGCCGCTCAGCGGTGTACAGCCCTGCCCCTCCGGGCAACCCTGCGCTGCATCAAACATGTCACAGGGGCTCAAGCAGATTCCCACCCCCTCAGGTGTGAGCTGCCGACACAGCCTCCCCTCGTCACACGAGCCGGGGCTCCCCTGCGCCGCCTGCGCCAGGCAGACGGTGTAGCAGTCGGGTTGCCCCGCCCCGAAGTCGATGCACGACATCCCGTCGCCACACCGCTGACCTCCGGTGCACGTGCCAAACTCGGGCGTGTCACCAAAGGCCGAGCAGAACCCGACCTCCTGAGACTCAGGGACGCACCACCGCCCCGCGGAGCACTGGTTCCCCAGGAACGGCACGCAGCCGCTCCGGCAGTAGGAGCTCAGCGAGAACCCACCCGAGCACACCTCCAGCGGGTGGCAGGCGCCCTGCTCTTCGCAACTCAAGCGGCAGATCGTGAGCGCGTTGTCCTCCACCAGCCGGACACAGGACTCACCGCCCCCGCAGACGCTCTGGGCGTTCTCCGAGGTGCAGATGCGGCGGCACACGCCTGCGTCCGCGCCAAACACCGGCTCACAGACAAACTCCGGCGTCCGCTCCGTCACCCTCGGGTCACAGACCTCACCAGGGCTCACGCAGGAGCCGCTCAGCGCGTAGCAGACGCCGTCCGGGCCACAGTAGCGATCCGAGGCACAGGTGGGCTCGCAGGTGAACACAGAGCGGACCAACGCCCCGGTTGAGTCACCGGTCGCGTCCGAAGCGGCCCCGGTGTCCACGCTCACGGCGTCCCCGCCGCCCGCGTCGCCGACCACATCGGAGAGCCTGGGATCCACCTCAACCCGCTGAGCCGGCTCAGAGAAGTTGCACCCTGACGCGACGACGATCACCACAACCAGGAGTCGATTTGAGGCTGACCTGATGCTGAGTTGTTCCACGCGCTCACCCATCGCTCTCCAGCACGGACACGACCGTTGCCCAGCATAGCCGATGCCCGCAGCACTGAAAAGCCACCCCCACGCTTCTGGAGCGGCGAGTGCCACCCCGACCCCGAGCCGCCCCCGTGGCAGCCCTGAGACGCGATGTAGAGCGGATTGTGCCGCACTTCACCCGCGCGACACCTTGACGTCACCACACACCCCTCCATACTATCCCTGGCGTAGCCCGTGTAATAGACAAGGCAGGCAAACGCGGGACCGCCGGTGAATGAGAGCCCACAGCATGGCCACCGACTCTCCACTGAGCCACACTGAGACTCCCCCCTCGCACGATCAGGTCGTGGAGTCCCCCGCTCCCCAACCAGACGCACCCGATCCGTCTGCTCAAGAGGACGCCTCGCGCAACGAGCTCGCCGAGCTTCTCAACCGAAAGGCGACCAACAACGCGCTCAACTCCATCGTCCTCGGCCGCTACAAGATCCTCGACATCCTCGGCCGCGGCGCCTTCTCGGTCGTCTACCGCGCCTCTCAGGTCGGCATCGGGCGCGTCGTCGCCCTCAAGGTGTTCCGCCTCCACAAGTCAACGCGCTCCAACACCGAACTCGCCGAAACCGCGCTCGGCCGCTTCCAGCGCGAGGCGCGGCTCGCCAGCATCCTGCGCCACCCCAACACCATCACCCTGTTCGACTACGACAAGACCGAGCAGGGCGTGGTCTACATGGCGTTTGAGTTCGTCGACGGGCCCACCATCACCGAGCTGATCAAGTCCAACCCCAACGGGCTCTCCCCGGCACGGGTCATCGACATCGCCCGGCAGATCGCCCTCAGCCTCCAGGAGGCCCATGAGGTCGGGATCATCCACCGCGACCTCAAGCCCGGCAACATCATGCTCGCCCAGAGCGCCCGCGGCGAGGAGATCGTCAAGGTGCTCGACTTCGGCATCGCCAAGATGATCGAGGGCACCCCGGCCGACCCCGAGTACACGCCCGACCACACCGACGAGCTGTCGATGCTCGACTTTGAGAACCTCGTCGACGACGAGAGCATCAACCTGACCCACGAGGGTCGCATCGTCGGAACCCCGCGCTACATCCCCCCCGAGCAGATCCACGGCCGCGAGCTGACCGGGGCGGCCGACCTCTACTCGCTCGGCCTGATCATGCTTGAGCTGCTCACAGGGCTCCCCGCCAACCCAGGCAAGAAGGCGGCCGAGCTCATCAAGTGGCACCTCAAGAACAAGCCACCCCAGCTCCCCGATGGCTTCGTCGTCCCCGATGGGCTCAACGACATCATCACCAAGACCACGCAGCGCGCCGTGAACGAGCGCTACCCTGACTGCGCCTCCCTGCTCGCCGACCTCGACCAGCTCGACGACTCCGGCGAGTGGCGCCAGGATCCTCCACCCGAGCGCAACCCATGGCCCCTCATCATCGCGGCCAACGTGGTCGTGCTCATCATCATCGTCGCTGCCCTCGCGTTCTGGTTGACCCAGCGGCCCGACACCTACCAGCCCCCGCCACAGACCACCTCGGGGACCAACGCCATCGTCACGCCGCCCTCAACCGACACCACGCCGCCCGCGACCTCCCCTGACGCCGCGTCGCCCGAGACGACACCCTCACGGCAGCCCGAGACGACCGGCGCGAGCGCGTCGCCTGACGAGGGCGCCGACGCCCCTGCCGCTGAACCGGACGCCGGCGACGCCGAGGAGCGCTCCTTTCGGTTGACCACCACCCCCCCTGGAGCCAGCCTCTTCCTCAACGACAGCTACGCAGGGCCGACCCCCTTCGAGATCCCCCTCAAGCCCGACCAACCAACGCGCGCGCTGATCCGCAAGAAGGGTTACGTCCCGGTCCACTTGAAGCTCACCCCCGACACCCTGCCCGCGCTCCCGATCGTCTTGATGAAGCGGGGTCCCGGGGCGCGCCCCAACCCGGGGGGGGCCACCGACCCTCCCAAAGAGAAGCCCGACAACAACGCCAAGACCAACGACGGTAAATCCAACACGAGCGGATACCGCATCCTCAACTGAGGCCCATGAAGACCCACCCACCACGACGTCTCGCTCGCCTCCGCGGCGGAATCATCGGACTCGTCACCATGGGCCTGGTTGTCAGCGCGCACCTCCCCGCCCCGTCATCACCCGCAGCCCAGGAGCAGGACGCGATCGCCCTCTTTGAGCAGGGCGTCGAGCTGTTCAACGCCAGGAAGTTCCGCGAGGCCCGCGACGTGTTCCGCCGGGTCTTTGAGCTGGACCCCAACCCGTTCGTGATCTTCAACATCGGTCGCTGTTACGAGGAGCTGGGAGAGCTTGAAGAGGCCGTGCGGTACTACGACCGCTCGCTCAAGCTCGAAGGCTTGCCTGAGGCCGCGAAGATTGAGGCCGTCAGCCGCATCGAGCAGCTCGCGCCGCGCATCGAGGCGATCAAGACACGTCGAAAGGCGGTCGCCGAGGCCGCGCTCCGCGTCGATCGGAGCTTCTACGTCGCCCAGACCGACGCCCGCAACAAGGCGGAGATGATCACCTCCCCACCGCCTCCGGTGGATCCCCCAGGCCGCACCGCGCTGACCTGGATCGGCGTCGGCACCTCCTCGGTCGGCCTCATCGCGCTGGGAGCCGGGCTCCTCGTGGACCTCAACATCGGCGACAAGCTGGATGAACAGGACGCCTTGATCGCCTCCTACCAGACGCTCGGCCAGGAGGCGATCGCCCAGCGGGATCCTGATAAGGCGGCCGCCGCCATCGCGCAAGCCAATGAGGTCAACGCCCTCGCCGACGAGATCGAGGACGATCAGCTCGCCGCGAGCCTCCTCTTCGGTGCCGGTGGGCTCCTCGTGGTCGGCGGCCTCGTCATGATCCTCATCGATACGCCCGACGACGCGGCGCCCGCGGAGCCCAACACGTCGCTCCAGCTCATCCCTGCCCCTGGCGGCGTCGGCGTCGTCGCGACCTGGTGAGCGTCCCTGGAGGTGACTCCCCTCCCCAACATCTGGCATGATAGAGCGCCAACCCCGACCCACGGAGGTTCGAATGAGCCCAACCCGGGACCCGCGCGACCCCTCGGACGCGACGCACAACAGTGAGCTGAAGATCACCCTCCGCACACACGCCGACGGCGTCGATCTCTGCTTCAGCGGCTCGCAGCAAGACGAATCGTGGACGACCCTCCCCTGGGAGCAGGTGCGCGGTGACCTCAAGCGTGGCCTCAAGCTCATCTGGAACAGCGCCTCCTCGGGCCACCCCTCCCCCGAAACCCTCCAGACCCTCGGCGCCCTCGTCTACCGCGCCCTCCATGGCGCCGTGGACCGCGCCCGCGACTCCCACGCCGGGCCGGACAACCTCGTGGACCTCGACCTGGAGCTTGAAGGGATCAACGCCCGAAACAGCTCCCACACCTACCTCAAGGCGATCCTCGACAACGCCGATCACGACCTCGACGCCCTCCGCGATCTGGAGCTGCTGGCGGACGAGGCGATCGAGGCGGGCGACAACCGCCGCGCCCTGGAGCTGGTCCAGAACGTCATGTCGCGCTACCGCAAGCGGGGCGATGAGCTGGGCGTCGCCCGATGCACCATACGCGGCGCCGAGCTGATGATGGACGGAGGGAGCTACCACAAGACGGCGCACACCTGGCTCTCCCAGGGGCTCGACGCCTACCGCGGCGCCGACGCCTCGGACACGTCCGCGCCTCGGAGCGCCCTCTGGCGCGCCCGCGCCGGGCTCGGCATCACCCGACTCCTCGTGCTCGATGAGCGCCTGGAAGAAGCCCTCGACCAGTGCGACGTCTCCCTCGATGAGGGGCGCGACGCCCCCAGCGCCGTCCGCGGCGCCCTGCTCCTGGAGCGCGCCGAGATCACCCACCAGCTCGGCCAACGCGGCGACGCGCGCGACACCTGGCAGCGGGCGATCTCCACCCTCCGCTCCAGCTCCGCGACCAACCTCCTCGCCCGAGCCCACGAGAGCCTCAGCGACCTCCTCACCGAAGACAGCGATCAGCTCGGCGCTGAGGTTCACCTCGACGCCGCCCTCAAGCTGGCTCGACAGAACAACGACATCCGCCACGTCATCGACCTCAGCCTCCAGCTGTCCCACCTCGCCGAGGAGCAGGGGCGCCCCGATGACGCCTGGGAGCAGGCGCTCCGCGCCCTGCCCTACGCCGACAACCACTCCGATCCGCAGCTCGGGCACGCGCTCCTGCTTCGGCTCCTGATGATCGGGCGCAACCACCACGTCGCGATGGACAGGCTCCAGCCCACCATCGATCGCGCTCGCCGCTCGCTCTCTGCCGCCAACGGCTGGCGCACCCAGGTCGAGCTGATGACCTGCCTGCTCCCCATCGTGCAGCGCCTCGGCGCCCTGGATCAGCTGGAGGCGCTGCTCGCCAAGCTGTCGCTCATCGACGCGCTTCAACCCACCCAGCTGGATCCCGACGCCCTGCCGCTCCTGACCCAGCTCGCCGATCAGGTGTTCCTGACGGCGCAGTGGTTGGAGCGCCACGGGCGCTTTGAATTGGCTCGGCGCGCCTTCAAGCGCGTGATCACCTACGCCGAGCTGACCCAGGCCCACACCCGCACCATCGAGGCGAGCTGCGGCGCGGGTCGATGCGAGACCGTCCTCCACCAGCATGACCAGGCCGAGGCGACCTTTGAGCAGGCGCTGGCCCACGCCCTCGAGCTGAAGCTCAACCCCATCAGCGTCTACCAGGGTCGCGCCGAACTCAGGCGCCAGGGTGGCCACCTCGACGCCGCCCGCTCAGATCTCAACGAGGTGCTCGCCGCCTACCGACGCGGCAACGTCCCCACACAGGTCGGGCAGACCCTGATCCAGATCGCCGACCTGGAGCTGGATCGCGCTGAACTGGCCTTCGTCGAACAGCTCCTCAACCAGCCCGACAGGGCGTTCCTGCTAGAAGCCCGCGGCGAGGCCCTGCTGGCGAGCGAGACCCTGCGTCAGGCGCTCTCCAACGCAGAGCGCAGCCTCAGCGAAGCGCGCGCGCTGCTCGACGGCGCGCTCGCCCACCAGAGCCCGCTGTACCTCACCTCAACGGGTCGCATTCACCTCTTTCATGGGGACACGGAGGAGGCTCGCCGCACCTTCGAGGACGCCCTTGAGCTGTCGCAGAGCACCATGCCCTCCAGCGCCGTCACCTCCGTCTGCTACCTCGCCGAGGTGCTCGCCTACGAGCAGCGCGCCTCGGAGGCGGTCCACGCCTCCAACGTCGCGCGCCAGATGGTGAGCACCGTCGGCGGCCCGTTCGAGCAGGTGCTCTACTTGCGCACGGCGGGTCGGGTCATGTACATCCTCGGGGAAAGAGCCCAGGCCCAACAGCTGTTGGGCCGCTTCGTCACCGCCGCCCGCACGCTGGACGATCCCCACATGGAGCGTCTCACGCAGCTGGAGGCGAGCCTCATCGAGTCGCTCGCGAGGCCCTGATCCACACCCCAGGCGCGACCCTGGCCAACCCCCTCGATCCCATGAACGAACTCAAGACCTACCTCGAAGAGCACAAAGACACCCACCTGGACCAGCTCAAGGATCTCCTGAGCATCCCCAGCGTCTCCACGGACCCGGAGCGGCGCGACGACGTCCGCCGCGCCGCCCAATGGGTGAAGGAGGCGATGGAGGCCGCGGGGCTGACCGCTCGGATCGACGACACGCCCGGGCACCCCATCGTCTACGGCGAGCGGCTCAACGCCGGGGCTGACGCGCCCACCATCCTGATCTACGGCCACTACGACGTTCAGCCCCCCGACCCGCTGGAGCTTTGGGACAGCGGCCCCTTTGAGCCCACCATCCGCGACGGGAAGATCGTCGCCCGCGGCGCCGCGGACGACAAGGGCCAGTTCCTCACCCACATCAAGGCGCTTGAGGCGCACATGGCGGTCCGCGGCGAGCTGCCCGTCAACGTCAAGGTGCTCATCGAAGGCGAGGAGGAGATCGGCAGCAAGAACCTCGCGCCCTACCTCGAAGCTCACAAGGAGGCGCTCGCCTCAGACGTCGTGGTCATCTCCGACACCCACATGTTCGCCCCCGGGGTCCCGTCCATCACCTACGGCCTCCGCGGCCTGACCTACTTCGAGCTGGAGATCGAAGGCCCCGACCACGACCTCCACTCCGGCCTCTACGGCGGCGGCGTCGCCAACCCGATCAACGTCCTCTGCGACGTGATCGCCAGGCTCAAGGACGACAGCGGGCGCATCCAGATCGAGGGCTTCTACGACGACGTCCGCGACCTCACCGACGAGGAGCGCGCCGCCTGGGCGACCCTCCCCTTCGACGAGGAGGGCTTCCGCGCCGAAGCGGGCTCCGAGCAGCTCACCGGGGAAGCGGGCTTCACGACCCTGGAGCGGCTCTGGGCGCGCCCCACGCTCGACTGCAACGGCGTCGTCGGTGGCTTCACCGGCGAGGGCGCCAAGACCGTCCTCCCCAGCGTCGCCCGCGCCAAGTTCTCCTGCCGCCTGGTCCCCGATCAGGACCCCCGTGACATCGAAGACAAGGTCGAGGCCCACCTCGCCCGGATCATCCCCGACTCCGTGCGCTTCAAGCTCACCCGCATGCACGGTGGGCAGCCGGTCATCGTCAGCACCGAGAGCGACGCCATCCAGGCGGCGGGCCGCGCCCTCACCGAGGCGTTCGGCGGCGAGACGGTCATGATCCGCGGCGGAGGCTCCATCCCCGTGGTCGCCGACTTCAAGCGCATCCTCGGCGTGGACAGCGTCCTCATGGGGTTTGGTCTCCCCGACGACCGCCTCCACTCACCCAACGAGAAGTTCGACCTCGCCCAATACTTCGGCGGGATCCTCGCCGCGGCGCTCTTCCTCGACGAGATCGCCCCTTCCGCCTGAAACCACCTGTGTTTCACGTGAAACTCAGACCCCTGCCCCCACCACCCGCTGAAACAACGCCGCGTACCTCGGCAGCAGCGACCCGGTCAGGTGGGGTCTGGTGATCGCGCGTCGATCCGCCCTCAGCACCTCCCGACCCTCCACCCATCCCCGGCACAGCCTCTCCAGCTCGTCCGCCAACGCCTCATCGCTCCCATAGCGCAGCGCGTCCGGGAAGATCTCCCGGTAGGCCAGCCGGTCCGGCACCAGCGGGCGCGCCCCGAAGTGGCACGCCTCCAACATCGCCACCCCGAAGAACTCGTGGTGCGCCGTCGACACGGCAATGTCCGCGCTCGACAGCAGCCCCTCGTACCGGGACCGATCCGCCGCGTACCCCCAGTGATCGATGTGGTCCTTCAGCCGCTCCCTCGCCTGAGCGAACGTCGCGGGCGCCTTCCGAAACCGCTCACCGCACACAACCAGGCGAAACGGCACCCCTCGCGCCTTCAAACGCCCCAGCGCCTCGAAGAACCCATCCGGGTTCTTGTCGAACTCCCAGCGGTGGTTCCACACGATGGTCGGACCCTGGCTGCGATCGCCGCCGCGCTCCTCCAACCCTCCTGGGTCTTCAGGGAGGTCGAGCGGCACCCCCAGCACCTCACTCTTCGCGCGCACCCCCTCCACCCAACCCCCCGGGACCGCGTCCGGCAACCGCCCCAGGAGCGTCTCAGCGGCCCCGAGGAAGCTCTCCAGGTTGAAGCGGCTGTTGAACACGCACCGCGTCGCCGAGAGCGTTGAGACGAGCTGAGTGAAGCCGAAGTGGGTGTCGCGCTCGCCCGACCACGCGTCCCTCACCGGGTAGGCGAGCTGGTTCTCATGAAAGTAGAGCACCCGGGGGATCCGCCCGAGCGCCGGGCACAGCCCGACCAACTCGGCCAGCGGCAGGTAGGAGCTGGCGAACACCAGATCATGCTCCGCGGCCAGCGCGGCGGCATGCTCCATCGCGAACCAGGCCGCCGAGCCCCGCATCCGCCACTTCCAGTGGCGGCTGGGCAGAGTCAACGCGGTCCACTCGGCGTCCACGCCCGACATCAGCGCGTCGCCGAACGATTGATGGGATCCGCCGTGAAAAGGCTCGATGTAGAGAATGCGCATCGTCGCTCAGGCCAGGCGCTGCTCCAGTCCGTTCTGGCGCAGGTGAATCAGGAGCGCCCCGATCGCCGCCGGGGTCACGCCCGGGATGCGAGACGCCTGGCCGATGGACACCGGGGAGGCCGCCTTCAGACGCTCGGTCGCCTCGTGGGAGAGGCCGTGGATGGTCGTGTAGTCGAGATCGGGCGGGAGCGCGACGCCCTCGTTCTCGCGGAACCGCTCCGCCTGCTCCGCCTGCCGGGTGATGTACCCCGAGTACTGGATCTGGATCTCGACCTGCTCCGCCTCGGCGTCGTTCAGCGCGGAGAGCCGCCTCGCCGCCTCGCCGTGCCCGGCATGATCGGCCAGCGCGCACACCTCGGGGAGCGACACGTTCGGTCGCCTGAGCAGCTCCTCCAGGGTCGCGTGGCTCTTGATGTTCCCCACCCCGAGATCGAGAGCGCGCTTGAGGTTGGAGTCGCTCGCGCCGATCCGCACCGACGCCAGCAGCTCCCGCGCATGCTCGATGTTCGCCTCCTTGTGGCGGAACCTCGCGTAGGCCTCATCCGGCAGCAGCCCGAGCGCGTGACCCAGCCCCGAGAGCCTCAGATCGGCGTTGTCCTCGCGCAGCAGCAGCCGGAACTCGGCGCGGCTCGTGAACATCCGATAGGGCTCATCCACCCCACAGGTCACCAGATCGTCGATCAGGACGCCGATGTACGCCTCGTCGCGACCCAGCACCACGGGCGCCTCCCCGCGGAGCGAGCGCGCCGCGTTGATGCCCGCCATGAGCCCTTGAGCCGCCGCCTCCTCGTAACCGCTGGTGCCGTTGATCTGACCCGCCAGGTGAAGCCCGGCGACCTTGCGAAGCTCCAGCGTGGGCGCGAGCTGCACGGGGTTGACCGCGTCGTACTCCACCGCGTAGCCAGGGCGCATGATCTCCACCCGCTCCAACCCGGGGATCGTCCTCAGGAAGCGGTACTGGACGTCCAGCGGCAGGCTCGTCGAGACCCCGTTGGGGTAGACCTCCACGGTGTCCAGCCCCTGAGGCTCCAGGAAGATCTGGTGCCGATCCTTGTCCGCGAACCGCGCCACCTTGTCTTCGATCGACGGGCAGTAGCGCGGGCCGATCCCTTCGATCACCCCCGTGAACATCGGGGAGCGGTCGAAGGCCGAGGCGATGATCGCGTGGGTCTCGGCGTTCGTGTAGGTGATGTGACACGGGACCTGGCGCAGCATCGGCTCGTCCCAGTAGAACGAGAACCGGCGCGGCGGATCGTCCCCGGGCTGCACCTCCAGCCCCTCCCAATCGATGGTGTTCCCGTCCAGGCGAGGGGTGGTCCCGGTCTTGAGGCGACACATGTCGAGATCCAGCTCGGCGAGGCGGCTGGAGAGCCCGTAGGCCGCCCCGGAGCCCGCGCGGCCCCCCTTGAAGTTGCGCTGGCCGACGTGGCACAGGCCACGCAGGAAGGTCCCGGTGGTCACGATCACCCGAGAGGCCCGGTAGGTCACCCCGAGGCGCGTCTTGACCCCCTGGATCACGTAGCGAGGCCCCACGGACCCCACGGCGTCCTGGATCAGCAGATCCTCCACCGCCCCCTGCTTGATGGACAGGTTGGGCGTCTGCATCAGGAGCTGCGCCATGCGGCTGCGGTAGACCCGCATGTCCGCCTGGGTGCGACTCCCGCGCACCGCGGGGCCTTTTCGGGTGTTCAGGCGACGGTACTGGATGGCGGAGGCGTCCGCGACCCGACCCATCAGCCCTCCCATCGCGTCGATCTCCTTGACCAGGTGCCCCTTGGCCAGGCCCCCGATCGCGGGGTTGCAGCTCATGTGGCCGATGGTGTCGATGTTCATCGTCAGCAGGAGCGTCTTCTGGCCCATGCGCGCCAACGCGTGGGCCGCCTCGCAGCCCGCGTGTCCCCCACCAATGACGATCGCGTCGTAGCTTTGGGGGTGCACCAGCGCGTCATCCATCGTCGTGTTGTGGTCCATCGCCCTGCCCCGTCGGTCACTCTTCGCCGACGTGTTCCTTGTACTTGTTGTTCTCGATCTGACGCAGCTCCTGACGCATCGCCCGGATGAGGTAGCGGAGCCTCTTCTGACGCCGCGACTCCTCCTCGGACAGCTCCACGTCCGGCATCTTCAGGAGCGACACCCGCGAACCGCTGGCCACCCGCTCCAGGTAGAGGTGGGTGGTCGCGGCGCGATCACCGGCGCCCGGTCCGCTCTGCCCGT
Source organism: Myxococcales bacterium (assembly GCA_002716585.1). Taxonomy (GTDB): domain Bacteria; phylum Myxococcota_A; class Bradymonadia; order Bradymonadales. The sequence goes on along the minus strand of PBBL01000081.1, from coordinate 80,999 downwards.
CCTTGAGCGACACCTCGCGCACCTTCCCGTCCTCAAGCCGCATGAAGCGAACCCGGCTGTCGGCGTCCCGGGGCGACCCAGGCAGCTCCATGGCGGTCAACACCCCAAGCCCGCTGAGGATCTTCGCGACGCCGCTCTCCGAAGCGCGCATCTGGATGTAATACAGCCGCTGCGCCCCGTCCACCCCCACCGCCTGAATCAGGCGCTCGCCGCTCTCGCGCGTCGCGGTCTTCTCTCCCTTGAGCAGGAGGGCGCGCCCCCCGCGCATGTCCGTGTAGGAGCCGGGCTTCAGCTCCTTCACGGCGTCGGGCTCCAACAGGCTGAGGCGACCGTCCTTCATTCGGACGAGCGCGGGCAGCCCGGAGGGGACCGGGGCGACGATGCGGCCATCGGCGATGAGCCCGGTGGAGTTCTCCAGGCTGCTCAAGCCGAGGTCGAACAACGCCACGGGATCCTCCAACGACAGCGACCCGTCGCGGTCCTTCTGACCAAGCCCCTTGGTCGGGTTGGGCTCCCGATCGCCACGCCGCAGCTTGGCCCGGAGCAGCTCCAGGTTCATCGCGACCAGGGTCCCTGCGTCGCCCGACGCCACCGCGGCGAGCGGCATGAACCCCTCCGTTCCCCGGGGCGCGTGGGCGCCAGACCAGGCGCCAAACCCCGACGGCGCCGCCGGGAGCTTGTCCACGAACGTCTCGCGCAGCGTCAGGTAGAAGAAGTCCTTGAAGTCCCGACCGATGTACCGCCCCACCCGGAACGCCATCGACGAGCTGCCCTTCTCCACCTTGAACGCCGAGATCCGACCCTTGTTGTCGGCGTCACGCAGGCTCGCCCGGTAGTAGGCCCAGCCCGTGTGGGTCGGGTTCATGTCGAGGTGCATGCCGTAGACACAGCCCGCCGCGAGCATCGCCGCCCCGATTGAGTCCGCCGACGTGTCCTTGCCCCAGACGTAGATGAGGGTCGACTCGCCGCGGAAGCAGAGCCCGCTGCGCGTCGTGTGGATGTTGTCCAGCTCGTTCGCCGTCCCACCCCACTTGCGCTTACCGGTCGGGTTGAGCTTCCCCTCGGCGACGAGCGGCGGCAGGTTCTGGCGCAACGACTTGAACTCCTTGGGGATCTCCATCGTGTTGTTCCAGGTCCCCAGCTGGACGTGCTCATCGTCACGCACCGCGACGGTCGCCGTGTAGGGCGTCGCCGGCAGGATGACCTCGTCGTCCACCTGCATCCCGAACGCCCCGTGCGCCGTCTTGAACCCACCGTTGAACGCGGCCACCAAGCGATCGATGGTGTCCTCCCTTCGCGGGATCGTGCCCTTGCCCGGGGTCCCGAAGCTCGACTCGGGCGACACCGTCCCCGCGACCATGTTCAGGTTGAGCTGCCTCATGTCCGCCGCGATCAACACCAGGTGATCGTAGGGGCGCTTCGGATCCATCCGCACCGCGGTCTTCATGAACGGCGTGCTCGCCCCCTCGTGTTTGCGGAGCCACTCGATCTCCACCGGCTTCCAGACGCCCTCGCCGGGCTTGGCGTCTTCAACAGCCGACTTCACCTTCGGAGGGGGCCACTCGCCGCTCTTGCTCCCCGAACCCGTCACCGAGATCGCCGGCCCCTTGGCCACGGTGCTGCCCTCCAGCTCCTCCATCAGGTCGCCCTCCTCCGAGAGCAGCCCGGCGGTGAAGGCGGCCCCGCGAAGCCGATCCTTCCAGTAGAAGACGTACCGCTCCAACAGCGCGATCTTGCGGTACCCCACCAGGGGGTGGTTCCGCACCGTGTCCACCAACCAGGGGACCGGACCTTTGGCCGCGAAGAAGCGCGGCTGGTACGTGATGCGCTTCTCAACGCCGCCCGTCACCCCGACGATCTCGCCCAGGTTGGGGTGGAGCAGCGCCCGGCTCGTCGTCGTGTCTCCCTTCTTCGGCCCACCCTTGAGCGCGATATCAAACGCCCCGTCGCTGGTGATCTCGGCGGTCACCTCACGCGCAGGCGGATCCAGGCTGTAGAGGCGCAGCCCGATGCCATCAAACCGCCCGGTCTCCTGCAGGTTCGTGATCTGGTAACGGAGTCGGTCGGCGCGCCCCTCGAAATCGGGCAGCTCCCGCTCGTCTCCGTTGAAGTCCACCAACAGGAGCGACTGAATCTGACCGAAGACCTCCACCGCGAGCAGCGCCTTGGAGCCCGAGCGGGCCACGAGCCGCTCCCGAGCGTAGGGCGTCGAGGTGAGGTTGGACAGCCTCCGGATCGTCAGCGGCATCCCCTCCGAGGAGACCCTCGCCTCGAAGTAATACAGATCCTCGACCTCCACCCCCTCGTCCTGACCACCCTCCCGGGCCATCGCGAACATCGGCACGTACCCGAGGGCCTCGGTCCACGCCCGCTCCCTCGGATCGGCGAAGAGGACGATCTGGGAGGGGTGGGCCTCCAGGTTGGCCTGCGCCTTGAGGAAGGCGGCCATCGCCTGCTCCGGGGTGGTCTCGGCGGTCACCGCGCCGATCGGCTCACCGCTGCGGAGCAGCGACCACAAGGTCACCGTCAACACCAGCAGGAGCGCCCCGAACGCGACGTGACGCCGCATCAGCACCATCAGCCGAGGCAGGAGATCCCCGCCCGATCGCAACGCCCCCCGCGGCTCGGGCGGCTCCCCAATCTCAAAACCTTCCATGTCGTGTTCACGCTGACTGCTTGTCATACATCCGCCTCATGCCCTGGCGCCCTGCCCTGGCCCGTGTCGTGGCGCTTCTCATAGCGCTGATGTCACAGGACTTCAAGCCCCTGCCCCCGTCAACACCTCTCACGAACCATGCGCGCGAGGTCCTCAAGGAAGTGCGCCTTGAACTCCGCAGCCCGATCAGGATGTTCCGAACACCCTTGATACAGGTTGAGCAACACCACCGTGACCCCGCCCTCATCGCCCGGCGAGAGCACCTCGAAGCTGAGCGGCTCCAGCGGATGAAGCGTCACCTCCAGGCCAAGCCGCGCCAGGCTCTCGTCCACCAAAACCATCACCTCGTCACGAAAGTGCGCCATCTCATCGCGCGATGCTCTATCCTCAAGCGACGCGCGCTCCCGTTGAGAGCGCGCCACGACGAGCTGAAGCGTGCTGAACGCGAGCACCACACAGACAAACACGCCGAGCACGACGACCACGTGCGATGGGCTCATGGAGGCCTCCTCCTCACACCAGACAGCCGACAGCGATGTCAGCCAGGGTGCGTATGATGCACACAACCTGCCACACAATCCAAGCTCGAACGCAGCGCGCCGTGCTCTGGCTCATCACGATCCTGGCGCTCTCACCGACGGTCGGCTGTGGAGGGTGCGCGACCTCTCCACCCGAACCCCCCAGGTCAACGCGCCCGACGCACCCCAACGACCCGCACCCCACCTCCGAGCCGCCCCTCGAACCCTGCGGTGAGGGTCCATGCGGACCCACCTCACTGCCCTCCGACAAGCCCTACCCCGATCGTTACCTCCACGCGGCGACCCCGCTCGTGGGAGACAAGCTGCTCATCACTGGCGGCTACACGCTGGACGCTCAACGCCGGGGCGCGCTCGCGAGCACCCTCCTGCTCAACCTGCGCAGCGACCGCAGCGAGCCCACCGCGGCGCTGACCTACAAGCGCTGGGGTCACACCGCCACCCTCCTCCCGGATGGCTCCGTCCTCGTCGTCGGGGGCTCCATGGACGACCCGGAGCGCTCTCCGTTTCGCCAGGCGCCGCCCGAGCTGTGGAGCCAGACCCCACAAGGCCCCTCCTGGCGAGAGCGGCTCCCCCCATGGAAGGGCCGCTTGCGGCACACCGCCACCCTCCTCCCCGACGGCTCCGTCCTCGTTCTGGGCGGCGCGGCGTCCTACGAGGAGTCCCTCCGACTCCCCGAACGATACGACCCGGTCAACAACACATGGACCCGGCTGACCGAAGACCACGTCCCGCGCTACGATCACACCGCCACCCTCCTCCAGGACGGATCCGTCCTCGTCCTCGGTGGTCGGCACGGGACCGGCTGCGGGGAGGACTGCGCCATCGACTGCCTTGAGGACATGGACTGTGGTCAGGGCGCCGTGTGCGCCGATGAGTTCTACTGCACCCGACCGCTGCGCAGCGCCGCGCTCTACGCACCCGACACGGACACCTGGACCCGACTCCCGGAGCTGCCGGAACCCAGCTACGACCACACCGCCACGCTGCTCACAGACGGCTCGGTCCTGGTCACGGGCGGCCGAAATGGAGCGGGCGCCCTCAAAGGCGCCTACCTCTTCGACCTCGGGCTGAGGTCATGGACGCGCGTCGCGCCGATGACCAGCGCCCGCGCGGGCCACACCGCGACGAAGCGACCCGATGGGCAGGTCTGGGTCGTGGGCGGGAGAGCCCCGATTCAGGGAGAAGCGTGCGACGACGGCAACCCCTGCCCCTCCGATCGCCTGTTCAATGTGTTGGCTCATGTCGAGGTGTACGATCCGACGACGCGCGCCTGGCGCTCGACGACGCCGCTCAACCGCGCGCGCTACGACCACACCGCCACGCTGCTCTCCACCGGGGAGCTGATCACCTGGGGAGGGGCGACCCACAAACGCGCGGCCGTGTTGGGAGGGGAGCGCTCCAGTCAACCAGAGAGGTGGACGGTCATCCCCCACCTCACCCCGACCCGCGCGAAACCATGAGCGGGTGTTTCACGTGAAACACCCGCCGAGGCTGCCTTCACACCCGCGACAGCCCGCTGCTCCAACGGGCCAGGTGCGCCTCCCGCTCCGCGTCTCCCATCACGGGATCGAAGCGGGCGTCCTCCTTCCACGCCTCGCGGATCTCGCCGAGGTCGCTGAAGATCCCCACGGCGAGCCCCGCCAGGAGCGCCGAGCCGAGCGCGGTGGTGTCGGTCATCTCGGGGCGGATGATCGGGCAACCCAGCGTGTCGGCCTGGAACTGCATCAACATGCCGTTGGCCGAGGCGCCGCCGTCGACCTTGAGCACCTCAAGCGAGCGGCCCAGATCCTGCTCCATCGCCTTGAGGATATCGACGTTCTGAAACGCGATCCCCTCCAGGGTGGCGCGGGCGATGTGGGCGCGGGTCGTGCCTCGGGTGATGCCGTGGATCACGCCGCGGGCGTCGGGGTTCCAGTGCGGCGCCCCCAGGCCGGTCAACGCGGGCACGAAGACCACCCCGCCTGAGTCCTCGACCTGGCCCGCGAGGTGCTCGATGTCCGCGCTGGAGTTGATCAGCCCCAGCCCATCCCGCAGCCACTGCACGGCCGCCCCGGCGATGAACGCGCTCCCCTCCAACGCGTAGGTCACCTCGTCACCGAGCCGCCACCCGGCGGTCGTCAACATCCCGCTGTCGCTGTAGACGATCTCGTCGCCTGTGTTCATCAGGAGGAACGCCCCGGTCCCGTAGGTGCACTTGGCCTCGCCCGGGTTGAAGCACGCCTGACCGAACAGCGCCGCCTGCTGATCCCCCGCCATCCCGCTGACCGGGGTCCCGTCGGACAACCCCGCCACGCCGCGGACCTCGCCGAACACCTCCGCGTTGCCCTGGATGTCGGGCAGGATCGCGCGAGGGACGTTGAAGAGGCGCAGCAGCTCCTCGTCCCACGTCTGGGTCTCCAGGTTCATCAGGAGCGTCCGGCTGGCGTTGGACACGTCGGTCGCGTGGCTCGCCCCCCGCGTCAGGTTCCACAACAGGAAGGTGTCGATCGTGCCAAAGGCCAGCTCCCCCTTCTCCGCGCGCGCTCGGGCGCCAGGGACCTGATCGAGCATCCACGCCGCCTTGCTCGCCGAGAAGTAGGGGTCGAGGACGAGCCCGGTGCGCTTCTTGACCTCGTCGGCATGCCCGGCGTCTCGCAGCTCGCGCATGAACGGTGCCGTGCGGCGATCCTGCCAGACGATCGCGTTGTGGATCGGCTTGCCCGTCGCCCGCTCCCAGATCACCGTCGTCTCGCGCTGATTCGTGATCCCGATCGCGGCGATCTGCGACCCCTCCAGACTCGCCGACGCCAGCGCCTCACGGATCGTCGTCAGCGTCGTGGCCCAGATCTGCTCCGGATCGTGCTCCACCCAACCCGGCCTGGGGTAGATCTGAGGGAACTCGCGGTTGACCCTGGCGTGGACCTCCAACGACCTGTTCAGGATGATCACGGTCGTCCCCGTCGTCCCCTGATCGATCGCCAGAATGTATGGTTGGCTGCTCGACATGCTCCCCTCCTGGTTGTTCTGTCCGTTGGTCTTCGGCACCCGGAACGTGTGTAGGAGCGGAAACGTTTCACGCGCAGGCTGGCGATGTCAAGCCTGGAAGACCACACCCGATCGATCGTCGCGGGTCGGGTGCGCCTGCCTCCCAAGCTCCTCAAGCCCCTCCGGCGGTCGAGCCTGAGCGCCCCAGGAGTCCCCCGACGCGTAGAGGTAGATCACCCCACCCTCGCGAACCCACCCTTGAGCCGTCTCCAGCCACTGCGCCGGGGTCTGGAACGCCTTCGCGGCCAGCGTCCCCGCCTCGCCCCGTCGCAGGCCCGTGAACGCCTCCAGGCGAACCTCGTGGAGCGTGACGTGCTCCAGCCCCAACCGACGGAGCGCGGTGGACATGAAGGTCACGCGCTTTTTGCGAGGCTCGATCAGGTGCATGGGGACATCGGGGAAGGCGATCGCCAGCGGGATCCCGGGCAGCCCGGCGCCTGAGCCGACGTCCATCAGCGGCCCCGCGGGGCGCCGCACCACCGCTGGCAGCAGCGCGTCGACGATCAAGTCGCGGAGCACCTCACCCTGGCTCAAGCGGCCCACCAGGTTCAGCCGCTTGTTGTGTTGGACCAACAGCGCGGCGTAGGCCACAAGCTTATGGGCGGCGCCCTCCGGATCGTCCAGGTGAACGGTCGCCTCCAACCACCCGGCCAGCTCCTGCTCGGTCAATGACATCGGCCCTCACATGTCGGTGATGATCTCGTAGCGGTAGCCCTGCTCGGTCAGGAACAGCTGCCGCTTGCTGGAGTAATCCTGCTCGGTCGAGTCGCGCGTCACCACCGAGTAGAACCTGGCCTGGTTCTCCTCGCCGCCCTGCTTCGGCCTCAGGATACGGCCCAGGCGTTGGGCCTCCTCCTGGCGTGAGCCGAAGGTGCCGCTGATCTGAATGGCGACGTTGGCGTCCGGGAGGTCCACGGCGAAGTTGGCCACCTTCGACACCACCAGGCGCTGCACCTCGCCGGTCCGAAACCTCTCAAACAGCACCTCCCGCTCCGATTGCGGGGTCTGGCCGGTGATGATCGGTGAGCCGGTGAGCTTGGCGACGTCGTGCAGCTGATCGAGGTACTGCCCGATGATGAGCACCCGATCGGCCTCATGCTCCTTGAGCAGCCCGCTGAGGACGCTCAGCTTGGCCGGGTTGGTCGCCGCCAGCTTGAACTTGCGGTTGGGCTCGGCGAGCGCGTACTCCAACCGCAGGTTCTCGTCCTTGAAGGGGACCCGCACCTCCGTGCAGAGCGCGGTCGCGATGTACCCCTGCTTCTCCAGGACACGCCACGGGACGTCGTACTTCTTCGGGCCGATGAGGCTGAACACCTCATCCTCCTTCCGATCTTCGCGGATCAACGTCGCCGTCAGCCCCAGGCGGCGCTTGGACTGGAGGTTGGCCACCGCCCGGAACACCGGCGCCGGGAGCAGGTGGACCTCATCGTAGATGATGAGACCCCAGTTCCCCTCCTCAAACAGCTTGAAGTGCACGAAGGGGCCCTTCTTGCTCTTGCGGTAGGTCATGATCTGGTAGGTGGTGATCGTCACCTCCCGGATGTCCTTACGCAAGCCGCTGTACTCGCCGATCTGCTCCTCGGAGAGGGTCGACTTGTCGAGGATCTCATCGCGCCACTGCCGCAGCGCGGTCGTGTTGGTGGTCAACACCAGGGTGTGGGACTTGACCCGCTCCATCGCCCCGATGCCCACCACGGTCTTACCCGCGCCGCACGGGAGCACGATGACGCCCGACCCGCCATGGATGGAGCCGCCCGCGTAGAAGGCGTCCACCGCCTCCTCCTGGTAGGGTCGGAGCGCGAAGTCGCCGCCCGACACCATCTCCTCACGGAGGCCCACCTCCAGATCCTCGCCCTGGATGTAACCAGCCAGATCCTCCACCGGGAAGCCGACCTTGATGAGCGCCTGCTTGACGAACCCGCGCTGATCCGCGGCGACCTCCGCCTTCCTCGCGCTGGTCCGCTCCACGATGTACTCGCTCACCTTGCGCTGGGAGCAGACCTCGTCCAGCAGGATCGAGTCCTCGGTCACCAGGTACAGCCGCTCGCCCTCCTTGACGAGCTTCAGCCGCCCGTAGCGCTGCATGTACTCGTCGATGTCGGTCAGGATGTTGTCGGGGATCGGGTACTTGCTGTACTCGGCGAGCTGACCCTTGATCGTGTCAGACGGCACCTGGAGCGCGGCGGCGTTCCAGAGGCTCAGCGGGGTGATCCTGTAGGTGTGGATATGCTCTGGGCTTTTGACAAGCTCGGCGAAGACGCTCAACCTGTCTCGCGCGGCCTCGAAGTTCGGGGACGCCGTCTCAAGGAGGACGGTCCTGTCCGATTGGACAATAAGCGGATTGTCTGGATTATACACGTCAGGTTGGCCTTGTCCGCGGGTTGATCACACATCTCGTCAGGACATGCCCGGTGGGCACTGACCCTGTACCACAGAGCTTGGAACAATGCACTCGGCTCAGCACATCCCGGCGGCGGCGCTCATCGCAGCGCTTGGCGCCTCGCTCCTCCTCGGGTGCGAGCGCGAGCCCCCGCCGACGCCCGAACAACAACGCTTCGAGCACCACCACAAGCACCGGATCGGAGCGCCCGGGCAGGAGATCCTCACCCGCTGCGGTGGCTCGGTGTGTGCCCTGGTGGATCATGACGTGTTCGCGGAGATCGAGTACGTCATGGACAAGGACGGAACCATCTCGGGGGTGCTGTTGAAGGCCCACCCACCGACCAGCCCATCGCTGCACGAGAGCCAGGAGATCTTCCGACGCACCCGCGCCATACTCCAGACGGCGCTCGGCGAGGGGCAGTCCTACCTCAAGTCCGGGGATCCGACCTACTGGCCTGCGCGGGACGCGAGCGAGCGGATCGTCACGCTCACGACCACAGACGGGGGGCAGACGGTGCTCGCGGTCGGCGCCGTTGGGCCAGACGCCGAGCGCATCCCCGCTGACGGGCCGGCGAGGGACCGCGCGAAGGCGCAGAAACAGTGGGAGACCATCGCGACCTCCCCGTCGCTCCTGACGAAGCGCCCGGACGGGACTTGAACCGGAGTGGCCTCACAGGTATACGCACATGGTGCTTCAGCGGACCTGTCCGCCGATGCACGCGCCTTCATCATACGACGAGCCTTCACCGAGCGGCGCCCTCGCCCTTGGCCAGGCTGATCCGCGATCCGAGTGCACGCGCCATCACCATGGGATCCTCCTATGCACGAAGAGACTGAGAGCGACTCGCCTCCCAAAATCACGATCGTCATCCCCATCTACAATGAGGAGGCGATCCTTCAGGCTTCGATCGCGGGCCTCACCGAGGCTCTGGAGGACTTCCCCTGGACGTGGCGGATCCTGCTGTCGGAGAACGGCAGCACCGATCGCACCCGGGAGGTCGCGGCCAAGCTGATCGGCAAGCACCCGGAGGTGTCGATCATCCATTCGGATGAGCCCAACTACGGCAAAGCGCTGCGTCGGGGCATCCTACAGACCGACAGCCCGATCGTGATCTGCGACGAGATCGATCTGTGCGACGTGGACTTCTACCACAAGGCGATGGTGGAGCTGGAGAAGGGGGCCGACCTCGTGGTGGGCTCCAAGACCCTCGATCGCTCCCTCGACAAGCGCCCGGCGTTTCGCCGCCTGGCGACCCAGGTCATCAACTTCCTCCTGTGGGTCTTCCTCGGCTTTGAGGGGACCGACACGCACGGGCTCAAGGCGTTCAAGCGCGAGCGGCTGCTCTCGGTCGTCAACAAGTGCGTGGTCGATCGCGACCTGTTCGCGAGCGAGTTTGTCATCCGCGCGGGCCGGATGAGCTTCCGGGTCGTCGAGGTCCCGGTCGAGGTGATCGAGAAGCGGGCGCCTAGCATCGCGCTGACCCGCCGGGTCCCCAACGTCCTCAAGGGGATCGCCAAGCTCTTCTGGGTGATCCGCGTCAAGAACCGGTAGGCACCTCACCATGCAGACCAGCCCATCAGCCTGCATCAGCATCGACATGGATGGAATCGGGTGCTACACCTCCATCCACGGCATCCCCCACCCCACCACGCCCCACTCGCCGCCCGACCCCATCTTCGCGATCGCGCTGGAGCGGTTCCTCGCTCTGTTCGCCGAGCTGGGTGTCCAGGCGACGTTCTTCTGCATCGGGCGTGACCTGGAGGACCCGACCCACGCCGAGCTGTTCCGACAGGCCGCGGCGGCCGGGCATGAGCTGGCGAGCCACAGCTACAACCACCTCTACAACCTCCGGTCGCAGTCGCGCTCGATCATCCGCGACGAGATCGAGCGCACCAGCGCGCTGTTGACCCGAATCTCCGGGGAGCGGGTGGTGGGGTTTCGCACCCCGGGCTACAACCTGAGCGCCCCCATCGCGCGTGAGCTGACCAGCCAGGGCTACCTATACGACTCATCGCTGTTCCCCTGCCCGCCCTACTACGCCGCCAAGGGGCTGATCATGGCCTCCATGCGCCTGACCGGGCGCCGCAGCGGCTCCCAGATGAACCTCCCCCAGACCCTCCTCAGCCCGCTGGAGCCCTACGTCGCCGATCCCGACAGGCCCTGGCGGCCCGCAGCCGGGGGTGGGCTGTGGGAGATCCCCATGTGCGTGGTGCCGGGCGTGCGCTTCCCCATCATCGGGACCAGCCTCCACCTGCTGGGTGGCCACCGATTTCGGGCGCTCATGCCCACGCTGGCCTGGCGCCATCGGTCGCTGTTCAACCTGGAGTTTCACGGGATCGACCTCCTCGACACGACGGACGAGGGGGTCCCGACCCAGCTCGGAGCCCACCAACCCGACCTCGGCGTCCCCCTTGAGCAGAAGCTCAACACCTACCGCGAGGTCTTCACTGCGCTCCGTGAGCGGTACACCTTCCGCACGTTGCGCGACGCGGTCCTCCTCCTCGATCGCTCCCGCTAACGTTTCACGTGAAACATCCGGTTGGACACGAGCCAACCCACGACCTCCCCCCACGCCTTTTTTTATCGCCGCCAACAAGGCACACTGCCGCCTGGACACCTCCGCGGCATGAGGCGAACATGACCTCCAACCGACACATCGCACCCACGCTCCTGATCACGCTGTGCCTGATCGGGTGCTCACAGCAGGTTGAGCTGCACCACGGACTGTCGGAGGCCGAAGCCAACACCATCGCCCTGCTCCTTGAGTCGCAGGGCATCCCGACCGGCAAGCGCGCTGGATCCCAGAGCGGTCAATGGATCGTCGAGGTCGCCAGCCCACACCGCATCCGGGCCCTTGAGGCCCTTGAGGAGCGTGGGCTGCCTCGACGATCCCAGGAGCCGCCTCAAGAAGGCCTCATGGGGCTCATTCCCACCCCAAGCGAGCAGCAGGAGGCGCACCTGCTGCGGCTCTCGGCTCGGGTGGAGCGATCGCTGTTGACCATCGACGGGGTCCTCGACGCGCGCGTTCACCTGGTCCTCCCCTCCCCTCCCCGAACGCGCCCTGACGCCCCGGTCGAGGCCAAGGCTTCGGCCCTCATCAAGCACGAGCCGGAGGTGACGCTCACGCCCGAGCAGCTCGCCGCGTTCATCGCCGGGGCGGTGCCCGGACTCTCCCCAGAACAGGTCCACGTCATCACCTCGCCCCTGACCCCGAAGCGTGAGGTGGTCGCGCTCAGCCAATACGGACCCTGGTTGGTCGCGACCGAATCGGTGCAGTCTCTCCGTCTGTCATTGCAACTCCTCGTCTGCTTGTGGTTCCTGCTCCTGGTAGGTCTCGTGGTGTACCAGTTCAAAATTCGGAGTTCGGATGAACAGCCCCCCCAGAACCGTCGTGAGGGTCAACATGGAGCACCCAGCCCTGATCAGCGCGCTTGAGGAGACGAAGCGTCTCCCTCCCTTGTCCATGCGGGCGTGTCGAGGTCTGAGCTACACCGAGACCGCCTGCTTCGCGGGGCTCCTCCAGCTCGCGCCGCGGTCTGGAGCGGTGCACCTCCGGGGCTTGAGCGGTCACCTGGTCCAACGCGCGCTCCAACAGCTCGATGACCACCCTCAGCAAACGCGTCAGGAGCTGGGCCGCGCCATCCTCGATCGACTCAACCGCTCCCGGCACCTGAGCATCGCGCTGCTCCACACCGAGTGGGTGGAGCGACTTCACCGCACGGAGCGGGCGAAGGTCGCCGCGACGGTCCTGGGCTTCGCTGAGCGGCCCGACGTCTCTCCGGCTGAGCGGTGGCTTCGAGATCACAGCGCGTCTCAGTGTGGGCTGTTCGATCCCCGCCACCTGCATGAGTGGCGGCGCGGCGAGGTGCTTGAGCCGGACATGCTGCGACTCGCTCCCAAGGAGGACCTGGCGACGTGGATACAGCGCATCGGGTTGGCGATGATCGGCTCCATCTGCAACGCCGCTGGCCCGAACTACAAGGCCGCGATGGCGCGTAAGCTGGGCGTCCACTTCGGACGTCGGATGGCGGACGCGCTTCATTCAGGCCCGCCGGTCCCCGAAGGCAGCTCACGCCTCGCGGTCACTCGCTTTGGCTCGCGGCGCGCGTTGAGCCGCCCCAACACGGATCTCCTCAGCCGCATCGAGCGCGTTGGCCTGTTCATCGTCGCCTGCGCCCTCGCCTTCCGCGACGCTGTGTACTTCGATGGGGTCGCCCACGCCCTGCCCCATCGGTTCGGTGAGGCCATGCTCGTCAACCGCTCCAACATCGTCACGGATCAACTCGCTCAGCAGATCCACGAGCCGTTGCTCCGCTGGAGCATGGAGAGCCTGATGCACCTCAGCGCCCTTGGGCAGACCGTCGGCTCGTACCATGAACGCAACCTCGTGCTTGACCCGATCGGAGCGAAAACATGAGCGACCCAGCTGCCCCAACCCACGCTCGTGTCGTGCCGCCCGAAGAAGCGGCGAGCCTTCCGGTGCAGCGCGCCTTCGGCGCCCTCTCCGGCTCGCTCCTGACACCCGACGAGGCCCGACAGCTCCTCGCCGTCGGGGATCTCTTGAAGGAGGCGCGCGCTGTTGTTCAAGAGGCGCGCGATCAGGCGGAGGCGATCCGGCAACAAGCGCAGGCGGAGGGCTATGAGGCGGGCCTGAACGATGCGACCGAGGCGCTGCTCCTGGCCCGCGCCGAATACGACGCCTTGCTCAAGCGATCGGAGGGCGATCTGGTCAGCCTCGCCATGGAGCTGGCCCGATCGCTGATCGGCCACAGCCTGGAGCTGGACCCGAAGGTGGTGGTCAAGCTCACCGCGCAGACGCTCAAGCTCGCCCGAAACCATCGCCGGATCGAGGTTCGGGTGCACCCGGAGGACGCGCCGCTGCTGCACAGACACGCCGACGCGCTGCGCGAGAGCGCGGGCACCCCCACCCTGTTCATCCTTGAAGATCCCCAGGTCCCCCGTCACGGCTGCCGCATCGAGACGGAGGCAGGGATCATCGAGGCGGATCTGGAGACCCAGCTCGATCTGCTCGCTCAACACCTCGGCGTGGAGCGGTGGGCGGTGAGGGGAGCCACCCGAGATGGATGAAGCGAAGCCAGGGATCAACCTCAGCGCCTACCTGACGAAGCTGGAGAGCGCTGTCCCCGCTCGGGTGCTGGGCCGCGTGCGTGAGGTCACGGGGCTGGTGATTCAGGCCACGGTGCCCGGGGTCTCGGTCGGAGAGCTGGTGGAGTTGAGCGGCCCACCCACCCCGGTCCTCGCCCAGGTCGTCGGCTTTCGGGATGAGCGGGTCGTGCTGATGCCCTTCGGCGAGATCGAGGGCATCGGCCCAGACAGCACGGTCAAGGCGACCGGTCGCCCGTTGATGATGCGGTGCGGCCCTGGGCTGCTCGGGCGGGTGCTGGATGGGTTGGGGCGGCCCATGGATGACCGTGGCCCGCTCGATGGAGAGCTGCACCCCTGGAGGGTGGAGCGAGCGGCGCCGCTCGCCATGGCCCGACGGCGCATTGAGGAGCCCTTTGAGACAGGCGTCCGCGCCGTGGATGGGTTGCTCACCATGGGTCAGGGCCAGCGGGTCGGGCTGTTCGCGGGGAGCGGGGTGGGCAAGTCGACCCTCATGGGCCAGATCGCGCGCTCCGCCGAAGCCGACGTGGTGGTCATTGGCCTGGTCGGCGAGCGAGGGCGGGAGCTGCGGGAGTTCATCGACGAGAGCCTTGGCCCCGCGGGGCTTGAACGCGCGGTGGTGGTCTGCGCGACCAGCGACGAGCCAAGCCTCATGCGCAGCAACGCCGCGCAGGTCGCGACCGCTGTCGCCGAATACTTCCGTGAGCAGGGCCAGCGGGTGCTGTTGATGATGGACTCGCTGACCCGCTTCGCCCGGGCGCAGCGCGAGATCGGGCTGGCGGCCGGGGAGCCGCCTGTGCGACGGGGCTACCCACCCAGCGTGTTCCGCGCCCTGCCCCGCCTCCTTGAGCGCGCGGGCAACAGCGACCGCGGCTCCATCACGGCCCTCTACACGGTCCTGGTCGAGGGCGACGACCTGGATGAGCCCATCGCGGACGAGGCGCGGGCGATCCTGGATGGGCACATCGTGCTCGATCGCTCCATCGCCGAGCGCGCCCGATGGCCCGCGATCCACATCAACTCGTCCATCAGCCGGGTCATGCGCCGGGTGGTTGACGCGGAGCACCTGGAGGCGGCCAACGCGTTTCGGAGGTCGCTGGCCGCCTACGAGTCCAAGCGGACCTTGATCAGCCTCGGCGCCTATCGGAGAGGTTCGGATCCCGAGGTCGACGAGGCGATGGACATCATCTTCGAGGTCGAGGAGTTCCTCCAGCAACGGGCCGATGCGCGATGCCCGATGACCGAGACGGTCGAGCTGTTGCTCGATCTGTTTGGCTGAGGACCACACCATGAGTGACCTGCGCGCGCTCCTGGAGCTGAGCGCTGAGGAAGAGGAGCGCGCTCGCGTGACGTGGGTGGAGGCGGCGCGGCGCTGCGATCAACTCCAGGAGGAGGTCGCGGCGTTGGACGAGGAGGTCGCCCAACACGACGCGGCGCTTGACGCGTTCCTTCACCGCCTTGACCGCGAGCGGGCGGGCTCCTTCACGGTGCGTGACATCCGGCACCACCTCCAGAGCCGCGACAGCCTTCAACACACGCTGGACGCGTCTCAAACCGCCCGCGACGAGGCGCGGCTCAGGCTGCGTAAGGTCCGCGCAGAGGCGCGGCGCCTTGAGGAGACCTACAACCAGACCAGAGCGGCGCTCGAAGCGCTCCAGGAGGAGCTGAAGGCCCAGGAGGAGCGCCAGCGCCGAAGGCGACAGCGCGCGCGTGAAGATGAGTTGAACGACCTGCTCACGCATGCGCGGCTGCGGCGAGACGACTGAAGCGCCTCTTGAGGACCGCGCCGGGCTGCAGGCGGTGCGCCGCGCTGGCCGCGTGGGGGTTGCCCTGATCATCCTGTCAGTGATACACCTACACCCGTCACATGGAGGTGAACGGCATGGCACAGGACGCTGAGGAGCTGGAGTGGATCGAGGGCACGCTGGAGAGGATCAAGTACTCCAACGACGAAGGGAGCTGGTGCGTGGCGCAGCTCCGCGAGGAGACCTCGGGAGAGACGCTCTTCAAGCGCCCGACCCTGGTGACGGTCGTCGGCAACCTGCTGGGCGCCCGCCCCGGTGAGCAGCTCAAGCTGTGGGGGAGCTGGAAGCGGCACCCGAGCTTCGGGCTCCAGTTCGACGTACGGACGGTCAAGACCGACGTCCCGGTCAGCGCCAAGGGGATCGAGATCTACCTGGGCAGCGGTCTGGTTCAGGGGATCGGCCCGAAGCTCGCCAGCCGCCTCGTGGAGAAGTTCGGCGACAAGACCCTGGACGTCATCGACAACGAGCCTGAGCGCCTCTCGGAGGTGGAGGGCATCGGTCAGGTGCGCATCGAGCGGATCGCCGCAGCGTGGAAGAGGCAGGGGCTCGTCCGCGACATCATGCTGTTCCTGCAAAGCCACGGGGTGACACCAGCCTACGCGACGAAGATCTACAAGACGTACGGAGACGACGCGATCGTGCGTGTGCAGAGCAACCCCTACGGGCTGGCTCGGGACGTCTACGGGATGGGCTTCAAGCTGGCCGACCGGGTCGCTGAGCACATGGGCATCAAGGGCAACGACCCGCGGCGCGTCCGGGCGGGCATCCAGCACGTGCTGATGGAGGCCCAGAGCGAGGGCCACCTCTACCTCCCCATGGAGGCGCTCATCGAGCGGGCCAGCGCCTACCTGCGCGTCAACCGGGATCACATCGTGTCGGCGCTTGAGTCGCTCGTCCAGGACGAGGACGTGCTCCACGAGCCGGTGACGGCGGAGGAGGATCCGCGCGGCGAGGGTCACCTGGCGGTCTACGCGCGCTCGTCGTGGGACGCGGAGATGACCTGCGCGCAGGAGCTCAAGCGGCTGTTGGAGCCGGAGCTGATTCAGGATCGCGCCCTGGAGCAGGACGTCATCGAGGAGCTGATCGACGAGACCGAGGAGGAGCTGAAGCTGGAGCTGGCCCCCCAGCAACGCGACGCCATCGCCGGGGCGGCGCAGCACCGGGTGTTGGTCATCACGGGGGGGCCAGGTACGGGGAAGACGACCATCGTGCAGGCGATCTGCTCCATCTGCGACGAGCAGGAGTGGAGCGTCAACCTGTCGGCGCCCACGGGCCGCGCCGCCCGTCGCCTGACGGAGACGACCGGGCGGCAGGCGCAGACCCTGCACCGCCTCCTGGAGTTCTCATTTCAGGCGGGGGGTTTCCAACGCAACCGGGAGAACCCGCTCGCGGGCGACGTCATCATCGTCGATGAGGCGTCCATGATCGACATCCACCTGATGCGCGCGCTGCTGCGCTCGGTCCCTTCGGGGAGCAAGCTGGTGCTCGTCGGGGACGTGGATCAGCTCCCGTCGGTCGGGCCAGGCAACGTGCTGGCCGACCTCATCCGGTCGGGGGCGGTCCCGGTGTGTCGGTTGACCGAGGTGTTCCGTCAGGCGGCGATGTCCGCCATCGTGCGCAACGCCCACGCCATCAACAAAGGCCGCTACCCGGACACCCAGGTCCCCAAAGACATCACCAGCACAGACTTCTTCCTGGTGCCCGCGCGGTCGCCGGACGACGTGCTCGCCAAGACCCTGAAGATCGTCACGGAGCGCGTCGAGGCCGCGTTCGGGTTTGATCCGGCCACCGACGTGCAGGTGATCTCACCCATGCGGCGGGGGGTGGTGGGGTGTGAGCGCCTCAACCATGAGCTGCAGTCGCTCCTCAACCCGTCGGAGGACGCGATGATCCAGCGCGGGCAGCGGGTCTTCAAGGTCGGGGACCGGGTCATGCAGATCCGCAACAACTACGACAAGAACGTCTTCAATGGGGACATCGGCCACGTCATCGACATCACCGCGGGCGCCGATGACGAGCCCGGCCTCATCGTGGAGGTGGACGACAACGAGATCCGCTACGAGCTGGACGAGCTGGACGAGCTTCAGCTCGCCTACGCCATCACGGCGCACAAGAGCCAGGGCTCGGAGTACCCCGTCGTGGTCATCGCGCTGGCGACCGCGCACTACGTCATGCTGGAGCGCAACCTGCTCTACACGGCCCTCACCCGAGCCCGCAGGCTGGCGGTGATCGTCACGATGGAGAAGGCGCTCAACCGCGCCGTCAAGAATGTCTCGGCGCGGGTGCGCTACACGAGGCTGGCGTGGCGGTTGTGATGCCCACGGGTGTTGAGGGGCGGTGTTTCACGTGAAACGCTCCACACGACTCAGGGGTTGAGCAGCTTGTCGATGCCGACCGAGCTGGCGAACTGCGGATCGAGCTTACGAGCCCGCTCCCAGAGGGGCACGGCCTTGGAGAGGTCCTGGGCGGTGCGGGCGTAGATGGTGCCCAGCTCGTACAACTGCCGAGCGGTCAGATCGTCCCGACCCGAGACCTCGCCGAGGAGCTTCAGCGCTTCAGCGCGATCCCCCTGCCCCGGCGCCTTCCACACCGCGAGCGCCAACCCATACTCCGCCCGCAGGTTGTTGGGCTCCTGCGTCAAGACCTCCCGAAACAAGCCCGCCGCGCCCGAAAAATCGCTGAACGCGAGCTTGGTCTCGGCTTCGACCAGCTTGGGGTTGGCCTTGACGGGTTGCTCGGTGGGTGTGTCCTGCTCAGGCGCCTCGGCGGGCTCCTCGTCGGAGGGACCAGGCGCCTCCGGCTCGGCGTCCCTGTCCAACCGGGCTTCGGGAGCCGGGGGCGTCGGAGGCGGCGTCGGGGCCTTCGTGGGCGACTCACCGGACTGCTTCAGGACCCGATCCATCTCCTGGATCCGTACCTTGAGCATCCGCGCGGTGATGCTGCCCGGACCCTTGAAGTTCGGATCCAGCTCCAGCGCTTTCGACCACGCCGCGCGGACCTTGCGGATCAGCGGGACGCTCGGCTCCCCGGCGCGGCTCGCCAGGTAGCCATCCACGAAGTGGCTCATGGGGTCGTTTGGGCGGTGGGTGAGGCTCGCGTCGGAGATCTTCTGAGCCTCGTCCATGCGACCCACGGAGACATAGGCCCAGGCGAGCCGGGGGGCGACGTAGTGGCGCGGGCCGTTCTGGTCGTAGACCGTTCGGTAGAGGTCCAGCATCTCGAAGGTGCGCCCGGTGGCCACGAAGAAGCGCTCCAGCCCGGGGAGGTAGCCCTCGGTCTCGGGCTTGTCGAAGGCGTCTTCCGAGCGCTCCAGGAAGGTGTCGAGGAGCGTGTTGTACTCCGCGAGGGTCTTGGCGTCCTCGGCGCCGACGGGAGGCCGTCTGGAGCGCTCCGGGCGCTCCAACGCCTCGGTGAAGGGCCGCGTGAGGTCGGAGCCTGAGACGACCTGGATGGGCGGCGCAGGCTCGCAGCCCAACGCCGCGAGGCTGAGGCCGAGGCCGAGGAGCGCGGGTCGTATGCGGTGCATCATCGGTCAAACTCCTGTGATGAGGCCCAAAGCGCGATTTCGCCGAGGTCCGGGGTCTTCGCCAGCATCTGCGCGATGGTCTCTCCCGTGACCGGGTGCGACCACTCCGGGGCGAGATCGGCCCAGGGGCGCAACACAAACAACCGGAGGGCGATGCCCGGGTGCGGCAGCTCCAGCTCAGGGGTGTTGAGGATCCGACGACCCACGCTCAGCAGATCGAGGTCGATGATCCTCGGCCCTTTGGGGCGCGTCGGGTCCTTCACGCGGCCCATCTGCGCCTCAATCGCCTGCGTCTGTCGTAGCAGGTCGAGCGGCGCGACGTCCAGCCTCAGGCGAATCACCGCGTTCAGGAAGGTCGCCTGGTCGAGATCCATGCGCGGCGCGGTCGCGTACACGTTGGAGATCTCCAGGGAGGTCGGCGCGAGCCGCTCCTGGAGCAGCCGGAGCGCGCCGCGCAGGTTCGCGGCGCGGTCGCCGAGGTTGGTCCCGACGCCGATGTAGCTCCAGCGCTGATCGCTCACGTCTCCCCCTCACTTGAAGCGCCCTACCCTCCTGGGGCGCGGTCTGGCATCCTAGATCGGCGTCTCGACGCGAATCAATGTGGCTCCGAACACACCCGGTTGGCACCCGACGAGGAGGACGCTCGGATGACGCCCGAAACACCCACCCCACGCGAAGCCCAGGGGGTACACCTCCACGCAAACGCCCTCGACATCGTCGGCGATGTCCACGGGTGCATGGCCGAGCTTGAAGATCTGATGCGGGCCCTCGGTTGGCTCAAGGAGGGGCTCCTCTGGCGGCACCCGGAGGGGCGACGCCTCGTCCTGGTCGGTGACCTCGTCAACCGCGGCCCGGAGTCCTGGCAGGTGCTCGCCTTCGCGGAGGCGATGCGAGACGCCGGGAGGCTGACCTTTGTCCTCGGCAACCATGACAGCATGTTGCTGCGGACGCTCCAGGGGGACAGTCAACAGTGGTACGCGGCGTTGTCGAACACCATCCGTCAGCTTGAGCGGCACCAGAACCCCGACGAGCGCCGCGCCAGCGCGATCGCCCTGCTTGAGGGCGCCCCGCTCTGGGCCTCCGTGGGCGACCTGGAGGAGCCGGAGCTGGTCGTCGTGCATGCCTGCTGGCACCCGCGCATCGCCCAGATCCCGGAGCGGCTTCGAGAGCCCATGTGCGTCTATGGCCCCGTCTCCCAACACGAGCGCGAGCGCCCGAAGCGCCTCGACTGGCGACCGCGCTACCCGAAGGGCGCGCCGACCTGCGTTCACGGGCACACCGCCTACCACGGCCCGATCAAGACGGTGCACAACACCATCTGCATCGACACCGGGTGTGTGTTTGGCGGCGAGCTGACCGCGCTCCGGTGGCCGGAGCGCGAGTTCATCCAGGTCCCCGCCCGACACGCCTGGTCCCGCTACCCCAACATCCCATCGAAGCCTCCGCTGTTCGACCCATCCGACCTGCCAGGCTCACCGGAGATCGTCTGGCCCTGGGATCAGATTTGATTTTATCCACATTGTCCACATTCAACATGTGGATAACCATCGCTCAAGTCGCCCGCGTGAGCTGCCGATGGTCTGGGTCACCCAATCGATCGCCGCTGAGAAGGTGATCCCGACCTGGAGTGAGACGATGAGCGCAGCGCTGGACCTGAGACACTTCTGGGAGACCCAGACCCACCCCCGAGCGAGGCACCACTGCGACGGCTTGGAGCACTGGGTCCAGTTCATGGATGAGAACTTCCTGACCCACTTCGAGCGCGAGGGGATCGAGACCGTGATGGAGTGGGGCTGTGGTCGCGGCGAGATGTCGCTCAAGATCGCCCAACGCGGGCTCGACCTGCACCTGGTGGATCTGATCGACGCGTCCCTCGACCTCGCGGAGCTGAAGCTGATCTGCCACGGCCTGGCGCCCGCGAGCCGAACCCAGGTCGATGACCCGGAGGCGATCCAGCTGCCCGTCGAGCGGGTGGACGCGCTGCTGTGCGTGGCGGTGGTCCAGCACTTCCCGACCATCGCCTACTGGCGCCAGATCGCGGCGAAGTGGAGATCCCTGGAGCCCGAAGTCATCGTGCTCCAGACCCGGCATGCCGACGACGCCAACAGGCAGCCGCAGGACTACACGAAGGAGTACATCTACTCGCTCTGGCTCACGACGGATGAGGTCCTGTCCCAGTTCCCGGGGTACCGGGTCACCGCCCACCACGTCGATCGCTCGGACGCCTACATCTGGTCCCCGAACGCCAACTTCGAGTTCTTTGTCCTCGAACGAAGCTGAGCCTCGCTGCTGCAATCAGCCACCGGATCTGATAGGATCGACGCCGTTGGCTGGCTGTTGAAGGGGCGCCCGCGCTCCACCTGCAAGAGAGGACGTCTTCATGACGTGGACAACGCGGCAGGCGTTGACGCTGCTCCTGTGGAGCGGCGCCGCAGCGCTCTGCCTGGCTCCGATCGGGTGCGCATCCAGCGCGGGAGAGGACGACGCGTCGTCCAACGAGGCGCGCTCCTGTGTCCCTGACGAGCGCGAGTGCCTCAACGCGACCAACTTCCGCGTGTGCAACCCCTCGGGCGATGGGTACGACTACGGGGTCTGCCCCGAGGCGATGCCTTGCAGCGGCGGCCTCTGCGGCGCCTCGGTCCAGGACGACGCGGGCCGCTCCAACTCCAACGACACATCGACGACCGACACCGGAGGCGTGAGCGACTCGGGCGCCCCCCCAGACGTCCCAGGCGACGACACCGGAGCCTCACCCGACACAGCCCAGCCACAGGACACGGGCGGCCCGGTGTCCTGTATGCCGGGGCAGCGCACCTGCCTGAGCAGCACATCGCTTCAGGTCTGCCGCCCGGACGGGAGCGGGTACGACATGGGCACGTGCACCCAGGAGCAACCCTGTCAGGACGGTTACTGCGGTGGAGGCGGAGGGACGCCGGGGACGTGCGTGGGTGACGCCCGGGAGTGCCTGGACAACCGGACGCTGCGGGTCTGTCGAAGCAACGGCGCCGCGTGGGACAACCTCCCCTGCCCTGGCGACCAGGTGTGTGAGGCGGGCGCCTGCCGCCCGCTGGGCGACTGCATCGACAACGACCGCGACGGGTACGGCGTCGGAGCGGGCTGCCTGGGGGTGGACTGCGACGACAACGCGTTCACGATCAACCCATCGGGCTGGGAGGTCTGCGGCAACGGCCTCGATGAAGACTGCGATGATCAGGACGCGCCCTGCGACTGCGACCCGATCGCCCAGGACTGCCCCGGAGATCGACTCAGGTGCGCGCTCAACAACAACCTGGAGTTCGCCTGCATGGGCGACGGCCTCCTTGGAGAGGGTGAGCCGTGTGGTGGGGTGCCGAGCAACTGCTCGCGGGGCCTGGTGTGCATCCAGACGGAGGAGGGCGGCGGTTCGGTGTGCACGCGGATGTGCTCGCCCCAGACAGGCGCGGGCTGCATCGGCGACGCGGTGTGCGGCGCGACGCTGGTCGGGTTCGACAACGTCGGGCTGTGTGTCGGGTTGACGCGCTGCGATCCGGTGGACACCCCTCAGAGCTGCCCGCCGGGCACCCACTGCGATCCCTTCTCGGACGCGGAGGCCGCCTGCTTTGATGGGGCTGGGACACAGGGCGAAGACGCCCCGTGCTCACCCAACGAGAGCGGCTGCGCCGCCGGGCTGACGTGCGCGACCGGTCCCAACGGTTCGGTGTGCAAGGGCTACTGCAAGGTCTCTCGGGGCAACGCGGACTGTCAGCGGTGGCGAGGTCAAGCCTGCCAACCGATCGAGATCAGCTTCACCTTCCTGGGGCGGACCGAGGTGATTCGAAGCTACGGCGTCTGCAACTGACCCCCGGGGCTCTCCCACCACAAGTCGGGTCACTCACCGAACGGTCTTGAAGTCGCGCTTGCGGTAGTCGCTGACGCCCTTGAGCTCGGCCAGGTCCATCATCTCACACAACCTGGAGACGATCCGCGAGCCGATGCGATCGGTCAGAGAGCGGCTCTCGATGGAGTTCCGGAACGCTGCGTTCTCAGTATCCACAGGCTTCATCAGGTGTTCATGAGAATGAAGGGGATAGTTGGTCGTACAGAACGTGGTCAGGGAGCGGTTGTAGCGCTTGCTGATCAGCTCATCGATGACGCTGATCTGCCAGTCGTTGTTCCGGCCCTTACCCAGCTCGTCGATGGCGAGCACGGGGACCTCGGTGATCCCCTTGATGAGGTCGGAGGCGTTGGCCTTGCGATCGTAGGCGGCGCGGAGCTGGCTGAGCAGGTGGGTGAACTCGATGAATCGGGCGTTGATCCCTTTTTCGAGGGTGAGGTGACGGATGATGGCGACGAGGAGGTGGGTCTTGCCGGTCCCGACGTCACCCACAAAGAGGATCCCCTTCTCGTTCTCCTCGTAGAACTCCCGAGCGCGGTTCATCGCGTAGCTGGTGATGTCGGGGAGGTTGCCGTAGGGGCGGGTGGGGTCGAAGTTCTCGTGGGGCCGGAAGTTGTCGAAGCTCCTGTCGTGGTAGCGCGCCGGGAGGCGAGCCTTGTTGAAGACCGCGATGCGGTGGTCAACGTTCCGGCACGCCTCGCACTCCTTGGCGTAGCGGTAGCCGTTGGGCTTCTGAACGAAGTGAAAGCCTTCTCCGCTGCACTCGGGGCAGTAGTCGAGGCAATCCTGACAGCGCTTCGCCTGGGCGTAGTCCTGGTGGGGGAAGGTGACGTACCGGTTGTCGAGGCACGTGGCGCAGTCCACCTGCCGCGCGGTGTCCTTGATGAACCCGTAGTTCGCGCGCTGTGGGGCTTTACGATCTTTAAAGAAGTCCTTCATATCCAACAGCACCAGCCGTCTGTGTCCAAGCCCATCAGGGTATCCGAAACCGCACCGCGCGTCCGCTCTGTGGACCGAGGAGCCAGATCCGCTCCGGGCCGTCGCCCAGGCTGAGTCGCCCTGCGGCTGAGCCCATCGGCATCCTGCTCAACAGCCTGAGGTTCGCGAACTCAGGCCGCCAGACCCACAGCTCGCCCGCTGGCCCCCCCGACATGAGCACCCGACTCTCCGAGCCGACCTCGACCCAGCCGAGGTCCGTGGACCCGACCGGGACGTCGTAGCGCTGCTCGATCGCCTTGCTCTCGGTCGCCAGGACGAGCAGCTTGCCAGCGCCAGCGGCCAACATATAGAGATACCCTCCATCGGGCGCCGCCACAACACCAGAAGGGATCACGTCGAGCGTGGAGGTGTGCTCCACGCTGTGAGCGCCGGTCTCAATCCATGTGAGGTGGCGCGAGTTGCTGTGGGTGACGATCACCCGATGCCCGCTCCCCTCCCCTGGGGTCGATCGGGTGGCGATCTCCATCCGAAGCGGCTCTGGGCTCACAGGGATCGCATGGATCTCTGCCTCCCGCTCCACACCCCAGACCCGAACGAGGCTGCCGCTCAGGTCGGTGAAGTAGAGCCAGGCTCCGTTGGGGTCCATGACCATATCGGCCAGCGTCCCGGGGATCTTCCATGAGCCGGTGACTTCCATCGCCCTCGTGTCGAGTCGGTGGAGGTTGTCGCCCTCGCCGCGGCACAGGATCCACGCGGTGTGACCCGACACCTCGGCGAGGCTGGGGGCCTCACACACCTTCACCGCCCCGAGCTGTTGGAGCGCCCCACCCCACCCCACCTTGAACACGCGCTCTCCGCCGGACTCCAGCACCAGGACGGTCTCCTCATCCAGCGCGTACAGCCCGCGGGCGGGCGCTCGGCCCAGCTCCAGCGCGTCCGCTTCGCGACCGTCGCTGAGCGCCGTGAGGTGGGCTCTGGCGAAATCGACGGCGACCAGGACCTCACCACCCAGGAGCGCGACCGCCTGCCCGAGGTGACGCCCGGTCTCGATCGTCTCGACGACGCCGGGCTTGGCCTCAGCGCGAGGGATCGGTTTCTCCTCAGGCTCACGTTTTCCACACGCTATCCCCAAAAAATGTGGATAAGTCAGGATAACAACGAGGCAAACGAGCCACGTGCGCTGGCGAGGTTCAGGACGCATGGCTGGCCGAGAGGTTCCCCTGGGCGATCTCGAAGCTGGTGACCTCGTGGTCGAGCTGGATGTAGTCGCGGTGGGTGGTGGTGATGAAGACCTGACCCTCGTGCGCGTTGAGGTAGTCGAAGAGGAAGCGGTTACGAGAGCGATCCAGTTCGCTGCTGACGTCATCCAGCAGGAGGATCGGGGTGTGGCTGTGGCGCTCCTGCACGAGGCGGATCTGCGCGATCTTCATCGCGAGGACGATGGCGCGCATCTGCCCCTGGCTGGCGTAGGTGCGGGCGTCGTACTGGCCGAGTTCAAGGCGGAGGTCGTCGCGGTGGGGGCCGACGGTGGTGAAGCCGCGGCGGCGGTCGTCGCCCTCGCTGCCCTGCAGGGCGCTGAGGAACTGGGCCTGGAGGTGGCTGACGTCGGGCGGCGGGTTGTCGGGGCCGACCACGAACTCGCTCTGCTCGGTCCAAGCGGCGAGGTAGACGACGCGGGACCGGAGCGCGTGTCCGGGGGCGAGCTGCTCCTCCGAACCGGTGAAGATGGCGTTGAAGGTCGCTGAGTAGAGGGGCTCGAAGCCGGTCAGGAACTCAAGGCGACGTTGGGCGATGAGCGCCCCCAGTTCGCTCAGCTGCTCGTTGTAGACCTCAAGGAGGGTCCTGTGCCCCCTACCCTCCTTGAGGAAGGCGTTGCGCTGTCTGAGGACGCGCTCGTAGGCTTGTACGTCGGCGAGGTAGGTCGATCGGGCGCTGAAGACAGCTCGGTTGAGGAACTGGCGCCTGTCGCTGGGCCCACCCTTGAGGATCATGAGGTCGTCGGGGGAGAAGACGACGGTGTTGAGGGTGCCAAAGAAGTCGCTGAGGTGACGGACGGGGGAGCCGTTGAGGCGAACCCGACGGCCCTCGGGCGAGATCTCAAGGCGGGCGTAGCGCTGGTGACCGGCGCGCTCGACGTGGCCCTCGATGGCGGCGCCAGGCTGCTCCCAGCGGATCATGTCGATGTTGCGCCCGCCGCGAAACCCCTTGACGGCGCTGAGCATGTAGACCGCTTCGAGGAGGTTGGTCTTGCCCTGGCCGTTGCGCCCGTGGAAGACATTGAACCTCCGTCCAGGTTCAAACTCGACATCGCGGAGGTTCCTGAAGTTCTCGATTCGAAGGTACTGCAGCTCCATATGTCGGGCTCGGAGGAAGGAGGGGGGATGGGTCAGGCGTGCGGGGAGGCCGGGGCGTCCTAGATCCGCATGGGCATGACGACGAAGAGCATCTCGCAGTTGGGGCGCGGGGTGGCGTCCCGGATGAGGGTGGGCGAGAGGGTGTCGATGATCTCCATCGTGATCTCATCGCCGTCGATGACGTTGAGGACGTCCAGGAGGTAGCGGTAGTTGTAGCCGGCCTTCACGGTGACCCCGTCGTAGTCGATGGAGACGATCTCGCGGGCCTCACCCTGCTCGGTGTCCTGGGTGAAGATCTCGCACTGGCCCTCCTCAAAGGTGATCCGGATGTTGCCGGTTCGGGGGGGGGCAACGATGGAGACAAACTTCAGCGAGTGGATGAAGTCCTCCTTGCGGACCCGGGCCTTCTTGTCGGTCTCCTTGGGGAGGACCTTGTCGACGTCGGGGAACTTGCCATCGATGAGGCGGATGGAGATGGTGGCGGGGCCGTGCTTGAAGACAATGTTGTTGCCGTGGAGCCCGAAGAGGAGTTCGGAGATCTCGATGTTGAGGGTCCGCTTGACCTCGGTGAGCCCCTTGCGGGGGATGATGATGCCACGGGCGAGCGCTTCGGGCAGCTCGGCGGGCTCGGCGTCCTCGGCCGGGCTCATCTCAATCCGTGAGAGGCGGTGGCCGTCGGTGGAGACCATCGTCAGGGTGCCGCCGTCGCTGGACTTGAGGAGCGCTCCGTTGAGGTTGGGGCGGCCTTCGTCGGTGGAGACGGAGAAGAGGGTCTTCTCGATCATGTCGAGGAGCCGCGCGGTGCCCATGGAGTAGAACTGGACCTTGCTGTGGTCCGGGACCTCGGGGAACTCGCTGGCGGGGGTGCCAGGGAAGCGGCAGTTGACGTTGCCAGCCTTGAGGCGCGTGTGGTGGTTGGCCTCGGTCTCCAGGGTCAGCTCCGGGTCGCGCAGGTTCTTGACCATATCAAACAGGCGCTTGGCCTGAAGGGTCACGCTGCCCTCCTCAAGCACCTCACACTCACAGGAGGTGGATATGGACACGTCCAGATCGGTGGCGTGTATGGTCAACTGACCGTCACGGGCCTCAAGGAGGGCGTTGTTGAGGATGAGCAGCGTGCTCTTCTGATTGGTCACCCCCTGAACCTTGAACAGCTCATTGGTCAGGGTGTCCCTCGCGATGCGTACCTTCATGGGTGATCTCCTACGAAGTTGATCCCTACTGCCATCGGTCTATCGCTTTGACGCCCCCGTGACAAGCCCTGTCTGCCAACAACTGAAAATATGTTTGCGGTTGGGGCGAGGGGCGGCGGTCCTATACGGCTCGAACTTATAGAACTCTCTTTCTTCTTTTTTGATCGCAGCAGTAGTAGGTGTGGTGGATTTGTTTAAAACCCTCTCAAGCTCCTGTTACCTCTTGTTAATTTTCTCCACAGAGGTGGTGCATAACAGAGTGCACACAGAGTGGGGAGAAAATGGGATGACAAACCCCCTGTTTCTCCCCACGCAATCACTTGGGTTTCCCGCTGGTTTTCCCCTGAGTTGTCCACAGCTGATCCTTTGTCTTGTATGATCCACGGATCATGCGCTCATCGCCGTTGATCGGGTTGGATCGCGGCGAAATGGAGGTCGAAATGGTCATTAATTCACAGAGCGGTGCGTCTGCGCTGAGCGTGGAGCGCCTCGAAGGGTGATCGAGGGGGCACGGGTGCGCGCAGGAGAGGATGTCAGGGCTGTTTCGGGGCATGACTCAGCGCAGGAGCGCTTGTTCGAGGGAGCGCAGCTCAGTGGTGAGCTCGCTGTCCTTCTCGGCAAGTTCCTGAATCTTGTTGACGGCGCTCATGACCGTGGTGTGATCCCGTCCCCCGAAGTGCTTGCCGATCTCCAGGAAGGAGTGGGCGGTGTGACGGCGGGAGAGGAACATGGCGACGTGTCGGGGATGAGCGACGACGCGGTGGCGCCTGGGGCCGAGGATGTCCTTGGCCTTGACGTTGTAGAAGTTGGCGGTGAGCTTGACGATCCCATCGATGGTGATGTTCTGACTGCGTTCTTGAATGACATCACGCAGCTGGGTCTTGGCGAGCTCGACCGTAATGGGTTTGCTGTTGAGCGAGGAGAAGGCCTTGAGTCGAATCATGGCCCCCTCCAGCTCACGGATGTTGGAGCGGATGTGTGTGGCGAGGTACATCGCGACGTCGCCTTCAAGGGCGATCTCCTCAAGCTCGGCCTTCGCCTTGATGATGGCGATCCGGGTCTCGATCTCGGGAGGTTGGATGTCAGCGATCAGGCCCCACCCGAAGCGGCTGCGGAGCCGCTCCTCAAGCCCGGGCAGGTCCTGCGGGGGCTTGTCGCTGGTGATGACGATCTGCTTGCGCGCCTGATAGAGGGCGTTGAAGGTGTGAAAGAACTCCTCCTGGGTGGAGTCCTTGCCGGCGATGAACTGGATGTCATCGATGAGCAGGACGTCGCACTGGTTTCGGTACTTGGTCCGAAAGGAGTGGGTGTTCTTGGACTTCAACGAGTCGATCAGGGCGTTCATGAAGTTCTCCGAGCTGACGTAGGTGATACGCCAGTTCGGGTGCCGCTTGAGGATCTCGATGCCCACGGCGTGGAGCAGGTGCGTCTTGCCAAGCCCGACGCCTCCGTAGAGGAACATCGGGTTGTAGGATTGAGCGGGACGCTCCCCGATCGCCTGACAGGCGGCGTGGGGGAACTGGTTGGAGGGCCCGACGATGAACTGGTCGAAGGTGTACCTCGGGTTCAACCCGGCTCGGATGATGAGACCATCGAGCGACGACGAGGCGGCCTCCACGCGAGGTGGAGGCGGAGCCGCGGCGGCCGCCCCGCCCCGCCCGACGCCGTAGCCCGAATGAGCTGGAGCGTCCACAGCGCCCGAGGAGGGGCTGAAGGACGACGGCGAGGAGGGGTGCATGGCGCGAGCCGGGTTGAAGTCCCGAGGCTGTTCGGTCGAAGGATAGGCCCGCTCCAGCGGCCCCACCCCGTTGAACGGGGATGGGGCCACCGGTGCAGGCGGGCTCGCCCGGAAAGCCATTGGAGGGGGCGTTGGGAACCCGGAGGTCGGGGCCGCATGCCTCTCCTGATGGCCAGGCGCCCCGAAGGGCGCGACCATCGAGTGGGGAGGCGTCGCGATCGTGCCTGCGGGCTTGTCCCGGGCAACAAGCTGGATATGAAAGGGTTGACCTGTCACCTCATGGAGCACATCCCTGAGGTAGTTCATGTAGTGGTTCTCGAACCAGGTGACGAAGAAGGCGTCCGGCAGCTCGAACACGATCTGATCGCTGCTGTAATCACGCATCGACAGGTGGCGAAAGAACTGCTCCCAGGTGCGCTCATCGACCTGGCTGCGGATCATCTGCTGAATCGTCTGCCAGTGCTCGCGCATGCGCTGAAAGTTCGGCGGCAGGCTGCGGTCGATCTCGGGCAACGACGATCCAGAGCGACGGTCCGGGGAGGGCGCGAGCGACATCATGTCGTTCGCGCGCGGCATCGGGTCACGCACCACCATACGAACCTGAAGCGGCCTGCGGGTCACCTCGTGGATGACCTCGTGCAGGTAGTTCATATAATGGTTCTCGAACCAGGTGACGAAGAAGGCGTCCGGCAGCTCGAACACGACGTACTGGTCGCTGTACTCTCGAATGGCGAGGTGGCGGAAGAACTGCTCCCAGGTGCGCTCGTCGACCTGGTCGCGGATGACCCGTTGTATCGTCTGCCAGTGTTCCTTCATGGATATCGGTTACGCTTCCCTGCGTCTTGGCTTGAGTGCTGGTCGTTGTTGTTCCTGCTCCGCCGTGCGTCATGGATGACCACCCACTCCAGCGACGATTGTCCCTCGCCGAATGATGTGGGTGAACTGGCTTCCAGTCGCTTGTGACCAAGGACGGCAGCCAGCGCTGCACAACACATCTACACACCTAACCCCCTCAAGCCTGGAACTCAAGGGTTGATTTGTGATCGCCATGTGCGAACGGCGTTCACAAAAAAGATATCCACAGGGTTGTCCACGTGGGGGTTGGTTCGGCTGTTTGTCTATCCATCTGTTTTGATATGGTTTAATTGAGGCTCGCTCAGGGTTTTCCACATGGGTGTGTTTATGTTGTCCCCGTGTGATAAAAGCTGGGGAAAACTTCTGAGCGGGGCGTTCGGGCCGATTCTTCGGGCTTCGCGCGGCGATCTCGGGCGATCGCTCTCGGGTCGTGTGGATCTGCTGATCATACGAACCGTGGTGGGGTGTGATGGTGGCGCCTGCGAGCTGCGCTGGCTATGTTGGAGGGGTCGCGAGGTCGCAGGATCTCAGCACGCGCTCCTGCGGAGGATGAGCACGTCATGAGCGTCACATGACCAGGTCGAGCCCTGAGGTGAGCACGTCGATGGAGCGGTCGCGCCTGCGCGATCGCGTACGGGAGACGCTCGCCTCCCGCCCTGGCGCGTTGGTGGCGGGGGTGGTGCTGGTGCTGTCGGTGGTGCTCCCGGCGGAGGGGTTTGGCGTGTCGCTCTGCTGGTTCAACACCCTGTTTGAGCTTCCCTGCCCGGGGTGTGGCCTGACGCGGAGCGTGATCCACATCGGGCATGCGCGCTGGGAGCAGGCGTGGCAGCTCCACCCCTTCGGGTTTCTGGTCTACGGGGCGGCGCTCGTCGCTGTGAGCCTGGGGTTGTTGCCCGGCGCGCTGCGCGAGGTTGTGCGGGCTCGGTGGCGCTTGCCTCGCAAGGTTCGCGATCGCTTGATCGTGGTGATGTTGCTCGCGCTGCTGCTCTTTGGGGTGGCGAGGCTGGTGGTGCACGTCGTGACCCAGACGCCTTTTCCGTAACGATGTTGGGTTGCAGGGCCGACTTTGAAATATGGCGTGGGACGTGACACACTGAGCGGTGAGTGTCATCCAATCCAGGTCGGTGAGCGCAGCGGTGTCCTACACTGTAAGGATAGGGGTTTCCTCAAGGGGAGATGTGAATTAGAATTCGAAGCGTTCTCAACAGGCGGACCGGCTCGGTTCGCCCGGGAGTGTGTTCGCGGTGACCAGACGTCCCATCCTCAACCTGACGATCATGAGCGGCCCCGACGCCGGGAAGTGGGCGAGGTTTGATCAGGACACCGTGACGCTGGGCCGGGCGCGAGGCAACGACTTCTTCCTCCAGGATCGGTTCGTCTCCAACAACCATGGTGAGTTCGTCCGCGAGGAGGATGGGTTCATCTATCAGGATCTGCAGAGCCGCCACGGCAGCCTGGTCGTCGTCGATCAGAAGGTCGGGGTCAGGCTCCACCGCAACGGCTCGAACAGGCCGGTCCGGATCCTGAGCGGCGGTGAGATCCAGGTGGGCTCCTCGGTCATCCGGCTGCGCATCGGCCAGCTGAGCGAAGAGGAGGCGCAGCAGAAGCCCAAGGAGCCTGAAGCCGATTACGAGTCACACGAGAAGTACATCACCACCGTCCACGAGCCTCAGGCCGCGCTCACCCGGCGCGTCACCGGCAAGGATCCGCGGCTGCGCATCCTGTTCGGCCTCGCCGGACAGCTCAACGGGCTCAACCGGCTGGAGGATCTGCTCGGCTTGATCGTCCAGGCGACCTTCGAGGCGTTCCCGACGGCGGACTTCTTCTCGATCAACCTGCTGGAGGACAACGGCCTCAGGCCGTTCATGTCGCGCGTGCGAGGCGCGCTGGAGGAGACCAACGCGCCTTCGATCATCAGCCAGTCGCTGTTGCAGCGGGTGGTCGAGACGAGGGAGGCGGTCCTCTTTGTGCGGGACGGGATGAGCGGCGACCTCTCCAAGTCGATCCTGGAGGGGCAGATCTACGCCTGCATGGCGGCGCCGCTGGTCGGCCAGCGCTCGCTGCTGGGCGTGATGCACGTGGACACCCGGGACAGCAAGAGCCTGTTCTCAAGGCAGGATCTCGATCTGTTCTCGGTGTTCGCCTCGAACGTCGCCTTCGCGCTGGAGCGGACGCGCCTGACGGAGAACATCTACGAGATGTTCGAGGGCTTCGTGCAGGCCTCGGTCAGCGCGATCGAGGCGCGCGATCCGACGACGGCGGGTCACTCCGAGCGGGTCGCGACCTACAGCCTGCGCCTCGCCGAGGTGGTCAACCAGACCACCGCGGCGTCCTTTGAGCCGATCCACTTTACCGACGAGCAGCTGACCGAGCTTCGCTACGCGGCGCTGCTGCATGACTTCGGCAAGGTCGGGGTCCGCGAGTCGGTCTTGATGAAGGCGACGCGGCTGCCCGAGCCTGAGATTACGAACGTCCGCGAGCGCTTCAACCTCTTCAAGGAGGTGCACTGGCGTCACCAGACCGATGGCCTGCTGCAGCGCCTCATGCGCGAAGGGCGGCACCCCACGAGCGAAGACATGGAGGTGCTGCGCTACCGCCACGCTCAGTTCGTGAGCGAGCTGGACGCCTTCATGTCCTTCATGGACACGATCAACTCCAGGTCGCGGCTTGAGCCGGAGCAGATCGCGCATGTGCAGGCGATGGGCCGACGGATGGTCTTCGCGGCGAACGATGAGCGGGTGACGCTGCTCACGCAGGGTGAGCTGGAGAACCTGACGATTCGCTCGGGCACGCTGAACGACCTTGAGATGGAGGACATGCGCTCACACGTGGCTCAGAGCGAGGCCTTCCTCAACCAGATCCCCTGGAGCGAGGAGCTGCGGCAGGTGCCCTGCATCGCCGGGGCTCACCACGAGAAGCTTGATGGCAGCGGTTACCCCCGGGGGCTCGCCGGTGATGAGATCCCGCTCCGGGTGAGGATCCTGACGGTGGCGGACATCTTCGACGCCGTGACGGCCTGGGATCGCCCCTACCGACCGGCCGCGAGCATCGAGGACGCGACCCGCATCCTGCGGCTCGAGTCGGACTCGGGCAAGCTCGACGTCGACCTGGTGAGCCTGTTCGTGGGCGAGGTCATCCCGAGCATCACCCACCTCATCCCGAAGCAGTCTTGACGATCCGCGCAGGTCGTGGGGGGGCTGTCCCGTCTTGCAGACGCTTGAGTGAACAGGCTATCCTGTCGGGGACGGCGAGTTGGAAGCGCCACCTCGCGCGAGCGTGGGTTGAGCGTCGGTCCGCTGATGGAGGGCGACCATGCCCATAGAAGAACTCAAGGATCGCGAGGAGCTGAGGATCTTCCTGACCCGCGATCGGGTGGGGAACGCGTACCTGCTCGGCGATCTGGACCCGGTCTACCTGCCCTACTGCACCTGGTACGGCAACCGCGTGGACGGTCAGCTGCAAGCGGTGTTGTTGTTGTACAGCGGGCTCAGGATGCCGGTCATCCTGACCGCGTCGTCTTCGGCGACGCCCGCGAGCCGCCCACAGGAGCACAAGGAGCGTTCGGCGAGGTACCTGTTGGAGCTGTTGGAGCACGTCAGGTTGCAGCTGCCGTCGCCGCTGTGGGTGCATGCCTGGGAGAACCACCACCCGGTGCTGAACGACTCCTTCTCGAAGCTGTCGCTCAAGCGCATGCAGCGCATGGGCCTTGAGCGCGACGCCTACATCAGGCCCGACGACGAGGAGGGTCAGCGCAGCGTGCGCCGCCTGGATCACACCGACACGGCGGCGATCGTGGAGCTGTACCGCCACTTCCCGGACAACTTCTTCGAGCCATACCAGCTGGAGACGGGGCTCTACTTTGGTATCGACGCCGAAGGCGGGCGAGGGCTCGCGGGCATCGCGGGCATCCATGTTCACAGCAAGACCTACGACATCGCGGCGATTGGCAACCTCGTGGTGCACCCGGAGCATCGGCGGCGAGGGTACGCGACGGCGGTGACGACGAGGTTGCTCGACGAGCTGTTCCAGACCGTGTCGCTCGTGACGCTCAACGTCCGTGAGGGCAACGTCGCGGCGATCGGCACCTATAAGAAATTTGGTTTCGTTCGACACCGTGTGTACTTTGAGGGACGAGTCGAGATCCGTTGAGGCGTGCGTGTCGCGTGTCGGTGGTTCTTCCTCGCCCGAAGGGGCGCCGGATCTTGAGTTGAGTCGTGCTAGAGAGGTTCGAGTATCGTGTCTTCGGATGACGACATGAAGGTCGAGGAGAAGGAGGCGGCCGAGCAGGCGCCTGCACCGACCCGAAAGAAGAAGAAGCGCAAGGATCCTCTCATCGGTGAGACGATCGCCAACCGCTACCGCATCATCTCCAGGATCGGCGCGGGTGGCATGGGCGTGGTGTACAAGGGGGATCAGGCCGCGATGGATCGCAAGATCGCGATCAAGGTCCTCCCGCGCGATCTGGACGATGAGTCGCTCATTGAGCGGTTTCGTCGGGAGGCGCGCGCCGCGAGCCAGCTGCGCCACCCCAACACCATCACGCTGTACGACTTCGGTCTGCATGAGGAGATCCTCTACATCGCGATGGAGTTCCTCGACGGGATCTCCCTCAACCAGGCGATGAAGGCCGGCCCCATGCCCGCGGGGCGCGTGATCAACATCGTCATCCAGACGCTGCGCAGCCTGGCCGAGGCGCACAAGAAGGGCATCGTCCACCGCGACATCAAGCCAGACAACGTGTTCCTGATTCGCCTGGACGGGACGCCGGACTTCGTCAAGGTCCTCGACTTTGGCGTCGCGAAGCTCACCAAGTCCGAAGACAAGACCCTCACGCAGGCGGGGATGATCTTCGGGACGCCGAAGTACATGTCGCCCGAGCAGGCGCGCAGCAAGCCGACGGGGCCTCGCAGCGATCTCTACGCCGTCGGGATCATGGCGTACGAGATGCTCACCGGGCAGGTCCCCTTTGACGCCGACGATCACGTCAGCATCCTCCTCAAGCACTGCACGGAGCCGGTCCCGTCCTTCGCCGAGATCAACCCGGACGTTGAGGTGCCCGAGGATCTGGGGCAGGTGATCGTCCGCTCGCTCGCGAAGAAGCCGGAAGACAGGTTTCAGGACGCTGAGGAGATGATCCAGGCGCTTGAGCAGCTCTCGACCAAGTACCATTACTCGGCGTCGTCGATCCCAGCGGTGGGCGGTGACGCGACACCCGTCCCGGGGGCGATGAGCACGGGCGGTGTGTCCCCCTCGACCGGGAGCCTCCCCCCGATGGGGCGTCCGTCGCCGTCGGAGGTCAACCTCACCCCGAGCGGCTCGGTGGACTGGTCGGGGAACCTGGAGCTGGATCTCGGGGTGACGGCCGTACACCACGATCCGCTGGCTGAGGCGGACGCGCAGGATCAGGGCAAGCTGTTGCTCGCGATCGGTGGTGGGGTGGGGGCGCTCTTGATCCTGCTCGCGGTGATCTTCGTGTTGTTGAGCGGTGACCCGGATGAGCCGGGCGGCTCCCAGACGACGGCTCAGACGTCCGAGGCGGCGACGACCGTTGTCCCCGACGACAAGCCGGACGACAAGCCGGAGACCACCGCGCAGGAGGAGCCCGACGAGGACACCAAGGAGCCTGACGATGAGGCGGACGGCGGCGACGCGATCGCCGCGACGACCGGGGGAGAGACGTCGGATACGGAGACGACGCAGGACAGCGCCCCGGAGGTCAAGGAGATCGAGATCAAGCTCACGTCGGAGCAGCCTGGGGTCGTCGCCTACGACGCCGAGGGCAAGATGCTGGGGACGCTCCCGAAGACCCTGACGTATGAGACGGGGGAGGAGGCGATCCAGCTGACCTTCAAGAAGAAGGGCTTCCTGCCAACGACCGAGGACGTGGTCCCGTCGGAGAGCAAGACGCTGAACGTCCTGCTCAAGCGCGCCCCCAAGCGCAACGGCGGCAACGGGCAGAACACAGGTGGGCTGAAGGATCCCTGGAAGTAGCCTCCCCTCGGCGCCGGAAAAACGCAGGAGGCCCCGCACCAGCTGGTGCGGGGCCTCCTGCGTTTTTCCTTCCGCCCTCTGTGGTTACCCGAGGAGAGCGCTCTGGAGGCTCGCCGACTGGTTGTTGAGCGACGAGATGGCCTGCTCCATCGCGAGGAAGCGAGCCTTGAGGCGCTCTTCGTAGCGATCCACCCGGGTGTTCTGACGGTCGATCTGGTTGTTGAGGTCCTTGACGCGGGTGGAGAGGTTGGACGTCTGCTTGGGGATCAGCCCGTCGACGTCGATCATGGTCTCGATGGACGACTCAAAGAGGTCGGCGAGCCCGATGTCGTCGAAGGTGAAGACCGAGAGCGCCCCCTCAAAGTCGGCGGCGAGCGCCTCGTTGAGGGTCTCCTTGTCCAACTCGAGGCGTCCGCTGGAGCCGGTGCTGATGCCGATGTTGACGGCCGACGTGTAGTCGGTGCCCGTGCCGATGGTGGACTGGAGCGTGCGCTGCAGCTGACGCTTGACGCCCACCATGGTGGGGTTGTTGATCAGCGGCCCCCGCTGGCCGACGGTGGTCGTCCGCGTCTGGGAGTTGATGAAGGTGATGACGTCGTTGTAGCTGTCGAGGAACTCCTGAATGGACTCGGCCTGAGCCTCGGTGTCGCGGTCGATGGTGATGTCGACCTGTTCACCGACGTTGGCCTTCTTGAGGTCGAGCGTCACTCCCTCGATGGCATCGGAGATCGTGTTGCTCGAGGAGGAGATGTTCAGCGCCCCGTCGATGACGAGGGACGCGTCGGACGCGGTCTGGAAGGTGTTGGCGGGGGTGTTCAGGCCGAGGCCGAGGGTGCCCCCTTCCGTAAACGACACGGCGCGGGACGTCCCCGTCGACTTGCCCGCGACGACGAGCCGGTAGCCCTCCGTGGTGTTCACGATGCTCGCGAACACGTCGGCGCCGGACTGGTTGATGGAGTCCTTGAGTGAGGACAACGTCGTGGTCGCGTCGACCGTAATGTCCACGGTGTCGTCGGCCCCGACCCCGAGGGTCAGGGTCCCCTCACCGAACAGCCCGGTCTGGGTGGTGTCGGCGAAGGCGTCCGACATGGTCTTCTGAGCCTTGGCCACCGACTGGACCTCAATCGAGAAGGTGCCGGGGGTTGCGGTCCCAGATGAGGACGCGGTGAGGACGGACTCATCCGAGCTGCCGACAGAGAGCTTGCCGAACGAGTCGATGTCCTGCATGGACTTGACGGCGGTTCGGAGCTTCTCAAGGCGGCTGCTGAGGGTGTTGAACGCGCTCTGCGCCTGCTCGGCCTGGGCTCGCTTGAGTTCCAGGTTGCGGACGGAGTTGCGTTCGATTGAGACCAGCTGGCTGACGATGCTCTGGGTATCGATACCGCTGACCAGCCCACCAAACGAAATGGACATCGTGGCCTCCTACGACAGTGGCCTCCTACGCGGCCCGGCCCGGGCCGCGTCGAGGTTCAGCGTCACGCGACCTCCTAGCCCTGGAGCAGGGAGAGCGCGACCTGAGGTGACTGGTTGGCCTGAGCCAGGACCGAGATGCCAGCCTGGACCAGGATCTGACCCTTGGTCATGTTGGCCGTCTCGCGCGCCACATCGACGTCACGGATGCGGGCGTTGGCGGCGCTGAGGCTCTCGATGCTGGATCCGAGGTTCTCGATGGAGACGTTCAGGCGGTTCTGGGCGGAGCCCAGCTTGGCGCGAACGGTGGACAGGTCGGCGATGGCGGCGTCGATGACGTCGAGCGACGACTGGGCCTTGCTCGCGGTCGAGAGCGACTGACTCAGCAGCGAGTTGGTCGTCGTGGCCCCAAGCTTGGAGGCCTTGACGTTCATGATCGAGACCGTGATGCGGTCGCTGCTGTTGTCGTTGATGCCGATCTGGAACGAGATGCCGGCCGAGGCGGAGCCGTTGAGCAGCTTGCGCCCGTTGAACTCGGTCGTGTCGGCGATCCGGTCCAGCTCGGAGACGAGCGTGTTGAACTCGGAGTGCAGGAAGGAGCGGTCGGTGTTGGTCAACGTGCCGTTGGCCGACTGAACCGCAAGCTCCCGCATCCGGTTGAGGATCTCGCCCATCTGATCCATGCCGCCCTCAGCGGTCTGGATCAGCGAGATGCCGTCGTTGGCGTTGCGCGACGCCTGCTCCAGGCTGCGGATCTGGCTCTTGAGTTTCTGGCTGATCGCCAGTCCGGCGGCGTCGTCGGCCGCGCTGGTGATGCGCATGCCTGTGCTGAGGCGGGCCAGAGACTTGTCCACCATGTTCTGGGACCGGTTCAGGTTCCGGCGGGCGATGAGGCTCGAGATGTTCGTTTTTACATTCAGGGGCATGATTTTCCTCCGTGAATAGCTGGTGGGCGCACGAGAGTCATCCTTCCAGATGCGGCTGCCGCCCGTGGGTCCGGACAGGACATCCGTGTCCTTCAAGCTCACTGATCGGTATCGGAGTGCTGGCGAGAATCTTGAAACGAACCCCAATAAAACCGCATGAGAACTTTGATTTAACGTCCCCTCGATCGATGTGTCCCCTCGATGAAGGCCGTCGACGCGGAAGTCGACCGCCAGAATCATGCGTGAGCGAGGTCAACCCGGTTTGGGGGCGCTGTTCGGACCGTCGAAGCGCCCGACGCCTGGTTGCCGCGAGCGGATCGGAGGACTCGATGCTGCTTGACGTGGCGTATCCACGGCCCCAGAGTGCAAACCCGAGCTGGTTGGGCGGCTTCGCGCCGCGGCGTGGCGCGACCCCTGATCCTGAGACCCGAGCGAGGCAGAGCACCCCGGTGAGGACCTCACACGAGCAAAGCGCAGCGTCCCGAGCGCCCCAGGCCACGTCCCAGGAGGTGGACCTTGACGCGCTCGTGACCCGCGCCCGCGATGGTGAGCGCGCGGCGTTCAGTCAGATCGTCCTGACGCTGCAGGAGCCCCTCTACGGCGCGGTGTTTCGGCTCGTGCGTCACAGCCAGGACACGCGGGACATCGTCCAGCGCGCCTTCATCAAGTCGTGGACGCGGCTGCCGGAGCTGCAGAGCGTGGGCTCGTTTCGCAGCTGGCTGTTCTCCATCGCGCTCAACCTGGCGCGCAACCACCTGCGCGATCGGGGGAGCAAGCGCTTTGAGCCGGTCGAGGACACCCCGATCGCGGTGGAGCCGACCGCCTACAGCGCGCTCAATGAGCGCGAGCAGCGCCTCAAGCTGCGCGAGGCGCTCGGCGAGCTGCCTGAGCGGCAGCGCGAGGTGGTCACGCTGCGCATCGACACCGAGATGTCGTTTCGCGAGATCGGTGAGGCGGTGGGGTGCTCCGAGGGTTCGGCGAGGGTCAACTTCCACCACGGGATGAAGCGGCTGCGCGAGATTGTCACGTCCTCGACAGCGGAGGAAAGGTCATGACCAACACACACGGCGTCCTACTAGATGATGGTCCTGGGTGTGGGCGGCTTCAGCCGGAGCTTGAGGCGGAGCTGTTTGACGCCATCGCAGGTGTGGAGCCCGGCGCTGAGCTGCGCGCGCACCTGGCGAGCTGCCCCGAGTGCGCCGCGGAGGTCGAGGAGCTTCGTGCCATGGCGCGGCTCATGGTGGAAGACAGCGTCGCGACCCACCCGGGGGAGCACTTCTTCACGTCGCTCCATGGCCACATCATGGATGGGCTCGGTGAGCAGCATGGTCAGGAGGACGAGCTGCTGCTTGAAGGGGGAGCGGAGGAGCAGGTCGCTCCGTCGCCCGCTCAGGCGCGCGATCCCTGGGCGTGGCTGGAGCCGATCCGCGCCTGGTTCACCCTCAAGCCCACGCTGGCGATGGGGGCGTTGGTGGCGGCGGCGATCGCGCTGTTGATCGTCTGGCCGTCGGGCGACGACCCCAGCCAGCCTGCGGGGTATGAGCCGTCGCGGTCCGTCATGCCCTCGGTGGCGTTGAACGACGCGGAGAAGGCCGAGCTGAAGTCGCTGGCCGC
This sequence comes from Myxococcales bacterium, assembly GCA_002716585.1. Classification (GTDB taxonomy): domain Bacteria; phylum Myxococcota_A; class Bradymonadia; order Bradymonadales. The sequence goes on along the minus strand of PBBL01000081.1, from coordinate 41,048 downwards.
CTCCATCCAGGTGGACGTGACCGACGAGGACGAGGAGCTGTACGCGGCCTGGGACGAGGAGGAGACCTCGGCGGCGGCCGACCCGACGGACGACCCGCTGTGGGGCGAAGGGGTGACGGGCAGCGTCAGTGGGCTGTCGAGTCAGGAGCTTGAGGTGGTCCTGGCTGAGCTGAACAAGTCGCTGTGAGGAGGAGACGACCCATGCGAACCCAACACACGTCCAACACAGCTCGACGCCGATCCTGGCGACTCGCACCTTGGTTTGCGCTCATGCTGGGTGTGTTCATCGCGCTCGGCGTGACCCAGGCGCCGACGGCGCGCGCCGAGCCGCCAACCCGGTCGGCGCCCGAGGCCGACGAGGCGGAGGCGCTCAAGAAGATCGCGGTGGTGCGCTCCATGAAGCTGGCCGAGGTGTTGGAGCTGGGGGACGACGACCAGGAGACGCGCCGCAAGCTGGATCAGGTCCTCTCGGAGTACGACCTCAAGCTGTTCAAGGCGGAGGGCGCGCTGCGGCGCTCGGTCAAGCGCCTGCGCCGAGGCGTGCGGGGTGAGCTGGACGACAAGGAGCTGGATCGGCTGAGCGATGAGGTCATCGCCAACCGCGAGCGCGTCGATAAGCTCCGCCTGGAGCGAATGAAGGCGTTGGACGCGATCCTCACCGGGTCACAGCGGGCGCGGGTGATGCTCTTTCTGCCCTCCTTTGAACGCAAGGTGCGCCGCGCCGTGGGCAAGGCGCGCCGAGGCAGGCGCGGCGCGGGCCGCGACCTCAACGGTCCCCCCGGTCGCCGCAAGGGGCGGCCTCGTCGAAGCAAGCCATGACCAACCTCCTCCAACACCTCCCCCAGGGGCCACCGCAGGCGCCCGGGCCTGAGCTGATCACGGCGATCCCCGGGCCTCGCAGCACGGCGTGGATCGATCAGCTCGTGCGCTACGAGTGCCCCGCGATCACCGCCCGGCGAAGCAGGCGCTCCGAGCAGACGGGCATCGATCAGGATCCCATCGTCTGGGAGCGGGCCGAAGGGGCCAACATCTGGGACGTGGACGGGAACCGCTACGTCGACCTCACCGGCGCGTTCGCGGTCATGGCGATGGGGCACAGCCACCCGGCGATCAGCGGCGCCATCGCGGAGCAGTCGCGGCGCTTGATCCACGGGATGGGCGATGTCTTCCCATCTGTGCCGAAGATCGAGCTGTCGCGGCGGCTCGCCGAGGTCACCCCTGGCGACCTGGAGCGCTCGATCCTGGCGCAGTCGGGGGCGGCGGCGGTCGAGGCGGCCCTGAAGACCGCGGTGATGGCCACGGGCAAGACCGGGGTCATCGCCTTCCACGGCGCCTACCACGGGTTGAGCTATGGGGCGCTGGGGGCGACCGCCTACAGGCGCTCGTTTCGAGAGCCGTTCCGCGCGCAGTTCAACCCGCAGGTGGTGCACGCGCCCTACCCAGGCGCGGACGGGGGGCCCTACCCGGCGACCGAGCAGGGCGCTCAGCGCAGCCTGGAGTACCTGGAGTACCTGCTGGCGTCGCCCGCGACGGGCGTGGGCAGCGTCGGAGCGATCCTCTTTGAGCCCATCCAGGGGCGAGGCGGCGAGATCACCCCGCCTGGCTCCTGGGTGCGGGGGCTGCGCAGGCTGGCCGACCGGCACGGCCTGGTCTTGATCGCGGACGAGATCTACTCCGGGTTGGGTCGGACGGGGCGGTGGTTCGCCTGCGAGCACTACGGGGTGGTCCCCGACATCCTCTGCGTCGGCAAGGCGTTGGGGGGAGGCTTGCCGGTGTCCGCGGCGGTCGGTCGTCGCTCGGTCATGGACGCCTGGGGTCACAGCCAGGGTGAGGCGATCCACACCTCGACCTTCCTCGGCAACCCCGTTGGTTGCGCGTCGGCGCTGGCCGCCCTCGACGTCATCGCGTCGGAGCGGCTCGTGCCGCGCGCCGCGACGCTCGGGGCGTGGCTCCACGGTGAGCTGTTGGCCCTGAAGCGCCGTCACCCGGAGCGGCTGGGCGAGGTGCGCGGCCGCGGGCTGATGTTGGGGCTCCCCGTCCAGGACGCGAACGGCGCGCCGGATGGGTTCGCGGGGCTTCGGGTGGTGGATGGGATGCTCAAGCGAGGCTACCTGATGCTCCCAAGCGGTGTTCACGGGCACGTGCTCGCCTTCGCGCCGCCGCTGATCATCTCCCGCGATCAGCTCGCTGGCGCCCTCGAGGCGCTGGATCTCGTGCTCAGCGAGCTTGAATGAAATCCTCGCCAGAGCTTGATCCGGGGAGGAGAGCGCAGTATCTCCAGAGGCGGCCAGGCCCCCTGGCTAAACACACACGATGAACTCCCTGATCGGGTCAGTTGAGAGCCTGGCGAGTGAGCCTCGACCCGTTCCCATACCTTGATAAGGAGCTTGACGGTGACGGTTCGAGCCATACCTCTGAGCGAGATCGATATCATCCCAGGACACAACTTCCGCGAGGACATGTCCACCGAGGATCTGGAGGAGAGCCTCGCGGCGATCGGCCTCCTGCACCCCATCCACGTGATCCCGCGCGCAGACGGGCAGTACCTGCTCAACTCGGGCGAGCGGCGTCTCCGAGCGGCGCAAAAGCTCGGTTGGACCGAGATCGACGCGCGGGTCCTTGAGATCGAGGATCAGGTGATCCTGGAGATGGCGGCGATCGATGAGAACATCATCCGCCGCGATCTTCGCGGGGCGTCGCTGGATCGGGCGTTGGCTCGCCGCAAGGAGCTGTACCTGGAGCGGTTCCCCGAGACGGCGCAGTACGTGGCGGGGGCGCACGCGGCGGCGAACCCGACCGATGAGCGGGCGAAGTCCTTCACCGAGGACACCGCCGACAAGACCGGCAAGTCACCTCGGACCATTGAGCGCAGCGTGCGCCGCGCCGAGCGCCTGAGCCCCGCCACCATGGAGGCGTACGAGCAGGGGCTCATCTCCCAGACCCAGGCGGACATCCTCGCCGGGCTCCCACACGACGATCAGGGGACGGTGCTCAACAAGGTCGTTGGCAAGTCGGTGGAGGAGACCAGGGACATCGTCTCGGGTCAGTTCCCGGAGCGGACTCCCAAGAAGGAGGCCGAGGACAGGACCTCGATGCAGCACCTTGAGGAGCTGTACATGCATGGTCAGAAGCTGGTGGCGGCGCTGACCCGGCTTCGCGAACGCGACGATCTGGACACCGAGCTGGTGGACTCGGTCATGAACCTCGCGGACACGCTCGACAACGAGTTTGCGCTCTTTGAGTCGGAGGTTCGCGCGAGGTTGGGGATCGAGAGTGACGACGGAGACGACGGTTCGGACGAGGAGACCTCGGATGAGGGCTCCGACGCCGAGTTCTTCCCGACCGAGCCTCCGTTCTGACATCGCCTCGGCTGCGCTCCCTCCTCCCGTCTCGCTCCTCCTTGATTTCGCCCCACAAGACAGCCGCTGAAACAGACCTCGCAGGATCGCCCTCCTGACGTCCGGTGAGGTCCATCCAGGGCAATCCCTTCTTCTGATCTCCGCGTTCGTCTCGATCCAAATGGTTGGATCGGGGCGTCGGGAGCGGTCTGGTGCCGTCGACTCACCGGGGGGTGATGTTGCAGCGCGGGGGTTGTAGGTGATCCACGGTGCTGCGCCGCGATGTGCGTTGGTGCTTGTTTTGACAGCGTATTGTGGTGCTTTGTATTGCGATGCAAAATATCGCTTTGTTGCGGTGCAGCATGGGTCGTGCTTGCACCGCGCCCACCCCGGAGGTGCGGTGTGCGGTGGTCTACAGCAGGTTTCCGCGTTGATGGGCGGCGTGGCGAATCAGCAGCAGCTCGTGGGTCAACTCGAACGTCCGCGTCACGCTCTCGCCGATCGCCTCCTCCAGGCGCGCGCCGATGCCGTAGAACTGCACCGAGACCTCGCCCTGGAGGGTGTATCGGCAGGTGCCTCGCGGCGCCGCCTCCAACTGAATCTGGCCTGTCATGTGAACGCGCTCGGTCAGGACGTTGCTCAAGGCGTTCCACTCCAACGTGTGGGTGCCGACCTCGTGCGTGGTGGTCTCCAGATAGGAGATGCGCGTCGCCCCCAACGCCCGCGCGGCCCACCAGGGCAGCGAGACGTTGGGGGCGACGCGGACCGCGCGCAGCCACCGCGGACCGCTCGCCTCCAGCAGCTCCAGCCGGTAGGTCTCGGCGTCCATGTGCTGTTCGAGGTAGGAGACGGTGTTGGCGTTGAAGGTGGTCTTGAGGAAGTCGGCGGAGGAGAAGGGCAGCTCACCGTAGAAGTGAAGCAGGTGGGTCATGACTTGGCCTGGTTCAGCCGGGGTTTGTCTCGGAGGCCGCCCGCGCGCGGAGCAGGAGGAGGGTCTCGTCGGGGTGGCTGTAGATGTCGTCCACGAGCTGGTTGGCGGCGGAGACGCGCGCGACGACCCCTTCGAGCAGCTCATCGAGGAGGCGGAACGCCACGTTGTTGCCCGTGTTGAGCAGCTTCTTGAAGCCGCTGCGCGTCAGCTCAAGCGCGTAGGTCTCCTGAACCGCGACGCACTCCTGGTCTTGAGGCCAGTCCTTGATCAGCGCCGCTCCTGAGATGAGCGTGCCCGCCGCGAAGTGTTGGCGCGAGGCGCGACGGCCAGGCATGTGCTCGGTCGTCAGCTCAACGCAGCCCGACACCAGGATGTAGCCTGAGCTGCTCACATCGCCGCGCGACGTGAGCGGGGCACCTTCGGCGAACAGCTCCAGCCTCGTTTCGGCCAGGAAAGGGGAGAAGTCGTCCCCGTCGAGCCCCACGAAGGTGCGGTTGAAGGACAGGGCCTTGATGATCTCGCGCTCGGATGGACGGGCCATGCGTTTGCGCTCCCGAGAGGGGCCTTTGGGGTTATCGCTCATTCAAGCGCTCGCTGGGCTCGTTCGATCAGCTCACGGCAGTGCCGTTCGAAGATCTCGATGTGATCCTCGGGGTGGGCGAAGAGTTCGTGGACGCGCTTGAGCATCATCTGGTGCCGATCGCCGAGGGTTTCGAGCAGCATCAGGAGGATCTTGTACGCAGCCAGCGACCGCTGCCTGCGCAGGGCGTCGAAGTGACGACCGTCCAGGCGGTAGAACCGGGTCTCGGCGACGGCCTTGACCCTCGCTGAGCGAGGAGCGCCTGCGATCAGCGCCATCTCGCCGATGATGGAGCCGTCGCCGAGGTTGGCGATCTGGACCTGCCCGCCCTGGCTGCGCTTGGTGACGGTCACCTCGCCGTGCTCAAGGATCAGCATGGACTTGGCGGCCTCTCCTTCATCGAAGAGGATTTCGCCAGGCGCGGCCGTCTCGATGGTGCAGATCCTGAGCACCTGGGCGACCTCGTCGGCGTCCAGGAGGCTGAACAGCGCGATCGATCGAAAGAAGTTGAAGATCGTCTCGCTGCTGTCGAGGCCGGTGTTGACACGGCTGGCGAGCTTGGGCCCTCCAGACATCCCCTTCACGGCGATGCGTTGATCTGGAGCGCGTGACTTGTCTTGCGACATGGTGCCTCCGTAGGCTGTTGCATCACACTACCTTAGTGACGCGCCTGACCCTGGCTGTCAATCCCCGTTCGTCTTGTCGGGGAGCAACGGGAGGGTGACGAGCTGTCCGAGCAGGAGGGCTCGCGGATCCATCAACGCGGCGGCGTCGTCGCCATATGCCCCACACCGCTGAAGCTCCAACCGGCACTGGGCCGCCTCGGTGAGGAGCCCATTGAGGAGCGCCTGGCTGTAGGCGAGCTGAATGACCCCGTGGCTCGGCGAGGGATCCCCTTGACGGACGTGGAGGTCCGACATCAACACGCAGGAGAGGAAGAGGAGGGCGGTGGAGCGATCGGTCTGGGACGTGGCGATGATCTCGTCGAGGCGGCTCTGGGCGTTGACGTGCTCGCCTCGAAGTCCATCGAGCCAGGCGAGCACGGCTTTGAACGCGCGTTGGCAGTGGGTCGCGTCGACCTTGAGCCCAGGCATCGCCTCTTCAAGGAGCGCCATGGCGTGGTGGCGTTGGTTCTGGGAGGCCTTCAGGAGCGCCAGCCGGATGAGGACGGTGCAGATCTGCTCGGTGGCGTCCATCTCGACGAGCGCTTCAAGGATGTCTCGGTACTGGCGCTCGACGCGCTCCAGCGACACGCCCTTGAGCCTGTTCTGGTGGGCCTGGAGATCGCTCAGCAGGACTCTGGCGCGCGCCGCGCCGATGGGGTCGTGGTAGCGGACGCAGTGGTCGACGCACTGGGCGATCTCACGGTGCGCCTCATCGAGCCGCCCGAGCGCGGCGAGGATCTGCCCGGAGAGCGTCCTGGCGCGGACGAGGCCGAGGCGTTCGCCGATCCGCAGCTTGATGGCGATCGCCTGCTGGGTGGCGATCCTGGCCTGATCGAGGTCGCCGATGACGTATTGGATCTCGCCGAGGTCGATGAAGAGGTTGGCGATGTTGGAGGCGTCGTTCTCGCGCTGGAGCAGATCGAGGGCTTGTTGGGCGTCCTTGAGGGCTCGGCGAGGGTCGCCGAGCTGGAGGTGGGTGCGCGCGAGGGCGGTCAGGGCCTGTATCTGGATGGGGATGACCTCGATGAACTCGGCGAGCACGAGGGCTTCGAGGAGGGGGTCGAGCGCCTCGTGTGGCTCACCCTCAAGGAGGTGTATCCGGGCACGCTCAATGATGGAGCGGGCGATACCTTGATCCTGGCGGACCTTCTCAAAGGCGCGTCGGGCCTGGACGAAGTGCCAGGCGGCGGCCTCCGAGTTGCCCTGGAGCAGGGCGAGGTCGCCCTTGAGCTGCATGGCCTGCCCGCGTATGGACGCGCCGAGGCTGGACTTGGAGGCGAGCTGGGCGCCGCGCAGCGCGCAGGTCAGGTAGTCCTGCGCCAGCCCCATGTCCCCGAGGATGGCGTAGCACTCGCCGAGGCGGAGGAACACCGCCAGCTCCTCGTCGGTCTCGGGGGCGACGAAGGCGAGCTGGCCGCTCTCGACGCTGGGGCGTCGGGCGTGCCGGAGCGCCTGCAGGTAGGTGTCGATGGCGGTGTCGAGGTCGAAGCGGTAGTAGGCGGAGTGGGCCGCCTTGCGCAGGCATCGGGCCGCCTTGTCGCGCCTCCCGGCCATGACGTACAGCGACACGATGTGGTGGAGCACCATCGAGGAGGGATCCGGGTGGCGCTCCAGCAGGAACGACGCGGCGTGGCCCAGGCGGTTGCGGGCGAAGTCACCGCTGTCGCCGTCGTGGGTCGCGGTCCGGTCGAGCTGCTCCAGCAACATCCGTTGGATCTGGGGGAGGTTGAACTGGAGGTGCCCGTTGTTCGATTGCAGGTAACCGAGCTGGATCGCCTCCTGGATGGCGAGGTTGAGCGTGTCGGGGTTGAGCGTCTCGTCGAGCGAGGTCATGAAGGTGAGCACGGTGTCGTGGGAGGACTCCGAACCCAGCAGCGCGACCGACTCCAGCGTGTAGCGCAGCAGCGCCCCGGACTGGGCTTTGTAGCGGTGGACCTGGAGCCGCCGCTGGACCAGATCCACGAGGCGGTGGGGGATGAGGTCTTCCAGCTCCAGGTTGTCGGCCAGCCGGTAGGTGCCGCCCTGGAGCTGGAGGTGCTCGGATTCGTGCAGGTGCTTGAGGGCTTCGAGGTTGAACTGGGGGTGGCCGTCGGTCAGTCGGTGGAGCGTCAGCGCCAGCTCGGGAGCGAGGGGGTGATCCAGCTCGGAGGACATCTGGGTGATCGCGGCGTCCTCCTGGACGCCTCGGAGCGTGATGATGTGGACGTGCTTGGATGGGTTGGTGAGCAGCGGCACCAGCGCGCGGGTCCTGCGCGCCGACGGGGTGAGCGCCTCCTCGTTGACCGTGGCGATGATCAGGAGCTTGAGCGGCGTCTGCTCGAACAGCCCCAGCAGGTGCTGGAGGAAGGCCAGGGTGATCGAGTCTTCCTCGTGCAGCTCCTCCAGGATCCACACCAGGGTCCGCTCGGAGGCCAGGGCTTGAAACGGGCGGCTGAGCGCGACGAACAGCTCGTGGCGTTTGCTCCGCAGCACCTCGATGGACGACAGCAGCGGGTTGATACGCTGCTCCTGGAAGACCTGGAGGGTCTTGAACACCTCCTCGCGTCCCTCAAAGCCTGCCTCGATCGCCTCGCGGAGTGAGTCGGAGAGCGACTCCGGCGCGAACGCCTCTGCGCCCAGGAGCGTCCCGGCCATGGCCCAGACGTCGCCCTGCCGCAGGGACCAGCCGGGGTCGAGGTAGGGGTGGTAGACAAAGAGCGCCTTGGGGTCGCGGTGGATCAGCGCCTGGCTCAACGAGGTGGTGATGACGGTCTTGCCGATGCCCGCCTCGCCGCGCAGCACGACGAGCCGACCGCGGCCCTCGTCATGGACGCGCTCCAGGTGATCGAGGAGCTGTGTGTAGACGTCGCTGCGCTCGGGGTTCTCCAGCGCGAAGGCCTTGAACTCCTCGTGCACCGTGTCCAGCCCCGAGGAGCGGGGCGGCGGCGACGAGTCCGGGAGGGCCTTGATGGTGGGCTGGGTGACGAGGTCGAGCCGCTCGTCTTCGTTGAGTTCGGCGAGCGGGAGGACGAGGAGGAAGCTCAGGAGCGCCTCGGCGTCCGGGAAGCGCTCCAGGGGGTTCTTGGCCGAGGTGCGCTTGATGACCGCCGCCAGCGGGTGGTTCTCCAGCTCGGGGGGCAGCGGCGGGATATCGTCCTCGATGTGCCGCATGATGATCTGGAGGGGCTCCTCGGTGCCATCATCAAAAGGGGCGAGCCCGGTGAGCATCTCATAGAGGATGTGGCCGAGCGAGTAGATGTCGGTCGCGGGGGTCAGCTCCTGCTCCATGACCTGCTCAGGGGCCATGTAGAGCGGCGTGCCGATCAGCAGCCCGCGGCTGGTCAGGTGCTCCATCGCGCCGTCAACGCCGTCGATGTGGCGCGTGGCCTTGGCGATGCCAAAGTCGAGGACCTTGATGAAGTCGGTGGAGTAGGTGTTCTGGCTGAGCGAGCTGCGGGTGCACAGGAAGATGTTGTCGGGCTTGAGGTCCCGGTGGAGCATGCCGAGGCTGTGGACCTCGGAGAGGCTCTGGCAGATCTGGACGAGGAGGCGGTAGGCGCGCTCGGGCGGCAAGCGCTCCTCGTCCATGATGAGCTGCCCGAGGGTGCGCCCCTCCAGGTACTCCATGGCGATGTAGAGGAGCCCGGAGCTGGTCTCGCCGTAGTCCAGCACCTTGATGGTGTTGGCGTGGTTGAGCTGGCTGATGAACAGCGCCTCGCGGCGAAAGCGCTCCACGATGGTGTGATCGCCTCGCGAGGAGGTCTTGAGGATCTTGAGCGCGACGTGGCGATCGAGGTCGGTCTGGTAGGCGTGGTAGATCGTGCTCCAGGTGCCCTGCGCGATCGGGGCGACGATGCGAAAGCGGCCCGCGACCATCTCACCGACGCGAAGGATCCGGTCGAGGGGCGGCGGCGTCGGGTTGTGTCGTGAGTCCGTCACGGCGAAGTCACACGTTCAAGTGGCCGCAGGTTGATGTCGATACATCGGCGTGGCCCAGGGCTCGTTGCATTGTTGCACGACTCGACGTCGTAGTGCTAGCCTCGCGGAGCCCATGCGGCGGTTGGGTATCCTTTATACCGCCACCCCAATCCACTCAACACACCCTGGTCAACGTCATGACCAACACCAACGCATTTCTGGCTGCTCTTGAACGCGGGCCCCTCGTCGTCGATGGCGCGATGGGGACCCAGCTCTACGAGCGCGGCGTCTTCATCAACCGAAGCCTCGAAGAGGTCTGCCTGCGCAACCCGTCTCTGGTGCAGCAGATCCACGAGGACTACATCGCAGCGGGCGCGGATCTGATCGAGACGCACACCTTCGCGGCCAACCGCCTCAAGCTCGCCAAGCATGGCCTGGAGGACAAGCTCGTCGAGCTGAATCGCGCGGCGGTCCAGATCGCGCGGCGGTGCGCCGATCGGGGCAAGGTGCTCGTGGGCGGCGCGATCGGTCCGACGGGGGCGGTCCCTGGCGTGATCAGCGACGCGGAGCTGGAGCGGGTGCGCGACGCGTTCAAGGAGCAGGCGGCGATCCTGGCCGATGGCGGGGTGGACGTCTTTGTTCTGGAGACCTTCCGCCTGCTGAGCGAGCTGCGCCTCGCGGTCCAGGCGGTTCAGGCGGTGTCGTCGCTGCCGATCATCGCCCAGGTCGCCTTCGACGGCGAGGAGCGGACGAGCGAGGGGGCCGACCCCGAGCAGGTGTTCACGCTCTTGAGGGATCTGGGGGTGGACGTGATCGGCGCCAACTGCGTCGAGGGGCCACACCAGCTGTTCAGCGTGGCCGAGAAGATGGTCGGGCGAGGGATCCCGATCGCGATCCAACCCAACGCGGGGTACCCGAAGATCCAGGAGGGGCGCCACATCTACATGGCGACGCCGGAGTACTTCGGGGTCTACGCGCGGCGCTTCTTCAAGCTCGGGGTGTCGTTGGTCGGTGGGTGCTGTGGGACGAGCCCTGAGCACATCCGTCGGATCGTCGGCGCGGCTCGGATGATGGGCGGCGGGCGAGTTGAGGCGCGGAGCGAGGTCAGCGTCGTGTCGACGCCTGACAGGGAGCGTTACGAGGGGGTCGAGCCGACGCCGACCGCGGAGAAGACTGGCCTCGGCGCCGCCATCGCGCGCGTCTACCACGATCGGGTCAAGGCGAAGGAGCCTGTCCCGGTGGGACCGGAGAGCTTCGTGGTCAGCGTTGAGGTCAACCCCCCCAACGGGCTTGACCCGAGCAAGGCGCTGGCCGCCGCGCGGCTGCTCCGCGAAGGGGGGGTCAACGTGGTCAACATCGCCGACGGCCCCCGGGCGTCGGTGCGGATGTCCAACCAGGCCCTTGGGCTGCTGATCCAGCGCGAACTGGACATGGAGGTGATCCTCCACGTGTGTTGCCGCGATCGCAACCTGCTCGGGCTTCAGTCCGATCTGCTGGCCGATCACGTCCTGGGGCTCCACAACCTGGTGATCATCACCGGCGATCCGCCCAAGATGGGCGACTACCCCCACGCGACCCCGGTGTTCGACGTGGACAGCGTCGGGTTGCTCCGGATCGCGGACAACTTCAACCACGGGCGCGATCTGGCGGGCAAGAAGATGGACCCGACCCGCTTCCTGTGCGCGTGTGGGGCGGAGCCTGCCGCGCTGGACTACGATCGCGAGATCCGGCGCCTGGAGCAGAAGCGCGAGGCGGGCGCCGAGTTCATCATGACCCAGCCGGTCTACGACCCCGAGATCCTCCACCGCTTCATCCGCGACACGCGGCACCTCGACATGCCGATCCTCGTCGGCTTGCTGCCGCTCGCCAGCCACCGCAACGCCGAGTTCCTCCACAACGAGGTGCCCGGCATGCAGATCCCCCAGGACATCCGAGACCGGATGCAGAAGGTGGATCGAGGCCCCGCGGCGCGCGCCGAGGGCGTGCGGATCGCCCAGGAGGCGCTCCTGGGTGTGGTGGACGATGTGGTGGGGGCCTACATCATGCCGCCGTTTGGCCGCTACAGCCTGGCGCTCGACATCCTCACCTGCGTGGGTTACACACGCCCCGAGTCACAGGACAAGGCATCATGAAGTCCGATCCCAACAAGGGTATGAAGGCCTCGCTCACCCTCCTGCTCATGGTCCCGGTGTTGACGCTGCTGCTGGTCGCCGCGGTCGTCACGTTCTCCGGGAGCATCTCGGATGGGCTCCCGTTCTTCGCGGGCGCCGTCGCGCTGGGGGGGTTCAACGTCGTCGTGCTCAAGATGGTCTTCGCGCGCCTGGAGGCCGAGGACGACTCGGGTTGAGCCGCTGGCTCAAGGCGCGTCGGCCAGCGGCACCTTGTGCCAGACCAGGCCGCCGTCTTGACGGCTCGGCGCGGAGATGTGCGTGACGCCTTGCTCAAGGAGGTAGCGCCGTGACGCCTCCATGCCCGCGCCGACCTGCTCCGGGCCGTGGCTGTCGTCGCCAAAGCAGAAGCCGATCCCCATGTCCGTGGCGCGTTGGATGATCCACGGGGCGGGGTAGGGGGTCTTGAGCCCCTTGCGGTAGCCCGCGGTGTTCAGATCGAGGACGCACCCGTGGTCGCGAACGACCTCCAGCGCCGCGACGGCCACCTCACGAATCGCCGGGGTGTCGACGGGGCCGACGTGGACGCCGTTCTTCCGGATCAGGTCCAGGTGGCCGACCACTTCGGGCTGGAGGGCCTCGATCATGGCGATGACCGCCTCGTAGTAGGCGATCGCCAGCGGCTCCAGCCCGCCGCGCCCCTCCATCGCTTGTTGGAACTGGTGCATCGGCCCGTCGATGCTGATGTCATCGACGTGGTGCACCGAGCCGATCATGAACTCGAACCCGTAGCGCTCGCGGTAGCCGAGCATCAGCTCCTTGTAGCGGTCGGTGGGGACGGCCTCGGCCTCAAAGCCGCGGAGGACGGTCAGGCGGTCGGCGAACGCCTCCACCAGCTCGGCGCTCGTCGTGGCGTAGTCGTCAAAGAGCTTCTCCAGGTGGGCGACGTCCCAGCCCAACTCGATCTCCTTGTCGTAGAGGTACTGGGTTCCCAGCCGCGGGGCGTGCTCGGAGATCCCGAACGTCGTGAAGCCAGCGGCGACGGCCGCTTCGAGGACCTCCTCCAGGCTGCCGACGGCGTGATCGCAGAATTGACCGCTGTGGCCGCCGTGAAGCGAGACCATCCAGGGTGGGGTGGACATGGTGCATCTCCTTGTGAGGGGGTTCATATCAACTGGTGTAGAAAGGTCGCGCGATGAACTCAGCGGGCTGAATGCGAACATTCTGAGTCAATTCAGATGGCTGAGTTCATCTGCGCGCCGCTGCTTCGCAGCGACCTTTCTACACGAGTTCGTATCAGTTGTTGTTGGCTCAATCGCAGGACACGCCGTTTTCGATCTGGAACTTGATGAGGTAGCCCACCGAGCCGTTGAAGTTGCTCCAGCCGCCGACGATCAGGCCGCCGTCGCAGCCGGGGCGCCAGCCCACGTCGGTCAGGAGCGTGCTGGAGTTCGCGTTGTAGGGGGGGTCACTGAAGTCGGGGATGGAGACCTGGGTCCAGCCGCAGTCGAGGCCACACTCGAACTCGTCGTGTCGGAACTCGAACGCCGAGCCGACCCCGCCGCGGTTGCCTCCGACGACCAACGCGCGGCGCCCATCGTCCTGAAAGCGGATGGCGAACGAGCCACGGTTGCTCCAACTCGGCGAGTCGCTGGAGTCGCTGACCTGGCCCGCCTCATAGCGGTAGATCCTCGCTCCACCGGAAGACTGGACCAACAAAGCGTAGTCACCGCTGGGGTGTGAGGCGATCCGTGAGATGTTGCCTGTGTTCGAGTCGAGCATGCGCTCGTCGCGCCACTCCCCGATGTCTTGGATTTCGGTGTAGTAGGACACGTCGGCGCCGCTGTCTCCGCCGCCAACGAGGATCCCCGGGCCGCCGAACTCGTTTTTGGCGAAGGCCAGCCCTCGGCTGATGTTGGCGCCGCTCAAGGTTGTGGTGGCGAAGTCAGTGAAGCTGCCGACCACAGGATCAAACTCGCGGAGCGTAATTCGGTAGCCTGCCTCCACGCCGGTCAGGAGGATGGGCAGCCCCCCCTGGTGGGGGTACTCGATGGCGGTGTAGATCTCGGCCCGCTGCGCGTCCTCGAACTCGGAGAAGGGGGAGGTCTCCTCGGACTCGCCGTCCCAGCCGCGCCACAGCGCGTCGTCGAAGCGAAGGATCACGCCCGTGCTCGCGTCGTCCACGTAGCGGGTGCCGACCAACAGCGCGAACTCGCCGGACGGGTCGAAGACCACCTCGGACCAGTAGAGGTTGCCTCGGGGGGGGCCCAGGTCCACGCGGGTGGTCACGCCCGTGTCCCAGTCGTGGATGTGCACGATGTCGTAGGACTCCAGGATGACGGCGTAGCTGCTGTCCGGGTGGAAGTCGATGCTCACCGCGCGCCCGAAGCCGCCGACCGGCAGGCGCTCGTAGTGGTAGACGCCCCGCGGCGGGGTGGGCGGCGGGCCGGTGTCCTCTTCATCTTCGACGGAGGTGTCCTGGGGGGCGGTGTCTTCGGGCGCCGTATCCTGGGGAGTGGTGTCTTCAGGGGTGGTGTCTTCAGGGACGTCCGGGGTCGTGTCCTGGGGTGCGGTGTCTTCAGGCGCGGTGTCCTGAGGCGTTGTGTCTTCGGGGACATCCGGGGTGGTGTCTTCGGGCGCGGTGTCCTCGGGAGCGGTGTCTTCGGGGGTGGTGTCCTCCATGACGACCGTGTCCGGGGCGACGTCGGGTTCATCAAAGATGTCCTTCATCTCGGTGTCGGGCTCGACGAAGGTGTCTTCGACTCGGGTGTCCTCAGGGGGGCGGGTGTCGACGACGTTGGTGTCCGCGGGAGAGGTGTCGACGCCTGCGTCCTGGCCACCAACGTTGATGCAGGTCAGGGTGTCGCGATCGCACTGCTGCCCGGAGGGGCAATCGGAGTTGCGGCTGCACTCATCCTGGGGGGCGTTGGAGGTCGAGCCGGTGATGCACTGTCCGAGGAGCGTGTTGCACTCCCAGCCGCCAGGGCAGTCGTTGTTGGAGGCGCAGCTGATGCCGGGGGCGCAGGCGTTCTCCAGGCAGATCGTGCCCAGCCCCTGGACGACGCAGTCCTGGCTCGTGGTGCACTCGGTGACGCCGCAGACGGTGCCGTTGATGCAGGTGTAGCCCAGGCCAGGGCAGTCGGCTCGGGTGGTGCAGGGGAGCTGGAGGCACTGCGAGTCGCTGCAGATGAAGCCGCGCCCTTCGTTGGCGCAGTCGCTGTCGAGCGCGCAGCCAGGCGCGGAGGCTCCCGTGGAGTCGCTGCCGCAAGCTGACAACCACGCCATCAGCGCGACGGCGGCGACAAGGGGGGCGAGGGCTCGTGTCTTGATCATCTCGTCGTGTCCTGTTGAGCGATGCGGGTTCGCCTGAGGGCGCGCGCTCCGGCGCGAGAATGCCCCGGGTCATGTATCATTATATAGGTCTGGGCGAGGTCGGGCCACCCAGAGGAGGCGGCAACCTTGTCTTGACCGCACAAGGGCCGCAACTATATTGTCAGCCAGCTTTTCCCGTAGAGCAGGCATTCGCGGTTCGAGGGGAGATACGGCACCCGACGCCCGCCTTTGTCCGCGCGTCCGACTCAGGAGTCACCATCATGTTGAAGTTCCTCAGCAAGATCTTTGGCACCAAGAACGATCGAGAGCTGAAACGAGTGCAGCCGATCGTGGACCAGATCAATGCCATGGAGGAGTCATTCAAGGCCATGAGCGATGAAGAGCTCAAGGCCGTCACTCCACGCTTCAAGCAGAAGCTCGACAACGGCGCGTCGCTGGACGACATCCTCCCGGCGGCCTACGCCGCTGTGCGTGAGACCGGGCGGCGAGTTCTTGGCATGCGCCACTACAACGTGCAGCTCATCGGGGGCATCTTCCTGCACCAGGGCCACATCGCAGAGATGCGAACTGGTGAGGGCAAGACCCTCGTCGCCACGTTGCCGTGCTACCTCAACGCCCTCGAAGGCAAGGGCGTGCACCTGATTACGGTCAACGACTACCTCGCCGCGCGCGACGCCGAGTGGATGGGGCGCATCCACAACTTCCTGGGGCTCTCGGTCGGGACGATCCTCAACGACATCTCCGACAACGAGCGGAAGGCCGCCTACAACTGCGACATCACCTACGGGACCAACAACGAGTTTGGCTTCGACTACCTGCGCGACAACATGAAGTACTCGCTCGACCGCAAGGTCCAGCGTTATCGGAACTTCGCGATCGTCGATGAGGTGGACTCGATCCTGATCGATGAGGCGCGGACGCCGCTGATCATCTCGGGTCGCGCCGAGCAGTCCACCGAGCTGTACTTCACCATCAACAAGGTGATCCCGTTCCTCAAGCGCGATGAGGACTACATCGTGGACGAGGAGCACCACTCGGCGACCTTGACCGACGAGGGGGTTGAGCGCGTTGAGAAGCACCTGTCGCTCGACAACCTCTACGAGCCGGCCAACATCGAGTACCTGCACCACGTCAACAAGGCGCTCCAGGCTCACACGCTCTACAAGAAGGACGTCAACTACATCGTCGACGACGGCCAGGTCGTCATCGTCGATGAGCACACCGGGCGCCCCATGCCCGGTCGTCGCTGGAGCGACGGCCTCCACCAGGCGGTTGAGGCCAAAGAGGGCGTCTCCATCCGCGATGAGAACCACACGCTCGCGACGATCACCTTCCAGAACTTCTTCCGCATGTACGACAAGCTCTCGGGCATGACGGGTACGGCGGAGACCGAGGCCGAGGAGTTCAAGGAGATCTACGAGCTGGACGTCCGCGTGATCCCGACCAACCGCCCGATTCAGCGGTTGGACATGAACGACGTCATCTACCGAACCGAGCGCGAGAAGTTCAAGGCGATCGTGGACCAGATCCTGGAGTGCCACGGCAAGGGGCAGCCCGTCCTGGTGGGGACGGTCTCGGTCGATAAGAGCGACGCGATCAGCAAGGTGCTGCGGCGCAAGCGGATCAAGCACTCGGTGCTCAACGCCAAGTTCCACCGGAGCGAGGCGGAGATCGTCGCGCAAGCGGGCCGCAAGGGGGCGATCACGATCGCCACCAACATGGCGGGCCGCGGCACCGACATCCTCCTCGGGGGGAGCCCCGAGGATCTGGCCAAGGACGCCGCGGGCACCGAGGAGGGGCCGGAGTTCGAGGCGCAGCTGGAGCACTTCAAGGAGGTCTGCGCCAAGGAGAAGCAGGAGGTGCTCGACGCGGGCGGCCTGTTCATCCTCGGCACCGAGCGCCACGAGTCGCGGCGGATCGACAACCAGCTGCGCGGTCGCGCCGGTCGTCAGGGCGACCCCGGGGCGGCGCGCTTCTTCCTCTCCCTGGAGGACGACCTGCTCCGCATCTTCGGCGCCGAGCGCATCTCCTACGTCATGGAGAAGCTCGACATGCCCGAAGGGGAGCCGATCGAGGCCAACATGGTCAGCAAGTCGATCGAGAACGCCCAGCGCCGGGTTGAGGGTCGTAACTTCGACATCCGCAAGAACCTGCTCGAATACGACGACGTCATGAACCAGCAGCGCAAGACCATTTATGAGATGCGCGACAAGGTGCTGGCGGGCGGCGAGCCGCTCTACGACATGACCCTCGACGTCTTCGATCGCGCCGCGGTGGCGATGCTCAACAACTACTGCCCCGAGAAGGTTCGCGCCGACGAGTGGGACGTGGAGGGCCTCTCGAAGGAGGCGCGCGAGCGGTTCGACCTCGAGGAGGACTTCACCGCGGTCGGGCGCCGCGATCAGCTCGGCGAGAAGCTCTGGAAGGCGATCGAGGACAAGGTCGCCCACAAGGTCGAGGAGCTTCAGTACATCGCCGATCGGTCCAACGAGCGCTTCGCCGAGGTCGAGGAGTACGAGCCCAAGACGGGCAGGGACATCTTCCTGGAGTTGATCCAGAACACCTACCTCAAGGCGATCGACTTCCACTGGCGCGAGCACCTCAAGCAGATGGACGCCCTGCGAGACGCCATCCGCTTCCAGGGCTACGCCCAGAAGGACCCCAAGAAGGTCTACAAGATCGAGGGCTACGACTGCTTCGAGCGCACCATGCTCGCGATCGACAACCAGGTCGTCGAGTACCTGACCAAGATCGAGGTTGAGCGCGAGGATCAGGTCCAGGACATCGCCCCGAAGGCGATCCGCATCCGCGCCGTCGAGGTGCCCAAGCCCGCTCCCAAGCCCGAGCCGACGATCGCCGCCGCGCCCAGCGTGGCGCCAACCCCGATCGCCGCCATGCCTCAGGCCATGGCGCCCCCGGTCGAGCCGAAGGAGGCGCAGGGCGGCACCTCCGAGAGCGACGACGAGGTCGAGACCGCGCGTCGCTCGATCCCCAAGATTGGTCGCAACGATCCCTGCCCTTGCGGCTCGGGCAAGAAGTTCAAGCGTTGCCACATGGGTAAAGAGGACGCCCTCGAGGCGTTCCTCTGAGCCGCTCCTACTCCATCTCCCGCAGCAGCTCGATCGACCGAGCGCCCAGCTCCGGGTCCGCGGCGAGGCTCTGAAGGATCGCTCGGAACCTGGGGGGCTGCTCCCCCGCGGCGAGGATTTCGAGCGCCGCGCGCCGAACGGCGGGGTGCGGGTCATGGTTGATCCGACGCATCAGGTCCTTGTGCCGCGTCGGCCACTCCCCCTGCATCGCGAGCAGCGCGATGCTCGCCTCCCGGACCTGGGGCTCGCTGTGCTCCAGCCCCTGGTGAAGGCTGTCTCTGGCCAGCTCTCCGAACAAGAACAGGCGCCACGCCGCCTCCTGACCAGGATCCTCGCCGGACGCGTCGGCGGGCCGCCCCAGCCGCTCCATGAGCTGGGGCAGGGCGCTGGCGCACTGGCGCAGGTGTTGCCTGTGTCGCAGCGAGCCGGGCTCGGCGATCAGGTCATTGAGGTAGGCGCGCACGATGGGGTCGGGCACCGCGTGGATGGCGCGCTGGTATGGGGTCAGGTCTTCGCCGAACGTGTGCAGCAGGAACGCGGCGCGGACCAGCCGCTCGGGGTCGGGCGGCTCCTCACTGAGGCAGCCCCACAGGTAACGCTCCAGGGTGGGGATGTAGCGAAACTGCTCCAGCTGGGCTCGATCCACGGTGAACAGGTGCATGACGCTCAACACCGGGGCGTCTTCGAGGGCGCCGCGAAGCTCCTCCCACTCCCGTGGGGTGAGGTGTTGACCGGCGCCGGGCGCGAGCCGCTGGCGCAGCCACCAGGCTCCCCCGTGGATGGCCAGCGCGAGCGTCAGCGCCGCCGCCCAGATCCAGGGTGAGTCGCCGATGAGGACGCAGGCGACCAGCAGCAGAGCGCTGATCACCAGGGCGAGCGCTTGAACGGCGTAGGACTTGAGCCTCCACGAGGGCGGTGACATGGCGCGATGCTCGGTGTTGGTTGCGGGCACGACATCCTCTATAACATAGCAACAACTCGTCTCGGGGCGCCAGATCAGGAGCTACGCCGAGTGGAACGGCTCAGGTTGTGGCATAACCGCCGCGACGTGATACGTTCAGCATGAGCGCGGAGCGCAGACCAGGCGCGCGCTCCCACACCAGAGAACCTCACCCGGGCGCAACTTCGGCCGCGCCGCGCGGCGGCCCGGGTCATGGGATATCAGCCGGAGCTCCATTCCATGCTTGTCCAGTCCTGCTCACTCTCCCGACACACCACCCGCGCGGCGGTCGTGGCCGTGGCGCTTTGTCTCTCGGCGACCGCGTTCGCCAAGCCCAAGCCGCCCCGGAAGCTCGACACGAGCGAGACCACCGCCCAGACCTTCCGATACAAGTACAAGGCCGCTCAAGCGCGCGACTTTGGCCTCAACATGACCCAGGAGCTGTCCATGGAGCAGGGGGCGGCGATGCCCGCCGTCAACACCACCTCCACGGTCAAGGCGGTCATGAACGTCAAGACCCAGCAGGTCCTCCCCAACGGGATGGCGACGATCGAGACCAGCTACAAGGACTTTGACCTGTCGGTGACCAACAACGGCGTCGAGATGGGCAAGGCGCAGCTCAAGAACTTTGAGAGCCTGCTCAAGGGGATACGCTCCACCAGCAAGATGAACCCGCGCGGCGTCAGCCAGGACTTTCAGTACGAGGGCATCGATCCGAGCATGAAGCAGATGACGGACTCGATGAAGAGCGTCACGAAGGGGCTCACGCCCGTCTTCCCCGAGAAGGCGTTGAAGATCGGTGAGAACTGGAAGGACGTGGACACGATCACCGTCTCCCAGGGGCCGATCAAGCTCTCGCTCAAGTTCACCATCACCTACACCTTCCTCGGCCACACCCAGCTCAAGAAGCGCCGCGTCGCGGTCTTCAAGAGCGACATCAACATGACCGTCAACGACACCTCCAACTCGGCCGGGACGACCATCAAGGTCAAGGGCCGTGGCGCGGGCGTGGGCTACCTCTACTTCGACAACAAGGCCGGCGCCCTCATCAAGAGCGAGCTGGAGATGGACCAGACCACCCACATGACCGTGGAGGGCGCCAACGCGCCCGCCGGGGGGGCTCAGTCCATGAAGATGTCCCAGAAGACGGCCACCACCATGGAACTCAAAGACACGCCCTGACACTCGCCCTCGCCCCACCGCGCATGACCACGACACCCAACACCACCCCACAGCCCACGGTCGCCTTCGCAGCGCGCAGCGGGGTGGTGTTTGTGGATGAGCTGGCGGACATCATCCGAGCGGTCCGCGCTCAGGACTTTGAGCTGATCTGCTTCTGCCCGTTCGATGAGGCGACCCGTGAGTTGGAGTCGCTCGGCGTGACGCACGTCGGGGTTCCCGTCGCGGAGCGCCCCGAGGTGGCGCGCGACGCCGCCGCGTGGCTGTTGATGACCAGCGCCTGCATCGAGCGGCGCCCGCTCCTGATCCACAGCTTCGACGCCGCGCTGCACCTGCCGGTGGCCCTCGCCGCGCGGGCGGCGCACGTCCCGATCGCGGTCGCGACCACCCTCGATCATCGGCCTGGCCGTCGCTCGCCCCTTATTGATCCGCTGCGGACTTCGGTCTGTCACGGCGTCCTCGCCCGCGCCGCGGCGCAGATGGACGCGTGGATCGTCCACAACGTCAGCCAGGCGACGATCGCGCGCGACGAGGTGGGCGTCGCGCAGGACAAGCTCCTGACGCTTGAGGGCGGGCTGGGGGCCGACCTGCGCGACTTCAGCCCGGGCGTGGACCGCGCCGCCGAGCGAACCCAGGCGCGGGCTCGGCTTCGGCTGGGTTCAACCCGGAGCCGGTGGGTGGGCTACGTGGGGCCGCTCGACGAGCGGCACGGCGATCACCTGAACGCCGTGCTGGACGGGATGGCGAGGCGCGCACCTGACGCGGGGGCGCTGATCGTCGCCCGCGGTGGGTGCGATCGGGGCGTGGTGTCGCGGCTGCGGGCTCGCCGCGATTACGGGGATCGGGTCGTTGTGTTGACGACGAGGGCGATGGGGGAGCTGCCGCTGCTCTACAGCGCCGTGGACGTGCTCGTGGCGCCGATCGTCTCGCCTGGCCTCCACCGGTCGATCGCGGAGGCGGCCGCGATGCGGCTGCCCGTGGTGGCGTACGAGCACCCATCGGTGCGCGGCTGGATCGAAGACCAGCGGACCGGGCGGGCGGTCCGCGAGGGCGACCGGGCGGGGCTGCTGGACGCCCTCTGCGCGGTGCTTGGGGAGGGGCGGTCGCGGCGCGACATGGGGGCGGTGGCGCGCAAGGTCGCCGAGCGGCGCTTTGACGGAGAGGCCAACCGCCTGAGGATGTTCGCCCTCTACGACGAATTGATCCGTCGAAACCTGGGTGATCCTTGACAGTCCCTGTCGGGTCGCATAGGTTCTCCGCTCGCTGTCGCTGGGCTCCTCCGAGGGGTACGCCCCAGCGGTCGTGAAGGGCGCCCTCCGCAACCAGGAAGCGAGCTGGACGGGGAGCGCGTCACGAGCGTCGGGTGAGCACAGGCAGCGTTTCGGAACTGACAAGACCCCCAACCATGTGAGGAAACATGTCTCGCTATACTGGACCGCGCGTCAAAATCCTGCGCCGCTTTGGCGGCATCGATCTCCCCGGCCTGACCCGCAAGATGAAGTGGGTTCAGAACCGGCCGTTCCCCCCCGGCCAGCACGGCCGCAACATGCGGATCAAGAAGTCCGACTACCGGATCCGCCTCGAAGAGAAGCAGAAGCTCCGCTTCTACTACGGGCTGCGCGAGCGTCAGCTCATCCGCGCCATGCGCGCCGCCACCGCGGCCAAGGGCAACACGGGTGAGAACCTGATCAAGAGCCTCGAGAGCCGCCTCGACAACATCATCTTCCGCCTCGGCATGGCCCCGACCATCCCGGCCGCGCGTCAGCTGGTCAACCACGGCCACCTTCAGGTCAACGGCCAGAAGGTCGATGTCCCCAGCTACCGCGTCAAGGCGGGTGACGAGATCACCGTCCGCGACCGCGAGAAGAGCAAGAAGCTCGCGCAGCTGTGGGCCGAGGAGCCCAGCCTCACGCTGCCCGCGCACCTCGAGTTCGACAAGAAGACCCTCACCGGTCGCGTCCTCGACGAGCCGAGCCGCCAGTCGCTCCCCTACGAGCTGAACGAGCAGCTCATCGTCGAGTACTACTCCCAGCGCGTGTAGAACCTCCGATGGGGTCGCCGCCCTCCCCGATACGACGCGATCAACCCTGTTGGGTGTCGCCTGGTGTCTCGGGCTGGTGGCCTCACTTGGGAGTTCTACCTGGGAGTTGAGCCCAGCACTTTCACAGCCCGAGCGCGCATGCGCTCGGGCTGTCGTGCTCTGTGTCCAACCGTGTTTTGGAGGTCGAAGTGCACCACATCAGCCAGGACGACATCCTGCGCGCGGTTCGACGCGCTCAGGTCATGGCGGCCAGCGCGATCGCCTTCAACCTGCTCGTGGGCACTGCGGTCGTCCTCTGGGGGCTCCCCTGGTTCGGGCCGCTCCTGATCCCCGCGGGGCTGTTGTGCGTCGTGGCGCTCATCGTTGGTCGTGACGCCTGGAGGGCGGGGCGAGCAGCGGCGCCGCTCTCGATCCAGATCGACGACGATGCGCTGCGCCTGGGTGACGACGCGCCGCTGCTGCGGAGCGCGATCCGCGTTGAGCTGCGGCCATGGGTCGTCCTGGTCTGGGAGAAGCCCCCCGACGACTTCGCTACGCTCCCCTGGGCCGAGCAGAAGCCCTACATGTCACCCGTTCGCTCGCTCTACCTGCCTGAGAAAAGCGTGGAGTCGCTGGTGGGCGCGTTGGAGCAGGGTCGGTTCTCGATCCATGACCGACGGGCGCAGCTCAAGTGGGGGGTGGCGTGGATCTACGGCCTCACGGCGGCGCTCGTGTTGGCGCTGGTGGCCTGGCGGTTGCTGCTGTGGGGCGGCCTGGCGGCCATGGTCGCCGCCAGCGATCTGCTGGGCGACTCGCTCGGGGTGCACCCGGTGGTCATCTTCTTCGCGATCGCCGCTCTGGGCGGGGTGGTCCTGTTGGTGAGGCTCCTGCGTCGAAACGGAGACCCCTGACCGGGGGTCACGCCACTCGGACCACCTCGCCGCGTCGCAGGTGGTAGCTGGGGGTGGCCCCCTCGGCGAGGTGGGCTTGCAGGCTCTGGACCAGGACGGCCGCGACCTGGGCGATGAAGGCGAGGTGTTCGCCATCTTCGCATGTCGCCTGGTTGTCCTCGGGCGCCTCGTCGATGACGAAGTGCTCATCCCAGATGACCCGACCGTAGGCGCCATCGGGCGCGAGCGCGCCGTGCAGGCACGGGACCGCGTGGCGGCGCGCCCAGCGCTGGACGAGCCGCCGTGACGCGGCGTTGTCCAGGCAGTCGATGAGGAGGTCGCCGCCCGACAGGAGAGCGTCCACGTTGTCCGCCGTCAAGCGGTGGGGCACCGCCTCGATGCGCGCCCCGAACAGCCCCATCATGGTCTGCGCGAGCGCGCAGGCCTTGTTGTGGCCGAGGCTCATGCGGGTGTGGAACTGGGACAGGGTGTTCTTCTGCTCGATGCGATCGAAGTCGATGACCTTGAGCGATACGTCGAGGTTGCGCGCGAGCAGCGCGACGTGTGAGCCCAGCGCGCCGACTCCGATGAGGACGATGTGGGTTGTCATGGTCCGTGCCTCCAGGGTGAGGGTCAGCCAAACGGGGTCCTTGGGCGGACGAAGATCCGGTTCACCGGGACGGTCGCGGTCGCGGGGAACCTGTCGATCACGCAGCCCTCCAGGCTCCCTGCGACGCGAGGCGAGATCCCGGAGACCGTGCCTGAGCGGATCGCCTCAAGCGACCAGTGCTTGATCTGTTGATCGGTGGCGTCGAACGGGACCGGGTCGCTCATGTCGCCGTTCTGACCGTTGAGGGTGATGTTGACGCGCGCTTCGTGGCGCCGGGGGTGAGTGGTGCTCATGGGGTCCTCCTGTGGATCGGGTGGTGCTCGCTGTGAGCGTCAGAAGACGACCAGGCTCCCCTCCTGGAGCGCCTGGGAGATGACCGCTGGCAACGACTCCAGCGTGAAGTAGGTGTCGCCGCGCTCACCCGTGGCGTGATCTTCGAGGCAGATGCCCGCGTCGATGATCCGCAGGGTGGCGGTGTCCACCACGCACGAGAAGCGGCGGTGCTGGTAGCGGAACCGAACCGAGGCCTCGCCGCGCCGCGCCGCGGGGTGATGATCGAGCAGCTCCGCGCCCGAGATGTGGAGCGCCGCTCTGGCCGCCGCCTCGAAGTTCTCCGCCGCCAACTGGCGGCGGCCTGCGCCGGTGCGGATCTGCTCGATGTGTCGCTGGGCGCGGGCGGCGGCCTCGCGCCGCTCCTGAGCGAGCGCGCGCTCATACTCGGCCCGGTCGCGCCGCCAGCTCTCGATTTGAAACGCCAGCTCCAGCGCGGGCGTGACCCCTTCGATCCCGCTGATCTCAGGCTGTCGGTCGGCGAACGCGTCGCTGACCGACAGCTCAGGCCCCAGCGGGAACTCCTGGCGCGCGTAGAGCCAGGTCGCCCCCTCGTAATGCACCGCGCCGATCCGGCTGAAGCGAGGCAGGCCCGGCTGGACGAGCCCCAGCGGGGTGGTCTGCTCCAGCAGCTGAGCGCGGCCTGGGCGCCGCGAGCGATCTCGGATCGTTTGCGGCGGCCGCGAGCGATCCGAGATCGCTCGCGGCAGCGGTCGAGCGCTGTCCGGGATCAGCCGATCGCCGACGAGGTAACCTCGCCGCATCGGGTAGCGCTCCAGGCGCTCGGGCGAAGGGGCGGCGGGCTCACGCCACCGGGCGCGCCGCGAGCCGTTGATGGTGAAGGCATGCCAGCCGTGCTCATCGGGGAGCGGCCCTCGAATGGACCACACGCGCCCGTCGCCTCGCAGCGCGCGCCCCCCTGTCCAGGGCAGCGCGAGGACCTCGTCCTGGCTGAGCAGCGCCATCCACGCGTCCTGGGTTGTCATGATCACCTCCGATATCGATCCGCCCGGGGTCTCTCCGCGGAGAAACCCCGGGCGGTCGTCACGCCCACATGGGCTTCTGGAGCAGCTCCGTGTTCAGGATCGTCTCGACCAGCGACCGGCGCCGACTGACCGAGGCGAGCGCGGGCGTCGAGGCGATCAGGTGCCTCAACGTCCTCGTCACGGCGTAGGGATCGGCGAAGATCGCCTCGTCGATTGGGAAGCACGGGATCCCGAGCTGGGACGCGGTCTGCTCGACGCACTTCCCCGCGCCCGTGTAGCCCGGGGAGTCGATGTGCAGCATCCCGAAGGCGACCGGGCGCAAGCCGCTCTCCTGCACCTCCTTGGCGAAGGCGCTCGCGAGCTGATCGCCGACGAAGAGGAACAGCGCGTCTTCGTCGGGCTCGGGCGTGTAGCGGCTCAGCGCGCGGACGCCTGCGCCGTAGCTGGTGCCCCCGCCCGCGCGGTGCCCTCGGAACGCCTGCGTGACCCCGGCGGCCGACGCCTGCTTGATCGTCACCTCGCGCCCGACGGTGTTGAACACCGCGACGTGCGTCTTCTCCAGCGGGAAGCCCTGGAGGAACTGCGACAGACACGACTTCGCGCGCTCGATGGCGCCGTCCATCGACCCGGACTTGTCCACGAAGACGTAGATCCGAAGCCCACGGACCACCTCGGCGACGGCGCGCTTGACCGCGCCGTCCGCCGCCTCCTGGAGCTTCTCGGCGACCGCCTCGGCGCGCACCCGCGCGGCGATGTTGGCGGCGCGCTGGTTCTCGGCCTCCTCCATCGCCCCCTGCCACCGCTCGCCCACCGCGGGCACGTCGAGCAGCCCAAGCTCCTCAAGCGTCGGCGTCAGGATGATCAGGTCCGCCTTGGAGACGCCGCCGGCCTCGATGGCCGCGGCCATGATCGCCCGCGTCAAGCCTGGCTCGCTTGGCAGCAGCCCCACGATCCGCTTGTAGTTCGGGCGCGTGGCCATGATCCGCTCGCAGATCTGGCGCTCGCTGAGCCCCTCCCAGCTCTCGGCGGCGCGCACCTCCCGACCGATCGCGAGGGTGCGGCGCCCGTCGCGCGCCTGCTTCTGTCGCCAGCGCAGGGTCATGAAGAAGCGCTCCGTCGCGGGCTTGTAGCCCACCTTCTGAGACAGCCGCATGACCGTCCGACGAAAGCCCGCCTTGACCAGGCCGCCCAGCAGCTTCGGGTTCTGCTCGCGGTTGCGCAGCCACCGGGTCACCGCCTTGGGCCACCGACCGAGGAAGGGGTTGCGCGTCGAGCGCCCGAACCCCAGCTCACGGTTGATCGCCGCGACCTCCGGCAGCTCCAGCACCTCCCCGACCCGCAGCAGCAGCTTCGGGTTGAGGTCGCGCCCGTCCCGACGGCGGAGCAGGCACATCGCCTCGCCGATGTCGCGGAGGTCGTCGTCGAAGAACACGACCTCCCCGCCATCGCGCACCGGCTCCCCGCAGCGGGGCTGCACCAGCATGAACGCGGCCAGCACGACCTTCAGGTCGCGGTTCTCCTGGGTGAAGGCCCAGGACGCCCAGCGCGCGACGAACTCGTTGTCCAGCGCGTAGACGTTGGCCACCTGACGGTAGAGCCACGCCGTGGTCTCGGGCACCAGCCCGGGCGCCTGGTATCGGCCGACCACCGCGTCGCCGTGGCGCACCTGACCGTCCTCACCGAGGAGCCCGAGCCGCACGCGGCGCGTCTTCTTGCTCTGCTTCACGAGCCCGTAGACCACGCGCCCCTCGTCCTCATCGACGTGGGTGACAGGCGACCAGGCGATCCCGGTCGGGGACGAGGTTTCCCGTCGAACGAGCCCGGGGCGGTTGTGGACCATGTGGTCGGCGTGGCGAGTGAGGGTTTCGATGATGCGTTCGGCAGGCCCGAGCGCTTCCAGTCGCTGTGGATCGAGGGTCATGACGGCGCCTCCTGGTTGACGAGCCCACAAAGAGAACCCCCGCGCCGATCTGGCGAGGGGGTGAGTCGGGGTCATGTCGCGCCAGCCCCCTCATGGAGGGCTGGCAGGATGGGATAAGGGGAGCGGGAGGGAGTCGAACCCCCACAGCCTCTCGGCGTCTGGATTACAGCCAGATGGGCTCGCCACGTGCGCCGGCCGCTCCATGAATGCCTCTGTCCGAGGAGGCGAGCTGGGTATGGGTTGCCCACCGGCGAACCGGCGGGCGGAGCCATTGACAGGATTTGAACCTGCTCCCTACGGTTTAAGAGACCGTCGCTCTAACCTGATGAGCTACAGTGGCGTGTGAGCTCAGCCTGGTTGGACAGAGACAAGGGGGTCGTGTGGAATCGAACCACAGCGTGTGGGCAGCACGAGGTGAATCCCGCGTGGAGACCGAGTTCGGATGCCAGTTGAAGACTTCTTCTTTTCAATAGAAGTGAAGGACCAACCTTCTGTCCGACCCCCACACAGCGGCGAGCGCAAGGCGCCGCCGCCGCGACGCGCTTCTATATTTCAAGTCGCGTGCCAGGTTGCGGAGCCCCGATTTTTCGCTGTGGGGGCTCGGAAGGCCCTTTCGGTGCGATAGGATTCGCTAAACAGCTAGATGGCTGTCTAAGGCGTGGAGTCAGTCGCCCTTGAAGTGGGCGACGATCGGCGACTGGGCGAGCCGCTGGTCACGCTCCTGGCTGATCAGCTCCACGAACTGATCGAGGGGCATCGTGCCCAGGTTCTTGTCGATGCCGTGGGCGCGAACGCTGACGACGTTCTTCTCCGCGTCGCGAGGGCCGACCACGAGCTGGTAGGGGATCTTCTCCAGCGCGGCGGTGCGGATCTTGGCCTGCACCCGGTCGCCGCTGTTGTCGAGGCTCGTCCGCAGGCCGATCTCTTTGAGGCGCCGCAGCACGGCCTCGCCGTACTCGGTGCTCTTTTCGCTGATGGTCAGCACCCGCACCTGCTCCGGCGCCAGCCAGGTGGGGAAGGCCCCCGCGAAGTGCTCGATCAGCACCCCGACGAAGCGCTCCATCGAGCCAAACGGGGCGCGGTGGACCATGACCGGCCGGTGCGCCTCGTTGTCTGAGCCGATGTAGGAGAGGTCGAAGCGCTCGGGCAGGTTGTAATCGACCTGGATGGTGCCGAGCTGCCACTCGCGGCCCACCACGTCCCGCACGATGAAGTCGATCTTCGGCCCATAGAACGCCGCCTCGCCGGGCGCCTCGAAGTAGGGCACGCCGAGCGTCTTCACGGCCTGGCGGCAGGCCGCCTCGGCCTTGTCCCAGACCTCCGGGGTGCCGACGTACTTGGTGCTGTCCGGGTCGCGGAGGCTGACCCGGACCTTGTAGTCGTCCATCCCCAGCGTGCCGAAGATCAGCTTGACCAGCTCCAGGCACCCCATGATCTCGTCGCCGACCTGATCCTCGGTGCAGAACAGGTGGGCGTCGTCCTGGGTGAACCCGCGCACGCGCGTGAGCCCGCCGATCTCGCCGGACTGCTCCCACCGGTAGACCGTGCCGAACTCGGCGAGCCGGATCGGCAGGTCGCGGTAGGAGCGGTGCTGGCTGGCGAAGATCCGGATGTGGTGGGGGCAGTTCATTGGCTTGAGCAGGTAGCCGTCGATCGTCCCCTCGCGCATGGAGTTCGACAGCTCCGCGCAGGTGCACCCCTCGTCCGCCAGCTTCTTGAGGTAGTCGCCGTGCACCATCGGCGGGTACTGGCTGTCCTGGTAGTAGGGGAAGTGCCCGGAGGTCTTGTACAGGTCGAGCTTGCCGATGTGGGGCGTGTAGACGATGTCGTAGCCCTGCTTGATCAGCTCGGCGCGGATGAAGTCCTCCAGCTCGCGCCGGACGGTCGCCCCCTTCGGGGTCCAGAGGATCAGCCCCTGGCCGACCATCTCGTCGATGTGGAACAGCTGAAGCTCGCGCCCGACGCGGCGGTGGTCGCGCTTGCGGGCCTCCTCCAGCTGCTTGAGGTGGCGCTTGAGCTGCTTCTTGTGTGGGAAGGCGGTCCCGTAGACCCGGGTCAGGTGATCGGAGTTGGCGTCGCCGTGCCAGTAGCTGGCCGCCAGGCTCATGAGCTTGAAGGCTCCGATCGCCTTGGTGCTCGGCACGTGCGGGCCGCGGCACAGATCCTCCCAGTTCTCCCCCGGGGTGCCGGTCGCGTACCAGCTCAACGTGTCGCTGCCCGCCTCGATGGCGCGCTCGGCGTTGTCGATCTTGTACTTGCTGCCCTCCTCGCGGAGCTTCTCGAGGCCCTCGTCCGTCCCCAGCTCGTAGCGGGTGAAGGCCCGATCCTCCTTGATGATCTTCTTCATCTCGGCTTCGATCGCGTCGAAGTCGTTCGTGGTCAGCGGGCGGCCGTCCGCGAAGGAGATGTCGTAGTAGAAGCCCGAGTCGGTCGGCGGCCCATAGACCAGCTGGGCCTCCGGGACGACGCGCTGGATCGCCTCGGCCATCACGTGGGCGCAGCTGTGACGGATCAGGTAGAGCGCGTCCGCGTCCACCTCGCCGTTCTGCTCGCGGGGGGTGATGAGCGCCAGCTCGGCGTCTTCCGCGATCACCGCGCTCAGATCCGACAGCTCGCCGTTGATCCGAGCGCCGAGGGCCGCCTTGGCGAGCCCGGGGCCGATGTCCGCGGCGACATCGGCCGCCGTCACGGGTTGATCGAACTCTCGAACGCTGCCATCAGGGAGGGTTATCCGGGGCATGTCCGCCTCTTTGCTGTGCGCGTGGATGGGTGTCATGGGTCGAGGCCGAGAGGCCCCGTCATCGTGCCCGCGAGGTAAATCACACGAGCCTCGGTGGGTCAAGCGGTGGCACCCGAGCCCGGCGCTCCGGTGCCCGCATCGCTCCGCGCGGCGACCCGGGGAGCGTCTCGCCGTCGGGAAGCACGCTCGGGCTCGGGTTGTTGTGGCGATGGCACCACCGTGAGATGTGCAACTCACCCCCGGCGCATCTATAGTGTGTGCGTGTAGCGCCGACCGCGACGCCTTGAGGGTCCATGAACCAGCGCCTCCACATCCTGGTAAGAGCCCGTGTGACCTGGTCACTCCTGCTGTGCCTCGGGTGCGGGGTCCCCGAGACCGGAACCTACGTCTCCGAGCCCATCGTCTCTGTCGACGCGCGCACCAACAACCGCCCCGGATCCTCATCCCAGGAGTGCGCCCAGACGCTGGACTGCGCTCAGGGCGAGGTGTGCTGCTCGGGGGCGTGTGTGGAGCCTGACGCGTGCCGGGGGGCGTTGTGCGAGCGTCAAGGCGCGGCATGCCGCCTGGATCCGCGCGTCGCCATGGATCAACAGGAGGAGTTCGTCTGCGCTCGCCTAGAGCAGGGGGACAACGGGGTCTGCTTGAGCCGCTGCGAGGAGACCTTCGCGCCGGACAGCTGCCCGAGCGCGACGTTCTGCCTGTCGGTGACGGTCGATGATCAGAGCCAGTCGCTGTGCATGCCGAGCGAGTGCTCGGATGACGCGTCCTGCTCATGGATCGGCCCCTACGGAGGGACGTGCATCCCGTTTGGCAACCTCTCGGGGTTCTGCTTCTCGGCGGGGCTGGTGGAGCAGGGGGCGTCGTGCGAGCCTTCGCCGCGCGCCATCGAGGGGCTCTGCGCCTCGGGCTCCTACTGCGAGGTCCCCCGGGGGGAGTCCGAGGGGCGGTGCCAGCCGCTGTGTGACATGTGGCTCGGCCACGACGAGTGTCCGGCTGGGACCTCGTGCGGGTTTTTGACCCGAGGCGCTGGGGTGTGCAGCGTCTCCACCCGCGAGGGTGACGCTCCTTTTGAGCCATGCGCCCCGGCGTTTGGCTGGTGCGACGATGGAGTCGAGTGCCTGGACTTTGGGACGGGCGGTGAGTCGTTCCCGGTCTGCACGGTGTACTGCCGCCCCCAGGTGCCGGGAGACTGCGCCGGGGGGCGCTTCGGGGACCGACAGGCCACCTGTCGCCCCGTCTTCAGTGATGGTCAGGGAGGGGTGCTCGAAGATCTCGGGCTCTGCTTCTGAGTCTGGCGCCTGGATGGACGGTTTGGCTGAAGTCCTACAACCATTGCTCATACTCGTCGTCGCCTTCGCGCTGCTTGGGGCGGTGCTGATCGGGCGTCGCAGGCTCCTGTGGGACCTGCCGCTGATCATCATCATGCTCCTGGTCGCGGCGGGCGGGGTCGCTGGGTTGTGGCTGGACGGCGAGCTGGCGGACATGTTCGCGATCGGGACCTTGATCGTCGCGCTCGCGCTCGCCGAGATCCCCTCCCTGTTTCAGCGCCAGGCCCTCCAGGCGAGCATCCAGGGGCGCCACAAGGCGTCGCGGCGCTGGGCCACGATCTACTGGGTGCTCCGGCCGGGCGCCAAGGCCCGGCTGATGGTCCTTACGGCCCGGCTCATCGAGCAGGTGCGCGAGGGTCAGCGCTCCATCCCGGAGGCGATGGGGCAGATCCCACGCTTCAAGCGCGTCGACGTCTCGATGGCGCTGCTGATCCGGGGCTTTCACTCCAGGCTCTACGCCGTTCAGGGCGACTGGTCCGGGCTCGCGGAGCGCTACGATCCGCTCCGGGGGCCTCTCTACGCCCACCCGCCCTCAGGGGCGGGTGAGCTGATGGTGCGGGCGCTCGGCGAGGTCGGGCGATTGGACGACGCGGGCAGGATCGTCGAGCAGATGGAGCAGACCGCCGACTCGGGCAAGCTCACCCCGCCGGAGAGCGACGCCTTCCACAACCGCGCCAGGCTGACGCTGCTGGCCTACGCCGGTCGCGGCCCGGCCCTGAAGGCGACGCTGCGGCCCGGCTCAACGCTGCGGGCCTTGATGACCGGTGAGGAGCGCGAGGCGCTCACGACGATCGCGTCACAGCGGGAGCGCGCGGGGCTGGGCGACGCGGTGGGGCTCGGGCCGCTCCTGAACACGGTCGAGGAGCGGCTGCGGATCGAGTCGCGGCTGACGCACTCCTTCTCGCACTTGAGCGCGCCCTCGCCGATCGTGGTCGCGCTGATCGCGGTCAACGTGTTGGTCTTCGTGGCCGCGTCGGTCGGGGGGAGCATGCTCGATCCCGAGTACCTGATCCACGTCGGCGGCTGCTTGCAGGGGTTGGTGTGGGACGGCGCGTGGTGGCGGCTGTTCTCGTCCATGTGGCTGCACGCCGGGGCGATCCACCTGGTGTTCAACAGCTTGTTTCTGTTGATCTTCGGGAACATCACGGCGCGCCTCGTCGGGTCGTGGCGCTTCTCCTGGATCTACCTCTTGAGCGGCCTCGCGGGCTCGGCGGCCCACCTGCTGTTCGGCGCCCCGGGCGTCATGGTCGGCGCGTCGGGGGCGATCTTTGGCGTCTTCGGGGCGGCGGTGGCGGCCGTCTTCATCAACCGCGAGCGGCTCCCGAGTCGATGGGCGCGTCGCAACATGGTCGCGTTCATCGCGGTGTTGATCCTCAACGGGTACCTGAGCGCGGCGGTGGAGTTTGTCAGCTTCTCGGCCCACGCGGGCGGCTTCGTGGTGGGGGCGCTCGTCGCGGCGACGTTGTTGACGGTCGCGCGCTACGACCCCGCTCAGGAGAGCCCTGGTGAGCGCTCCCGCTCGATCGCCGCGCTGACGGCGATCGGCGTGGTGGCGCTCGTGGTGAGCGTCTGGAGCGTGATCGGGGTGACGCGGTCGCTCTCAACGCCCATCGACGAGCTGATCCCGCTGGAGGAGGCCGAGGTGTCGCTGGAGGAGGGGCTGAGCCGGGCCACGCTGGAGCTGAAGTACCCGGTCACGTGGCAGCTCAAGGTGCGCGAGGCGCCCTACCAGCGCGAGCTTGGGCCGCGGATCGTGGGGTTCAGCGGTCAGCTCATCTCAACGCGGGTGATCTGCCGCGACGCGCTGCCTCGCGCGTTCGGTGAGCTGGCGCTCGACGACCAGGCGGGGCTGGTGCGCGCCCTCAACCGGGTGGAGTCAGGGCGGTTCCGGGCGGCGCCGGGTGAGGGCGCGCTCAGCCGTGAGCCTGAGGCGGAGGGGGCGACCCTCACCTTCGCCCGGTTGACCCCCTTTGGGCTGATCAAGCAGCGGTATTACGCCGAGGAGCAGCCTTCGGGCAACGGCGAGGCGCTCGTGAAGCGGATGTGGCGCCGGGCTGAGCTGGTGACGTGCGAGGCTACCCGGCCTTGATGCGCGGCAGGAGCTGCACGAAGTTGCACGGCTTGTGGCGCACGTCCAACTGCTGATGCAGGATCTCGTCCATGGCGAGCTTGACGGCGCCTGTTGAGCCTGGGAGCACAAAGACGAAGGTTGTCTCGCAGAGCCACGCGTCGGCGCGCGACTGGATGGTCGATGTGCCGATGTCGCGGAAGCTCAGCCATCGGAACAGTTCGCCGAAGCCCGGGATGTGCTTCGTCCCCAGAGGGGCGACGGCGTCCGGGGTGACGTCGCGACGCGTCAGCCCGGTCCCGCCGGTCGTGATGACCGCGTCCACCCCGTCGGCGGCGATCCACGCCGCGACGGCGCTGCGGACGAGCTGGAGGTCGTCGGTGACGATGCGTCGATCCGCGACGCGGTGCCCCATCGCTTCGAGGCGATCGACGATGATCGCGCCGGAGCGGTCGGTTTCGGGGGTGCGCGTGTCCGAGACGGTGAGGACAGCGACGTTCAAGGCGATGAATTCCGGGTCGCTCATGGAGCCTCCGAGGTGATGTGTGATGGATCCCAGGTCACCACGCGCCAGGAGCGCGTCCGGGTGTCGATCTGAACCCAGACGAGGCTCCCGCCCGCGATGGCGCCGCTGTTGAGGTAGTCCCCGTGCGGCGTGCGGCAGTGCGCGGGGACGTGGGTGTGGCCGCAAACGACAAGATCGAGGTCGGGGCGCAACGCCAGCAGCGCGGTGGCCCCGCGCTGGTAGGGGCAGGTCGGCGCGCCGGAGGTGCTCGGGGTGACGTTGTAGAGGAAGCGGCGCTCGAAGCGGTGGCGCCACCGAAAAACGCGCGTTCGAAAGGGGTCGTCGCCGCGCGCGAGCCACCCGGTGCCCCATGAGAAGGTGTAGGCGATCGGCGTCGCCGCCTTGAGCGGCGGATCCCAGCGGTGCCCGTGGGTGAACAAGGCGGTGACGCCGTCGGCGCTCAGCTCCAGCTCCCGCGGGACCCCTTCGAGGGCCAGCGAGGGGTCGTGGTTGCCGATGATCCGCAGGTAGGGCGGCGCCTCCAGGCGCGCCGTGAGCCTCGGGTAGGCGCGCCGGATCGCGGCCAGCGCCTCTCGTGTTCGCCCGAAGCGGGCGCCTTGCCAGGTCTCGTACAGGTCGCCGCCGACGATGATCCGATCGTGGTCTGCCTCCAGGCGATCGAGGAAGCGGGCGAACCGTTCCGGGGTGTGCCCGAAGCGATCGGCGCGATCCCGGACGCCGAGGTGAAGGTCGCTGATGACGGCGATGCGCACGAAGCTCCTCGGGGGTGGTGGTTCTCACCGACGAGCGTTTTCGTGTAAGCTCTCGGTGTCGTCGTCGTTTCTGGATGGACGCCGGGTTGTGTCCCAACGCACATCCCACACCTTGAAGATAAGCGAAGGAGCAGGTTGGATGCGATACCTTCACTACACGCTGATGCTCGCGGTCCTGCTCGGCGTCTCGCCGGGCTGTGGCAGCGCGGCGATGGCGTACTACGAGCAAGGCGACGCGAACATGGCCCAGCGGGCCACCGCGGCCGCCCCCATGGCTGACCCAGCGCCTGGGTTTGCCAGCGAATACGACGGGCTCGATGAAGACGCGCAGGTGATGCTGGGCGGTGAGATCGCGCAGGAGGCGGTCACCCCTGAGAAACCCAGAGCGGTGGGCGCCGACGCCCCCAAGAAGAAGGATGAGGCGCAGCGCCTCATCATCTACCGGGCGGACCTCGGCGTGTTCGTCTTCAAGATCGACGAGGCGCTCGCGAGCGCCACCGCGCTCGCCAAGGAGCAGGACGGCTGGGTTCAGCAATCGACGACCCAGTCGCTGCTGTTGCGCGTCCCGGTCGAGCGGTTTGACGCCCTCGTGACCGCGCTGAGCGAGCTGGGCGACGTCCACACGAAGAACATCGTCGGCACCGACGTCAGCGAGGAGTTCTTCGACCTCCAGATCCGCCTCCGCAACGCCGAGGCGCTGCGCGACCGCTACCTCAAGCTCCTCGCGGAGGCCAAGAACGTGACGGACTCCCTCGCCATCGAGAAGGAGCTGGCCCGGATCACGGAGGAGATCGAGCGCTTCAAGGGCAGGATCCGGTTCCTCAAGGACCAGGGCACCTACTCGACGATCGCGGTTCGCTTCGAGCAGAAGCCCGATCAGCCGATCCGCAAGCGGACGAACCTGCCGTTCTCCTGGCTGCGCGAGTACAGCCTCGACGCCCTGCACTGAGCAACCCGGATCGAATCAGACAAGGAGTGACCGATGAATCGGTGGATCACGATCATGTTGGGAGGTCTGGCGTTGCTCGGAGCGCTCGGGGCCTGCGGCCCGGCGAGCCAGGTGACGGTTCCAGACGGCTACGTCGAGCTGGATGAGGATGAGCTGTACGGGAGCATGGCCCAGAAGCTGGTCAGCGCCGACGGCGCGGTGGTGCTCGTCCGCGAACGCGAGCATGAGCCCAGCGGCAGCCTCGACTTCTGGGTCGAGGCGTTCGAGCGGGAGATCGCGCTGGGGCGCGGCTACACGCTGCTGGAGAGCAACCCGGTCAAGGCAGGGCGCCTGGAGGGGCGGCTGCTTCACTTCAAGGGCAGCTACCGCGAGGAGGTCTACCTGTACGACGTGGCGCTGTTCGTGACCGAGGATCTGATCATCACGGTGGAGACGGCGTCACTGGAGGAGGACCGGGAGCGCCATGAGGCGGCCTTCGCCGCGGCGGTCAAGTCGCTCAGCGTGAACTGACGCGCTCGCCGTGACAACTTCGTGACAACTTTGGGAGCCTCTCTCCACAACCCCTCCACACCCCCACAAGAACCTGCCCCTACATTGGTGTGCGGACGAGCCCGGGGCCACGGCCTCCGCGGCGCTCCGGTGAGGTGGCCTGATGGCCAGCGTCCAGGGGACGTGTCGCTGCATACCATGAAGTAACGCGCACATGTTGCGTGGGACCGTCTTGACCAAGTGTCTCGCAGGTCCGTAAGCTGAGGGTGGGAAGGTTTTGATGTTCGACCAGAGCATACTGAGGGGGAGCGTCTTGGCGCTGCAAGCAGAGACCCGAGAGGAGCGCGTTGGGGTGGACAACTCAGCGCAGGTCATCAACACGCTGATCAAGCACGCCGAGACCGTCTTCCGAGGCAAGACGGAGGTCGTCGAGCTGGCGGTCACCTGCTTGCTGGCCGGAGGGCACGTCCTGTTCGAGGACGTGCCAGGCGTCGGCAAGACGACCCTGGCGCAGGCGCTGGCGAGGAGCATCGGCGCTGAGTTTCAGCGGATCCAGTTCACCAGCGACCTGTTGCCCGCGGACATCCTCGGGGTGTCGATCTACGATCAGACCAAGGGCACGTTCAGCTTCAAGCCGGGGCCGGTGTTCGCGAACGTGGTCCTGGCGGACGAGATCAACCGGACGACGCCGCGGACCCAGAGCGCCCTGCTGGAGGCGATGGCCGAGGGGCGCGTGTCGCTGGACGACAAGACCCTGGAGCTGCCCAAGCCGTTCATGGTGATGGCGACGCAGAACCCGCTGGAGTTCCACGGGACCTACCCGCTGCCCGAGAGCCAGCTCGACCGCTTCCTGATGCGGTTGACGATCGGCTACCCGGCGCGGGACGTGGAGCGCGAGCTGCTGCTCAACCGCCGCCGCTCGGAGCCGGTGGACTCCCTGGACAAGGTGATCGATCTGCCGACGCTGAGCGCGTTGCAGCAGCTGGTCGATCAGGTGCGGATCGACGAGTCGTTGGTCGACTTCGTCATGTCGGTGATCACGGCGACGCGCACGTCGGCGCACCTGCGCACCGGGGTGTCGACCCGGGGCGCGCTGGCGATGGTCCGGGCCGCGCGGGCGCATGCGCTGATGCGGGGGCGGTCCTACTGCCTCCCCGACGACTTCACCCAGCTCTTTGTGCCCGTGTTGTCCCACCGCGTGAGCCTCCGTGGCCCCGGCGGGAGCCTGGGCAGCTCGCGGGCGGAGGCGGAGGCGTTGATCGAGGATCTGGTCTCCAACATCCCCATCCCGCTCTGACGACGGCGCCCTCCCGCTCCCCGCGCGGCGTCGCGAGCGCGCCGGGCGCTCCCGGGCGGTGAGCCCGAGGGCGCCCACTGTCCCACACGAGCCCCGTCACGGAGGCCCACATGGCATCATCGTCTGGACCCACCCAAGGCGCCACCTACACCTCGATCCCGATCGAGAAGGGCGAGGGCGGCGACCTGGAGCAGCAAACGAGCGCCCAGGTGCGCCGATGGCTCAAGCCGCCGCGGCGGCTGAAGTTCACCCAGATTGGCAAATACTTCACCGGGATGACCCTGCTGATCGGCTTTGGCGCGATCAACACCGGCAACAACCTGCTCTACCTCCTGTTGGGGATGATGCTGACGCTGATCGTCATCAGCGGCATCCTCTCGGAGGCGGTCATCAAGGAGCTGCGGGTGGCGCGGCGGTTCCCGAACCGGATCTTCGCGAACAACCCGACGCCGGTGGAGGTGGTGGTGGAGAACCTCAAGCCGCGGGTGCCGAGCTTCTCCATACAGGTGGTGGATCGCCTCGTGGGGCTGGACAAGGAGAGCCGCCCGGCGGTCTACCTGATGCGGCTCGACCCGAAGGACACCACCCGGACGGCGTACCGCTATGCGTTCCCGCGTCGGGGGCGGTGGCAGGTGGAGGGTTACGAGATCGCGACGCGCTTCCCGTTCGACCTGTTTCGCAAGAGCCGCGACATCGACGAGCCGACCTCGGTGGTCGTCTACCCGACCCCGATCGAGCCTCCCGGGCTGATGAGCCTGGCCAACCTGCCCGACGGCGACGTCAACAAGAGCAAGCCGGGTCGCGGGATCGACTTCTACGGGATCCGGGACTACCGAGCGGGGGACGACGCCCGCGACGTCCACTGGAAGCTGACGGCGCGGCGCGGTCAGCTCGTCGTGCGCGAGTACGAGCAGGAGCAGAACCGGGCGGTGACGCTCTGCTTTGTCAACGTGTGGGAGCCTCCGGCGAGCATGGCGGGCACGGACGAGGGGCTGGCCCGATATCGGGATGAGCTGGAGTTCGCCGTGGCCTCGTGCGCGGGCGCGGCGCAGGCGCTGCTGGCGCGCGGGTTCGCGGTGGGGCTGAACACCCTGGATGGACGCGTGGGCCAGGGGACCGGGCCTGGGCAGCTCGACCGGATCCTGCACACGCTGGCGCTGGTGACCTTCCGCGGCGACCCGGAGGTTGAGGCGGACGCGGCGCGGGTTTCCAAGAACTTCGAGGTGGACGTGGTGGAGCGGTGCATCATCGTGGGCCACAGCGACGCGATCGTGGGCGTTCAGGCGGGTGAGGTGATCGCGACCGTCCCGTGCAAGGGGGTGATCCCCAAGCCCGCCGCCGAGCGCGCGAATTCCTGAGGAGGAGGGGACGATGTCGAGCTACTCCACGACAGGTCGAGGTGGATCACGGCTCTCCGGGCTGTGGTCGGATCTGCCCAGGCTTCACAAGATGGGCGTCTACACGATGATCGGGCTGGCCTTCCTGGCGCTGTGGCTGGGGAAGGCGTTCGGAGTCGGGGTGGTGGGCGCGAGCGTCGTGATTGGCGCGTTGAGCTGGTTCTGGGAGCCGCCGCGCTTTGATCCGGCGCGCTACGACACCTTCTGGACCTTCGTCACGGTGGTGGTGATCGGGATCGCGGTCTACGCCGGGTTCATGACCGAGCTGGGCTTTGTCGAGATTGGGGTCCACTTCGTGCTCTACCTGACGCTGGCCAAGCTCTTTCAGCGGGCGCGGCTGCTGGATTACGCGCAGCTGCTCGCGCTGAGCTTTCTGTTGATCGCGGCGGCGACGGCGTTCAACGAGGACGTCACCTACGGGCTCCTGTTCGCGCTCTACGTCGTGGTGGGCGTGGTGACGTTCGCCGTGCACCACCTGAGGATGGAGATCGAGGCGAACACCGAGCGGGGGGGGCGGCGCGTCAAGCAGCTGTTCGGGGGGCAGTACCTGTCGGTCCTGGTGGCGATGGCGCTGCTGACGTTCCTGGCGGCGGTGATGTTCTTCTTCATGTTCCCGAGGCTTGGCTTTGGCTTCTTCGCCAAGAAGACGCGGCAGGGGCCGCAGCAGAGCGGCTTCTCCGAAGAGGTCAACCTGGGCAACCACGGCACGATCAAGAGCGACAACACCGTCGTGATGCGCGTTCAGTTCCCCGAAGGGGAGCGCCCGCCCGCCGAGCAGATGTACTGGCGCGGGATCAGCTTCGATGAGTACAACGGCGTGCGCTGGTCGCAGACGCTGGATCAGAAGGAGCTGCTCCAGCCTGACAGCGACTGGACCTTCCACATCCGTCACGTGACCGATCCGGCGCTCGCGGAGGCGTCCACGGAGCAGCAGATCTACCTGGAGCCGATCGGGTCGAACGTGATGTTCACGCTCGACAAGGCGCTGTCGCTGTCGCTGTCCCAGAAGGACAAGAACACGCCCGCCTGGATGCGCGCTCGGGGCATCACGATGAACACGATGAGCGACCTGAGGTTCCACCGCAAGGACAAGGTCGGCTACCTCTACATCGTCCGCAGCTACCTGACGCCCGCCGCCCCGGCGGATCTGCGGCAGCTGGGGCGCGAGGAGGTGCTCAACCTGCTGCGCAACACGACGCACGGACGCGATCGCCCGCGCATCGTGGACGCCTACCTCCAGCTGCCGCCCGACCTCGACCCGCGGATCAAGGAGCTGGCCGAGGAGATCACCCAGGACGCGAAGACCGATTACGATCGGGCCGCGAGCGTCGCCAGCTACCTGCGCAACAACTATACGTACACCACCGATCTGCCCGATCCGGGCGACGCGCAGCCGCTGTCGGCGTTCCTGTTCGACTTCAAGCGCGGCCACTGCGAGTACTACGCCACGGCGATGGTGATCCTGCTCCGCACGCTCGGCATCCCGGCGCGCAACGTCAACGGCTTCTACGGAGGCCAGTGGAACGAGTACGACGCCTACCTCGCCGTCCGCAACGCCGACGCCCACTCGTGGGTCGAGGTCCCGTTCGGGATCCCGGTCGGCGAGGAGCGCGCGGTGCCGTATTGGATGCGCTTTGACCCGACGCCTCCGGCGGCGAACGTCAGCAACATGAGCAGCTGGTACGATCCGCTGGCGAAGTTCTACGACTCGCTGCGCTTCAAGTGGTTCAAGTACGTCATCGAGTACGACCTGGAGACCCAGCTGGAGTTCCTCCAGGGGATCGGACGGTCGCTGGGCGCCTCGGAGCGGTCGATGGAGAGTGAGGAGCTGTCCTACCGCGCGGTGGATCTGCTGATCGCGGCGCGTCGCAACCTGGTGCCGGTGTTCATGGTGCTGCTGCTGTCGATCCTCGGCGGGATCGCCGTCCGCCTGCGCGAGCCGCGCCCGCTGGACAAGTACGACGCGATCGTGGTGGTGACGGTGATGGGGACCTGCTACGGGGTCGTGGCGTTGTTCTGGAAGCCGATGGCGAGCAGCCCGGCCCAGATCTACTCGGTGGCGCTGCCCGCGCTGATGCTCGGCGGAGCGGTGATCCGCCGCATCCGACCGGACAGCAGCAGGCGTCAGCTTCGGCTTCAGGGGATCGTCAAGCTCTACAGCACGCTGCGCGATCTGCTGATCACGCACGGCGTGCCGGTGGAGCCGAGCGACGGCCCCGAGCAGGTGCTGGCGCTGTTGAGGGCGTCCTCGCTCCCCGAGCAGGACACCGCCGAGCAGATCATCCGTCGCTACATGGACGTTCGCTTTGGCGGGCAGCAGCTCAGCGGCGAGGAGGAGAAGCTGCTCAACCGCGCCTTGAAGGATCTCTCCCGCGCCCTCCACCGAGCCCAACGGGAAGCCGCTTAGACAGGTTTATCCTGTTTTATCTTCCTGTATCGTGTCTTTGCCCTCCACAGCGCTTCTCTGCACCCTCCGGCCCGAGAAATCGGGCGGAGAGCAAGTTGGCACGGCGTCTGCATTAGAGAAAAGCGTCGGTGCAGAGCGCACCTCAACAACATGACCCCAGGACGAAGAAGACGAACCATGACCACCGCAACCGCACATCAAACCGCCCCCGCGAAGCCCGCCGTATCGGCGCGCGTCGCCGCGAAGCCTCGCCCGGTGGTCGCCGTTGCCAAGCCTCG
>PBBL01000080.1 GCA_002716585.1 Myxococcales bacterium | reverse complement strand
GGGCGCCGTGGAGGTCGGCGCCGCGCAGGTCGGCGCCGGTGAGGTCGGCGCGCTCAAGGCGGGTCCAGTGGAGGAGGGCGCCGCGCAGGTCGGCGTGGCTCAGGAGCGCCTTGCGCAGGTCGGCGTGGTGCAGCTCGGCGCCGCGCAGGTCGGCGTGGGAGAGGTTGGCGCCGCGGCCCCGCGCCTGGTGGAGGAGGGCGGCGCGGAGGCTGGCGCCTGCGAGCTGTGCGCCCTGGAGGTTGGCGCGGGAGGCGTTGGCCTGGTTCAGCAGCGCGCGCTGGAGGTCGGCCTCGGTGAGGTCGGCGCCCTGGAGATCGGCGCTCGACAGGTCGGCCTCGGAGAGGTCGGCGCGGGAGAGGTCGGCGTGGGTCAACGACGCGCCGTGGAGGTTGGCCTGGCGCGCGCAGGCGGCGCGGAGGGTGGCGTGGGCGAGGTGGGCGGTGGGGAGGTCGGCGTGTGAGAGGTCGGCCTCGGCGAGGTTGGCGCGGTCGAGGTTGGCCTCGACGAGGTTGGCGAGGCGCAGCGAGGCGCCGGAGAGGTCGGCGTGGCGGAGGAGGGCGCCCTGGAGGTCGGCGCCTTGAAGATCGGCGCCCTGGAGGGCGGCGGCGTGGAGGTCGGCGCCCTGGAGGCTCCCGTGGGAGAGGGCGACGCCGGGGGTGATGGCGTGGGCGCCCGCCGCGTCTGGGTCGAAGCCGTCTGGCCACCGGGTGGAGCCGTCGTAGATGGCGTCGGTGAGGCGGGCTTCGGAGGCGCTGGCGCGGCGGAGGTCGGCGCCTCGGAGGTTGGCGCCGCGCAGGTCGGCGCGGTCGAGGCGCGCGCGTTGCAGGTCGGCGCCGATGAGGCGGGCGCGGCGGAGGTCGGCGCCCTGGAGATCGGCGCCTTGGAGGTTGGCGCCGATGAGTTGAGCGCGCAGCAGGCGCGCGGAGGTCAGCGCGCACCCTTCGAGGTCGGCCCAGGC
The DNA here is from genome assembly GCA_002716585.1 of Myxococcales bacterium. Lineage (GTDB taxonomy): Bacteria > Myxococcota_A > Bradymonadia > Bradymonadales. Next base: position 18,131 of record PBBL01000080.1, on the reverse strand, counting down.
GAGGTCGGCGTCATCGAGCCGGGCGCCCGGGAGGGGGCGTTGGCTGAGGCGGGCGCGGCGGAGGTGGGCGCCAGTGAGGGTGGCGTCGGTGAGGGTGGCCTGGCGGAGATCGCGACCGGAGAGGTCGGCGCCGGAGAGGTCGGCGCCGCGCAGGTCGGCGGTGAGCGGCGCGCGGCCCGCGAGGAGAGCGCCGCGGAGGTCGGCGTGGTCGAGGCGGACGCGGTCCAGGTGCACCTCTTCGAGGTTCATTTTGGCGAGGTTGGCGTGAGAGAGGTTGGCGCGGTGGAGGTTGGGTTGGGAGAGGAGGGCGCCTGCGAGCTGTGTGCCGGAGAGTTGTGCGTGGGAGAGGTCGGCGCGGGCGATGTGGGCGTCGGTGAGCAGGGTGTCGGAGAGGTCGGCGCCGGAGAGGTTGGTCGAGACGAGGCGAGCGCCGGAGAGGTCGGCGCTGGAGAGCTGTGCGTGGGAGAGGTTGGCGCCTTCGAGCTGCGCGGCGCGGAGTGAGGCGGAGCGGAGCGAGGCGTGGGCGAGGTTGGCCCAGCGGAGGTCGGCGCGGTCGAGATCGCAGCGATCGAGGGTGGCGCGCTCCAGCTCGGCGCCTTCGAGGAGCGCGTCCGTCAGCATGGCGTGTTGGAGGTCGGCGCGAGAGAGGTTGGTCTTCTGGAGGTTGGCGCCGCGCAGCGGGGCGCGCTGGAGCGCGGCGTCGGAGAGATCGGCGTAGGCGAGCTTGGTGTGGCGACCCTCCAGGGTGTCCCAGGGCGGCGGCCAGTTGATGAAGGACGTGGCGAAGGTGACGACGCGCGGCCCGATGTAATGGGCCGTGGTGGCGACCTCGGCCCAGACGCGGGGGGTGGGTGGGCCGGTGACCATGCGGTACAGCGCGGTGGTGGCGATGGGTTGATCCCAGGGCGGCGGCCAGCTCGCGCAGTGGGCGCGGGCGTAGTGCTCGCCGAGGTCGCCGAGCCGCTGCACCAGGCGACAGATCTCCAGCCAGGCGGCCCGTGATGGGGTGTCGTGGCACAGCGCGCGCAGCGCCGCCAGCTCGTCTCGGAAGTCGCGATCCATGGTCAGCGGGGGGGGGTGTTGAGGCCGAGCGCGGCGATGATCTCGGTGATGGTGCGGTGTTCGTCGGCGCAGACCGGGTCGCCGAGCAGCCCCAGGAAGCCGCCCGAGGCGCGGGCGTTCTCCAGGGCGAGCGCGACGAGGTCCTCCTTGGCGCGGGTCGCCTCGTTGGCAGGGAGCAGCTCGTAGATGCGGCGAAGCGCCTGGACGCTGAGCGTGAGGAAGTAGTCGGCGGGGCGGCGCGCCAGGAGGTCGTCGAGGAAGGCGCGTGCGTCGCCGTCGGGGTCGAGCCCCTGCGCCTCGGCGGCGCGGAGGAGCTGCGCCCGCTCGTCCGCCGAGACGTCGCCGTCGGCCCAGGCCACGTACACGAGCGGGAGGAAGGGGAGCGCCTCGCAGGTGCGCCCGTCGAGGCCGAGGTCGATCAGCAGCTCGGCCAGCCCCTGATCGGTGAGGTTGAGGCGAGCCGAGATCGCGGCGATCTGGCGGCGCTGGTGGGCCTCGCGGTCGCCCTGGTGGTGGGGCGCGTCGGCGTCTCCTGGTGTCTGGGTCATCTCCGGGGTCCTCATGGTGCGTCCGCGGCGCTGCGTGGGTTCAGCATCGCTGTTCCCGGGCGGGATGACAAGCTCCAGGTTGGGGCTGGATCCCGGGTCGGGTCGGGGCCTATACTCGCGCGGGCGCACGCCTGGGAGCGGCGCGTCACGCCACCCAACCATCACCACCACCATCACCACGACCACCAGGGGAGGACCCATGCAGGACAAGACCATCGAGATGCTCGCGCTCAACTTGAAGATGCTTGGGCGCAGCTCGACCAAGAACGTCCTGGTTACGACCGGGCGGCCTCAGGACAAGGAGCGGATGCTGCCGACGATCCAGCGGTTGGCCGACGATCGCTCCATACGCCTGTTCGCCACGCCGGGGACGAGCGCCTTCTTGAGCGAGCGGGGGATCGCGAACACGACGTTGCACAAGATCGCCGACGGGCGCGAGCCGAACATCCGCTCCATGCTCCGCGAGGACAAGTTCGACCTCGTGGTCAACATCCTCACCGGCAACCACGATTACGACGAGCGGAGCGACTCGAACCTGATCCGGTCGCTGTGCATCACCAACCAGATCCCGCTGGTGACGGACGTCGACGTGGCGATCATGACCGTGGCTGAGATGTTGGATCGCAAGGCGCGGGGGGCGCAGGAGCGCGGCGCGCCCTGGGACATGCGGCGAGAGTTCATGCGCCTGGTCGAGCAGCGCGGCGGCTTCGCCAACCACCACGCCCACTTCGACAAGGCGTACCTGATCAACATGGAGAACCTGCGCCTGGGCCAGGTGGACATGCAGAAGAAGTGGACCCTCTACCGCTACCTCAAGGAGAACTACTCGCACGACGACCTCGTCGAGCGGATCAGCCGCGGCGTGGAGGTGATGCTCGCCCAGGGGGTGACCCACTGCCGCAGCTTCATCGACGCCGACAGCCTCGTCGGGCTCAAGCCGATCCAGGCCGCCCTGGAGGTGCGCGAGCGCTACAAGGAGCAGATCCACCTGGAGTTCGCCGTCCAGCCGTTGGAGGGGGTCCTCGATCCGGCGACCCGCGAGGTGTTCGTCGAGGCGTGCGCGCTGGCCGACATCGTCGGCGGGCTCCCGTCGCGTGATCGCCCGCGCCCTGAGGCGCACCTGGACTTCATCATGTCGCTGGCGCGGGAGCTGAACAAGCCGGTGGACGTGCACATCGACCAGGAGAACAACCCCGACGAGCGGGAGACCGAGCTGCTGGCGCTCAAGACGATCGAGCACGGCCTCCAGGGGCGCGTCCGCGGGGTCCACGCGATCTCCCTCGGGGCCAAGCACCCGATCGAGCAGAACCGGATCATCGAGCTGGTCAAGGACGCGGGCATGCAGATCATCGTCTGCCCCTCCGCCGCCCTCTCCATGAAGCAGCTCGACCGCCCCTCGCCGCTGCTCCACAACTCCATCGCGCCGGTGGCGCGGCTGCTGGAGCGCGACGTGGACGTCGCGCTGGGGGTGGACAACATCCACGACCTGTTCATGCCGCTGGTGGACGGCGACATGTGGTTCGAGTGCCGCGTCCTCATGGAGGCGTGCCGCCTCTACGACCTGGAGGCGGTCGCCGACATCGCCTGCAACACGCGCGGCTTCGTCACGGCGTAGCGAACCCCACGGGGTTCGCTGTGTGAAACCGCGCGCGTCCGTACGAAATGACAGCGTTTTGTTCGCCCGACGCGCCGCGCGACCGCAGGAGATCGGCCTCGGTAACCTGGCATGGCCTCTGCATTGGTGTTGGAGCGTCGGCGAGCTGATGTCTCGCCCTTGTAACTCCACGCAGCAGAGGTTGGGACATGAGCAGGTTGACGACGGTGACGGTGGCGACGATGGTGGCGATGATGGCGATGACCTCCGCGGTGAGCGCCGAGCCCAACCTCCGCGTGTCGAACTACGCCGCCAGGCAGGCCGCCGCGCAGCCGCTCAGCCGCGCCGAGCTGTCGCTGGGGTTCCGGGGGATCACCCGCTCGGCGGAGAAGTGCCTGGTGCGTCACCGCAAGGAGCGCGGCTCGTTCCCGCTTGACTCCGTGAGGGTGGAGGTCACCGTCAACCCCAGCGGGCAGGTCTCCAAGGTGATCGTGCCTCGCCAGGTGCGCTGGTCCGAGTTCGGGCGGTGCATGAAGGCCCACGCCGCGCTGTGGCAGTTCCCGACCTTCAAGGGGCGCCCGATCCAGGTGGCCAAGAGCTTCCGCGTGGAGGAGCCTGAGGAGGACTGAGGGGTCGCTGTTCGGGTCGCGACGCGCGGCCCTCCCCGGGTTCCACGGTTCGAGGCCCGTGGCGGACATGACCGTCACGGGCCTTGACGCGTCTGGGGCCTGGCGAGGGCGTCTCGGCGGGTGTCTCGGGGTGAGCGCGGCTCGGGACGTGAGGCGAGACAGAACGCGGTACAGGGAGAGGAGGGGCGCGATCAGGAGAGCCCGTCAACCACATGGGTTGACGGGCTCTCCTGACCGGCTCCGCCCGAAGGCGGAGCGGGGCAGTGTGTTCCGGGGGTTCGGGCGGTGAAGCCGGGACCCCTGGACGTCAGGTGTGTGGCTTACTCGCCACCTTCCTCATCCGCGGCGCCGTCGCCGAGGCCGGTGAGCTTGGCCTGGGCCTCGTTGAGGCGCTCGATGGAGGTCTTGACCTCGGTGAGGGCCTTGTCGAGGACGAGGGCCTTGGTCGGGTCAGACTGCAGCTCGCCGGGGAGGTTGGTGACCAGATCCTGCCCGGAGGAGATCAGGGTGGGGATGTCCTTGGTGGCGGCCTCCATCATGCCGGTGGCGAGGCTGCGGACCTCCTGGGCGGACTGGAAGCCCGCGGGGGCCGAGCCGTCGGCGGCGTCGCCAGCGACGGTGAGGAGCTTCTCGGCGACCATGACCGAGCCGTAGGTCTTGTTGGCCGCCTCGACGAAGGCGTCAACCTTCTCGATGGAGACCTTGGTGTACTTGACGGGCTGGTCGAAGGGGTTGATGGCCGCGTGGCTCTCCTTGGAGCACTTGGGGCACATGGTGTCCATCGTCAGCTCGACCTCGGTGGTCTTCGGGGCACCGGGGACCATGTTCGCGAGGCCACCCATACCGCCGCCACCGCCGCAGGCGATGAGGCTGGTGCTGGCCAGAGAGAGCATGGAGACGAGCAGGAGCAGGTAGAGAGTCCGTTGCATTTTCGAAGTTCCTCCTAGCATGAGGCGTTGGCTAAATCCCCGATCCCTTCCGTTGTCGTGTGTCGGCCAAACTCCCCTGTGGGTTTGTGCCTGTGGAAGGTCGGGTGGTTGAACGCTGTGTTGTGACGCAAGGTCATGATTCATCATGTACGCATGCGAAGGACGCCCAGTGTCCACCGCAATGGGAGACGGACACTAGCACACAAGGTGCCGCCGTGTCATCCGCTCCTTGCGCAGGCCCTTGTGGACGAGGCTGAGCGAACGACGCGATGGAATCGGCCCTGCGAATTATCACAGCGTCAGCGCGATGTAAAGACATATACCGCGCCTATTTGACCGACATGGTGGGCTTGGGCGAGCGCCTCGTCGCGCGAGGCGCTCGGTGGACAGCCACCACACCGCCCTCAACGTGGGATGGGGGAGGAGCTTACAGATCGAACATTCTTTTTCTGTTGATCTCAGCGGCGGATGGAGACGCTGACGGAGAAGAACCGCTCGCGGTAGAGGTGGAGGGGCAGCTCCTCCAGCTCGAACTCGACCGAGCAGGTCTTGACCCCCTTGGACTGGTGGACGTGGTGGTTGATGCCGAGGACGAGGGAGGGGAGCGAGATGTTGCTGATGTGGTAGCCCATCTCCACGAGCTTGTTGCGGATGCAGCCCGCGGTGATGTTGCCGATCTCCATCAGGGCGTCCAGCTCCTCGTCCTCGATCTGGGTGCTCTCGGTGCCCATGAGGCTGTTGACCATGAACAGCGCCGCGGCGCTGGACAGCCCGATCGTCATGCTGCCGCTGTCGTCCCCGACGAGCCCGACGATCACGGCGTAGGGCCTGGACATGTTGACCAGGCGAGACGCCCCGATCGCGGGGGGGCGGATCTCGGCCATGCTGAGCCCTTCGTGGCACCCCTCGACGATCTGATTCACCAGCCTCATATCCAGGTTGAGGGGGTTTTGAGCGTGCTCCGTCGTCGTTGTCATCATAGGTCACGTCTCCTGTGCGACCGCGAGAGGCGCGATCGTGGAAGGCACACCCTGGTTGCTCTCATCATGGTGCGCGTAGTTCTATGATCCTGTTCGGTTGGAGCAGGAACGATCATGAGCAGTGGTGAAGCGCGGGGATTGGACCGCGCGGGGTTCGATCCCGACCCGGGCTGGATCCAGCGGTGGCGCGGCGAGGTGTAAAAAACGCGCTCAGGAGGGGCTTGAGGGGGTGTCTGGGGGGTAGAACGCGCCGAAGGCCCGCTCCATGGTCTCGATCATGGCGTCCCACCCGGCGTCGGAGCCGACGTCGACCCCGCCGAAGCGTTGGATGCTGCGGCTGCGGATGGCGAGGTAGTGGATCGCGCTGGTGAACAGGGCGGCGAGGACGCCGAACTGGGGGGTGAGGGGGAGGCCAGCGCGGAGCATCTCCTCGTTGAGCTGGGTGGCCCACCGCTCCCGAACGTCCTCGACGGCGATCGTCAAGGCGTTGCGCTCGTTGCACTCCCAGGCGAGCAGCTGGACGGTGACCGGGCGGCTGCGGATGGCGCGGGCGTAGTTGGCCATGATCCGCCCGGCGACGCGCTGGGGGTCGGGGTCGGCGAGGACCTCGCGGTCGGGGCCGAGGATCTCGTCGATGGAGGGCCAGAAGTCGACGCTCTCGCTGTAGCGGGTGAGGAGCCCCTCCAGGCCGTCGAAGTAGCGGTAGATCAGCACCTTGTCCACGCCCGCCTCGCGGTCGACGGCGTTGACGCCGAGGGCGTCCACGCCGCCCTCTCGGAGCAGCGCCCCGACGGCCTGGATGAGCTTCTCCTCGGTGGCGATGCGGCGCTTGCTGCGGCGGGGTGTCTTGGCGATGGGTCCGTCCTCCGGGTGAGGGTGGGGTGTCGCGCTCAACCTACCACCCCAGGCGCTCGAAGCGAACCCGCGCGACGACGTTCAGCGGGGCGAGGCCGTTGGCGACCCCGTGGCGCCGCTCGCCGCCGAAGACCTCCTCGGTCTCGGCGCCGAGCCCGATCAGGGCGGCGGGCAGGTAGAGCACCTCGACCGGCCCGGCGCGCAGCCCGATCGGGGCGGTGACCTCCCAGTAGCTGCGCGCCCACGCGGAGGTGTTGAGCTGGACGCCGGTCCCCAGGCCGCCGACGGCGGCGAGCCAGGAGGTGAGGGGGATCTCCAGGAGCAGCTCCTGGCGCAGGTGCACGGGCCAGTGCCCCAGCTCGTACACGAGGCCGACCCCGACGCTGCTCTGGCCGCGGAGCTGGCCGAAGCCCAGCCCGTCGATCGGGATCGGGTAGCCGAGGCCGAGCGCCAGCCGGGAGCTCCACAGCGCGCGCTGCTCGCGCTCGGTGCGCTCGCCGAGGTCGAGGCGCAGCTCCTCGGCGTGCTGGCCGGTCTCCAGCGACAGCGTCGGGACGAAGCGCGGCGAGTTGGCCGCGGCGGAGGTGGTGATCGCCTCGTCGGCCCGCGCCGGGAGGGCGAGTGCGAGCAGCGCGAGGGTCGTCAAGAGCGTGGCGTGTGTCGTCATCGGGTCACCCAGTCGATCGGCCTGCGGGGGCTGGTCAGCGCGTCGTCCCAGGGGTAGCCGACGCGAAAGAGCATCTGCGCGCCCATCTGATCGCTGCCGATCAGCCCGTGGAGGAGGTTGGTGAAGCGGGGCTCGAGCCCCAGGAGCTGTTCGCGGTCCTGCCGCTCGGCCATCTGGTTGAGCGGGTGCATGGCGAGCCCGACGGTGGTCGCCCAGAGGTGAAGCCGCTGGTAGGCGCGCCCGCAGAGGAGCTGCTCGCGGCGGCTGTCGCGGTCGGGGGTGGAGAGGAGGCAGAAGGCGGAGCCGGTCGTGTGGGCGTCGCGCGTCGCGTCGAGCCAGTGCTGGCCAGCCTCGTCGGCGGTCGGCCGCCCGACGACCTTGCCGAGGGCGCGGAGGGTGGCGCCCGCCCCGGTGGCGTCGAGGGTGAGGCCGTCGCGGTTGCGATCCAGCTCCTCCTTCGTGTGGCGGTACCAGACGTGGCTGTCGTGGTTCATCTCGCGGTCGTGGATGATCGCCTTCGTCGCGTCGATGGTGCCGCTGCGGAACGCGGCGCGCTCGGCGTCCTCCACCAGGAAGGTCAGGTGGACCTCCGGCTCGAAGACGCGCTCGCGCAGCGCCCCCTCCAGCTCCGCCGGTGGGGCCGCGTTCATGTACCGGCCGCGGTTGGTGTGGCGCCTCGGGATCGCCTCGTAGAGCGCCGACGGCTCGGGGGTCGCCGGGGTCAAGGCCACGGAGGCGACCCAGGTCGGGTCGGCGTCGTCCGGGGTCAGGGTCACCTCGGCGCGGCGCCCGGCGGCGGCCGCGGCCCACACCAGGTTCTCCAGGGCGCAGCCGAGGCCGATGGTCATCTCCCGGTGGAGCCCATCCATCGCCCCGAGGCTCTTGCTCATGTCCGCGTAGAGATCGATCCGCTCCGGGGTGATCCGAAACAGCCACGGCTGCGTGTTGTGCGGGTTGGCCGCCAGGATCGCCGCGCCGACCGCGATGTACTCCGGCCGCTCCTCACCCCCGGGGAAGTTCCACGGCGCGTACGCCTCGCCCTCCTCCGCGGGAAAGTAGCCGCAGCCCGTGGAGGCGGCTGTCCACAGGAGCGTCGCGCCGCCGCCGAGCCCCTTGAGGAAGGAGCGCCGTGAGAGCGCCTGGAGGATCGGGTGTCCGGGAGGGGGTGTGGAGGTCATGGGCGTGCTCCTCTGAGGTGAACCCGTGTCGAAGGGTCGTTGTGAAACGTCACCGCATGGTGACATCTGGCAATCTAGGTCGGGCCTGGGGAGGCGTCAATGGAAAAAGTCACCGCATGGTGACTTTTTTGGGCGATGACGGCTCGGCCGTCGCTCGCGACGAGGTGGGTGGCGCGCGTCGGTGGATCTTTCGGGGGCGCCGTGTCATACCAGCCGGTGTGTCGGTGAGAGACGTTCAACGCGCGCGTTAGGAGGGCAGAGGATGTTTGAGGTGACGTGGGAGGGGCCGGTGGCGGTCGTGGAGTTCAGCCATGGCAAGGCCAACGAGATGGGGACGGCCCAGCTGGAGGCGCTGGAGGCGCTGTGCGAGGAGCTGGTGGAGCGCTCGGCGAGGGCGCTGGTGACGTGGTCGCGGAAGGTGTCGCGGCGCGGGACGCCGATCTTCGTGGCGGGCGCGGACGTGTTGGAGCGCCGGGGTTGGAGCGAGGCGCGGGTGGAGGAGCACGTCGGCTACCAGCGCGAGGTGCTGGGGCGGGTGCGCGCGCTGCCGCTGTTCCACGTCACGCTGGTGCACGGCGTCGCGCTGGGGTGGGGGACGGAGTTCTTGATCACGGCCGATTACCGGCTGGCGACCCCGACGGCGTCGTTCGCGCTGCCCGAGACCGGGCTGGGGATCGTCCCCGGCGCGGGCGGGACCACGGAGCTGTGGACCCTGATCGGGGTGCCTCAGGCGATGCGGATGGGCATGACCGGCGAGCGCCTCGACGCGGCGGAGGCGCTGCGGATCGGGCTGGTGCAGGAGGTGACGCCGGACGTCGATGCCGGTCTGGAGCGGGCGCGTGAGCTGTCGCGGGGGGTCGCGCGCCGGAGCCCGACCTCGATCGCGGCGTTCAAGGCGGCGCTCCTGGGCAGCGTCGGGCAGCCGCGGCCGCGCCGTCAGGAGCTGGAGGCGCGCGCCTACGCCCACTGCCTCCAGCAGGGCGACGCGGCGGTCGGGCGCCAGCACTTCAAGGCGATACTCGCCGGGGAGCAGGCCCCCTGGGGTGAGCGGCGGTTGATGGACTGAGCCCCGCTCCCGTCGTCGTTGGCTGCGCGACCTGCTGCGCTGGGTTTCGCCTGGAGTGCAAAGCAGAGGTGGTCAACTCTGGACAGGAGCGCCCCAAATGGGTTAACAGAGCGTGCCACCCATAGTCGGTGTCTTGACGCGTGTCACGACCCTGCTGAGCAGGTGAGGGGGTTGCCGCATCACCACCTCGCCGCAGACAGGCCGGACATCACGAAGGCGACGGCTCCCGCGCGGAGCCGTGTTGGAGCCCCCCCGGATCCATCCCCGGGGCCTGAGCGAGCCTGGTTGATCTCCGCATCGGCGCCGCCGCCGCGCCTGTCACCTCCGCGAGGCCATGAACACGACGAGCAACGGGCACACCGCCATGGAGCCGGCCTTATGACATCGTCTGGAGGTGAAGGACAATGGGGATTGAGAAAGCTCAACTGCTCGCCGCGCTAGAAACCCGCTTCGACTACTACTCGGCTCGCGCCGTCCGTGACCAGGCGCTCGCCGCCGCCGGGCTTGGAGACAAGGACAACTACTCGCCCGACGACATCATCCAGATCTGCGACTTCCTGACTCAAAAGAGCCAGACGAAGGAGCTGATCGAGGAGCTTCAAGCCTTCGCCGGGGTCGAGTCTGCCGTGGCCGCCTCCCAGGCGCGGAAGGCGGACAAGGAGGCGAAGAAGCAGGCCAGGGCCGAGGATGAGGCCAAGAAGAAGGCCGAGGCTGAGGCCAAGAAGGAGGCCGAGGCCGAAGCCAAGAAGAAGGCCGCCGCCGAGGCGAAGAAGAAGGCCGAGGCCGAAGCGAAGGCCAAGGCCGAGGAAGAGGCCAAGAAGAAGGCCGAAGCTGAAGCCAAGAAGAAGGCGGAGGCCGAGGCGAAGAAGAAGGCCGAGGCCGAGGCGAAGGCCAAAGCCGAGGCTGAGGCCAAGAAGAAGGCTGAAGAAGAGGCGAAGGCCAAGGCTGAGGCGGAAGCCAAGGCCAAAGCCGAGGCCAAGAAGAAGGCGGAGGCGGAAGCCAAGAAGAAGGCTGAGGACGAGGCGAAGGCCAAAGCTGAGGCTGAGAAGAAGGCCGAGGCTGAAGCCAAGAAGAAAGACGCGAAGGACGACAAGAAGGACGCGAAGGACGACAAGAAGGACGCCAAAGACGACAAGAAGGACGCCAAAGGCGACAAGAAGGACGCCAAGGACGACGAGCCGGTCGAGGTCAAGTTCATGATCCTGACCGAGACCGAGGACAAGCAGAAGGTCTTCCTCTGCGGCAACGCCAAGGAGATGGGCGACTGGAAGCTGGACAAGGCGCTCGAGTGCAAGCTGAACGACGACGACGTCTGGGTGGGGAGCATGAAGGCGCCTCGGGGCACCCGGCTGGAGTTCAAGTTCGTCAAGACGATGGACGGCGCGGATCCGGTCTGGCAGGACGGCGACAACCACACCTTCGAGGTCCCGGCCAAGGGCGACGCGGTGTATGAGGTCGCCTGGTAGGCGGCTCGAGGCGCTCAACGCGCGCGCCTGAAGGACGAAACCCCAGGCCCACCTTCGCGACGGAGGTGGGCCTGGGGTTTTTTATTGGGGCACTGAACGTTTGATCTTGTATCTGAACATTTGATCTGTTATCGTGTTGAGCGTGGGTCGGGGTGCTGCTGTCACGACCCGAGGAGGCAAAAATGATGCACGATCAGATTCAAGAGGCGATCCTGGACCAGCAGGTGATGTTCCTGCGCTACCGAGACGGTCGACTGCGGATCGTTGAGCCCTACTGCTACTGGGAGACCCCGCGGGGGCAGCGGATGATGCGGGCGTATCAGCGCTCGGGTTACAGCGCCTCCGGCGAGGCGGAGGGGTGGAAGACGTTCAAGGTGGCGGACATCCGCGGGTTCAAGGAGCGGGGCGAGCGGTTTGAGCTGCCCCCGCGCGAGGGCTACAGCCCGTTCGACATGCCCGTGGCGCGCTTCTTCGCGATGATCGCGCCGGACGTCCCGGCGTGGGTGAACGAGGCCCCTCCCGTCGGGCAGCGCCGCGACGACGCGGGGCGGCGGGCGCTGGCGGGGTGACGGAGGGGGCGGAGGCTTCGGGCCGCCCTTGATCCGTTCGGGCGATGGGTTCACCATCGGGGCCGTCATGGTCTGCGAGAGGAGCCTTCGCCATGCGGTTGAACACGTTGATGGACGCGCTGCGCCACCCCGAGGCCTTCCCGCCGCCCCGCGCGGCGCGCGTCGAGGTCATCCAGACACACATCTCGGTGGTCTTCCTGGTCGGTGATCAGGTCTACAAGCTGAAGAAGCCGTTGGACCTCGGCTTCGTGGACTGCTCCACCCTGGAGAAGCGCGCGCACCTCTGCCACGAGGAGGTGCGCTTGAACCGACGGCTCGCCCCGGAGGTCTACCGCGGCGTCCTGCCCGTGACGCGCGACGCGGAGGGGCGAGTGGCCGTGGGTGGGTCCGGCGAGGTGGTGGATCACGTGGTGTGGATGCGTCGGGTGCCGTGGGAGGCGACCCTGGAGCACCGGCTGGAGCAGGGGCAGGTGAGCGTCGGCGACGTGGAGGCGCTGGCGCGGCGGCTGGCGGCGTTCCACGAGGCGGCGGCGCAGAGCGCGGCGATCGCCCGCGGCGGCTCCTGGGAGACGGTGGCGGGCAACTACCGGGAGAACTTCGAGCAGACGCGCGCCTCCGTGGGTGACCTGGTGAGCGAGGCGCTGTTCGCGGAGGTGGAGGCCCACGGTGAGCGGGAGCTGCGCGCGCGGCGGCCGCTGATCGAGGCGCGCGCGGCGGCGGGCGCGCCTCGGGACACGCACGGCGACCTGCGGCTTGAGCACGTCTACCTCTTCCCCGAGCGGGAGCCGCCCGGCGACATCGTGATCATCGACTGCGTCGAGTTCAACGCCCGCTTTCGCCACGCCGACCCGGTGGCCGACCTCGCCTTCCTCGGGATGGAGCTGATGGCGCGCCACCACGAGGGGCTGGCTGAGGCGTTGGCGAGCGCCTGGTTTGAGGCGATGGGCGACCCGGAGGGGGAGGCGCTCTGGACGCTGTACCTGTCGTATCGGGCCCTCGTGCGGGCGAAGGTCGATGGCATCCGGGCCAGCGAGCCCGAGGTGCCGGAGGCGGACCGCCTGCGGGCGCGCGAGCGCGCCCGGTCCCGCTGGTTGCTCGCCTGGTCGCTCCTGGCGCCTCCGGCGCGGCGCCCCTGCCTCGTGCTGACGGCGGGGCCCCCGGCGGCGGGCAAGTCGACGCTCTCGCGGGCGTTGGCGAGCGCGGCGGGGTTCGAGGTGCTGCGCTCGGATGAGATCCGCAAGCGCCTGGCTGGGCTGGATCCGCTGGAGGACGCCTCGGAGGCGTGGGGCGAGGGGATCTACGCGCCGCAGCGCTCCGAGGCGACCTACGACGCGATGCGCGAGCAGGCGCGGGAGGCGCTGTTGGAGGGGAGGCGGGTCCTGGTGGACGCGGGCTTTCGACGTGAGCACAGGCGCGCCCCCTTCATCGCGATGGCCACCGCGCTGTGTGTGCCGGTGGTGCTGTTCGTGTGCCGCGCGACCCCCGAGACGACCCGGGCGCGCCTCGCGGCGCGCGACCACGACGCGTCGGACGCGGACTGGCGCGTGTACCAGCGCGCGGCCGCGCGCTGGCAGGAGTCGACGGCGGCGCCGGGGGTGGAGGTCGTGACCCTCTCGACGGAGCCCGACGCGCCCGACGCGCTCACGGCGGCGTTGGCGCGCCTTCGCGGGCGAGGGGTGCTGTGACGCTCAGTCCGAGACGCGGATCGTCATGCTGTAGGGGATGGGGTCGCCATCGACGTCGTCGGTGAAGGCGCGGACGGTGTAGCTCCCCGAGAGGGCGGTGATCGTGGTGAGGCGCTCGTAGCCGGGGCGCTCGTCGCGCGACACGTTGGGGGCGCGGTTGCCGCCCATCTCATAGAGCCACAGGTCGATGTCGGCGCCGCTGGCCAGCGCGTCATACTGGACCTCGACGGTGATTGCCTGCCCGTCGATCGCCTCAAAGGAGAAGAAGTCGTCTGGATCGGACTCGGCGCAGAGGGACACCTCGGTGAGCGTCCTGGGTTGGATGAAGGCGGCCTCAATGAAGCGGTCGTTGGGCTCGTAGGGGTCGTCGCACCCCTCGGGTGGCTGCACGCCGTCGGTGACGTTGAGCGAGAGGGTGTAGTCGTTGGCCAGGCTCACGTAGCCGAAGACGTTCAGGACGTAGATCCCCGTGGAGGTCGCGATGTGCTCGATCAGCTCGAAGTCGTCGTTGGACACCGAGCGCTCCAGGAGCGTGCGCCCGTTCGGGGCGTAGAGGCTGAGGTCGAGGTTGCTGACGTCGTGCGAGAAGTCGATGCGCGCGGTCAGCTTCTCCCCCTCCTCCATCTCCACCCCAAAGAAGTCTGGATCGTCCTCGCCGCACAGCGTCAGGTCGTCGTAGATGGTCGGGAAGAGGGTCTGGGCGGCGTCGACGCTCTGGTTGGGCTCGTAGGGGTCGAGGTGGCAGGCGGCGCCCTCGGTGGCGACCGACAGCGTGAGGTCGTAGGTGTTGCGCGTGTCCTCGTAGCCGTACACCCTCAGCAGGTGAACCCCCGAGGTGGTCGCGGTCGCGGTGACCTCCTCGTAGTCGTCCGCCGACAGCGAGCTGGCGAGGGTCGTGACGCCGTCCGGGGCGAGCACGCGGAGTTCGAGGTCGCCGTCGGCGTGTGAGAAGGCGACGCGGGCGGTCAACGTCTCTCCCGCCTCCATCTCGACCCCGAAGAAGTCCGGGTCCTCCTCACCGCACAGCGTCAGGCCGTCGTAGGCGCCCGGCGGGAGCGTCGGGGCGGCGTCGGCGCGCTGGTTGGGCTCGTAGGGGTCGGCGGCGCACAGCGGCTCCGCCACGCCGAGGCTCAGGCTCAGGTCGTAGGCGAGCCTGCCCGCGCTCCGCTCCCAGGTGACCCGCAGCCAGTGCTCCCCGGAGGTCGCGACGGCGGCGGTCAGGCGCTCGGGCGACGCGCCGTCCGCCGAGCGGGCGAGCGGCTCCTGCGCCGCGCCGTACAGCGTGAGGTCGAGGTCGCCCCGGCCGGTGTCAAAGGCGGCCTCGACGACGATCTCCTGCCCCTCCTCGGCGACGAGCAGAAACCAGTCCTCGTTGTTGTCGCACAGCGCCAACCCCTCGGCGCTCCCTTCGGGGAGGGGCGCGGCGCCGTCGCGGTCGTCGTTGGGCTCCAGGGCGTCGTCCGCGCAGGTGGAGGCGTCGGGCGCGCAGGCCCCGTCGTCGTCGCAGACCTCCCCGTCGTCGCAGTCGTCGTCGGTGACGCACTCGACCATCGGCGCGGTGTCCGGGGGGATGTCGGGTGAGGCGGTGTCGGGTGAGGCGGTGTCGGGGGTCGCGCCCGAGTCGGCGGCGTCCGCGTCGCCGCCATCGGCGACCGATCCGCCCACGTCGCCCTCCGCGTCGTCTACGCGCGACCCGCCGCCGGAGTTGTCGGCGCAGCCCAGGAGCGCGAGGGCGAGGAGGAGGTGGAGGGTTGGGTGACGCATGGGTTTCCGCCGTGCTGGTTCAGTTCATCTCGGGTCTGAGGCTAGCGGAGAGCGTCGGCGTTGGCCAGCCCCGCTGGAAACCACCCGCCTCCGCAGATGGAGCCACGCTCGCGTCACTGCCCGTAGGCGCCGAGATAGGAGGGGAGGTGACGTCTTTGGCGAGGCCCGCGGCCGACCCCACCCGCGCACGCCTTGCGGCGCGCACTGCCCTCCCCGCAAGCGGCGGAGGGCTTGGGGTGCTTAACCCGTGGGTTCCTTGCTTATGTTCTGGATGTCACGTCTTTAGCACGGCCCGTAGACCTCAACCACTGCTCTGTCGAATCGCTCAGGAGCCCCGATACAACGGGGTCCGACGCCAAGCAGAGCCTGCGGCGTGGCAGCCAGTGAGGGGAGGTTCCCCGCGAAGCGGGGGCCCGTGCAGCGCTGGGGGCCTCCGAGGTGCACCAGGTTCAAAGCCGTCCATCCCCCAGCCTGCGCGTCGGCCCTCCCCGAACGGTACCAGATGTCCTGGTCCCGCCAAGCAGAGCCCCACAAGACCGGGTCCTCAAATCAGCACAGCTGTACAAGACCGAGGTCTCTCATCAGCAGAGCTTGACACGCTACCCACACCGGCCAGCACGACCTTCGCCTCCCAGGAAGGACCGACCCGTGAGTCCGAGATGCGCTTGCGTTGTCGCGATCCAGCCATACAACCTCACCACGCGTGCATCGGCCCCAGGTCGTACAGCTCGGTGTGCCCCAGGCCATGCAACGCCCGCGCCGCCTGCGCGCTCCGGTTGCCGCTGCGGCAGTAGAGCACCACCGGACCCGCCGGGATCTCGCTGTGGCGGCGCTTGATCTCCTGCAAGGGGATGTTCACGGCGCCGTCGATGTGCCCTGACTTGAACTCCCCCGGCGTGCGAACGTCCACCAGGGTCGCCCCCCCCTCGACCAGCTCCCGCGCCCGCGGCCCGTCCACGCCAATCTCCTCGCCGCCGACCTTCGTCGATCCGCCGCTCATCACAACAAACAACGCCACGGCCACGAGGGCCGCGATCACACTCACGATCACAACGGTTGGGTTCATCACCCCTCCCGGGTTGTGACGCGCCCGCCTCCTACCGAGGCGCCGCGTCGGGGTTGACCTCTCTCGGCGCGGGGGCCTCCGCCCCCTCCCCACCCGACGAAGGCTCAACCTCCGAGGGCTCACCGTCCCCCTCAGGCTCGACCTCCGCGGGTTCACCTTCGACCTCGCCGGGCTCCTCCGCCGCGGGCACCTTTCGCGGCCCGTCGGCAGGCTCGTCCACCTCCGGCGCCTCGGCGGGAGGCGGCGGCGCCTCGACCTCGGGCGCCACCGGCGGCTGCACCGTGCGCCACGCAGGCTCGGTCACCTCCCCACGGCGGATATGGTTGAGCGTGCCCGGGTCGCACCCCAGCACCCCCACCCACAGCGCCACCACCACGCACCATCCCAGCGCCCTCATCGGCTCGCCTCCTGCTCCATGAGCGCGCGGGTCTCGACGGCCACCTGCCGCAGCGCGGCGCGGGCGCTCGCCAGGAGCCGCTCCTCGTAATCCGAGTCCACCAGGAGCTGCTCCGACGACGCCACCTCCCCGACAAACCGCCGCTGGTACACCGCCTGCGTCGCCGGGAAGGTCACCGTGACCTCCAGCACCGTCACCGCCACCAGCTGGATGTCCCAGAAGTTCAGGTCCGGCTCCACAAAGAACTGCTCCACCACCACGCCGAGCCGCGGCGCCGAGGCCCCCTCGTCGTCGGCCCCCGCCTCCACGCCCACCCGCGTCAGCTCGCGCTGCACCGCGTCGGTGAGCCACGCCTCCGTCTTCTGGTGCGTGAACACACACGCCGTCTCGGCGCCAAAGCCGTGCTTCTTGACCCCCACCGCGAACGACGGGTCGTCCAGCGTCGGCTCCCACACCAACGGCTCCCACACCACCCGCATCCGATCGCCCGAGGGCGACGCCCCCGCCTCGGGCTGATACCGGGCGTCGATCGTGTGGTGGGTCAACGCGCAGCCCGACGCCACCCCCAGACACGCCACCCCCACAAGCCACCTCAACCCCACGCCCATTACCACCCTCTCAGCACCTCTACCGCCCGACCAACCAGGCAGGGGATGGCAGGCTACCGACAGACCGCCTCGATGTCCATCGCCCCCAGCCACCACAAACAGACAACGCCCCGGTGGACACACCCCCCGACCCGACCCATACTGAACCTCCCAACGGGCGCACCCGCCCTCCCCTACCCACCCCCGAGGTCCCCCATGGGCTCCAAAACCCCCGTCACCCGCGCCATCCGCGCCCTGCGCGACGCCAAGGTCGCGTTCACCCCCCACACCTACCGCTACGAGCCGCGCGGCGGCACCTCGGTCAGCGCCCGCGAGCTGGGCGTCCCCGAGCACGAGGTCGTCAAGACCCTCATCATGGAGACCGACTCCGGCGCCCCCCTCGTCGTCCTCATGCACGGCGACCAGGAGGTCTCCACCAAGGCGCTCGCCCGCCACCTCGGCGTCCGCGCCGTCAACCCCTGCGACCCGAAGGTCGCCCAGCGCCACTCCGGCTACCAGGTCGGCGGCACCTCCCCGTTTGGCCTCCGCAAGCCCCTCCCCATCTACGCCGAGGCCACCATCGCCGACCTCGATCGCCTCCTCATCAACGGCGGCAAGCGCGGCCTCCTCGTCGAACTCCACCCCGACGCCCTCGCCGCCGTCCTCCAACCCGAGTGGGTCGAGGTCGGCAGGGAGCCCTGAGCGGCTGGCCTTTGCATGGATCGGGCGACAAGGGGCTACGGCCACACGGTGACGGTCGCCTGGATGGTTTGCAGAATGGCTCGGAGTTCGTCGGGGCTGGTGAGTTTCTTCAACCAGGGCATCAGCGCAACGATGTCTTGAAACAAGCCAGGTCGGTGCCGAGCTGCGGATTGGCGTAGGGCATTCATCCAGGTGTTTCGCTCAACGCCCTCCGCTGGCAGATGTGGGGCCACCGCTGCCAACACCTGAGCACGAGACCCATCGTCTTGAATGTTCTGGGCCGCACCCAAGACATCCTCAGGCAGATGTGGGGCCACCGCTGCCAACACCTGAGCACAATACCAATCGTCTTGAATGTTCTGGGCCGCACCCAAGACATCCTCAGGC
>PBBL01000079.1 GCA_002716585.1 Myxococcales bacterium | reverse complement strand
GCTGGCGTAGCTCAATTGGTAGAGCAGCTGATTTGTAATCAGCAGGTTGCGGGTTCAAGTCCCTTCGCCAGCTTTCACGTCAAGGCAGAAAAGTCTTGACAGTGGCGTACAGAGTGAGCATAGTGTTGCGCCGTGCTTCACGGGCTAGACGCCGGGTGGAGAGCACGGTTTGAGAAGACATGGTGGGATGCCCGAGTGGCTAAAGGGGGCGGGCTGTAAACCCGCTGGCGTAAGCCTACGTTGGTTCGAATCCAACTCCCACCACTGGAATGAAGTTCCCTTCGGGGGTGGGTCCTGAGTGGCCTGCGTCGAAGGGCGGGCGGGAGTAGCTCAGTTGGTAGAGCATCAGCCTTCCAAGCTGAGGGTCGCGGGTTCGAGTCTCGTCTCCCGCTTATATCGCCTACGTAGCTCAGCAGGTAGAGCACTTCCTTGGTAAGGAAGAGGTCACCGGTTCAAGTCCGGTCGTAGGCTTGCTCGAAAAGCACGCCCCGAGGGCTGTTCTCTCCGGCGGGGAGGGATGGCTCGGGACGTCGGTGTAAAGGGAAGCTCCGGGTTGGAGCCAGTTGGGGCGCGGACGCGTTCGAGCAACCGGCCTTGAGGTCGAGACCCGGAAGTGTGCTCCCTGCCGCCAAGTCAAATCACCATCCGTCAATACGAACGTTCTGGCCTGACCATGAGAAGGTGCAGATCACTTCGGAGGATATGTTCATGGGTAAGGAAACCTTTGTACGTACGAAGCCGCACGTCAACATTGGCACCATCGGTCACGTTGACCACGGTAAGACGACGCTGACGGCGGCGATCACGAAGGTCCTCTCGGAGGCCGGTGGCGCCGAGTTCAAGGCTTTTGACGCCATCGACAACGCTCCCGAGGAGCGCGAGCGTGGTATCACGATCGCGACGGCGCACGTCGAGTACGAGACGGAGAACCGTCACTACGCCCACGTGGACTGCCCGGGTCACGCCGATTACGTCAAGAACATGATCACGGGCGCCGCCCAGATGGACGGCGCGATCCTGGTTGTGTCGGCCGCGGACGGCCCGATGCCCCAGACCCGCGAGCACATCCTGCTGGCGCGTCAGGTCGGCGTCCCCTACATCGTGGTCTTCCTGAACAAGGCGGACCTGGTGGACGACGAGGAGCTGCTCGAGCTGGTCGAGATGGAGGTGCAGGAGCTGCTCGAGAAGTACGACTTCCCGGCGGACTGCCCGATCGTGGCCGGTTCGGCGCTGGAGGCGCTCGACGGCACCTCGAGCGAGCTGGGCACCCCGAAGGTGATGGAGCTGATGGCGGCGGTGGATGACTACATCCCGACCCCCGAGCGCATCCTCGACAAGCCCTTCCTGATGCCGATCGAGGACGTGTTCTCGATCTCCGGTCGCGGCACGGTCGTCACCGGTCGCGTCGAGCGCGGCATCGTCAAGGTGGGTGAGGAGGTCGCGATCATCGGTCTGCAGGACAAGGTCGACAAGACGGTCATCACCGGCGTCGAGATGTTCCGCAAGCTGCTCGATCAGGGTCAGGCTGGCGACAACGTCGGCTGCCTGCTGCGCGGCATCAAGAAGACGGACGTCGAGCGCGGCCAGGTCCTCGCGAAGCCCGGCAGCATCACCCCGCACACGAAGTTCAACTGCGAGGTCTACATCCTGACCAAGGACGAGGGCGGTCGCCACACCCCGTTCTTCAAGGGCTACCGCCCGCAGTTCTACTTCCGTACGACGGACGTGACCGGCACCATCACCCTGCCCGAGGGCGTGGAGATGGTCATGCCTGGCGACAACATCACGATGGACGTCGAGCTGATCACCCCGATCGCGATGGAGAAGGGCCTGCGCTTCGCCATCCGTGAGGGTGGCCGCACCGTCGGCGCCGGCGTCGTCGCCTCCATCAACGAGTAAGGTCGAGCGCCTTCGGGCGCGGAGGACCTCGCCTCGTGGCCATGCGCCCTTTTCCTTGAAGGGGGCGCCTTGCGTAGACCCGCTGTGGTGTCTATGATCCAGGAGCCAACGAGGCACAAAGGCCAGTAGCTCCTAATCGGTAGAGCACCGGACTCCAAATCCGGGTGTTGGGGGTTCGAGTCCCTCCTGGCCTGTGGAACCTCCCCGGCGTTGCTGGGGAGGTTCTGTTGTCTGTTTAGGGCGCCGTGGCGCTTCGCCCGCCTTGTGGACGCACTCACTCACGCAGGCCGATCACCATGCAGTTAAGCCGATACATCAACCTATGCTACGCGATCATCGCGATCATCCTGTCGGTGATCTTTGGTAAGGCGATCGCGGCCATCATGCTGGCGGCGGATCTGGCCCGCCACGACACCGGGATCCTGGGCGAGCAGCTCAAGGTCAGCGGGTTGATCGGGGCGGTGATCGGCGTCGGCATTACGATCTACCTCTACGTGAACCCGAAGGTGCAGACCTGGTCACAGGAGGTGGCCGTGGAGCTGTCCAAGGTCACCTGGCCCGGTTGGGAGGAGACCAAGTACAACACGCTGGTCGTGATCGTGTTCTCGGCGGTCATCTCCAGCATCCTGGCGACGTTCGACTTCTTCTGGAAGTGGCTCACGGACCTGATCCTGCTGTAGGAGGACGAGATGAGCGAGAAGAAGTGGTACGTGGTCAACACCTACTCGGGCTATGAGAAGCGCGCCAAGCTCAGCCTGGAGGAGCGCGCCAAGGCGCGCGGCTTGCAGGACAAGCTCGGCGAGGTGCTGATCCCGACGGAGAACGTGGTCGAGGTGCGCAAGGGCAAGCGGATCGAGACGACCCGCAAGTTCTTCCCGGGCTACATCCTGGTCGAGATGGAGATGGGCCCGGACATGTGGCACCTGGTCAAGGACACGCCAAAGGTCTCCGGGTTCATCGGTGGCAACAGCACGACCCCGGTCCCGGTGCCCGCCCACGAGGTGGCGCGGATCACCAACCAGATCGAGGAGGGCCGCAAGGAGCCGACCATGATCCACTCCTTCGAGGAGGGGGACGCGATCAAGGTGGTGGATGGGCCGTTCTCGAACTTCAACGGCGTGGTCGAGCAGGTGGACGAAGAGAAGCAGCGCCTGAAGGTGCTGGTGCAGATCTTCGGCCGCGACACGCCGGTCGAGCTGGAGTTCTCCCAGGTCGAGAAGACGTAATCCCTTGCTTTTCCCCACAGGCTGATGTAAAACGCCGCGCGCTTTGCGTCGAGTGGTCGCTCCGTGGCCACAGGTGACGCTGCGCGATAAAAACGTGGATATAAGATTGCGGGTGTGGGTGGTGCTTGAATGATGGTCATGGCGCCGCGCGAACAGACACCCATCATGGTGATTGAGATTGTCGACCGTCCGGTCCCCCCTTCCTTCACCTCGGCCGCTTCGCGCCGGGGTCGCAAGTGAGAACATCCGACCGAGCGCGCATCGACCATAAAGTGATGGAGGTATCCGACCATGGCCAAGAAAGTCGTCGGACAGATCAAGCTTCAGGTTCCCGCTGGTAAGGCGAACCCGGCTCCGCCGGTCGGCCCGGCCCTGGGTCAGCACGGCGTGAACATCATGGAGTTCTGCAAGCAGTTCAACGATCGGACGCGCGAGCAGATGGGGATGATCATCCCCGTGATCATCACGGTGTTCGCCGATCGCTCCTTCTCCTTCATCACCAAGACGCCGCCCGCGGCGCGGTTGATCTTGAAGTCGATGGGTATCGAGAAGGGCTCCGGGGAGCCGAACCGGAACAAGGTGGGCAAGATCACGCGCGATCAGGTGCGTGAGATCGCCGAGACGAAGATGCCCGACCTCAACTGCAGCAGCATCGAGGCTGCGATGCGCACCGTCGAGGGCACCTGCCGCTCGATGGGCGTGGTGGTCGTGGACTGAAGTCGGCGCCCTGGAGGGCGTCGCGATGGGTTGAATGGAGCGGGAGGCGTTGTCATCGGCGCCGCATGAACCGCCTGATGGAACATGTTGCTGAAGAGGTAGAGCGATGGCGAGGCGAGGTAAGAAGTACCGCGCGGCGGCGGCCCAGGTGGATCCTGAGGTGCGCTACAAGGCCAGTGACGCGGTGGAGCTGGTCAAGAAGGTGGGCTACGCCAAGTTCGATGAGACCATCGACGTGGCGGTCAACCTGAACGTCGATCCCCGGCACGCCGACCAGATGGTCCGTGGCGCGGTGGTGATGCCCCACGGTACGGGCACGACGATCCGGGTGCTGGTCTTCGCCGAGGGCGAGAAGGCCAAAGAGGCCGAAGAGGCGGGCGCCGACTTCGTCGGCTCCAAGGACCTGGTCGAGAAGATCAAGGGCGGCTGGCTGGAGTTCGACAAGACGATCGCGACCCCGGATCAGATGCGCTACGTCGGTCCGATCGGTCGGATCCTCGGACCCCGCAAGCTGATGCCGAACCCGAAGGTCGGGACGGTGACCATGGACGTGGGCCGCGCGGTGAGCGAGATGAAGGCCGGTCGCGTGGAGTTCCGGGTCGACAAGGCCGGGATCATCCACTCGCGGCTCGGCAAGAAGGGCTTCACCAACGAGCAGCTCCTCGGCAACCTCAAGGCGCTGGTCGACAACCTCTGGCGGCTCAAGCCCGCCAGCGCCAAGGGTCGCTACTTCCAGAGCCTGACGCTGTCGCCCAGCATGGGCCCGGGCGTCAAGGTCGATACGTACGCGCTGCTCGACGAGCTGCGCGTGGTCTGAGCGTGTTGGCGGCCCTTGGGCGCTCCCCGAAGGCCGCTTGCTGATACAACGACGACACAGCGGATCATCACCGGCAGACACGAGACACAACGACATAACGCGGGGACGCGCCTCCCCGGACATCTTCGAAGAAGCTGGTCGCTCCTCGCCGGAGCGGTAACGGGTCACGGCCCCCCAGCGGAGACGATGGACGCCGAACGACGCAGCCACTGAGCCGCGCTCCCCAAAGGGGGCGCCTGGTGGCGGCCCCTCGCTCGACCTTCAGACCCTCCTTCGGAGAACACGCTCCGGGAGGGTCTTTGTCGTTTCAAGCCAGATGAACCTTGTGGGGAGGAAACCATGAATCGAGCTGAGAAGGAGCAGGCCGTCGCGGATCTGCGCGACAGCCTCTCAAAGGCGGCTTCGGTCGTACTCACGGACCTGAGCGGGATCGACGTCGACACGACCAACGAGCTGCGCTCGCAGCTCCGCGAGAAGGACGTCTACTGCAAGGTGGCCAAGAACACCCTGATCCGCATCGCGGTCGAGGGGACCAAGGCCGAAGCGATGAACCCGCTGCTGGTCGGGCCGACGGCCCTGATCTGGCACGACGAGGAGCCGTCCGCGGGCGCGAAGGTGCTCAAGGCGTTCCTCAAAGAGCACACCAACGTCAAGCTTGACATCAAAGGTGGCTACATTGACGGCGACATCTACCAGGACGACGCCGCGCTCAAGCTCGCCGACATGCTCGGCAAGGATGAGCTGCGGTCTCAGATCCTCGGCCTGATGAAGCTGGTCCCGGGGACCTTCCTGGCGCTGATGACCACGGCGCCTCGCAAGTTCCTCGCGGTCCTCGAGGCTCGCAAGAGCAAGCTGGAAGAAGAGGGGGGCTGAGGCTCACGCCGACGCCTCCGAGCGGCCCACCTCCGCGCGGGTCGCGATCGAACACGATATTCGTCAACCTTCGTGCGTCGCCTCAACCTTCATGAACACAACGGCGCGCACGCAACACCAGGGAGATTAAGACCATGGCTGAAGTGAGCTGGGATCAGGTCAAGGATTACTTGAGCAACCTCACCATCAAGGAGCTGGCCGACAAGGTCAAGGAGCTCGAGGACGAGTGGGGCGTCGAGGCCGCCGTCGGTGGTGGCGCTGTCGTGATGGCCGCGGCCGACGGTGGCGGCGCTGTCGAGGAGGAGCAGACCGAGTTCAACGCCGTGATGACCTCGTTCGGCCCCAAGAAGATCCAGGTCATCAAGGCGGTCCGCGAGCTGACCGGCCTGGGCCTCAAGGACGCCAAGGCGCTCGTCGAGGGCGTCCCGGTCGCCATCAAGGAGGGCGTCTCGAAGGAGGACGCCGAGGCGATCAAGGAGAAGATCGAGGACGCCGGCGGTGTCGTCGAGATCAAGTGATCGCAGCCTGAGCGGCTGTCTGGCGGCCTGCGACGCAGGCCGCTGAAACGCGAGAAGCCCGGCCCCCTCATGGAGGGAGCCGGGCTTCTCGCGTTTCAGCGCTGAGCCACCGCTCGGCTGGGTACGCCAGGCGAGTTCGTATCAAATATCCTTGAAGCGCAGCTTCCACACGAGGCTCAGCGCCTCGGTGAAGATCGACGACGACATCTTCGACTCGCCGACGGTGCGGTCGGGGAAGCGAATGGGGATCTCCAGGATCCGAAAGCCCATGCGGCTGGCGCGGTACTTCATCTCGATCTGGAAGCCATAGCCGCTGGCCTCGACGCTGTCGAGGTCGATCGCCTCAAGGACGGAGCGCCGCCAGGCCATGAAGCCCGCCGTGAGGTCGCGGATCCCGACGCCGAGGACGGTCCGGGCGTAGAGGCCGCCGCCCTGGCTGATGGCGCGGCGCGACAGGCTCCAGTCCTGGGTGCCGCCGCCCTCGACGTAGCGGCTGCCGATGACGAGGTCGTAGTCCTGGGTGGCGCGGATCATGGGGAGGAGGTAGGAGGGGTCGTGGGAGAAGTCGGCGTCCATCTCGAAGACGACGTCGTAGCTGCGCTCAAGCGCCCAGGCGAAGCCCGCGAGGTAGGCGCGGCCGAGGCCATCCTTGGAGGTGCGGTGGAGCACGTGGACGGCCTCCTGCTCGGAGGCGATCCGATCGGCGATGTCGCCGGTCCCGTCCGGGCTGCTGTCGTCCACGACGAGGATGTGAACGCCGGGGGCGGCGGCGAGCGCCGCGGTGATGATCGGCTCGATGTTGTCCGCCTCGTTGTAGGTCGGGATGACGATCAGGACCTCGGGCGTGTAGGATTCGGTGAGCACGCGTAACCTCCATGAAGCAGGATCTCAAGGCCGGGAGACGATATCCCGAATCCCGGAAGGTGTCCACCGAGGGCGGAGCGAGAGCGGGCGGGCGTTGTTGTTCGTGGACGCTGACGGGAGCGGTGTGTTAGGGTGTGTGGTGGCCCCACAGATCGGCGGACCGATGTATCGGCGTCGCCGGATAGGAATCGCCTTCAATCAGCGGCACCACGTCCTTCATGCAGAGCACAGCACGCACATCAGGCTCGCTGTACGACGTCAGCGCGACGACGGAGGGGTGGCAGGGCCCGGCATCGGCGTTGGCGCAGCTCCTCGCGGCGCGATTTGGTGTGGACGCCGCCGAGGCCGAGCATGCGATCTCCGATGGCCCAGGGCTCGTGCGCATCGCCTCCGGCGTAGAGGAGGAGAAGGCCCAGGAGGTGCGCGACGTCCTCGCCCGGATCGGCGTCGGCGCCTTCGTGCAGCCGGTCCACACGGGCTCTCGCGTCAAGCTTGGCGGGGGCGGCCCCAGGCTCCCCACGCGCCGTGACTTGAGCGATCCCGACGCGGCGCTCCGGGTGGAGCTCCCAGGCGCCGCCTCCTCACCTCAAAAGACCGTCGTCTCACCTCCCTCCGCGGCGCTGCACGGGTTCGACCGCGCGTCCGAAGAGGTCGCCCCGAGCCCGGCGCGGACCATGTTGGGCAAGCCGGGGGGCGCGAGCGAGGCGAGCGGGGCCGCTTCGGGCGAGGAGGCCCGTGGAGGCAGCGAGTCCACCGCGGCTAGCCCTCCGCCCCAGGTCGCCTCCTGGTCGGAGCTGTTGGGGGAGGAGCCGGGGGGCGCCGGAGCGATCGACGCGCGGCGGCCTGAGGTCGAGGTGGACAACGCCCTCGTCAGCCCCGAAGGGGCGAGGGCGAGCCGAGGGTGGTCGGCGGTGCTGGGTGAGGCCCCGGAGCGCCGCGATCCGGGCGCGCGGCCGCAGCGCAGCATGACGATGTCCGATCACGCCCACGCCGCGGACTGGGCGGTGAAGATCGAAGACGACGTGCCCGAAGCCGAGGACCTCATGGCGCTCGCCGGTGAGGGGGTCGAGCTGCGGAGCAGCGGCGTCAGCGGTGGGTGGTCGAGCGTTGAGGCCAGCGAGCCGGGCGACGAGCCTCCCCCAACCGCCGCGCCGCCAGACAACCCGCCGCCCGATCGCTCGTGGGCGGAAGGGGTCAAGGTGACGGGCCCGGAGCCGAAGCCGCTGGCCCCGCTGCGTGGCTACGGCGAACGCGAGGAGGAGGAGCGCGGCAGCCCGTGGCTCCCCGCCGGGCTGAGCCTGGTCATGCCGGGGATGGGGCAGGTCTTCAACGGTCAGGTGCTCAAGGGGCTGCTGTTCGGGACGACGGTGTGGCTGGTCGTGCCCTGGGTGTGGTCGGTGTGGGACGCGTGGAGCGTCGCGGCCTCCCCGGAGAGCCCCCCGCCGACGCGGCCGTTTGGGTGGCGCCTGGGCCGAGCGGCGCTCTACGCGGTGGTGTGGGCGCCGATCACGGTGTTCGTGTGTTGGCAGATGGCGCTCGGGTTGACCCGCGCCAGCACCCCCGAGATCAGCGAGGCGGAGCTCAAGCGGGCCGAGTCCGTGTTGATCGCCCGAGGTGAGGCGGGGGTGGTGTTCGCGCGGGCGCTGTACCGCGGCGAGCGTCAGGCGCGCGAGCAGGAGGAGGAGCTGGAGCGCTCCGGGAGCCCGAAGCCCGGCGACCCGGCCTACGGGCTGAGTCCCCTGGAGCGGAGCCGGAAGGCGCGCGGGCTGGTGCTCAAGGGGCAGGCCGCCTGCGGGCGCGAGGCCTTCGGGGCGTGCCGCGACTTCATGGAGGAGGCGCTCAAGCTCGACCCCTCCAACAAGGACGCCTGGAGCTTCCTGGTGCTCGCCAGGCAGCGCCTTGGGGCGTCCGGGGGGCCGTAGCCTTCATCGCCTTGCCGTGGCGCTCTGGGGTGTGCTAGCCTCAACAGGCGATCAAGGTCCGTGCCGAGAGAGACAGCGACCTCCTCACCGTCTCCCTCAAACCAAATCACCGCGCAGGCCGGGAGGGAGGGAAGGCCGATGCCGACCGAGCCGCACAACCCGCTCTCCACTTCGGTGGAGCACCGCTCGAGCGAGCTGAGCCTGCGCGATGAGAACCTCCACCTGCGGGAGATCATCGCCCTTCAGGAGAGCCGGATCACCTGCATCCAGGAGATCGGGGTCGCGCTCGGGTCGACGATGTCCCTCGACGACCTGCTCAACGTCATCATGGAGAAGATCACCGTCCTCATGCAGGCGGATCGGTCGACGCTCTTTCTGGTGGATCGCGATCAGGACGCGCTGTGGAGCAAGGTGATCCAGGGCGATCAGGTCAACGAGATCCGGCTGCTCATCGGCGAGGGGATCGCGGGGTGGGTCGCCAAGGCGGGGCAGTCGATCAACATCCGCAACGCCTACCAGGACGAGCGCTTCAACTCCGAGGTGGACATGCGCACCGGGTACCAGACCCGGTCGATCCTCTGCCAGCCGATCCGCAACCACAAGGGCGACTTGATCGGCGTGGTGCAGGTGCTCAACAGCAAGAACGGCTACTTCTCGGACGCCGACGAGAACCTCCTGTCGGCGCTGGCCAGCCAGGCGGCGGTGAGCATCGAGAACTCGATGCTCTACCTGTCGATGGTGGACAAGAACCTGGAGCTGACCGAGACCAAGATCAAGCTGGAGAAGAAGATCGCCGAGGTCGACTTCCTCTACGACATCCAGCGCCTGATCGGTCAGGCGGTCGATCTTCAGGATCTGCTCCAGCTGGTGGCCAGCAAGGCGCTGGACATCTCCGAGGCGGAGCTGTGCGCGGTGGCGATCCGGGAGAAGGAGCACCTGCGCCTGTTCTCGCTGCGCCATGAGGAGGAGGACGCGCTGCGGATCTTCCACGCCTCGCTCGACGACGGGGTGTGCGCGATGGTCATCGACACCGGCGCGCCCTACATGACGAACAGCAGCCAGGACGCGGTCCTGGCTGCGACGGGCCTCCACGCGGACGGCCTGCAGGTGCGTCACATCATCGCCGCGCCGTTCTTCTCGGACGATCGGTGCATCGGGGCGGTGAAGCTGATCAACAAGCGCGGCGCGGACGGCTTCGACGACGACGACATGAAGCTGCTGACGCTGCTCGCCGGTCAGATCGCCGGGGCGGTGGCGGCGATCCTCTCGCGCGAGCGTCAGGAGAAGGCCAACCGGCTGGCGACGATCGGGCAGATGCTCTCGGGCGTGATCCACGACTTCAAGACGCCGGTCACGATCATCTCGGGCTACGTCCAGCTGATGGCCCGTCAGAACGACCCCGACATCCGCAAGGAGTACGCCGAGTCGGTCCTCAAGCAGTTCGATCAGCTCAACAAGATGACCCGCGAGATCCTGGCGTTCGCCCGGGGCGAGTCGTCGATCCTGCTGCGCAAGGTGTTCATGCGCTCCTTCGCCGAGGATCTGCGCGAGCTGCTCAGCCGCGAGCTGGGCGATCGCGGGATCGACCTCCAGATGGAGACGCGCTACGGCGGCGCCGTCAAGATGGACGACGTCAAGCTCAAGCGGGCGATCTTCAACCTCGCGCGCAACGCCGCCGAGGCGATGCCCGACGGCGGGACCTTCTCGGTCGTGCTCGACCGCGACGGCGCTGACGCGGTGCTCACCTTCTCCGACACCGGCCAGGGCATCCCCGTCGAGATCCGCGCGTCGCTCTTTGAGTCCTTCGTCACCCAGGGAAAGGAGGGGGGCACCGGCCTCGGCCTCGCGATCGTCAAGAAGATCGTCGAGGAGCACAACGGCTCCATCACCTTCACGTCCGAGGTCGGCGAGGGGACAACCTTCACCATCCGCATCCCCACCGACCCCGATCAGGACGACTGATCCGTTGATGCTGTCAACTCGGCTCCACCCCCTCGTCTCCACGACAGGCACCTCAACCCACCGAGAAGCCCCATGCACACCCCACGCCTCAGCCTCGCCGTCGCCCTGATCGCGGCCTCGCTCGCCCTCGGCGGGTGCAACCAGGGGGGCACGCCCGCGCCCAAGGGCGCCTCCAGCGGCGCCCCGGCCCCCACGCAGGACACGACGCCCTCGGAGGCCGCCCCTGGTGCCCCAGGAGGCGCCGCGACCACGGGCGCCGACCCGAGCACGTCGCCGCCCCCCGGCGAGGCCCCCGGGGCACCCCAGGACGCCCTGGCCGAAGGGGTCGAGCCCGGCGTCCCCGCGAAGGCGGGGGAGCCGCCCGCGCCCCCAACGGGGGATCCTGCTGCGGAGGAGGGGGCCACGCCGGAGGCGCCGACGCCCCCGGCGGACGCGCAGAGCGACGGCTTCCCGCCGCCGACCAGCGAGCAGCAGGCGCTGATCGACGCCGCCACCAAGGCGCTGCGCGATGAGAACGTCGAGGCGGCGATCACCGCCTTCGAGGCGCTGATGAAGACCGAGCCGATGTCGGGCCTGAAGATGACCGGGGCGATCGCGCTGTCCGACTTCTACCTCCAGGGCGGCGAGTCGGCGAAGGCGGTGGCGCTGTTGGAGGAGGCGACCGCCAGGGCGCCGAAGACGGGCGAGGCGCAGTTCGTGCTGGCGAGGGCGTACAAGGCGGCGGGGCGGGCGCGCGACGCGATCGCGGCGTACGAGGGGGCGCTCGCCGTCGAGCCGCTGCTGCTGCGCGCTCACGTCGAGATCGGGGGGCTGCGGGCGGAGCTGGGCGAGGAGGACGCGGCGAGGGCGGCGATGCTCTCCTACGAGCGGGCGATCTACCGGTACGCCAAGCTGCTGGAGGCGGAGGACACCCACCCGTCGGACAAGTTCAAGATCATCGAGGCGTTCAGCCTCCTGCCAGACGATCGGGTCGCCAACTCCCTCGTGATCGCCCTGAGCGATCCGTTTCGTCTGACGCGCCTCGCCGCCGCGGAGGCGCTCGGCGAGGTGGGCACCCGGGAGGTGCTGCCCGCGCTGGAGAAGGCGCTGGCGAGCGCCCGGGAGGTGGACGATCAGCACATGATGGGGCTGGTCGAGCAGGCGATCGAGCGGGTCAAGGACACCGAGCCCAGCGACAGCGGCAAGGTCGGGCCGACGTTCACCGAGCCCGGTGAGGAGCCGACGGTGAAGCCGCCGGTCGAGGTGGAGCGGGCGCCCGCGAAGGAGGAGGCGAAGGAGCCCGGGGGGGCGACGCCGAAGGCGCCCTGATCACCTGGAGGGGAGCGTGATGACGAACTCCGTGCCCTCCCCCTCGCTGGAGCGCATCTCGATGGTGCCGCCGTGGGCGAGGATGAGCGAGCGGATGATGGAGAGGCCGAGGCCGCTGCCGCCGGTGGCGCGCGCGGTGGTGAAGAAGGGGCGGAAGACGCGCTCCTGGTTGGCGGCGGAGATGCCCGGGCCGTCGTCGGCGACGCGCAGCAGGAGCGCGCCGCAGGCGTCGGGCGCCGCGGAGACGGTCACCTCGACGTCGGCGCCGCCGTGTTGACGGGCGTTGTCGAGCAGGTTGGAGACGATCGACTCAAACACCTCCGGGTCCATGAGGGCGGTGGTGCTCGCCGGATCCTGGTCGAGGTGGATGGTCATGCCCGCGGCCCGGTAGCGGTCAACGAGGCGGCCGAGGTGGTCGGCGATGACCGTCTCGCCGTCGCTCGGCTTGAGGACGTCGGCGCGGGCCAGGTCGAGGAGGCGACGGACGAGGCGGTCGAGGCGCTCGGTGTCGGAGTCGAGGATCTGGAGGAAGCGCTCGCGCTCCTCGGCGGTCATCTCGTCGAGGTGATCGCGCATCAGCTCGACCGTGCCGCGCAGCGAGGTGAGCGGCGTCTTGAACTCGTGTGAGACGTTGGAGGCGAAGGTCTTGATGTAGTCGGCGCGGTGGGCGAGCGTGCGCGCCATCTCGGTGATCGCCTGGGAGAGCTGGGCGACCTCCCGGGTGCCTGGGTGGTCCAGCGGCGTCGTGGTCTCCAGCTCACCGCTGGCCACCCCCTTGGCCTGCCGGATGAGCGCGCGCATGGGGCGGCTGAGGGTGAGCGAGGTCAGCGCCGAGACCAGGATGACGACGAACAAGAGCGCCCCGGCGCCGACGAGCACCGGGGTGCGGTTGGTGTAGAGCGCCTTGAACACATCGACCGGGGTGCGCGAGAGGACGACGGCGCCGATCACCCGGTCGCCCTCGACGACCGGGACGCTGACGAAGACGCGGACGCGCTTGCCGCGGCTGATCGACTCCAGCGGCGGCTCGGGCTCGTCGGAGACACGGCGGCGGAGGAGGCTGACGTGCTCGCCGCGCAGCGCGCGGCGGATCTCGGGGCGGCGCGCGAAGTTGGTGTGCAGCTCGCCGCGGGTGGTGGCGACCACGATCCCCTGATGATCGACCACGCGGATCCCGGCCAGCGTCGTGCGTTGCCCGCGGCGCAGCGCCGCGGTGATCCGCTCCCCGGCGCGATCGGCGCGCGGGTCGGGGTCGCCGCTGCGCCGCGGCGTCGGGGCGGGCTCGAACACGGGGTCGGTCGAGATGTCGAGCCTCGCCGGGACGTAGTGGAAGGAGGTGTTGGGGTTGAAGTGGGATCGCCAGGTGGGGTCGATGGGGTTGCCGTAATCGGGGCTGAGGCGCTGCTGGAGCATCGCCTCGTGCCAGATGGCGGCGACGAAGGAGCCCTGGGCGAGCAGCTCGGCCTCGGTGCGGCGGATCAGCTCGTTCTCGTAGAGGCGCAGCACGGAGATGGCGCCGAGCGGGAGCGCGAGGATCAGGAGGTTGATGCCGAGCAGGACGGTGCGGAGCCTCGGAGACCAGGTCATGGCGCGGTCCTGGGTCAAGGGCGGCAGTCGCCGAGCTTGTAGCCGACCCCGTGGACGGTCTCGATCGGCTCCCCGCCGACCTCGGCGAACTTGCGGCGGACGCGGCGGACGTGGCTGTCGATGGTGCGGTCGGTGACGACGGTGCCGTGGCCGTAGGCGCCGTCCATCAGCTCGTCGCGGGTGAAGACCTTGCCGGGGTAGCCCAGGAGCGTACGGATGAGGCCGAACTCGGTGACCGTGAGGACGACCTCGGCGTCGCCCCAGCGGGCCTGGAAGCGGTCGAGGTCGAGGCTGAGGTGCCCGTGCTGGAGGAGCTGGGAGGGTGACGCGGGGCTGGGCGCGGTGGCCTCGGGGAGGGCGCTGGAGGCGGGCGC
>PBBL01000078.1 GCA_002716585.1 Myxococcales bacterium | reverse complement strand
GATGTTGGAGGAGGGCTGGATCGAGGAGGTCCAGGGGCTGTTGGACGCTGGGGTTGATCCAGACGCCCGGCCAATGCAAATCATGGGCTACCGGCACGTGGTCGGTTGGCTCCTCGGGCGCGAGCCGATCGATCGGGCCGAGCTGGTGCGGCGCATCAAGCGCGATCACCGCCGCTACGCCAAGCGCCAGTTGACCTGGTTCCGCGCCCAGCCCGCGCTGGAGTGGTTTGAGCGCGCGGACGACGCCCTCCAGACATTGACCCCGAGGCTGACGACCCCCGACCCGAGGAGAGACGACGCATGAAGCAGCTGGTTGCCCCCTACATCGAAGCCCTCAAGCCCTACGTCCCAGGCAAGCCGATCGAGGCGCTGCGCCGAGAACGCGGGATCGAGGGTGAGATCCTCAAGCTGGCCAGCAACGAGAACCCCCTCGGCCCCAGCCCGATGGCGCTGGCCGCCGTCCCCGCGGCGCTCAAGGAGGCCCACTTCTACCCGGACGGCGCCCAGCTCGCGCTCCGCGCCCGGCTCGCGGAGAAGCTTGGGGTCGGGGTCGAGCGGGTCGTGGCCGGGAACGGCTCGAACGAGCTGATCGAGCTGATCATCCGCGCCTTCTGTGTCCCGGGCGACACGGCGATCGTCAGCGAGTACGCGTTCGCCATCTACGGGATCTGCATGCAGACCCACGGGGTCGAGTTCACCCGCGTCCCCATGCGCGATCCCCTCACCCACGACCTCGCCGCCATGGCCGAGGCGGTGACGGAGGAGACGCGGCTGGTCTGGATCGCCAACCCCAACAACCCGACCGGGACCTACAACGCCCGGGCTGAGCTGGTGGCGTTCCTCGATCGCCTCGGCGAGCGCGGCGTCTCGCCGCTGGTGATCGTGGACGAGGCCTACTTCGAGTGCGTGGACGCCGAGGACTTCCCCGACTCGATCGCGTTGCACGACCGTTACGAGGGGCTGATCACGCTGCGGACCTTCAGCAAGGGCTATGGTTTGGCGGCGTTCCGGGTCGGCTACGCGGTGACCGCGAGTGAGGAGGTGGCGGGCTACCTGCACCGGATCCGGGCGCCGTTCAACGTCGGTCGCGTCGCTCAGGCGGTCGCGCTGGCCGCGCTGGAGGACACCCCCTACCTGGAGCGGTCGCTGGCGCAGATCGTCGCGGGCAAGGCGCAGCTGCTCAAGCTCCTGGCCGACATCGGCGTCGATGCGATCCCCAGCCAGACGAACTTCCTCTTCTGCCGAACCCCTCGCCCGGCCGCCGAGGTCTTTGACGCGATGCTCGATCATGGCGTAATCGTCCGTCCGCTGGGTGGCTTCGGGCTGCCCGACGGGCTGAGGATCACCATCGGCCTGCCTGAGCAGAACGTCCGGGTGGCGGACGTGCTGCGTCAGGTGCTGGGGCGCTGAGCCCGATGGAAGCGATGACACAAGGAGACAGCGTGAGTAGGCTTGAACCAGTCCGTCAACCCCTCCGCGGCGCGGTGCGCGTGCCCGGGGACAAGTCGGTGTCACACCGCGCCGTGATGTTCGGCAGCGTCTGTGACGGGGAGGTGGTGATCGACAACTTCGCGCCAGGCGCGGACAACCGATCGACCGTGGAGGTGTTTCGGGCGTTGGGCGCTCAGGTCACCCTCTCCGAGGACGCCCGCCGGGTGACGGTGGTGGGGCGAGGTCGAGGCGGCCTCGCGTCGCCCGACGCGCCGCTGGACTGCGGCAACTCAGGGACGACGATGCGGCTGACGGCGGGGCTGCTCACCGGGCTGGGCCTGGAGGCGACGCTGATTGGCGACGCTTCGCTGTCGAAGCGCCCGATGGGGCGGATCGTCGATCCGCTGCGGGCGCTGGGCGGCGAGCTGCGGGCCGACGGGGAGCGCGGCCGCCCGCCGGTGGTGATCGAGGGCGGCGAGGCGTTTCAAGGTGGCGCGGCGGAGCTGGCGATCGCGTCGGCGCAGGTCAAGTCGGCGCTGCTGTTGGCGTCGCTGATGTCGGGGCGCCCGCTGGCGCTCACCGAGCCGAGCCCGAGCCGCGATCACACGGAGGTGATGCTGCGCTACCTGGGGGCGCCGGTGCGGTCGAGCGCGCACTACGCTCAGCCCGAGCTGGAGGGCAGGCCGGAGGTGACGCTGGAGGCGTGGCGCGGGACGCTGACGGCGCGCCCGGTGACGGTGCCGGGCGACATCTCGTCGGCGGCGTTCTTGATGGTGGCGGCGGCGATCGTGCCCGGGAGCGAGGTCGTGCTGGAGGCGTGCGGGATGTCGCCCACGCGGGTGGGCGTGATCGAGGCGCTCAAGGGCGCCGCGGTGCGGCTCGTGGAGCGCGACCCGCGCAACCTGCCGGGGGGTGAGCCGGTGGCCGACCTGGTGGTCTCAGCCGGGCCGCTGCGCGGGTTTGAGGTGCTGCCCGTCGACGTGCCGAGGTTGATCGACGAGGTCCCGATCCTGGCGGTGTTGGCCGGGCGTGCGGACGGGACGACCGTGTTTCGGGGGGTGGAGGAGCTGAAGGTCAAGGAGTCGGATCGGCTCGCCAAGACCGCCGAGCTGCTTCGGGCCTGCGGTCGGGAGGTGGAGGTCGGCGAGGACGTGTTGACGGTCCACGGCGACCCGGAGGCGCCCTACACGGCGTTCCGCTACGACGCCGACCACGATCACCGGATGGCGGCGGCGGCGATCGTGGCGTCGCTCGTCGCGGACGGCCCCTGTGAGGTCAGCGGGCTCGACAGCCTGGACGTCAGCTACCCGGGCCTGGTGGCTGATCTGGAGTCGCTTCAGGGGAGGGAGGAGTCATGATCGTCGCCATCGATGGACCCGCAGGCGCGGGCAAGAGTTCAGTCGCCCAGGCGGTGGCGGAGCGGCTGTCGCTGCAATACGTCAACACGGGCGCGATCTACCGCACGCTGGCCTACATGGCGAAGGAGGAGGGGGTCCCCTGGGAGGAGCCCGCGCGGCTCGCGGCGCTCGCCGCGCGGCTGACGATCCGCTTTGTCATGCGCGACGGGGTCAACACGGTGCACGTGAGCCTGGACGGCGGCGAGCCGCGCGAGGTGACGGGCGTCATTCGGGCCCCGGAGATCAGCCGCGCGACGAGTCGGATCTCGGCCTTCCCCGAGGTGCGGGCGGCGCTGCTGGAGCTGCAGCGTCAGCTCGGGCGGGCGTCGGACAGCCTGCTGGAGGGGCGCGACATCGGGACGGTGGTCTTCCCGGACGCGGACGTGAAGCTCTACCTGACGGCGTCGTCGCGTGAGCGCGCGGGGCGCCGCCGGGCGCAGCAGCTGGAGGCGGCGTCCGACCCGTCCACGGTGCCGTCGCTGGAGTCGATCGCCCAGGAGATCGAGGAGCGCGATGAGCGCGACGCGAACCGCGCCGTCGCGCCGCTTCGCGCGGCGGCAGACGCGGTGTCGATCGACACCACCGGGGTGGAGTTCGACGAGGTGGTGGAGCAGGTGTTGAGCGCGATCCGGAGCGCCTGAGGCTCAACCTGGGGCGCTCGGGGCGCCTTGAAGGCGCCTGGGCGAGGCTCAGAAGCGGAGCAGGCGCGTCTCGGGGAAGGGGAACTCGACCCGATCGCAGACGTCCGGGCCTTCCTCGGTCTCGGTGCACGCCCAGAAGGACTCGTGGCCGCAGCCGATGGCGCGCCAGACCTCCTTCTTGTCCTCCAATGGAACAACGTCCATGGCAAACAGGTGGCAGTCGTGCTCGTTGGCGGCGCGGCTGCGCACGGCGAGCCGCTCGGTCTCGCGGAGCTGGGCGCAGCCCTGGGCGAGGAGCGCCGTGATGACGAGGAGCGCGAGGGTTGTCGTGATCCGGATGCTCATCGGTGAGCCCTCTCAGGGAAGCGCGGACGTGGCGCGGTGACGTGCGCTCGGCCTGCTCAAACAGGTGTCCGCCGATCGATCGTGGCCGACGATACGCCCTATTGCGGGACTGTGCAAGATCTCAAGGGTCATCGCCGCTCGCCGAGGGGGGCGGCGGAGGGGCGCCGCCGCCGCTGAGCATGACCGCGAGGGCGTGGGTGTACTCGAACTGGCGGAGGACGATGTGCAGGCTGGCGGTGATGGGGACGGCGAGCAGCATCCCGAGCGGCCCCCAGAGCCAGGCCCAGAAGGCCAGCGCGGTGACGATGAACAGCGGGCTGAGGTTGAGGCGCTGCCCCTGGAGGCGAGGCTCCAGGAGGTTGCCGATCCCGAGCTGGACGAGGGTGAGGATGAACCACAGCCACAGCGCGGTGAGCGGCGAGTTGAACTGCACCAGGGCGATGCAGACCGCCAGCATGACCGCCATGAGCGAGCCGAGGTAGGGGATGAAGTTGAGCACGAAGGTCATCATGCCCACGAACAGGTAGAAGTCCAACCCCACGATCGCGAGCACGACCGTGGAGACCCCGCCGGTGATCGCGCTGACGACGACCTTCAGGAAGATGTAGCTCTGGACGTTGACGTTGATGTTCTCCAGCACGCCGAGGATCTTCTGGGAGGTGTCCTCGTCGAAGGCCGTGCGGACGCGGTCGCTGAACCGCTCGGCCTCCAGCAGGATGAAAATCACGAAGAAGATGACCGTCACCAGGTTGAGCAGGATGTTGACGAACAGCGACGTGCTGCTGCCGATGACGTCGGTGATGGTCGTAAACGGCAGCAGGTTGAGGATGTCCTCCACCTGCCAGGTCTGGTCGGGGATGATCAGCTTGTAGCGGATCGCGAGCCCCTCGGCCTGCTTGGCGTACTCCTGAAGCGACTGCTGGTAGATGGGCAGGTTCTCGGCGAGCAGGCGCACGTTGGAGGCGATGAGCTGGCCGATCAGGTAGAACAGGGCGAAGCTGCCGCTGATCATGACGACGTAGCCCAGCCTTCGTGGGACCTTGTAGCCCTCCAGCGTGTTGACGCCGGGGAGGATCAGGTAACAGAGGAAGACGGCGAGCATCAGCGGCTTGAGGACGTCCTCCAGGGGGTGGAGGATCGCCGCGATGAGGACCAGGACGCCAAACCCGAGCACCGCGGAGAGCAGCCGGATGTGGCCTCGAAACTCCTGCAAGGTCATGAGGTGGGGTTCGAGCGGCTCGGGTTGCTCCTGGTTGGGATCTTCACTCATGAGGGCGTGGGGCCTGACCTGGTTGGCGCCGCCTGCGGCGGTCGGTTGACGCCCCAAGCGTCCTCCACGCCTTATGGGAAGTCAAGCCTTCAGAGGTGCACGCTCGTCGGCCAGCTGAAGAGGCGTCGGCGACGGCGGACGGCGGGGGAGAGCGTCGTCTTGAGCTGCGGGCGAGAGCGGTAGAGGTTGCGCAGGTCGATCCGCCCTCCGTACAGGAGCAGCCGGAGCTGGTGGTGGGTGTCCTGCACAATGACCGGTTGCACGTGTCCGGGGAGCTTGATGTTCATGCGTCGCTCTGGGCTCGGCCGCTGTGGGCGTGGTCGCCGCGAGCGTCCCGAGCCAGGCAGGAGGTCGGGACGCTCGCGGCTTTGGGTCATAAGCCATATCGGTCGAGCGCGAGGTGAACTTGAGGGGGGCTACGCCATCAGCAACGCCTGACCGCGCAGCGCGAGGTGGGTGCTGCTTGACGAGGGGGCCTCGTGGGGGGCGACCGAGGCCTCCAGGGTGACCCCGTGGATCTCCAGCTCCAGGCTCACCTGATGCCCCAGGTAGAGCGAGCGCACGACCCGCGCCTCACCGAGCCCCAGGCAGCCGCTCGGCGCGGCGTTCGGGGCGTGGGGCACGAGCTGCTCGGGGCGGAGCATGAGGGTGGCGCCGCGGTCGGCCGAGTCCGGGTGCAGCGGGAGCGGCCCCAGCGGGCTGTCGGCGGTGTTCGCGTCGCGCCGGGAGCCTTCCAGAAAAAGAGCGGCGCCGACGCTCAGCGCGACCTCCCGGGTGCGCGGGGTCTGGTAGATCTGGCGCGCCGTGCCCGACTGGAGGAGGCGGCTGCTGTGCATGACGCTCAGGCGGTCGCCGAGGGTGAGCGCCTCGGCGGCGTCGTGGGTGACGAACACCGCCGTGATCTGCTCCTGGCGCAGCAGCTCGCGGGTCTGGAGCCGGAGGCGGCTCCTGAGCGCCGGGTCGAGGTTGGAGAAGGGCTCGTCGAACAGCATCAGGCGAGGGCTGGAGGCGAGGGCGCGTGCGAGGGCGACGCGTTGCTGCTCGCCGCCAGAGAGCGCCGACGGGGGGCGGCCGCCGTAGCCCGCGAGCCCGACGCGCTCCAGCCAGCGCGCGACCTCCGCCGGGTCGGGGGAGGTCATCCCGAAGCCGACGTTCCCGGCGACGCTCAGGTGGGGGAAGAGGGCGTAGTCCTGAAACACGAGCCCGACGCGCCGCCGCTCGGGGGGCAGGTAGCGGCCTCTCGTGTCCACGGTGTCGCCGTGGAGGTCGATCTGCCCGGCGTAGACCCGCTCGAAGCCCGCCAGCGCCCGCAGCAGGGTGGTCTTGCCCGAGCCGGAGCGGCCCAGCAGGACGTGCAGCTCCCCGGGGGGGATCGCCAGGTTGATGTCACGGGCGGCGATCACGTCCCCGTAGCGGACCTCGACCTCCTTGAGCGCGATCGCGGGCGTGGTCATGGGGCGCCCCTCCTGTGTTGGGTGTCCGGGCGCAGGAGCAGGCCGACGGTGGCCGTCGCCAGCAGCAGCAGCACGACCGGCGCCACCTCCGAGAAGTACTCATCGGCCGTCAACGTCCAGATTCGGGTCGCCAGCGTCTCGAACCGGGGCGGATCCTCCAGGATCCCCTCGCCGAAGTCGATCGGCCCGAGCAGGAGCGTGATCGGCAGCTCCTTGATCACCGCGATGAAGACCGCCAGCCACCCAGCGGCGAGCGCCGCGCGGGAGTTGGGCAGGATCACGCGCCACCACGCGCGCGGCGGGGTGCACCCCAGCGAGCGCGCCGCGTCGTACAGGCTGGGGCTCTGGCGCATGAGCGACTCGCTGAGGGTGTGCATCGCCAGCGGCA
This sequence comes from Myxococcales bacterium, assembly GCA_002716585.1. Classification (GTDB taxonomy): domain Bacteria; phylum Myxococcota_A; class Bradymonadia; order Bradymonadales. The sequence continues at coordinate 47,502 of PBBL01000078.1, read as the reverse complement.
GGAAGCGGATCAGGTAGGCGATCAGCAGCAGCTGGACGGTCTGGTACAGCGGCCACGCCCAGGCGGTCACCGCCGACAGCAGCGCCAGCGCCACGACGATCCCGGGCAGCGCGTAGCCCACGTGGGAGGTCAGCCGCACGCGACGGCTCGCCGCCTCGTCGCCAAACCGAGACAGCAAGGCCGGGAACGCCGCCACCGCCACGATGAGCAGCGCCCCGACCACGCCGAGCAGGAGCGTGATCAGCGTCGCGGCCGTCGGCAGCGGGATCGTGTGGCCGAGCGCCAGCCCGCGCGCCAACCACCACGCCACCAGCCCCACCGGCAGCGCCACCCCGAGCCCGAACACCGCGCAGCACAGCCCGAACGCGGGCCAGCGCCACCTCCCCAGCCGCACCACCGGCCATGGCCGCCCATGGCTCTGCGCCGAGAGCGCCTGCTGCACCTCGCCGCCTGCCTTCTCCGAGCCGATCACGAGCCCCACGGCGATGACGACGAGCATCAGCGCCAGGAACACCGCCTCGTGTCGGTAGGCGTCGCTGAGCGAGTCCTGGCGCAGGTAGATGATGTAGCTGAGCGACTTGTAGCGCAGCAGCGACACGGCGCCGAAGTCGCCCACGGTGTAGAGCGCGATCAGGAGGCCGCCGCTCAACAGCGGCGCGCGCAGCTGGGGGAGGACGACGGTCCGCCAGGCGCGCCAGGGCGAGCAGCCCAGGCTGCGGGCGGCCTCCCACAGGCGCGGGTCGAGCGACTCCAGCGCGGCCTGGAGGCCGATGAGGGCGAACGGGTAGCTGTAGAGCAGAGCCAGCGTGGCGCCGAGGCCGCCGCGGATCTCGGGCATCTGCTCGACGCCCAGCGGGCGCAGCAGCTCGTGGAGCCAGCCGCCGTGGCCGAGCGTGGCCATGACGATGAAGCCGCTCACGTAGGAGGGGACGGCGAGCGGGAGGTTGAGGCCGAGCTGGAAGAAGCGGCGCCCGGGCAGGTCGGTGCTGTGGGTCAGCCACGCCAGCGGCAGAGCGATCCCCACACAGAGGGCCGCCACGCCGAGCCCGAGGGACAGGGTGCGCAGCACCGCCCAGCCGGTGTCCGGGCGAGTGAAGACCTCGATCGCCTCGGTGTTGAGCAGCGTCGCGCCTTGAACCCCAAGGAAGAGCAGCGGCAGCACCGCCACCGCCAGGATCAGGGCGCCGACCCCGCTCAGCGCCGTCTGGTATCCGTCGCGGTGGTGGGGCATGGGTTCAGGGCAGGACCCCAGCGCTGCGCAGCAGCTTCTCGGTCGCCTCCAGGTCGTCCAGCGCGGTGAGATCGACCTTCGGGGGCTTGATCTCCTCGATCGGCGGCAGGTCGAGCTTGGCCTTGACGCCGGGGACGAGCGGGAACTCGTAGTTGGTCTCGGCGAAGTGCTGCTGGGCCTTGTCGCTGAGCAGGAAGCGCAGGAACTTCAGGGCCAGCTCCTGCTTCTTGCTGGCCTTGACGATCCCGGCCCCGGAGATGTTGACCAGCGCCGCGGAGCTGCCGTCCTTGAAGTAGTGGTTCTTGACCGGGAAGTCGTCGCCCAGCTCGGCCTTCAGGCGGTACAGGTAGTAGTGGTTGACCAGCGCGACGTCGATCTCGCCCTTGCCCACCGCGCGCACCGCCGGGGTGTTCTTGGGGTAGGTCTTCGGGGCGTTGGCCTGCACCCCCTTGAGCCAGGCCTCGGTCTTCTCGGCGCCGCGCAGCTTGACCATGGCGCTCACGAACGACTTGTAGGAGGCGTTCTCGGGCGGCCAGCCGATGCGACCCTTCCACTTGGGGTCGGTCAGCTCATCGACCGACTTCGGCAGCTCCTCGGGCTTGAGCTTCGTGTTGTAGGCCAGCACCCGGGCGCGCCCCGTGATCGGCACCCAGCCGTTCGCCTTGACGCGGAAGTCGTCCACCACGCGGTTGCGCAGATCCTCGGGGAGATCGGCGAGCTGGTCCTTGCTGACGAGGAAGCCGAGGGTGCTGGCGTCCTGGGCGACGAAGACGTCGGCCTCGGTCCGCTCCCCCTCCTTGATGAGGGCGGTGGCCAGCGGCTGCGTCTCTCCGTACTTGACCCGCACCTTGACGCCGGTCTCGGCCTCAAACATGTCAAAGACCGGCTTGACGAGGTTCTCCTTGCGCCCGGAGTAGACGGTCAAGGTCTCGTCCGCCGCGGGCTTGGCCTCGTCGCCTGCCTTGGCCTTGGGGTCGCCCGCTTTGGGCTTGTCCGAGGCGCTCCTGGGGGTGTCGGCGGTGGTGGTGGTGCCGCCGTTGTCGCAGGCCGCGCCGACGAAGGCGGCGAGCGCGGCGACGAGGAGGCTCGCGCGGAGGGTTCGGGTGTGGGGCATGACGATCTTCTCGGTGCGTATCGCGCCGTGTGAGCCGGTGAGGGCCGCTGGCCGGCGCTGTTGTCGGTCTGTGTCGTGTGTTCGGGGCTCGTCGGGAGCCTGAACCTCGGGGTGCTGGATCGGGCGCGGTCGCCCTGATGGAGACATCGGGTAACAGATGCCTCCGCGGTGGTCAATACAGGGGGTCAGGGTGAGGTCGCGCGACCCCTACGCGCGTCGGGTCGCTGGCGCCGCCTCCTGCGCAGGCACCCGAGCCTGCTGACCCCGGGTCTGAAGGTCGCGGCGCAGGTCGTCGCCGTGGAGCGAGGCGTGGTAGCAGAGGTGCCCCCAGAGGCGCTCGAAGTCCGCGGGCTTGAGCCACGCCCCGGCCTCCTGCTGGACCGGGAGGTGCCCCGAGACCTGCTCCTGCGCGAGCCGCGACTTGACCGTGATGGACGGTTCGGTGGCCGGGGCGCCTCGGTTGCGGAGGCTGACCGCGACCTCCACCTGGCCCAGCGCCAACGGCCAGACCGTGATGGAGGCGACGAACGGCTCCTCCAGATCGACCGACGCGACGGTCGCCCCCGCGCCCGGCCCGCGCTCGCTCAGCCGCGCCCCATCCAGCGCCAGCGCGCCCATCGGGACCACGCCGTCGGACGCCCCCATGAGCCTCTCCAACACGCTGAGCGGCGCCGGGTCGAGCGAGGAGACCAGGGGCAGCGCGCCGCTCCACCCCTCGCTCGGCGGTGGGGCGGCCTGGGTCGCGAGGCGCTCAGGGCGGTTGTCCTCGACGGGGGCCGGGGCGACAAAGCGGACGTCGCGCGCCGCGGGGAGCACCGAGCTGGAGGGGTCCGACGGCGAAAAGAGGATCGGCACCTCGGCCCCTGGCGGGAGCGCGCGAATGAGCTGATCGTCAAAGAGGCGCTCGTACCCCGAGTGCTCGCGCCCCTGGAGGGCGCGGTAGGTGTAGTCGATCCGGGTGGACGACTTCTGGTTGACCCGCACCGTCGAGTCCAGGCGGCTGTCGACCACCTCGCCGACAACGCGGGTGCCGTGCAACATCAGGTCGCGGTCGCGCGAGGCGCCACGCAGGGCGTAGAGCAGGATCGCGGCGCCGATCACGAAGAAGAGCAGCGGGAGCAGGCCGAACAGCAACATCAAGGGCATCGCCAGCAGCCCGATGACCGTGAACACCGAGACGAGCAGGCCGCCCACGAGGGCCCAGATGCCTCCGAACATCAACCCGAACGTGTGCGCCTTGAGCACCGGCCCCCAGCCCGTGCTCATCTCCCGCGGGGTCTGCGCGGGCACGGCGGGGAGGACCCCCGCAAGGGCCTCCGGGACCTCGGGCGCCGGGTCGGGCGTCCTGTTGAGCCTGGCGCCACACCCGAGGCAGAAGCGGTGGTGGTCCTGGTTGGTCGTTCCACACGTGGCGCATGTGATCATGGTGTCTCGGATCCTGGTGTGGTGGAGTTCGGTGCGGCCCAGGAGGCGGACAGAGGCTCCTGAACGGCCGACGCCACGAAGTCGCCGGTTCGAGCGGCGCCATGTCGGTTCAGCGTATCACACCCAGAGCGGAATTTTATTGAGTTTTTCCCTTGACACGGGAGGTGGCTCCACGTATCTTGGCGTCCGCTTCGGGAGGTCGCCTCCAGAAGATTGGTGTTCTCTCACGAAATACCCACAATGATGACCATGATGTTTTGGATCCACATACCCAACGGCGACATAGCCATGGGGTGTGTGTGTTCACTCGATGGGGGTTGCTCGTGACGTTCTGATATACCGCTGTTGTTGATTCGGCATATGGGGTTCGGTCGCTGTCAAGCAACCGGGCCTTTTGTCGTTCTTGCCCCTCGCCTGTCGAAGCGGGCTCACCCACCCCTGCGCGGTGAGCCCCTGTAGCTTAACGGTTAAAGCTCCGGACTTATAAATCGGCGACTCTGGGTTCAAGTCCCAGCGGGGGTATGGGTTTCGCAATACAATCAAGTCATTACGGCTCACGGTCGCGACCGCCGTCCCAGTCTTCGGGCTCCACGGTCGGGATGTAGAGCGGGCTCCCGGCGAGCCGGTGCAGGATGGCGATCCCGACGTGATCGACGTAGCTGGAGCGAGGGTTGCTCCAGACGACGACGGCGGTCTTGTTGACGGGGTTGATCCCGACGTAGGAGCGGTACGCGCCGATGGCGCCCTGGTGCCAGATGTAGCCGTCCGTCTCGCTGATGTGCCACCCGAGGCCAACCTGGTTGCCAACCCATGACGGGCCGCGGGGGGTCTGGGCGAGCGCCATCGCCTCGGTGCGGGCCCCCTCGGGGCGGTCCGCGTGGGCGGCGAGGAAGCGAAGCATGTCGGCGGCGGTGGAGCGGAGGCCTGAGGCGCCGAGCCCGATCCGCTCGCGGCTGAGATCGGTCTCGGCGTTGGAGCGGTCGAGGGGCGCGGAGGGGTCGAGGCGAGGACGGACGCCCGTCTGAAGGAGCTGGAGGGGGGCGCAGACGCGTTGGTCGACGAGCACCTCGAAGGGGGTCCGGGTGTGGCGGCTGAGGGTGTAGCCGAGGACGCCAAAGGCGAAGTTGTTGTAGACAAACGCGCCGCCGGGGCGGGCGGTGAGCTGGAGGTCGGTGAGCAGCGCTTCGAGGTGGCGGCCTTCGTAGCTGCCGAGGCTGCCGTTGGGCGGTGAGGTGGGGAGCCCGGAGCTGTGGGTCGCGAGGTGCCACAGCTGAAGCTCGGGGTTGAGATCGGGGGCGCCGAGGAAGGGGCCGAGGGGATCTTCGACGCGGAGCGAGCCCTCGCGGTCGAGCTGGGCGAGGATGAGCGACGTGAACAGCTTGGAGAGCGAGCCCAGCTCGAACAGGGTGTCGCCGGTCATCGGGCCGCCGAAGGGGCCCTGACCGTAGCCGAAGGTGCGCTCGCCCGCGTCGTCGAGGACGCCAACGACGACGCCCGAGGTCGCGCGGCTGAGCAGCAGGGGTTGGACCAGCAGGCGGACCTCGGACTCGGCGATGGTGGCGGTGCCAGGGGCGAGCTCGGGTCGGGGGGAGCCAGCGGCGTGTCATCCGGGGGGGCGGGGGGCGGGCTGGCGCAGGCCAGCGCGAGGAGGAGGGCGACGACGCAGCCCACGAGGCGACCTTGGGACATGTGCTCTCACCGACGTGTTCGGGGCGTGATCCACAGACTCGCGGCGAGTCTAACCGCAGATGGCGAGGTGCACAGAAGTTTCAGGCGTTCGCCGGGTGGCTCGAATCAGTTGAGCTTGCTGGACGAGGAGGGCGGCGGCGCGATCAGCGCGTGAAGCTCCTGCGAGCCGCGGACGCCGGTCAGCGTCCTGGGTCGCCCCGGGCGGGTCGAGGGCATGGAGGGTGGCTCTCGGCGCGTGTGGAGGCGCGCGATGGTGCTGGAGAGCTGCGCCCGTGAGAGGGGGGAGTGGAAGTGGAAGCCCTGGGCGGCGGCGCAGCCGAGGCGCCCGAGGAGGCTGCTCTGGCTGGCGGTCTCGACGCCTTCGGCGATCGCCTGGATGCGCAGATCGTGGGCGAGGTTGACGATGGCGCGGATGATCTCGTTGTTGCGCGGTGAGGGCTCGGAGTCGTGGGTGAAGAAGTAGCGGTCGATCTTGAGGCAGTCGATCGGGTGCCGGTGGAGGCAGCTCAGGGACGAGTAGCCGACCCCGAAGTCATCGAGGCAGAGGCGGACCCCCATCTCGCTGAGCTTCCTGGGGAGCTTGATGGAGAGGCGCTCGATGAAGACAGACTCGGTGACCTCAAGCTGGAGGAGCCTGGGGTCGAGGCCAGTCTGCTTGAGCAGCTTCTGGAGCTCGCCGAGGAAGCCGGGCTCGGAGAGGTAGTCGCCCGAGAGGTTGACGCTGATGTAGGGGGTCTGCTCAAGCTCGCTGAACATGCCCTGCCAGTTTGAGGCGGCGCGGCAGGCCTCCTCAAGGACCCATCGATCGATGTGGGCCATGAGGCCGACCTCGGCGGCGATGGAGAGGAAGGCCTCCGGGGCGAGGACGCCCAGCTCGTGGTGTGGCCAACGGATGAGCGCCTCGAAGCCCAGCACCTCCTGCTCCGGGAGCGAGACGATGGGCTGGAAGACGAGGGTGAAGGTCTGCTCCTCGATGGCGCGCCGGAGGTCCATGGCCAGCTTGAGGGTGGTCACGGCCTGGTGGTGCATGCCGGTGTTGAAGGTCTGGTGCCGGGACTTGCCGGCGGCCTTGGCCTTGTACATGGCGATGTCAGCGTCGCGCAGCAGCTCCTCGGCGTGCTGGTAGCCGGGCTTGCTCATGGCGAGCCCGATGCTGGCGCTGGTGTAGACCTCCTGGTCGAGGATCGGGAAGGGCTCGTCGAGGAGGGTCCTGATCCGGTCGGCGACCTGGGCGGCCTGGAGCTTGCTGTCGAGCCGGGTGAGGAGGACGGCGAACTCGTCCCCGCCGAGGCGCGCGATGACGTCGCCCGGGCGAAGTGACTCGGAGAGGCGCTGGGCGATGCCGATCAGGAGCTGATCTCCGGCCATGTGGCCGAGGCTGTCGTTGATGAGCTTGAAGTGATCGAGGTCGAGAAAGAGGACCGCGAAGACGTAGCCTGGCTCATCGTGGGCGCGCTTGAGGGCGTCGCCGAGCAGCTCAAAGAAGTACTTGCGGTTGGGCAGCCCGGTGAGCGGGTCGTGCAGCGCGTCGTGGCGCAGCTTCTCCTGGGCGGCGATCTGGGCGGTGATGTCGGTCTGTGAGCCCGCCATGCGCAGCGGGAGCTGCTGGTCGTCGAACACGGCGAGCCCGCGGACGCGGGTCCAGAGGTAGTGCCCGTCCTCGTGGCGGACGCGGTGCTCGTCTTCAAGCTGCTCCAGCTCGCCGCCCAGGTGGCGCTCGATCTTGTCGCGCAGCTCGGGGAGGTCGTCCGGGTGAACCCGGGAGAGCCACGCGTCGGGCGACGCGGTCTGCTCATCGCCCGTTAGCCCGAGCATCTCCTTCCAGCGCGGGGAGAGGTAGAGGCTGTCCGCGACCAGATCCCAGTCCCAGAGGCCGTCGTTGGCGCCTTCGGCGACGAGGGCGTAGCGCTCCTCGCGCCGCCGCGCGGTCGCGATCGCCTCGCGCAGCTCCTCCTGGATCTGCTCGGCCTCGACGCGGCGCCCCTCCTCACGCTTCTGGAAGGCGTAGACGGTGGAGAGGGTCGAGCGCCGGATGTGCTGGATCATGAACGCGAGCCCGGTGGTCGAGAACAGCCCGGCGCTGACCTCCAACCAGGAGTAGTCCGGGTTGCGGGTCGTGACGTACATGGCGACCCAGATCAAGCCGATCGCGGCCTGCGACGCGAACAGCCACCGCCGCGAGAGGAAGAGCACCCCGGAGCCCAGGCTCATGACGAGCAGCCCGACGATCACCGCCGGGCTCTCGGAGAGGAAGCCGCGCAGGACCGGGCCTGTGGACGCGATCGTGAGCAGGAGCGCCATGGTCGGGTCGCCCCACCCCTCCATGACCGGAGAGCGCCGCAGGGTCAGGTAGATCCCGAAGCACAGCAGGGTCGCCAGCATGGAGGAGACGACCATGGGGAGCGCGAGCGGCTCGGGGACGATGAACGGGTGAGCGAGGGCGTTGCCCAGGGAGAAGATCGCGAGCCCGACGCTGACGAGCTTGATGTTGCTCCGAACGGTGGCGTCCAGCGCGCGGGAGAGTTGAGCGCTGTCGAGTCGCGTGGGAGTTTTAAGGCCTGGTTGCACGCCAGGGACCTCCCCTGCCTCACGTGGAGACAGATGACACATGGTTGTATCGGACCACATCTCGCTTCACGGCACGGGAACCATCCCATGGAGAGTGTCTGGATGTCGGTCGATAGCCCTGCTCCGTTGTATAACCTATGTGGGCCATAAAATAAAGGTTCTCGTGATTGATCTGGATCAGCGTCCTGCGCGCCGCCATCGCCCCAGAGCGATCATGGCTGTGATCAAGAACCACCCGGAGGCGCCGCTCCTTCCCGCGATGAGCGAGCACCCCCCCGATTCACCCCCTCCGCTGTCTTCGCCGCCCACGTCTTCGCCGCCGAAGGCGTCATCGCTCGCGCCAGCGTCCCCGCCGCTCGACTCGCCGAAGTCGGTGACGAGGCCAGCCTCCGCCGCCTCGTGCAGCCAGTCCTGCTCACACGCTTGCGTGGCGCTCTCGCCGCCGATCGCGCACGACGTGTCGGGGCCGGTGATCTGCTCCAGCCGGTACCACGTCTCGACGGTGAGCCCGTCGGCGGGGTCCTGGGGCTGGACGACGTGCTTGAGCTGGCGCAGCTCGCAGAAGTAGACCTCTCCGGCGGACTCGCGCAGGCAGGCGAACATCCGGCTCTCCAGCGGCTCCAGCGAGCAGCTCGGGGCGTGCTCGGGGTCGGGCAGGAGCGCCCCGTCGGCCACCGCCAGCGCCCCGCCGCAGAGCGGGACAGGGCCGTGGATAGCCGCCACCGCGGAGCCCAGCTCGGTCCAGGTGAGCCCCCCGTCGTCGGAGCGGACGAGGTGCAGCTCCGAGGCCCACGTCCCCACCATCCAGATCCGCAGCGCGCCGCCCTCGCCCTCTTCAACGTGGCGCAGGCTAAGCCGCTCGATGGGCGCGGCGGTGGGCAGCGACAGCGGCGTGACGCGCCGCTGGCTCTCCTCCACCGGGAGCGCCGCGTCGCTGGGGAAGGTGATCAGGACGGGCTCGGGGCGCGCCCCGGCGAGGAGCAGCGTGTCGCCGAGATCGAGGATGCTGTCGAGCTTGCGGTCGTCCATCCAGAACGCGGTCTGAAACCCCTCGGTCGGGCTCCAGGCCCAGGTCTGGTTGCGGAGGTCGTCCCCGCTGATCTCGTTGGCGACGCCCCAGATTCGCCCAGGCACCGCGTGCAGGTCGGTCACCCGCGATGGGGCGGGCGCCTCGGGGTCGTTGAGCGCGGCGAGCGGGCAGGCCCGCGACGTGGAGGTGTAGAGCGCGTCGGCGCCGACGACCATCAGCGTGTCGCGGTCCATCACCTCCACCAGCGGCGTCGTCAGCTCGGAGCTTCCCCACTGGCTGGGGCAGCCGTAGGTGTAGCCCTCGCCGCCGTCGTGCCAGGTCAGCCCCATGCTCGTCGTGACGATGTCGGGCTCGCCGCCGTCGGTGACGCCGAACACCCTCAGCGGCGACGGCGCCGGGCCGTGGGTCAGCGCTGTGTCGGCGAAGAACAGCAGCAGCGACGTCGCCGCAATCAACGACGCCGTCGCCGCGACGCGGGCCGCGGGTCTTGTGGGTCCTGGGTTTGTGGGCACGGCAACCTCTCCTTCGTTGGTCCACACGCCGAGCACACACGTGAGACGCCTCTGTCGACCTCTACGTTAACAGATATGCGCTCTGGGGTGCGCTCCGTGCGCCCATCCGGGCGTCGCTCCAGAGAGTTTTGAATCTTGGGGCGCGCGCTGCGTCTACACACGCGTGTCGATTGTATGGCGGGGGCGACCCGACAGCAGAACGGTCATCGAAGATCATGCCGCGAATCACTCTCCTGAAGATGTTGTTGCCTGCGCTGAGCCTGACGGCGGCGCTGGTGTGGGTTGGTTGTCTGGGCGCCTTCGGAGGTGAGGATACCTTCGTGGACGAGAGCCCCGTGGATCAGCTCGGCGTCCCCCGGTTCTCGTCGGAGGTGGGCGGGTTCTGCCGCTCCTCGCTGGACTGCGCCGGGGGGCTGCGCTGCCTCGCGAGCATGGGCTTTCAGTTCTGCGTCGAGACCTGCGACACCGACGCGGAGTGCAGCACCAACGAGTGCAACCCGGTCGTGAGCGACGTCGAGGGTTACTGCTCGCTGCCGACGCAGTCGATCGGCTCCCCCAGCTCCGACTCCGACTCCGAGCCGGTCGGCTCCCCACCCACCGATTCCGACCCTGACCCTGATCCCGATCCCGATCTCGACCCCGACCCGACCCCGACCCCCGACACGACCTCGGGCTCGTGTGGTGACGCGCTGGAGTCGGAGCAGTTTCAGTTCCTCAACGCCGATCGCGTCGCCAACGGCCTGTCGGCGCTCACCTGCCACACCGGGGTGGGTCAGGTCGCGCGCGCGCACAGCCAGGACATGTCGGACCGCAACTACTTCGATCACGTCAACCCCGAGGGCGAGCAGCCCTGGGATCGGCTGGAGCGGGGAGGCGTGAGCGGGTGGAGCTCGGTGGGCGAGAACATCGCCTACGGCTACCCGACCGCCGAGGAGGTGCAGGAGGGCTGGATGGGCTCACCGGGGCACCGCGCCAACATCCTCGACGGCGGCTTCACCCACGTGGGCATCGGCGCGGTCACCGACCCGAGCGGCCAGATCTACTGGACCCAGGTGTTCGCGCGCTTCTAGCGCCGCGCCGACCCCGCTCAGTCGTCGTCGAGGTCCTCAAGGTCCGTCAGCGCGGGCAGGAAGGCGTAGGAGATCCGCGCGTGGTCGGTGACCTGGGGCGAGGTGGCCTGACGCTGCTGCATGAACCACTCCTGGCAGCTGACGGGCTCGTCGCCGTCGGGGGTCAGGCGCACGTAGGAGCCGTCGGTCTGCATCTCGCGGGCGGTCACGTTGTCGGCGAGGTAGATGTCGAGGATGCCGTCGCGGACGCGACGGATGAGGTCATCCTTCTTGATGGGGAAGAGCAGCTCGACCCGGCGGTCGAGGTTGCGCGGCATCATGTCGGCGCTGCCGACGTAGATCTCCTCATCACCCCCGTTGCGGAAGTAGTAGATGCGGCTGTGCTCCAGGTAGCGCCCGACGACGCTGATGACCCGGATGTTGTCGCTCACCCCGGGGACGCCCGGTCGGAGGCAGCAGATCCCGCGCACGATCAGGTCGATCTGGACACCCGCGCGTGAAGCCTCGTAGAGCGCCTGGATCATGGGGGAGTCGACCAGCGAGTTCATCTGGAAGATCACGTGCCCACGGCGCCCGGACTGTTGGTGCTCCGCCTCGCGCTGGATCAAGCCGAGCATCTGCTCGCGGAGGGTGACCGGGGCGACCAGGAGCTTGTTGTAATCGCGCTTGGCCGAGTAGCCGGTCAGGTAGTTGAACAGGTGGGAGCTGTCCTCGACGATCGCCTTGTCGCTGGTGAACAGGCCAATGTCGGTGTAGAGGCGCGCGGTGACGGCGTTGTAGTTGCCGGTGGCCATGTGGACGTAGCGCTGGATGTGGTCGCCCTCCTTGCGGACGACCAGCGCGATCTTGCAGTGCGTCTTGAGGTTGTGGAGCCCGTAGACGACGTGGACCCCTTCGTTCTCAAGCGCCTTGGCCCACTCGATGTTGCTCTCCTCGTCAAAGCGCGCCTTCAGCTCCACCAGCACCGTCACCTGCTTGCCCTTGCGCCTCGCCTGGAGCAGCGCCTGGACCACCGGGGAGTTGCGCCCGACCCGGTAGAGCGTCTGCTTGATCGCGAGCACGTTCGGGTCCTGCGCCGCCTCCTCCAGCAGGTCGATGAACGGGATGAAGGAGTCGTACGGGCGGAAGATCAGCAGGTCGCGCTCGCGGATGACGTCGAACATGCTCTGCTTCTGGGGCTCGTCTTCGAGCCCCTCGGGCAGCACGGGCTTGAAGGGGGTGGACTTCAGCTCCCACCGCTCCAGCCCGTAGAGCTGCATGATGCTCGACAGCCCGAGCGGCCCCTCCAGCGCGTAGACGTCGCTGGTGTCCAGCTCCATCTCCTCCACGAAGATGTCGAGCAGGTGCGAGCTCATGTCGGGGTTGATCATGAGCCGCACCGGGGAGTTGAACTGGCGCTCGTGCAGCCCCTTCTCGATGCTCTTGAGCAGATCGGAGGCCTCCAGCACCTGGATCTCCATGTCGGCGTCGCGGGTCACGTGGAACGGGTGCGCCTCGATGACGGTCATGCCTGGGAAGAGGCTGTCGAGGTTGTTCGTGATCAGCTGCTCGATCCAGACAAAGCGGTCGCCCTGCTGCTCCTCCCCGGCGACCGGGACCAGGCGGGGCAGCGCCCGGGGCACCTTGATCCGCGCGTAGCGCTGGTTGCCGAAGTCGTCTTCGAGCAGGATCGCCAGGTTCAGGCTCAGGTTGGAGATGTGCGGGAAGGGGTGCCCGGGGTCGCGCATCGCCAACGGCGTCAGCACTGGGAAGACCATCTCCAGGAAGGTGGCGGTGAGCTGGGACCGCTCAGCCGCGTTGAGCTGGCTGTAGTCCATGATCCGAACCCCCGCCGCGTCCAGCTCCGGCAAGAGGCTCTGGAAGCAGCGCTGCCCCGCCTCCAGCAGCTCCATGGAGAGCTGCCGGACGGCGTTGAGCTGCTCGGCGGGGGTCCGGCCGTCGGGCGACCGATCGCCGACCCCGGCCTGGATCTGTTGCTTGAGGCCCGCGACGCGGACCATGAAGAACTCGTCGAGGTTGGAGTTGAGGATGGAGATGAACTTGACCCGCTCCAGGAGGGGGCTGTTCGGATCCTCAGCTTCCTCCAGGACGCGGCGCTGGAACTCCAGCAGGCTCAGCTCACGGTTGATGTAGAGACCCGGATCGCTCAGGTCGAGCTCCGGCGTGGGTTTTGTTGTTGTATCTGTCATGGCATCTATGGCTCGCGCCCGACACCACCCCAACGGCCTCGCCGAGCCGTTGAGCGGCTCAGCGGCTCAACGGGCTTTGCGGCCCAGGTCAGGGTGGAGAGCGGCGCGCGGTTGAGAACGTCTCCTATTTCTTGGACTTCCCCTTGGATTTGGACTTGGACTTCCCGCTTGATTTGCTGGAGGACTTCTTCGATGTGCTGGCCGCGCTCGCGCCTGCCCGCTCGGGATCGTAGCCTCGGGGCCACTGGGTGTCGGCCGAGAAGCTCGCGTCGCTCAGATCGACGCCGTTCAAGGTCGCGGCGAACAGGTTGGCGCCCGAGAGGTCGGCGCCCGAGAGGTCGGCCCCCGTCAGGTTGGCCTTGATCAGGTTGGCGCCGGTCAGGTCCGCCCCCGAGAGGTCAGCCTCCTTCAAGCTCGCGCTCCCCAGCCTCGCCTTCGCCAGGTTGGCGCCCGCGAGCCCGATCCCGGGGACGGAGGCGCGGATGAGGTTGGCCCCAGCCAGCTGGATCCCCGAGAAGTCGCGCTCTCCCTGGGCGTAGCGCTCCAGCAGCTCTCCGATCGTGGCGGGCATGGGCACGGAGGGCGGGACCGCGTTGGGGTCCTGACCGGCGGGCCAGGTGGTGGCGTCGTCGGATTGCGTGGAGGCCATGGCGGCGGTGGCGAAGGTGGCCCCGGTGAGGTCGGCGCCGCTGAGGTTGAGGCCGTCGAGCTGGGCGCCAAAGAGGGTGGCCTCGGTGAGGTTGGCGCCGGAGAGGTCGGCGCCCTCCAGGTTGGCGCCAGAGAGGTCGGCCTTGACGAGGCTGGCCCCCTTGAGCGAGGCGCCGGAGAGGTCGCTCCCGATGAGGGTGGACCCGTTGAAGCTGACCCCGTCGAGCGTGACCCCCGTGAGCTTCGCTCGGGTCAGCGTCACCCGCGCGAGCGAGGCCCCCGCGAATGAGGCGCCGGAGAGATCGGCGCCGGTGAGGTCGGCGCCCTCCAGGCGGACGCCCCCGAGGCTGGCCTGGGTGAGGGAGGCCCCGACGAGGTTGGCCCGCTTGAGGTTGGCGCCTTCGGCGTCCGCCGACTCCAGGTCCGCCCCGGTCAGCACCGCCTGCTCCAGATCGGCCCCCTTCAGCGTCACTTTCTTGAGGTTCGCCTCGCCGAGCGACGCCTGGCCGAGGCGAGCGTCGGAGAGGTCGGCTTGTTCGAGGTTGGCGCCCATGAGGTTGGCCTTGATCAGGTTGGCCCGCGCCATCTTTGCGCCCTTGAGCTGCGCCCCGGCCAGCTTGGCCTTGACCAGCCCGGCCTCCGTCAGCGTGGCCCCCGTCAGGTCGGCCTCGGACAGCTCAACGGCCTCCAGCGCGGCGCCAGTAAGGTCGGCCTTCTTGAGGGCCACGTCGGGGAAGCGGCGCTCGCCGTTGTCGTAGCGCTCGACCAGCTCCGTGTCGCTGGCAGGGGGCTTGTAGCGCTCCAGCAGCGACTTGAGCTGGTCGGGGTTGACCCCGGTCGGCCACTGCGTCTCCTTGTCGTAGCTCGTCTCCAGCACGTCCGTCGGCACGACCCGGGCGCCGAACAGATCGGCGCCCTTGAGGTTGGCGCCGTCGAGGCTGGCGCCCTTGAGGTTCGCCTCCACCAACGACGCCCCGCTGAGGTCGGCGCCCTCCAGGTTGGCGCCTCCCAGGTTCGCCTTCACCAGCCGCGACTCGCCGAGCTTCGCCTTGCTCAGATCCGCCCCGGCCAGCACGGCGCCCACCAGGCGGGCCTTGGACAGGTCGGCGCTCTGGAGGTTGGCGCCCTGGAGGTTGGCGCCGCTGAGGAGGGCGCCCGCGAGGCCGGCCTTGGTGAGATCGACGCCCTGGAGGTTGGCCCCCCGGAGGTTGACCTCCGAGAAGGTGACCCCGGTGAGCGCGGCCTGCTTGAGCTGGGCGGCTTCGAGGTTGGCGCCGGAGAGGTCGGCCTTGGCGAGGTTGGCCTTGTTCAGCTCGGCCTCGGCGGCGTTCGCGCCCTGGAGGCTGGCGCCGGAGAGGTCGGCGCCGCCGAGGCGAGCGTTGGGGAGGTGGGCGCCCGTCAGGTTGGCCTTGGCGAGGGTGGCCTTGGCGAGGTTGGCCTTGCTCAGCTGGGCGCCGGAGAGGTCGGCGCCGGAGAGGTCGGCGCCAGCGAGGTCGGCGCCAGTGAGATCCGCGTCCTTGAGGTTGGCGCCTTTGAGCGCGGCCTCTGGGAGCCGCACCCCGGAGAGGTCGGCGCCAGCGAGGTCGGCCTTCGCCAGGCTCAGATCCTCGAAGCGCGTCGCCCCGCTGGCGATGCGCGCCATCAGGTCGGCCGCGTCCTGGACCGGGGTGTTGAGGTCGGTCGTGGGCTCGCTGGGGCCTTGTCCGGCGGGCCAGGTGGTGGCGTCGTCGGAGTGGGTGATGTCGGCGGCGCCCGAGGCGAGCCGGGCGCCGTCGAGGTTGGCGCCCTTGAGGTTGGTGCCCTCCAGCGTGGCGCCGATGAGCTGAGCGCCTTGCAGGTTGGCGCCGGAGAGGTCGGCGCCGTCGAGGGTGGCGTTCGAGAGGTCGGCGCCCACGAGGTTGGCGCCCTTGAGGTTGGCGCCGGAGAGGTCGGCCTTGCTCAAGAGGGCGCCGCCGAGGTTGGCGCCCTTGAGGTCGAGGTTCGCGAGGAGGACCTCTTGCAGGTTGGCGCCTTCGAGCGTCGCGGAGGCCAACGAGGCCTTGGCGAGGAGGGCGCCCTTGAGGTTGACCCCGGAGGCGATCACGCCGGTGGCGTCGCACCCGGAGAGGTCGGCGCCCTGGAGCGTGGCTCCGTCGAGGTGGGCGCCCTTGAGGTTGGCGCCGGAGAGGTTGACCTTGGAGAAGGACGCGACCCGGGCGCTGGCGCCTTCGAGGTTGGCCTGGGAGAGGTCGGCCTCGGAGAGCCTGGCGCCGGAGAGGTTGGCGCCGGAGAGGTCGGCCTTGGCGAGGTGGGCCTTGCGTAGCGAGGCCTTGAGGAGGTTGGCGCCCTGGAAGCTGGCGCCTTCGAGGTGCGCCTCGGTGAGATCGGTCTCACGGAGGTCGGCCTCGTTGAGGAGGGCGCCCGGGAGCCTGGCGAGGTGGAGGTTGGCCTGGGAGAGGTCAGCGCCCTCCAGGGTGGCCTTGTCGAGCTGTGTCTTGGGGAAGTCGCGCTCACCCGCGGCGAAGCGCGCGAGCAGCGCGTCGGTCGTCTCGGGCGGGGCGTAGGGCGCAGGCGGTCGAGGCCAGTCCGCGGGGGCGAGCCCGGCGGGCCAGCTGGTCGCGTCGTCGTGGGTGGTCAGCGGCAGCTCGGCCTTGGGGAGCACGGCGCCGGAGAGGTCGGCGCCAGAGAGGTCGGCGCCCTCCAGGGCGGCCCCGGCGAGGGTCGCTTCGAGGAGGCGGGCGCCCTTGAGGTTGGCGCCCTGGAGGTTGGCGCCGGAGAAGTCGGCCTTGACGAGGCTGGCCCCCTGGAGGTTGGCGCCGGAGAGGTCGCTCCCGGTAAAGAGGGAGCCGTTGGCGGTGACGCCGGAGAGGTCGCCCTTGTTCAGGTCGGAGCCAGAGAGGTCGGCGCGGGCGAGCACGGCGTCGGCGAGGGTCGCGCCCGAGAGATCGCACCCCTTGATGCTGGCGCCGGTGAGGTTGGCGCCGGAGAGGTCGACCTTGGAGAGGTCGCTGCCGACGATCGAGGCGCCGCCGAGGCGCGCCCTGCCCAGGATGGCCTCGGGGAGGTGGCCCCCGGCCATGGTGATCTCCTCAAGGTCAGCGCCGGAGAGGTCGGCCTTGGTGAGGTTGGCCTCGGAGAGCTTGGCGCCGGAGAGCTTGGCGCCCGCGAGCGAGGCGCCTTCGAGCTGGATGCCAGCCGCGTTGATCTTGTAGAGGTTGGCGCCGGAGAGGTCGGCCTTGTTGAGGTTGGCCTCAAAGAGGTCGGCGCGGGAGAGGTTGGCCTTGGGGAGCGCGGCGCCCGCGAGCTGGGCGCCGGGGATCTTGATCTGTTCGAGGTTGGCCTCGGTGAGATCGGCCTTCTTGAGGCTGAGGTCTTCAAAGAAGCGCTCATCCTTGTCGTTGTGGCGCTCCAGCAGCTCCTCGGCGCTCCTGGGCGGCTTGTAGGCCTCGGCCAGCATGGTGAGGCGAGCGGGGTTGATGCCCGCGGGCCACGCGGTGGCGGGGGTGAACGTGGTGTCCACGAGGTCCGGCTCGGTGAGCGCGGCGCCAAACAGGTCGGCGCCGGAGAGGTCGGCGCCTTCGAGCGAGGCGCCCTTGAGGTTGGCCTCGATGAGGCTGGCCTCGGTGAAGTTGGCGCCGTCGAGGTTGGCGCCCTGGAGGCTGACCCCGACGAGGGTGGCGTTGGCGAGGTTGGCGCCCGCGAGGTTGGCGCCCGCGAGGTTGGCGCCGGAGAGGTCGGCGCCCTGGAGGTTGATCGTGGCGAGGTCGGCGCCCGCGAGGTTGGCGCCGGAGAGGTTGACGCCGAAGGCGTCCGCGCCGTCGAGGGCGCCCGCGGTGAGGTTGACGCCGGAGAGGCGCGCGTGCTTGAGCGTCGCCTTGGAGAGGCGGGCGTTGGGCATCGCGGCCTGGTCGAGGTTGGCCTTGGAGAGGTCGGCGCCAGAGAGGTCGGCGCCGGAGAGGGTCACCTCGGAGAGGTCGGCGCCCTGGAGGTTGGCCCCCTTGAAGTCGGCGCCGTCGAGCCGGACGCCTGGCAGGGAGGCGCCCTGGAGGTTGGCCTTCGGGAGGCTGACGCCGCTGGCGACGGCCTTGAGCAGCGTCGCCTCGGAGAGGTCGGCGCCGGAGAGGTCGGCGCCCGAGAGCCGGGCGCCCTTGAGGTCGGCGCCTTTGAGGTCGGCGCCCTTGAGGCCCGCCCCAGAGAGATCAACGCCGTGCAGGTCGGCCTTGGCGAGGTCGGCCTTGGCGAGTTCGAGGTCAGGGAAGGCGCGCTCACCTGCGGCGTGGCGGCTGAGCAGGGCGCCTGTGTCCGTCGGGGGGGTGTAGGGGGGCGGCGCGGTGGGCCAGGTGGCGGGGTTCATGCCCGCGGGCCAGCCGGTGGCGTCGTCGTAGAGGGCGTTGGCGATCTCGGAGCGGGCGATGGTGGCGCCAAACAGATCGGCGCCGGAGATGTTGGTGTTGGCGAAGGCGGCGCCGAACAGGACGCACTCGACCATGCTGGCGGCGGTGAAGTCGGCGCGGGTGAGGTTGGCGCCCATGAAGACCGCCTTGGTCAGGCGCGTGTCCTTGAAGCTGGCGGAGGTGAGGTTGGCCTCGGAGAGATCGGCGCCGGAGAGGTCGTTGCCGTCCATCACCGCGCCCTTGAGGAGCGCCCCCTGGAGGTTGGCGCCGCGAAACAGGGCGCCCTTGAGGGTCGCGCCGAGGATCCGGGCGCCGGAGAGGGTGGTGTCGGTGAAGTTGGCGCCGGAGAGGTTGGCCTCGGAGAGGTTGACCCCCTTGAGGTTGGCGCCAGAGAGGTCGGCGCCAGAGAGGTCGGCGCCGGAGAGGTCGGCGCCCGCGAGGGTGGCCGCGGTGAGGTCAGCGCCCTTGAGGTCGGCGCCTTTGAGGTCGGCGCCGGAGAGGTGGGCCTCGGTGAGGATGATCGTCCCCATGTTGGCGCGCTCAAAGGAGCAACCGGCGAGGTTGCCCTTGAGGAGGTGGACCCCCTGGAGGTTGGCGCCTGTGAAGTTGGCGCCGTTGAGGTCGCTGGAGTGGAGGCGCGCCTCGGGCAGCGCGGCGTCCTGGAAGTAACGCTCGCCCTGGGCGTAGCGCGCGACCAGGTCGGGTCCAGCGGTCGGGGGTGTGTAGTCCTCAGGCGCTTGACGGGGATCCATCGGGCTCACAGTGCACCTCACATCGGTAGACGTCACAATACATCAGGAGCCGCGGCGCGGGCAGCGCTCGACTCCGCAGGGTTCTGGGTGGCCCCTCGGCGGCACCGACAACAGGGGGGCGAGGGCGAACCAAAAGCGGTGAAGTGTGCTCACCAGGCGCGACTCGCTGTGGGGCCATCGTATCCCGCTCGGCGTCCATGTTCAATGCCTCGGGGTGTTGTTCGGGAGATGGCGGGGGGGTATGGTCGGGGCGTGGACTCGCGGACGCCGGGGACGCCCCATGCTCAAGCGCTTGAAAGCCCTGCTCGCCGACCCTCGCAGCGCCTGGCTGTTGATCGCGCTCGCGCTCGCGCTGACGGCGGTGTCGATGGGGAACGGGGTCAACCTCGACGATCATGTCCTGCAGCTCAACGCGGCGGGGCACCCGTCGTGGGATCGCCCGGCCTGGGATCTCTTCGCGGTAGGCCCGGACGACGCGGCGCACCTGAGGGCGCTCAAGGATCAGGGGGCGCTGCCCTGGTGGACGACGGAGCGGACGAGCCTGCGCCCGTTTCAACCGCTGGCGTCGCTCACCCACGCCCTCGACTTCGCGCTGTGGCCGGGGTCGCCGTGGCTCATGCATGCGCACAACCTGGTGTGGTACGCGCTGGCGCTGATCGTCGTCGCGCGTCTGTATCGGGAGGTGATCCCGACGCCGTGGATCGCCGGGCTGGCGCTGACGCTCTACGCGCTGGACGACGCGCACGGGCTGGCGGTGGGGTGGATCGCGAGCCGCAGCCTGGTGATGGCGACCTTCTTCGGGGCGCTGGCGCTGCTCGCCCACCACCGCTGGATCGTCGCGCGCTGGTCGCCCGGGGCGTGGCTGGGGCCGCTGGCGCTGGCCGCGGCGCTCCTCTCCTCGGACGTGGCGGTGGCGGTGCTGGCCTACGCGGTGGCCTGCGCGGTGGTGCTCGACTCGGGCGCCGCGAAGGCGCGGGCGGCGCGGGTGGCGCCGATCGCGCTGGTGGTGGGGGTTTGGAAGGCGCTGGTGTTGGGGCTCGGGTACGGGATCCGGGGATCCGGGGCGGCGACCGAGCCGCTGCTGGATCCGCTGGGCTTCCTGATGGCCGTCCCCGACCGCGCCTCGGCGCTGATCTTCGGGCAGTGGGGGGTGCTCCCGTCGGATCTGTGGATCCTGGTGCCGCCGACCTTCGCGGGGGCGGCGGGGCTCGTCGCCGGAGCGGCGCTGTGCGTGTTCCTGATCGGCTACGTGGTCCGGCCCATGGTGGCGCGGGACGCCGCGGCGAGGTTCTGGATCCTGGGCGCGGTGATGGCGCTGGTGCCGGCCTGCGCGATCTACCCTACGGATCGCATCCTGTTCTTCACCGGGATCGGCGGGTTCGCGTTCGTGGCGATGTTCCTGGGGTCGATGGCCGACGAGGTGGCCTGGGTGGGGGAGCAGTCGCCGCGGTGGCGTCGGCGCTCGAAGGGGCTGATCGTCACGTGGACCCTGGTGCATGGGATCGTCGCCCCGGCGGTGCTGCCGATCCGGTCGGTGCTGCCCGCGTGGCTGTCGGAGTCGTTCGAGCGGTTGAGCGAGGCGCTCCCGCAGGGCGCGGAGCTTGCGGGCGAGCAGGTGATCGTGGTCCGCTGCCTGGACTCCTGGTCGGCGAGCGCGCTGCCGCTGGTGAGGATGTCGCGGGGCGGGGTGGTGCCGGAGGCGACGCGCGTCCTGTACGCCGGCCTGGGCGGGGTTCAGTACGAGCGCTCGGACGAGCGCACCCTGATCGCGACGGCGCCCGACGGCCTGCTCGCGGGGCGGCTGGAGAACCTGTTCTGGACCGACGCGCAGCCGATGGTCGTCGGGCAGCGGTGGGAGGTCCAGGGGATGACCGCGCAGATCGAGGCGGTCACGGAGGATGGGCGGCCGACGCGGCTGCGCTACCGGTTCGACCGCGCGTTGGACGACGGGTCGCTGCGGTGGGTGAGCTGGGAGGCGGGGGTGTTCGTGGAGGTGGCGCCGCCCCGGGTCGGGGCGGCGCTGGAGATCGCGCCGGTCCTGTACGACCCGGACGAGTCGTGGCGGCTGCTGGAGGCCCCGGAGGAGCCCTGATCAGGGCTGGGCGTCCACCTTGGAGGCGACCGCGGTCTGCATCAGGCGCGTCATGCGCGAGGCGAAGCGGGCCGGGTCGTCGATGGGGCTGCCCTCGGTGAGGAGCGCCTGGTCGTAGAGCAGCTCGATCCAGCTGCTGACGTCCTCGGTGGCCTCGCCAGCCTCGGAGAGCGACTTGAGGTTCTCGATGAGCGGGTGGGTGGGGTTGATCTCCAGGATCCGCTTGGTGGCCGGGATGTCCTGCTGGTTGGCGCGCAGCAGCCGCTCGATGTACGAGGGCAGCCCCCCCTCGGGGAGCACCAGGCAGGCGGGCGAGTCGGTGAGGCGCTCGGAGAGGCGGACCTCCTTGACGCGGTCGTCGAGGATGGCGTTGATCCGCTCGGTGAGCCCCTTGAAGGCGGTGGCCTGCTCCTCGCGGGCGCTGGCCTTCTCCTCGTCGTCCTCGTCGAGCTTGAGGTCGGCGTCCAGCGCCGAGACGAGCGGGGTGTCCTCAAACTCCTTGAGGCCGTCGAGCACCCACTGATCGATGGTGTCGGTCAGGTAGAGGACCTCGTAGCCGCGGCTGCGCAGCGTCTCCAGGTGCGGGCTGCTCTCGACCATCTTCAGCGACGGCCCCTGGATGTAGTAGATCGCCTTCTGCTTCATCGGCTTGGACTCGACGTAGGCGCTCAGCGAGGTCCACTCGGGGCTGTCCTCGTCGGTCGCCGCGGTCGTGCGGGTGGAGCGGAAGCGGAGCAGCCTGGCGAGCTGGTCCTTGTACTTCGGATCGAAGTGCAGCCCCTCCTTGAGGACGACGCCGTAGCGCTCCCAGAACGCCAGGTAGTCGTCGGGCTGCTCGTCGGCGAGGTCCTCCAGCATGGAGAGGACCTTCTTGATGACCTGCTTGCGGATGGTGCGGGTGATCCGCGAGTCCTGCAGCAGCTCCCGGGAGACGTTCAGCGAGAGGTCGTCGCTGTCGATGATGCCGCGCACGAAGCGCAGCCACTTCGGCAGCAGCTCCTCGCACTCGTCCATGATGAAGACGCGCTTGACGTACAGCTGCACGCCGCCGCGCTGGTCCCGATCGAACAGGTCGAAGGGCGGCCGCTTGGGGATGAACAGCAGCCCGGTGAACTGCTGGGTCCCCTCGATCTTGAAGTGGGTGTGGGTCAGCGACGGCTCCCAGTCGTGGGTGAGGTGCTGGTAGAACTCCTGGTACTGCTCCTCGGTGATGTCGCTCGGCGACCGCCGCCACAGCGCCGCGCTCTGGTTGATCACCTCGAACTTCGTCGTCGTCTCCTGATCATCGCCCTCGCCGACCGTCTCGGTCACCTCCATCTCGATGGGGTGGTTGACGTAGTCGGAGTAGCGCTTGATCAGGCTGCGCAGCTTCCAGCCGTGGAGCAGCTCGCGCTGCTCCTCCTTGAGGTGGAGGATGATCTCGGTGCCGCGCGCGTCGCGCTCGGCGGGCTCGACGGTGAAGGTGCGCTCGGCGCTGGAGGTCCAGCGCCAGGCCTCGTCCGCGCCCGCGGCGCGGCTGATCACCTCGACCTGGTCGGCGACCAGGAAGGCGCTGTAGAAGCCGACGCCGAACTGCCCGATCAGCTGCACTTCGTCGTTGCGGGCCGCCTCGGCGGCCTCCTTGAGGCGCTCGATGAACGCCTTGGAGCCCGAGTGCGCCACCGTCCCGAGGTTGGTCACCAGCTCCTCGCGGGTCATCCCGATCCCGGTGTCGATGATCGTCAGCGTCCCCGCGTCCATATCGGGGATGAGCTGGATCTTGAGCGACTCGTCGTCGCGGAGCAGCTCCGGCTCGGTGATGGCTTGGAACCGGAGCTTGTCCAGCGCGTCCGACGCGTTGGACACCAGCTCACGGATGAAGATCTCCGAGTTGCTGTAGAGCGAGTTGATCACCAGGCCGAGGACCTGGTGCACTTCGGCTTGAAACTCATACGTTTGTGGCTCAGTCATGGCTCATCTCCCATTCGCGAGGCCGATCCGCGCGGCGCATCGTTCGCTTCGCCAGCGTCGAGGTCGGGGCATTTCAAGGCGCTTGGGGCCGCCAGGCGCGGCCTTGAAGCGTAGGCGACACAAACGTTGGCCCCGAGCCGCGTGAGTCAAGTCGATTGTGTCAGGGGTGGTACGCGGGCGCCGCGGCGTGCTGCTCCGGGGCCTCGCTCAGGGTGCGGATGTGGCGCAGGACGCGCAGGTGGATGTCGTGCAGGATCAGGTCGGACCAGACGCGCCAGTAGGTGTATGGCCAGATCCGGTGTCGGTACCAGGTGGTGGCCTCGACGCGGGTGCGGGCGCCGCCGTCGAGCGGGACGAGGTGGAACTGCCCGCCCTCGCTGATGAGGTAGTTGTCGATGTGCGGCGCGTTGATGTTGGGCCAGGGCGACAGCTCGTGCATCGCCGGGGGCTGCGAGGTGACCGTGAACTTGAGCCGCGTCGGCTCGTCCCACACCGTGATCGGCTCGACGAACGGCCCGGTCGAGAACACGCAGTGGCGCACGGCCCCGACCCCGCGCCCCTTGATCTCGGCGCGCATCGGGTAGGCGACGCCGAGATCGAACAGCGGGTTGTCGGGCTCGGGCAGCTCCGAGAAGGCGATCACGTTCTGCCAGACCGCCGTCGGCGGCGCGTCCATCTCCAGCGCGGTGACGACCGGGATGAGCGGCGGCTCGGTGTCGTCGGCGGTCTCGGCGCCCATCAGCGCGGGGAGCGCCAGCATCAAGCAGATCAGCACCGCGCCCACCGAGGTCTTGTTCTCGGCGGGGCGGCGCTGGATCGCCCAGCCGAGCAGGCCGCCGATGGCGGCGAGCAGCAGCGCCAGCGGGGCCGCCATCATCAAGCAGATCACCCCCTCGATGGCGAGCGCGAACAGCCCCAGCCCCAGGAAGACCACCGACAGCGTCGCCACCACGACGCTGCGGCTGAGGCTGCGCGGCTCGTGGTAGCTGTCCAGCAGCACGCTCCCCAGCCCCATCGAGAAGGGCACCCCCACAAAAAGGCTCCAGCCGTAGTTGCCAAAGGCGAACACCGCCAGCAGCGTCAGCCCGATCGCGAGCGTCATCGTCACCGCGAACCCCATGAAGGCGCTCCCCAGCCAGTGCTTCGGGATCACCCGGTCGAGCACCGAGCGGGTGACGCGGCCAAACGCGACCTGCCCGCCGGGCTCCTGCACGCTCGCCTGGTTGCCCGTGGCGTCACCCCCCGCCGCGCTCGGCTCGGGCGCGGCGTCCTTGCTGGGGAGGATGCTGAGCACGATGAAGAAGAGGAGGTTGAGCAGCGGCGCGAAGAAGAGGACCACCCACCAGCGCGGGAGCCCGACCGCGCGCAGCCGACGCAGCGTCAGCACGACCCCGGTCCAGATGAACGGCAGCGCCAGCAGCAGCAGCGTCGCGAAGAAGGTCACGTCCTGCTCGGGCAGCTCCGTGACCGACACCGCCTCCTTCGGGCTCAGGTAGTTGAACGGCGACCAGCTGCGGTCGAAGAAGGCCGACGCGACGACCCGATCGATGTTGTGCTTGATCGCGAACCCCGCGACACCAATGAGGATATAGGGGCCGCGATCGACGGTCCCGTCCCATCGCCAGAGATCGGAGAGCTTGATATTCATGCCCGGTGACTCCATGTTCATACGTGTGTGGCGCACAACCCACCATACCACGCCCTCCCACGCACATGAACATGATCAACAACCAACTCAATCAGCTGCGCACCCACCTGCACTCCCAACCCAGCGCGGACGCCTGGCTCGCCGTCTGGCGGCTGCTGGGTCGGTGGCGAGGCGCCGAGGGGTTTGAGCTGGGCCTGGAGTACGCGACGCAGGCGCTCGCGACCTGGCCCGACGCCCTGCGCGAGCTGCCCGCGGAGGACGCCGACGCGCCCTGGATCGGCGACCCGCGTTGGTCGCTGGTGCGCTCGGTGGAGGTGAGCGAGCGCTGGGCCGAGCGGTCGGATCTGGACGCCTTGCCGATGGAGGCGATCACCCGCGTTCGCCTGACCCGCGCCCAGCTCACCCGCTACCGGATGCTGCAGCGCCTCATCTCGGACGCGCGCACCCCCAACCTGCGCGCGCTGCACATCACCTCAGGCACGGCGGAGGAGCTGAAGCGGACGCTGCAGCTCGGCGAGTGGCCTCACCTGGAGGAGCTGAGGCTCGTCGACCTGAACCTCACCGACTGGGGCTTCACGGTCGTGACCAAGCGCTCCTTCCCGGCGCTGGAGGTGCTCGACGTGAGCGGGAACCCGCTGACCGATCAGGCCGCGCGCGACCTCGTCCAGGCCACGGAGGGGTGGCCGCGGCTGCGCGCCCTCCACCTCAACCAGACGCGAATCGGCGAACAGGGGCTCCTTGGCCTGATCGCGGCGCCTGCGGCAGGGCGCCTGCGGGCGTTGAGCTTCAACGGCCTCCAGGTCACCGAGGCGACCTGGCTGGCGCTGGTTCAGTCGCCGATCGTCGGCAACCTGGAGACGCTGGACTGGCTGCGCAACCGCCACCTCGGCGACGCGGTCGTCGAGCAGCTGGCTCGGTCGCCGGGGCTGGCTCGGGTGCGGCGCCTGGACCTGAGCGGGAACGCGTTCACCCACCGGTCGGCGCGGGCGTTGGCCCGCTCGCCGCACCTGACGAGGCTGCGGACGCTGTCGATGGGGCACAACGAGCTGGGGCCGGACGCGATCCAGGCGCTGCTCGCCGCCGCCGAGGCGCTCCCCGCGCTGGAGCGCCTGGAGCTGATCTACAACCAGGCTGGCGATCTGGGGGCGTCGCTGATCGGGCGCTCGGCGCGGCTGCCGCGGTTGACTCACCTCGACCTGCGTTACAACGGCGTCGGCGACGCCGGGGCGCGGGACCTGCTTCAGCTGGAGGAGCGGCTGCCGCGGCTGTCGCACCTCGACCTGCGCGGCAACCCGATCCGGGACAAGGGCGCGCGGTCGATCGCCCGCGCGCTGCGACATCGGAGCCTGGAGCGGCTCCTGCTCGACGTAGACGCGTTGAGCGACGCGGCCCTCCAGGACCTCGCCACCGCCCCGGCGGTGGTGCTGCTCGGCGATCGGGAGCTGGCGCGGTTCAAGCCCGACTCGGAGCGGGTCAACCTCGATGGGCGCCTCATCGGGGACGACGGGGCGGTGGCGCTGTCGCGCTCCCCGCACATGACGCTCGCGCGGCACCTGT
The DNA here is from genome assembly GCA_002716585.1 of Myxococcales bacterium. Lineage (GTDB taxonomy): Bacteria > Myxococcota_A > Bradymonadia > Bradymonadales. The sequence goes on along the minus strand of PBBL01000078.1, from coordinate 21,654 downwards.
CCATGGCCTCCAACCAGATCACCGATCTGGGCGTGGTGGCCCTCGCCCACTCGCCGCACCTCAAGCACCTGGAGCGCCTGGAGCTGGGCTCGAACCGGATCGGCGTCGAGGGGCTGCGGGCGCTCGCGGCTTCGACGCGCCTGGGCGCGCTGGAGCACCTCGGGCTGAGCGACAACGCGCTCACCGCCGAGTCGATCCGCGCCCTGTTGCAAGGGGCGAGGCTGGATCTGACGTCGCTCGATCTGAGCCGCAACCGACTTGGCCTCGACGCCATCGAGGCGCTGTCGAGGGCGCCGGAGCTGGTGAGGCTCACTCGCCTCGACCTGAGCCACAACCAGATCGGCCCGGACGCCGCCGCCGCGCTGGGCGGCTCCCTCGCGCTGGGCGGCCTGCTGGAGCTGAACCTGGACGACAACCACCTGGGCGACCTCGGCGTGGACCGCCTGTCGCGCTCCGAGCGGGCGAGCGGGCTGCTCCGCCTCAGCCTGCGCCACAACGCCATCACCCCCGACGGGGCGAGCGTGCTCGCCCAGAGCCCATCGCTGGCCGGGGTGGCGCGGCTCGACCTGCGCGACAACCCGCTGGGCGACGACGGCGTCGTCGCGCTCACGCGGGCGCCCTCCTGCTTCGCGTCGCTGGACGAGCTCCTGATCGACCTGCACCGGCTCACCGAGCGGGGCTGGCGCGCGCTGGCGAGGGCGCCGTTCGTGGCCAACTGCGAGCGGTTCGATCTGTTCGCCGGGCAGGGCCTCTCCGACGACGTCCTGCTTGAGCTGGCCAGCTCGCCTCACCTCGGCGGCGTGCGGCACCTCGACCTCAGCGGCAACCCCATGGCGCCGTCCACGCTGGAGGCGCTGCTCAACGCCGAGGGGGCCGTCGGGCTCAAGAGCCTCGACCTCAGCCGCTGCCCGATCGGCGACGACGGGCTCGCGCGGATCGCCGAGGCGCTGGAGCGGATCGCGCTGGAGGCGCTCACGCTCAGCCACGCGTCCATCACCGATCAGGGCGTGGAGCGCCTCACGCAGGCGGCGACCGAGCACCTGCGGCGCGTGGACCTCTCCTGGAACGCGTTGAGCGACGCCGCCGCCGCGCGGCTCACCGAGGGCGGCGCGCTCCCGGCCCTGCGCGACCTGGACCTCAGCGGCAACCCGCTGACGGCCGACGGCGTCCTCACCGTCGCCCGGTCGTCGCTCGTCGCGCGCCTGGAGCGCCTCGGGCTGCGCAACGTCCCGATCAGCGCCGAGGCGATCCAGGCCCTCCCGGAGAGCGTGGAGCCCTCCTACATGGCGCATCGGGAGTGGCACTGGTACGGCGGCGAGCTGCCGGAGGACGACGCGCCCCCGGCCGCCGCGCCGCGCCCGACCGAGCGGCCCAGGACGTCAGGGGGCGAGAAGGCGCAGGATACACCGAGCAGCCAGGGCTGGCGTCGCGAGGCGATCCAGAAGCGTCAGGAGGCTAAGAAGGAGCGCCGCAAACAACAGCGCGAGCGCGACAAGAAGCGCTCCCAGCAGCGTCGCCGCGGTCGCGGCAAGAAGACGTGAGCGTCAGCGCCCGTTGAGGGTGTTCAGCGTGCGCGCGACGTCCTCGGCGTTGGCGTGATCGAGCTGGTAGATGTGCAGCCGCGGGGTGTCCCCCGGCTTGTCGATGGCGCGCAGCACGCTCAGCAGCCTCGGCATGGCGCGGCGGCGCTCCACGATGATCAGCGCCGAGGTGCGCTCATCCACGATGATCCGCGCGTCCTCGCTGGCCAGCTCCCCCAACACCCGGCGGGCGTCCTCAAGCGGCGCCCAGGCCACCGGGACGTAGCGCGTCTCCATCGCCCCGTCCCGGCTCAACACGCGCCCGCCGCCTGCGAGCCGCGCCGGGCTGTCCGCGGCCCCTCGCTGGATGCTCACGATCTTGAGGAAGCGGCCAACCCGCACCATGTGGAGGCCGTTCATGGCGAGCGCCGTCTCAAACGCGTCCCACGCCTCGGCGACAGTGACCGGCTTCGGCGCGTAGACCGTGATCGTCTTCCCCGAGACGTCCGCGGAGAGGATCAGGTTGCGGCGAGTCAGGTTGGAGAAGAACTGCGCGACGTTCTCCAGCGGCGCCTTGTGAAAGTCCAGCGTCACCCGCTCGACCTTCACCTCCCTGGGGGGCTCCGCCAGGAGCGTGGTGGGCGCGGTGAGCAGCGTGAGCGCGAGCGCGCACTGGAGCAGCCGGGGCCACGATCGAGCGTCTGGGTGTGTCATTCGGACCTCCTGCCCATCCCATGTCACCCGGGTTCAACAGCGGTGTGGCTGCGGCTATGCCTCAAGGCCCCGCGCACGAACCGAAGAAGCACGACTGGTCTGCCGCGCAGGCGTTACCGCAGGCGCCGCAGTGGTCGGTGTTGAGCCCGGTGTAGACGCACTCCGGGCCGCACTGCTCGGCGCCCGGCCAGCAGTCGCTGCACTGGCCGCTCTCGCACTGACCGGCGCAGGTGAGGCCGCAGGCGCCGCAGTTGCGCAGGTTCGAGTTGGTGTCGACGCACTCCCCGTCGCACAGCGTCAGCCCGGGCAGGCACTCGCAGCTCCCGAAGACGCACAGCGCCCCGGATGGGCACGCGTTGCCGCACTCGCCGCAGTTGTTCACGTCGATCGCCAGCCCGACGCACGCCCCGTCGCAGTTCTCCTCCAGGAACCGGCAGTCGCTCCGGCACTCGCCGCGCGTGCACACCCGACCCTCCTCGCAGGCGTCGCCGCAGGCGCCGCAGTTGGCCGGGTCGTTGTCGGTGTTGGTGCACTGCCCGTCGCAGCGCGTCTCGCCGACGTTCCCCCCGAAGCACCCACACAGGCCCAGCGTGCAGTCCTGCCCCTCGGCGCACTCGACCCCGCACAGCCCGCAGTTGTTCACGTCCAGCAGCGTCGAGACGCACGACCCGTCGCACGCCGTCGTCCCCTGCGGGCAGTCCGCCGTGCACGACCCGAAAGAGCACGCCTCGCCGCCCGAGCACGCCTGATCGCAGCCGCCGCAGTGGTCGCCGTCGCTCAACACGTTGACGCACGCGCCGTTGCAGTCGGTCTCCCCGAACGGGCAGCTCTGCTGAGGGGCGTCGGGCTCCGACGTGTCCATCGGAGGGCTGGTGTCCTCAGGCTCGGAGGTGTCCTCAGGCGGGGCGGTGTCCTCGGGCTCAGAGGTGTCTTCGGGCGTCGTGTCTTCGGGCGCGGAGGTGTCCTCGGGGGTCGTGTCCGGCTCGGAGGTGTCCTCGGGCGCCGTGTCTTCGGAGGTGTCCTCGGGCGTGGAGGTGTCCTCGGGGGCCACGTCGGACGTGGAGGTGTCCTCGGGGGGCGTGGTGTCGGGCTGCGCCGTGTCTTCAGGCGGCGCGGCGGTGTCGGTCTCGGCGGTGTCGCCTCCACCGGAGGCCGTGTCGGTCGGCGCGACGTCCGATGAGGCGTCGCTCCCCCCTTCGGACGCGTCGTCGTCCACCAGGCCCCCGTCGGCGGGGTACAAGGGGTCGTCTTCGCAGCCCTGTTGGAGTGGCGTGGTGGTGATGAGGAGAGAGAGGGCGATCAGGCTCAGCCAACGGATCAAAACAGGCTCCAGCGTCAGGTCAAGGGTCACCCGTGAAGGTTGGCTGAGGAGGCTATCATGGAGGCGAGGAGGGTTTCCAGAGGCGCGTGGCTCAGGCGGAGGCCGGTTCGTCACTGAGCTTCGAGCATGTAGCGGACAGGGTTTTCATTTTTGTTGTGTACACGGACGCCAAGGAAGCGGCCATCGAAATCTTCGGACACGTCATAGGTCACCTCAGCCGGTGGGTCATCCTGGGCTGTGGCCAGCGCCTGTTGCCCTCCAATGGGTACGAGGTCAACGTGTAGCGTGCCCTCAGGCGTAAGGGGCGTAGCTTGCACTGCGACGCGTTCGCCGGCGCTCCAGCCGCCGCCAGGGAATGGGCTCAGGAGCAGAACCGTGTGCACCTCACCACCTTCAAGCACGGCCTCCAGGGGCTCTCCGCTCCACAAACACACATCTGCTGGATGAGCGGGGTAGTCTTCCTGCTCGTGTTGGCAGAAGACGTTGTTTGCCGGATCTGGTCCTGGGGAGTTGAGAAGCATCTCCAACCGAGCCTCCTGAGGTATATCCAGCCCTCGCGTCATCAGGTGCCAATCTCCACGAGCTGGTGAGCCTGCAAAACGAGCCAATTCAGGAAAGTGTTCAGGGGACCAACGCTGCATTTCACCAAGTGCTTCTTGATTTGCAAGGGCGAAGGAGCGGATAGGGCTCCCTTTGAAGGGGCTTATCAGCTCCGCGTGTGGCTCTGAGGTTGAACCTTCATGAGCGATGAGGAGTTCAAGTCGCTCTACGCGACAGCTACGCTCTGAGCCCAACTCGAATGTTATCGTGCCGTCTGCGTTGAAACGCCCTGGGAGCAATTCGGCAGGGCAAGCCGGGAGTGGTGAATCCATGAGGCGAGTGCCTGCAGCAAAGACGGTGTCAGTCTCTCCTCCCAGCGCAGCGACCTTGACCTCTCCGTTTGTTGTGGAGGTTGTGCTGAGCACAACCTCCAGGTCTCCATCGTGGGCCAGGTCGCCAACCCAGATGCCCCATGGTCGTCCGGTGACTTCGAACGCTCCGTAGGGCGCGAATGTGCCATCGCCGTTGCCTTCATGGATCGTGATGACCTGGCCTTGCTGGCTGCTCGTGGCCAGATCCACCCGCCCATCGCCTGTGATATCGGCGACGGCAGATACCGTAGAGTTCAACCCTGTGCTCAGCACGATCGCTTCGTTGAATTGACCCCCCCCGGACCCACGGAAGACGGCAGTCTGTCCCGATGAGAAGTAGGTGACGAGCAGATCCGTGATGTTGTCATCGTCCAGCGCCCCACCCCAGATGTCGGACGGGGTGCTGCCGGGTGGGAGCATGATCCGATGGATCAGAGTGAAGTCTCCTTGCCCGTCGCCTTGAAGCACCCCCAGGGAGTTATCCAGAGTGTTACCCACCACCACGTCGACCACCTCGTCGCCTGTGACGTCTCCGCTCCAGACCGCGAATGGTCGAAAGCCCCCGATAGGGATGTTGGAGCGAAAGGGTGTAAACCCTCCCTGTCCGTCTCCGGCAAAGAGGACCCCGCTGTTGAACTCGGAGCACGTTAAGAAGAGGTCTGTCGCTCCGTCGCCAGTCAAGTCATTACCAACAATCCCCGCAGGGCGTCGGCAGCCCCCTGAAAAAACATCAAGCTGAGAGGATTCGAAGGTGCCGTCACCGCGCCCGATGAAGACGGATACGCTGTCATCGTCCTGGTTCGACGTCGCTGCGTCGAGGATGGTGTCCTGGTTGATGTAGCCCAACCATAACGCTCGTGGTGTTGCGCCGGTTGGAAGACGTTGAGCCTCCAGCAGCCTCTCCTCTTCATCGGTCAAGAACACCACCACTTCGTTCTCTTCGTTGTCGAGGACCATGACGTCCGTCCTCATGTCACCATTGAGATCACCTGCTCGCACAACAGTCGGCGCGCCCTCAATAGGTTGCCGCTGCTTCACAGCAAGCGCTGTGGGTTTCAAGCGTCCGTTGATCACGCTCAGGTTGTTCGACCCGAAGTTGGAGGCGATCAGATCCATGACCCCATCTCGATTCAGGTCGGCACGCTGGATATGGGAGGGGATGGCCCCAGCTGTGACCCCCGCCTCCAGGGTGAAGGTGCCATCTCCTCTACCGCGCAGCCTGGCGACGTGGTCGGAGCGATCCTGGCACGTGAGCACGTCCGAGATACCGTCGCTGTCCAGATCTCCAACCTCGACCGAATCGAGTTCTCCTCCCAGATCAAACACCTGCGTCTGTCGAAACGCACGTGGGACGTCCTGCACAAAGATCTGCAACTCACCTGCTCCCAATGTGCCAACGGCCAGATCGATGAGCCCATCTGCGTTGAAGTCGGCGCCAGCAAGGCTGACCGGGACAAAGCGGATGTCATAGGTGCTCGCGATGGAGAACTGACCGTCACCGTCACCCCACCACACTGTGATCGTGGACGACGCTTGATCGGCGGTCGCGATGTCGATCCTGGTGTCGCCGTCGATGTCTCCGAGCCAGAAATCCCGCGCGTAGGTGCCCACGGCCAACACGGAGTCCAACGCCAATACACCGCCCTCGTTGATAAGGATCTGGAGCGTGCTTGGAACCTCAGGGTCTTCGAAGTGGTTCAAAACCACGAGATCGCCTTGGCCGTCCTTGTTGAGATCTGCACCTTTCAGCAGCCATGCTCCACAGAACGCGTCGCCACAAGTCAACGCGATGGGGTCGGCCTCCTCATAAGCCAGGGCTCCCAGTCCCCGAAGAAAGCGCACTGAGCTGGTCTCGTAGGAGATCAATGCGATGTCCAGAGTGAAATCTCCGTCAAAGTCATCCACCCAGATTGCCCGGCTCATGAAGGTTGGTAGCGCCTGGGGTGTTGTGTCGGGGTGAGAAAAGAGTTGCACCGCGTCACCCACCCCCTGGTTTCGGTTGACAGAGATGATCTCCAACGCATCATTGTCATCGTCCAACTCACCGACCCAGGTTTGTTCGGGAGGACCATCCGTGGGTAGGGTTTGCGTGTCTTGTACTTGCCAACGCGAGCCTCGTTGCATGCGAACGCCTACAGGCCCTGAGGACGTGCGACCTACAAAGCCGTCAAGGACGATGGTGTGAACTCCCGAACTCGACGCTGTGAAGGATTGGCTGAGGAGGTTGCTGCACAGCACCTCATCTCCAGTGGGGTCGAGTACATAGATCGCGATGGCGTGGTTGGCGGTGATGTCCATCGTGATGGTCTCACCAGCGATCATCGCTGCGGAGTACACAACCTCAGGGGCATCTGCGCCCCCACAGGTTCCCCTGAAGCGATCAGGGCGCGTGCGGGTGTTCAAGCGCTGACGTAGGACCCCTCGCGACAGCTCCAGTGGCTCCTCCTCGGTTCCCCCTGAGCAAGCGAAGCCCAGTCCGTCTCTGTCCGGGTCTTCCTGGGTCGGATTGGCGACGGTCGGGCAGTTGTCCAGCGCGTTGACAAACCCATCATCGTCCCAGTCTGGATCGCAGGAGTCGCCGAGATCGTCTCCGTCAAGGTCGGCCTGGTCAGGGTTGAGGACGTCTGGACAGTTGTCGAGCGCGTCGATGACGCCATCGATGTCACGATCCCGTTCAGGGCTTCGCGACAACATCACCGGACTGCGGACACCGAACAGCGCTCCCTCCCATCGGAAGGCGTCTTCGTACTCCACCGTGATGTTGCGTGGGTCGAACCCTGTTCGTGAAAACTCCAGCGTGTGCAGCTCAGGGGTGAGCTGCAGCACGAAGGCCCCTCCCTCATCGCTGAGCGTGGTCGCGATAAGCGCGTCGTTCAACCTGGCCCTCACCGTCACCCCCGCGACGGGCAAGCCCTCATCGTCCTGGACGCGTCCTTCGACCAATACGCGCACAGGTCTCAAGTTGACAGGTGCCAGCGTCAGGCCTGACGCGGGTACGCTCAACTCCTCCCAGACATGGGAGAGGTGACCTACGACCTGCGCGGTCAGCGTGTAATCGCCTGGGGTCAGTCCTGCGATCTCGAATCGCCCGGCGGTTTGATCGCCAGCGATTGCCGCGACTCGGACGCTCCCTTCTCCTTGCAGCACGACAAGCGTCCGTGACGGCCAGTCGGTGATGGACAGTGGACTGGTCAGTGTCCCTGTAAGGGTCGCGGTTTGAAGGGGCTGCAGTTGGAACATGTACCCATCGGCTGCTTCCTCAAAGGCGAGTTGAAGAGCGACGTCATTGACCTCAAAGCGGCCCTCATCGTCGTCCCAGACGACATCGACCGTGGATCGTTGGTAGCCCGGGTGGGACAACTCCAACGTGTAGTCGACCCTCGCCGCCCGCAGCGAGAAGTTCCCCTCTGGATCGGTGATTGCGTTGGCGACGCCTTCGTTGCCTACGATCGCTCGCACGATCGTGTTGGCGTGGGTGGGACCAGGTTGTCCTGATAGCCGCGCCACACCGCTCAGCGTGATGGGAGCTTCTTGCTCATCCACCACTTCAGGCTGCAAGCGAACCTCGCGATGGTTGTCTCCAGGAAGCACCTCAAGCGCTTCAATGTATGGCTCATACCCTCGCACGCTCACTTCCAGGGTCCATCGTCCTGGGATGAGGCGATCGACGAGCGTAAACTCTCCCGCGCCGTTGACCACCCCCGACACCACCCTCGTATCTCCAAACATCCGGACGGAGCGCGCTTCGCGCGTCCAGTCCGCGATCGGGACGGTTGGATCATCCCGCAACACGCCGGACACGGACGCGGTCGCCAGCGAGGCCAACACGACCGGCTCGCCGTTGTTGATGGTGAACGTCGTCTCTTCGAGGTCTGCGCGGACGCCTGTCACGCTTTGGTAACCCTCTCTTGAAAAAGACAGCGTGTGGTCGCGGGGCGGCACGAGGAGCCTGTAATCGCCGCTCGCGTCCGTGAGCGTGGTCCCAACGACTTCCCCGTTCAGACGCGCTCGGACCACGACATTAGCAGAGCTCGTGCTGTCTTGAAGTCGCACGTCGCCGATGAGCTGGACCTGAAGAGGTTGCAGCACTATGGCAGGTATGGAGGTCTCTGCGTCGCCCATCAGCGCGACCGCCTCTTCGTATGGAGCGTGACCGCTCACATCAACGACAAGGCTGTACATGCCAGGCGACAACCCCTGGGCCTCGAACGAGCCATCTGGTCCAACGTGGATGGCCTGGCGGGTCGCGCCAATGAGGGCGAGTCGAGCATCCACGGGCCACTCGACGCCTGGCTGAGCGCTTTGGAGCAGCCCGCGCAAGGACGCTGACCGATCCGGCGTCAGTCGGAGCGTGTGCTCCTCAAGAGGCCCGCCATTGACCTCAAACCGTTGCTGCTCTCTGTTCCAGAGGACGCCGTCCACCCGGAGGTCGAGGTAACCGGGGTGCGACAGGACGAGGGTGTGCTCCAGGCTGAAGGTGCGTATCAAGAAGTTGCCGTCGGGCTCGCTCACTGCAGTGTCGACAACGCGCTCTCCGATTGAAGCGTGGATGACGATGTTGGCGTGTTCCCCGCTAGCGCGGCTCTCCAGGTGCGCTACGCCATAGAGCGGGACCTCTCGGGGGAGGAGTTCGATGTCGCCGAGGTTGGTTTCTTCTCCAGGCTCCAGCGTGACCACGGTTTCATGTGGTGTGTGCGCGTGGGCAGTGACCTTCATGCGATACGTACCAGGGCGGAGGTCGTCTTCTCTCAAGCCACCATCTGGGGCGGGGGTGAGCGTGACATCAGGGCCATTGCCTTCCAAGGTGAGCGTCGCCAATGTGTCCCACTCAACGCTCCCTTCCGGGAGGGGAGACGTCAATTTCCCTACAAGGCGGGCGCTGCGATCGGGTCTCAAGACGACGCGCTGTCCATCGTTGACGACAAACTCACCGCGATCATGGGATACGCTCACGCCGTTGAGGGGTTGGTAGCCTGGCTTGGTCAGGTCCAGCCGCATGTTGCGCCCAGGTACATTGCGGAAGATAAAAGCGCCCACTTCATCTGTCGTCGTGGGTTGACCCACCAGCCCTCCATCATCAAACGCGAGCTTCACCCGAATGTCCGAGTGGTCTGTCTCTCCCTCAAGCTCTGCCACCCCGGTCAGGTCGATTTCAGTCTGAGCTGTTGAGGAGGTTGTGTCCGCAGGGCATCCGATGAGCAGGCACACGCAGAACGCAGCAGTAAGCTGGGTTGTTGAGTTGGGTTGCATACAGGGCCTCCTTATTTCTGTTGTGTTTGAAGCACTATACACAGAAAAGGGATGCGTTGAAAGCCCAGAGTGCTCTGTGCGGTGTCAGCTCAGACCGAGTGGTCGGCGTAGATGCTGAGCCACGCGCTGCCGAGCGCGACGCCGAGGATCAGGATCCCGAGGACGACGATCACGAAGCCGACGCCCCCGGCGAAGAACCAGGGGAGGACCGCGCCGCGCTCACGCTCGGCGAGGAGGTCGTTGCAGCGGATCGGCCGCCAGATCCAGTCGTCGGGGAGGGCGTCGCGGTGGGCGAGCTTGCGGTAGAGTTGCACGTGGTAGACCACCCCGGTCGGGACGCCGAGGGCCATCCCGGCGCCGGTGACCCACCAGCCGAGGCGGAGCGCCGTCTCCCAGGGCACCTGGGAGAGGAGGGCGAGCCCGACCAGGCCGCCGAGGATCGCCAGGACGAGGAGGATCTCGCGCATGGCTCAGGGCTCGGGGGTGTTGTTGTTCGGGTGCAGCGGCTTGAGCGTCTTGAGCGCCTCCAGTCGCCTGGAGGCCGCCTGGTCGGGCTCAGGGGCGGGTTCAGGGCGGCGCGGCTCGCGCAGCTCCTGGTCGATCTCCATCTCGGCCTCCATGCGCTGCATGAGCTGATCGAAGCGGTCGATGGAGTGCGCCAGGCGGTTGGCGGGCGCCTCGACGCTCTGTTGCATCTGCTGCCGCTTGCGGCGCGCCCAGAGCACCTCGATTCGGACCTTGGCCGCCTCGATCTTCAGCTCAAAGGCGTTCATCTGGTCCCGGTAGCGGGCCGCGGTGCCCTGGATCTGTTGCAGCTCCTCCTCGATCTCGCGGGCGTAGCCCGCGTGGCGACGGGTGTGCTCCTGCGCCTCCTGGACGAGGTCCTCGCGCTTGGCTTCGCGGGCCATGTCGGTCTTCTTGTCCCAGACGGAGACCATGTGGCGCTGGTACTCCAGCGCCTTCTGGATCCGCTCGGTGTCCTTGACCGCGGCCGCGAGCTGGACACGGATGTCGGAGATGTGCACCTCCATCTCCTGGATGATGCGTTGCAGCTCGTTCTCGCCCTGGCTTCGGGTGGTGCTCATGAGATCGCCCCGTGGGTGGCTGGTCGCGCCGAGTTACCGAGTCGGCGCGACCAGTGTGCGCGGTTTGGCGTCAGACCTCAAGGCTCACGCGCCGAGAGGTTTGTGTTCGGGCTGGGTCAAGGGACCACCGTGAGCGCCTGGAGCGACTTGAAGGCGATCGTCGCGTTCAGGCACCCCTGCCCGGCGCCCGCGGCGCAGCCGTCGGCGGTCACGGGCCAGGTGTTGCTGGGGTTGAGCAGGTCGGTGAGCACCGTGCCGGGGGGGAAGTTGACCACCATCGCCTGACCGTCGCGGCTGGTCTGGCTCTCGGTTGTGCCGACGTTCATGACGACGACGACGCGCTGCTCGGGGTGGGCGCGCTCGAAGGCGAAGACGCCGTCGTCGCTCCCGCCCGCGCCGGTCGTGGCGTAGATCGGGGTGAAGTCGCCGCGCCGCAGCGCCACGTTGTCCTTGCGGATCTGGATCAGCCGCTTGATCTCGCGGAACGTCGGGTTGCCCGTGTCCCAGGGGTTCCAGACCGTGTCGTTCGTCCCGTCCCCGTCGGAGTCGTAGGAGCGCGTGACGGTCTGGTAGGCGCCGTCCACCAGCTCCGTCGTGCGGAACACGTCCGGCAGCCACATGTTCTCGCGGTTCGCCGGGTCGTTGCCCCCGGAGAACTCCTGCTCGACCCCGTAGTAGAGGCTCGGGATCCCGTCCATCGTCATCAGGTAGCGCATCGCCAGGTGCAGCACGCGCCGCTTCTCCGTCTCCGTCCACTGCTCGGGCATGAAGTACATCAGCCGCCCCACGTCGTGGTTCGACGCGAAGTTGATCACCAGCTGCCGCGAGTTCAGCCCCTCGCCGTCCGCGCCCACCGGCCCGCCCTCCTTCGGCGATCCGTTGTACAGCGCGTCGATCGGCCCGCCCTCGCCGCACGGATCCTCGGCGCAGCCGAACCGGCGGCAGTGCAGGCGGCTGATCTCGCAGGTGCGGGCGCCGTCCCCGAGCATCGCGCTCTGGAAGACGCTGTAGTACTGCGAGAAGTAGAACAGCGAGTCCACCCCCTCACCCTGCGTGTACGACCCCAGCAGGTTGTCGTCGCCGTCGAACGCCTCGCCGAACATCAGGAAGTTCTCCTTGCCGTTGGCCTGGGTCCACTGCCGGATGCGGGGGCAGAAGTCCTCCCAGAACTCGTGCTCGACGTGCTTGAGCGTGTCGATGCGGAACCCGTCGAAGTCCGCGACCTGGATCCAGCGGGCGAAGATCTCGAACATCGCGTCCCGCACCGCGGGCTGCCGCGTGTCGATGTCCTTGAGCCCGCCCGGGAAGTCCCCGAGCGTCTCCTGGAGGCGGCGGCACTCGTTGTCCCAGGGGCACCCCCAGGCGGGGCAGCCGCACACCGCCGGGTCGGTCCACACCGTGACTCGCCCCTTGCGGTTGTAGGCGAACTCGCTGGCGAACACGTCCGGGTAGGGCGCGACGCGGTTGATCTCCGGGTAGTTCACGAACTCGATCGGGGCGTCCCCCGACGGTCCCAGGCTCGTCCACGCCTGGATCCCGTCGAAGTCGAAGTCGGGATCCCACTCGATCACCCGCACCAGGTCGCTCGAGTCCTCGGTCTCCTGCCCGAGGGGGATGATCCGCCCCCCCTGCCCGATGAAGAACTCGTCCGGCTTACCGTTCTTGTTGATGTCGTAGTAGAACGCCTGCCCGACGTGGTTGGTGACGATGTCCAGGATCACCTTCATCCCGCGCGCGTGGGCGGCGTCCACCATCTCGCGCAGCGCGATCAGGTCGCCGAAGTGCGGGTTGGGCCGGGTGAAGTCCTGGGTCCAGTAGCCGTGGTAGCTGCTGAAGCCCGCGTCCTCCTCGACGTTCTTGACCACCGGCGAGATCCAGATCGCCGTCACGCCCAGCTCCTCCAGGTAGGGGAGCCGATCCTGCAACCCCTTCCAGTCGCCGCCGTGGTAGGCCGACGAGTCGCTCGTGTTGACGTTGATGTTGTTGGACGGGTCGCCGTCGGCGAAGCGGTCGATGAGGACCTGGTAGATCACCTCGTCCCGCCAGTCGGTGACGTTGTTGGTCAGCGGCTCGGTGCCCGGCTCGACCGGGTCGACGCAGCTCCCGGCGATCGTCAGGAGCGCGAGCGCGGCGATCAGCGACGCGGCGCGTTGTATGTGCTTGATGTCTTTCATGATCAACCTCGCGAGCTGTTGAACCACCACTCCACCCCGAACCCAAGGAAGTGCCGCACGCCGCGGGCGCGCAGCGGATCCTCGGGCTCGTAGGTCAGGCGAGCGGAGTCGTTCAAGAGAGTGACGGCGTAGATCAGGCGCAGCTGGGGGCGGGAGTAGCTGCCGCGGTCCAGCGTGAGGCTCGGCATGAACGCCGCCTCAAAGGCCATCGGGATCTCCTGCTTGGCCGTCTCGTCCGAGATGCCGTTGGGGCGGGAGTACTGCATGTTCCCCTCCAGCAGCAGGTGGAAGTGGCGCGTCACGAACCACGCCGGGCGCACCGCCGCGCCCACCTCCCACAGGTCGTCGCGGTCGTACACGTCCGGGTCGGCGTCCTCGAAGTAGCGGGTGTAGCCCCCCATCAGGAGCCCGAAGTCGCTCGTCTCGTAGTTGCTCGACACCGCGATCTTCAGCTCCTGCGCCCCGACGGCCTTCTTCTCGCTGTCGAGCCCGAACGGGATCGCCAGCTCGTCGAACGCCGCCAGCCCCCGACCGTACCGGAGGAACAGGTTGGTGTAGGACGACCTCCCATACCCATAGATGCCCAGCTCCAGGCCGAGCAGGTAGCCGAAGTCCGAGGGCAGCAGCTCCTCGTCCAGATCCTCCTCCTGCCTCACCGCCGAGCCGATCCCGTGCACCTCGCCGTAGGGCACCACCTTGAGGCGGGTGTCGCCCGACAGCGTGACGTGGCGCTCGCCGCGCAGCGAGCCGACGGCGCGCTGGCGGTCCACCAGGAGCACCTCGCGGGTCTGGAGGTCGTCGCCGATGACGGTGATGTTCTGCCGCTGGAAGTCGTTCTCCAAGCGGTTGAGGCCGACGTGGAGGCGCACGTTGGTGTCGCGGTCGATCTGGTAGCCGACCCCGGCGCCGACGGTGTTCTGCTCATCCATGGGCCAGAAGTCGAGCAGGTAGACGTCGTCGCCGCGGTACATGCGCGAGCCGCCCCATACCGACAGGCCAGGGACGAGCGCGTCGCGCACCTCCAGGTAGAGGTTGCGCATGGCGATCGCCGAGTCGAACTGCCCGTCCTGGTGGAACAGCTGCGAGCCCACCGCCAGCGTGGTGCGCGTGTAGAACTTGGCGCCCGTGTCGGTGACGTCGTGCAGGTAGCCGAAGTCCAGCTCGGCGTAGGGCTGCTCCAGCAGGCGGGGCGGGTGGGCGATGAGCCTCACCTGCCGCCCGGTGCCGCCGCGCAGGTCGGATCCGCTGACCACGCGGCCGTAGGTGCCGAAGATGAACCGCTCGTCGATGTCCGAGTCGCCGGGGCGATCGAGCCCCTGGTCGTCGGGGATGGTGTCGCTCGGCGAGGGCGGCGTGCGCGGTGACGAGGGGGGCATCTCCTCCTGGGCGGACGCCGCGCTCGGCGCCAGCCCCGTCAGACATGCCGCCATCGCCGTGGCCGCGAGCCAGGGTCGGGCAGTGGGGTCGATCACGTGCTCTCCTTTCGGTTGGGGTCGTCGTCGCTGTTGAGGGTGTCTGGGGTGTCTGGGAGCCAGCGGGCGCCGCTCGGCACGCACACGTCGCCGTCCGGGGTGAAGCCCTCGGCGCAGGTGTCGCACAGGTCGCCCGCGTAGCCCTTGTCGCAGGCGCAGGTGGCCGGGCCGTCCGCCTCGGTGACGCAGGTGCCGTTGTTGCACGGCATTTGATCGCAGGGGACGCAGTCGGCGCCCGACGGCACGAAGCCCACCGCGCAGGTGTTGCAGAGGTCGCCCGCGTAGCCCGCGTCGCACTCGCAGCGATCGGGGTCGCCCACGACGCAGGTGCCGCGGCCGCAGCCGGTGACCGTGCAGTCGAACTCGGCGGGCTCGGCGCAGCCGCTCGTGCCGCCGCCCGAGGTCGCCCCCGAGCCGTAGCTGCACCCGCCGCCCTGCGGGTCGTCGGGGCGGAAGATGTCGGGCGCCATGACGTCGGTCTCGACGAAGCCGCCCGCGTCGGCTTCGCCCGGGGTCTCGTCGCATTCGGCGCATCCGACCGCCGTCAGCATCAGCAGGGCCAGGGTGGAGAGCAGTCTCACGGGTTCTCCTCGGTGCAGCGGGTCATCAGCAGGGCGGAGCCTTGAGCGGGGACGGTCACCGTCACGGCGCGCCCCTCGCTCTGGACCGGTGACCCCAGGTGATCATGGAACACCACCCCGTCGGCCAGGGCAAGCTCCTCGGGCACGGTCAGGTTCACCTCGCGCGGCAGCGCCGCCCGGTTCAGGATCACCAGCGCTGGGTGTCCGTCCCCGATGTCTCGGGTGTAGATGGTGAAGTTCTCGTGGGCGATCAGCACCTCGCGCTCGCCCCGGCGCAGCGCCGGGTGGCAGGCGCGGGCGCGGGTCAGCGCCTTGACGTGCTCGCGCACGGCGTGCCCATGAACCGGGACGTCGCCGCCGAAGCGCATGTTGCGGCGGTTGTCGGGGTCGTTGGCCCCGGCGAGCCCGATCTCGTCACCGTAGTAGATGACCGGGGCGCCGGGCTGGGTCATCAGGAAGGTCCAGGCCAGCCGCAACAGCCGGTAGGGCTCGGGGTCGTCGGGCTGCGGCGGGGCGACCTCCCGAGGCGACCAGACGACGTCGCCGTGCACGTCCGAGATGAAGCGCGGCACGTCGTGGTTGCCGAGGATGGGCGCCATGACGGCGCCGGTGCCCGCCCAGGCGGAGGCGGAGGCGGCGACCTCGGCCTCCAGCTCGACCATGCTGATCTCGCCCTTGAGGGCGGAGCGCAGCGCCCACATGACCGGGAAGTCGAACTGCCCGGAGAGGGTGTCGGGGCCGATGTAGTAGCGCAGCAGGTCCTGATCGCCGCGGTTGGTGAAGGTCTCGCCGAGCAGGTAGACGTGGTGGTCGGCGTGCTCCAGGCGCTGGCGCAGCTCGTGCCGCAGGTGCCGCAGCGCGAGCCGCGGCATCATCGGGACGGCGTCGAGGCGGAGGCCGTCGAGGTTGTAGCGCTCCACCCAGTAGACGGCGTCGTCGATCATCTGCTCGACGACCTCCTCGTTCTCCCATCGGAGGTCGGCGAGGAAGGGGTCGAACCAGCAGTCCTCGATGTGGGCGGCCCAGGAGCAGGTGAGGCCGCAGAGGCAGCTCCCGTCGGGGTTGTTGAACCAGTCGGGGCTGCCGTTGACGAGCTGGTAGTAGGGGTGCTCGACGTGGAGGTGGTTGAGCACCGTGTCCACGATCACCCGCAGCCCGTGGGCGTGGGCGGCCTCGATCAACTCCTCCAGCGCCTGCTCGCCGCCGAAGCGCGCCTCCACCGCGCGCGGCAGCCGCGGCCAGTAGCCGTGGTAGGGCTCCGAGAGGTAGCCGTCGCGGCCGACGAACTGCCCCTCGGGGTTCTCGTACACGGGCGACAGCCACAGGACGTTGGCGCCGAGGTCCTCAAAGTAGCCCTCCCGGATCGCCGCGGTGACCCCGGCGAGGTCGCCGCCGTGGTACATGGAGATCTCGGCGTCGTCCCCGAGGGGGCCGCCGTCGCCTCGCCGGAACCGGTCGATGAACACCTGGTAGATGATCGCGTCGCGCCAGTCGAAGGGGCGCTCCTCGACCCACGCCGTCAGGGTCAGGGGCTCGGCGTCGCGTCCGCGCTCGTCGCGGGCTTCGACGGTGAGGGTGTAGCGCCCGGCTGGGAGCTGGGCCGCTTCGAGCGAGACGTCCCCTTCGGGCGAGACGACGGCGCGCAGCGGCCAGGCGCGGCCGTCGAAGCCGCGCAGCGTGGCCGTGAAGGAGGGTGGGTCGATGGTGGCGTTGTCGACCGCCCGCAGCATCCTCAGCTCCGCGAACAAGAGCCCGTCCGGGCTGGTCTCGACGCCGCGGGCGGTCAGCTCGGGGCGGTCGCAGTCGGGCACGTCGAGCACCGAGCGCTCCTGCCCGTCCTGGATCAGCGTGAGCGGGTTGTAGGGGTCGAGCAGCGCGCGGCCGTCGGCGAAGATGAGGTAGGTGTGGCGCCCCGGCGGGGCGTCGACGCGGGCCTGGTAGACGCCGTCGCCGTTGCTGTCCACCAGCGGCGTCGCCTCCGTGCTCCACGCGTTGAACTCGCCGATCACCGCGGCCCGCAGCGGCGGCGCGTCGGCCTCGAAGAAGACGATCGGGGCGCACGCGCGCTGGTACCCCTCGGGCACCTCGTCGATGCGCTGTTCACCGCACGCGAGCACCAGCGGCGCGAGCGCAAGGAGCCACAGCCGCCGACACGCCGCGTGGGCGGCGGTGGGGGCGATGGCTCCGGCGCGTCGGGCGTCGCTCGCGGGGTGGCGTCTCATGGGAGCTGGGCTCACGTCGAGGGGGTGTCGGGTGTGCGGCGCCGCGGCGCCGGGCGCAGGTCAGTTCTGCACCCTCCAGACGAGGAAGCTGCGCGGGTCCAGCGTGATCTGGCCGCCCTCGACCGTCGAGTCGTCGAACAGATCCGTGTAGCTCCCGGCGGGGACGCTCACCGTCCGGCTCGCGTCGGCCCGGTTGATCGCCACCACGATGTCCGGCGAGCCCTCGCCGCAGCCGGTCATGACGTAGACCCAGGTGTCCTGATCGACCGACAGCACCTGCCGGCGCCCGCGGCTGAGCACCTTGTTCTCCGCGCGGATGGTGCCCAGGCGGGCGACCCGGGCGCGGAGCGCGAGCTGGTGCGTGTTGAGCTGGGCGTCGCTCCACGGCATCATCCGGCGGTTGTCCGGGTCGCCGCCGCCCGCGAGGCCGATCTCGTCACCGTAGTAGATGAGCGGGATGCCCGGGTTGGTCATCAGGATGGCGAACGAGACGCCGAGGCGCTCGTAGGGGGCCGCGTCGGTGGGCTGGCTGTAGTCGCCGGTCCAGCCGTTGCCGGGGAAGCTCCCCTGGCGGCAGTTGTCGATCTGGCGGCTGGCGAAGTGGATCGGGCGCGGGATGTCGTGGTTGCCGATCCAGGTCGTCATGATGGAGCCGGGGCCGTAGAAGCTGTCGTTGCCCGACATCCACGACGAGAGGTTCTGGAGCCCGCCGCCCGGCGTGAACACCGCCTCGCACAGCCGCGCCTTGAGCGGGAAGTCGAACTGCCCGTCGAGCATGGTGTCGGGGTTGACGAAGCTCTTGATGAGGTTGGCGTCGTCGTAGGCGAAGGTCTCGCCGACGAGGTAGAAGCGCTCGCCCGCCGGGTCCTCGATCTCGCTGTTGAGGCGCTGCCGCAGGTCGGTTAGCCAGCTCAGCGGCACGTGCTTGATGGCGTCGAGCCGGTAGCCGTCCACGCCATACTCCTTGGCCCACCACAGCGCGTCGTTGACCGACCAGGTGCGGGCCGCGGTGTTGTCGAAGTCGAACGGCGGCAGGTAGTCGGTGAAGGCGCAGCGCGTCCCCCAGAACGGGTCATCCCACAGGTTGTCGGGGCCGCACAGCGCGAAGTCGCCGTCGCGGCGCGCGAACCAGTCGGGGTGGGCCTGGTAGAGGCCGCTCTCGACGTCCACGTGGTTCATCACGTAGTCAAAGAGCACCTTGATGCCGTCGCCGTTGGCGCTCTCGGTGCCGTGGGCGCTCTCGATGAGCGAGCGCAGCGTGTCGCTGTCGCCGATCCGCGACTCGACCTGCGGCTCGGGGCTGGGGTTGTCCGGGTCGCTGTAGTCGATGTTGTCCGGCGACGGCCAGTAGCCGTGGTAGGCCGAGTAGACGTTGGAGTCGGAGTTGGGGTCGATCGCCGCCCCGGCGCTGTCGCGGTTCTCAAACGGCGCCGACAGCCACAGCGCCGTCACGCCCAGGTCGCGCAGGTAGGGGAGCTGCTCCTCGACCCCGGCGAGGTCGCCGCCCTCGTACTGGCCGCTCGGGCCGGTCGCCGCGTCGCCGCCGGTCGCCCCGGGCACGATCTCCACGTCGTTGTCGCTGTCGTAGAACCGATCGACGAGCAGGAAGTACATCACCGCGTCGCGCCAGTCGAACTGGTCGAGCGGGACGTCGCCGCAGGTGCCAGGGCCGGGCTCGACGTCGCACATGACCGACAGGATCGAGTTCTGCCCGCCGAACCCGTCCGACTCGCTCACCGGGTTGGAGGTGTCCTGGCGCCAGCCCATCTCCGACTCGTTGATGACGAACTTGTAGGCGTAGCGGCCGTTGGCGATCTCCGCCTTGGCGTACCAGAGGTTGTCCTCCTCGACCCGGGTCATCGCGTAGCCGCCGCCCGCGATCGTCTGCGGCCAGCCGTTGAACGCGCCCGCCACGTGGACCGACGTGATCGGCGCCAGCGCCTCGTTGGGGTCGGGCGTGTAGGTGAACACCTGGACGTTGCAGGGGTTCTCCTCACAGAAGCCCGCGGCGCAGGTCTGGCCGAGCGGGTCCTCGCAGTCGGCGTCCTCCTCGCACTCGGGCTCGACGCAGACGTTCTCGACGCACAGCTGGCCGTCGCCGCACTGCCCGTTGGTGATGCACTCCGGCTCGCAGGAGCCCTCGCGGCAGACCAGCGTCCCCTCGCAGTCGTCGCTCGTCTCACACTCCACGTCGGGCACGCACGTGTTCGTCTCGTCGCACACGAACCCGGGGTCGCAGGCGCAGGGGTCGGTCGTCGTGCCCGTGGTCCCGCCGGTCGTGCCCCCGGTCCCACCGGTCGTGCCTGTGGTCCCGCCGGTCGTGCTGTTGGACGAGGTCGCGTTGCTGAAGCTGGTCTGGGTGGTGTCTCCACCCGTGGTGCCCGTCGTGAAGATGTAGTCGTCCTCCTCCACCTCCGGATCGGAGCAGCCCGCGGCAGCCGCGACGAGCGCGGTGAGGAGGAGCGCGCGAACCAGCGCGGCGTGACGGGTCGGGTGGAGTGCGCTGCGTGGCGTGGAGCGTGTCATGGAGTGGTACCTGCGCGTGGTGTCCCTGCCGATGGTCTTCTCGCTCGCCGCCGGGGCGGGGTGAGCCGGTCTGCCCGAGCGGCTCGGTTCCTGGCGGCGGCGCGCCTGTGGGGTTGCCCCCTCAGGCCTTGAAAATCTATCAGGTTGTGGCGACGAACGCCAGAACCGTAACTCAGAAGTGAGTGAATGTGTCGGAGCCGCGCCTGGTCGGCGCCCGGCGGGGCTGTGTTTGACGTTAGCACAGCCGAAGGGGCAGAGGAAACGCCTCGCCCGGCGCCTCGGAGGGGTGGGCTACGGCGTCAGCTCCCAGCGCCGGATGGTCGCGTCGTCGCTGCCGGAGTAGAGCCGCCTCGCGCCGTCAAACACCAGCACCTTGACCCAACCGTTCGTGTCGTGGCCTGAGAAACGATTTTACAATCACGCTCTTGACCGGTCCGCGCCCGGCGCTACCCTGACGCTGAAGATCGCGCCCCTCGGTGGCTTCGGGGGATCAACCTGGCGCAGTCGAGGTGTCTGACACGATGAACGTTCACTGTGGGTGGTTCGCGCCAGGCGCTCTCCTGGCCATCGCGCTGCTGACCTTGAACGCCGCCCCGGCGCCCGCCGAAGACGAGCGGAGCCTGCGGGAGGAGATCGCCCGGGCCGAGCAGGGCGACGAGGCCGCCTTGCAGGCGCTCCGCGACCGCGCCGCCCCCGAGCAGCTCGTGAGCGCGCTGCGCGAGGGGCCGGAGGCGTGGCCCGACAGCCCGGTCGGGCGCGTCGAGGGCCACATCCAGGCGGCGGGGCGCGCCAACCCGTTCATCCTGCGCGTCCCCGAGGACTACACCCCCGAGCGGGCCTGGCCGCTGCACATCTCGCTGCACGGCGGCGGTCGCTCCCCGGAGGTCAACTGCGACCAGCACTGGCGCGAGGGGCTCGTCGATCGCGGCCTGATCCTGCTGTGCCCTGGCGACGTGCGAGGGAACTGGTGGACCTGGTGGGGCGAGGAGACGCTCATGGCGGCGCTCCGGTATGTTCGGGAGCGTTACCGGGTGGACGGCGATCGGACGAGCATCGGTGGGGCGAGCCTGGGCGGGCAGGGGACCTGGATGGCGGCGACCCGCTATCCGTGGCTCTGGAGGGCCGCGACGCCTCGCTGCGCCGTGCTGCTCCGCCCGGAGCGCCTGCTGCGCAACGTCGGCGCGCTGCCGCTGTACATCGTGCACGGCGCCGAGGACGTCCTGGTCCCCCCCGCCGCGTCTCGCCGGGCCCGCAGCCAGGTGGAGGCGGTGGGGGCGCGCCTGCGCTACGAGGAGCTGCCCGACATCGGCCACTCCTTCATGGCGGTGCACAACCCGGCAGTCGCGGACTGGTTGTTGAGCCAACCACCGCGCACCCCTCAGGCCGCGTTTGCCTATGAGACGATGGGCGATCGCCCGCCGCCGGATCGAATCCACTGGCTTCGGGTGGGGTGGCCCACCCCGTGGCAGGGGCGCGCGCAGATGGTGCGGGGTCACGTCCGCTCGGCGGCTGAGTGCGACTGGAGCCCGTCCGAGTCATGCCCTGAGGTCAACGAGGTGGAGCTGGAGGTCACCGGCGCCCCGACGCGCGTGACGCTCCTGCTCCCGGAGCCACTCTGGGAGCCGACTCGCCCGCTGCGGGTCACCTACAACGGGCGCGTCGTCTTCACCGGGGTTCTTGAGCCCTCGGCGCGCGCCGTCGTCCAGAGCTGGCGCGATCTGCACGACCCGACCCTGCTCCCCCCCTGGTCGCTCGAGATCGAGCCGCAGCCCGGCGACGCGCGTACGTGGGAGAAGGGCGTCCGTGAGCGGGAGGCCCGCGAGTCGTTCCAACGGCGGCAGCGCCCGGAGGCCGCGCGCCGGGGCGGGCGCGCCCCCG
>PBBL01000077.1 GCA_002716585.1 Myxococcales bacterium | reverse complement strand
GCCAACGCCGAGCAGCCGCTGAGCGCGGGCCTACCGCTTCACGCACGCCATCGGCCGCGGCGGCAGCTTCCGCTACCTCACCCGCCACGACGTGCTGGCGGTCGGCGAGAACGGGCTCGAAGAGGGTCAGGACGGCGTGCTGGAGTTGGCCCGCGCCCACGTCGCCTGGTCCACCCGCGGCGCGGCCCGCGCCGCGGTGGCCTTCTGTGGCGGCTCAGTCGGCGAGCGCTGCATCTTCGCCCGCCAGTGCTGGGAGGCCAACGGCCCCGTGACCTTCTCCGAGGTCGTCGATCGCGACAGCGACGCCCAGTGGGAGCCCACCTCCTGCGCCGAAGTCTTCGAACCGGTCGATGTCCCCAGCGAGGATGACGTCGCCCTCGATGGCGACGACGCCACCATGGCCATCCCCGAGCCCGGCGCCGACGAGTGACCCCTCCCTGACGCGCGCCCCCTCCCGAGGCGGACCCTCCCGGTCCGCCTCGCGTCGTCGACGCGCCCCCTTCACGAGAGCAGATCCGCGTGCCCCGCCGAGCACACGATCAGCGTGGTCGGCAGCGGCTGGATGAACCTCGAGTAGACCGCGTGGAACCTCTCGGCGCCCTCGTCGGTCGGCGGGTTGAACCCCAGCATCACCACGTCGGAGTCCCCCGACACCTCCGCCAGCGCCTCCTCGAAGTCGCCGCACGGGACGATGAGCACATCGACGTCCATCCGCCCGGAGTCACCCAGCGCCTCCAGCTTCGCCCGGGTCTCCTCCTCCGTCTCATCCTCCTCCACCATCCGAATCAAGCGAATCCTCGCCTGCGACCAAAGCCAATTGTGGGTGAGCAGGTAACCGAGGATGACCATCAACGACCCGTTGCGCCGCCCTCGCCACCAGATGTCGATCCGCCGTGGGCGGACGGGCAGCCCGTGATCAACGAGGATGACCTGGCTCAACCCCAGCGCGTGGGTCACGCGGAGCTGCTTCGCGAACTTGTGGAAGTCGCGTGGCTCCTTTGGCCACCCAGACACCACCATGTTCGGCTTGAGCGGCCCGATGGACTGCGCCTGGAGCAGATCGCTCAACGCGTGATCGAACGACGCCGAGACGATCACCTCGACGTACGCCTCGATCTCCTTGGAGGCGAGGAAGCTCTCAAGCTGCTGCTTGACCTGATCGCGCTGTTGGACGGTGTCGTCGTTCAGCTCGCCCTCGATGACGTTGACCATCGACACGATCCCACGGCCGCTCGACATCCAGGTCGCGTACCACATCAGGGCCAGCCGGGTCTTGGGGTTACCGGACAGCGCGAGGGTCGTCGGGCGCCAGTTCTTGGGGTCCTGCGGGAAGGTGGACAGCGCGTGCAGGTTCGCGCGCACGCGCTCGAAGTAGAAGCCCCGGCGCGCGTCCCCGAACGAGGTCTTGAGGACGCGGCGCGAGATGTAGAGGAAGACGCCAGTCACCAGCGCCAGCGACACCAGCGCGGCGGTCGCGTTGATGAGGACGGCGGCGGCGACGCAGCCGACGCCGCCGATCAGCCCCATCGAGCCATGGTAGAGCTTGAAGCGTGGGCGAAACGACGGGTTCCGGCTGACCTTCTCGACGAACGCCGCCGCGTTGGTCATTCCGTAGGCGAACAGGAAGAACATCGTCAGCACCACGGCGACCGCGTTCAGCGCACCGCCGCCGCCACCCGACCCGGCCAGCAGCAGCACGACCGTCCCCATCACCAGCGTCAGCCAGAGGCCGCGCCGCGGCTCGTCGGTCTCCGGCGTCCCCTTCGCGAAGAACCCCAGCCCCGGGAAGATCGCGTCCCGCGCGAGCGCCTGGAGGATGCGCGGAGCGCCCAGGAGCGAGCCGATGGCGCTCGACAGCGTCGCGGCGAACACCCCGGCCACGACCAGGAAGGACACCCCGCCCGCTTGCCCAAGCAGGGTCCCGAACGGGTCGCCGATCAGGGCCTCACGCGGCGCCGAGCCCGCCGACGCGATGATGTTCAGCAGGTAGACCAACGACCCGACCACGATCGCGGCGAGCGTCCCGCTCGGGATCGAGCGCTCCGGGGTCTTGAGGTCGCCCGACATGTTGACCCCCGCGTCGATGCCGGTCACCGCCGGGAAGAAGACGGCGAAGATCACCCAGAAGTTCGCCCCCTCCGTGTAGGCCGGCTGCCAGTTCTGACGCGCGATCTCGATGTCGAAGTCCATCAAGCCGCCCACCAGGAACGCGCCGATGCTCAGCGTCAAGATCGACAGGACGACGTACTGCGCCTTGATCGCCCAGTCCGCCCCCACGTAGTTGATGACAAAGAGCACCACCAGCGTCGCCAGCCCGATCGGGAGGAAGAAGGGCGTCGCCTGCGGGAACGTGGTCGTCAGCGCCTCCACGAAGCCCAGGATGTAGAAGGGGACCGCCAGCGCCTGGGCCAGAAACAGCGCCAACCCGATCGACCCACCGAACTCCGGGCCGAGCGAGCGCGAGATCAAGAAGTACGCCCCGCCCCCCTTCACCCGGGTGTTCGTCGCGATCGCCGAGATGGAGAGCCCCGTGATGAAGGTGATGAGCGTCGCCAGCCCCAGGATGAGCGTCGCCGACAGGATCCCGGCCTGCCCCGTGACGTAGCCCGAGCGCATGAAGAGGATGACCCCAAGGATCGTCAGGATCGAGGGCGTGAACACGCCTCCGAAGGTGCCAAACTGATTGCCTCGGGTCTCTTCGCTCATGGCCACCTCGCTCAGGTGATCTCTCGTTCGCACATGCTTTACCAAAGGGACGCCCGAAGCCACAACGCCAGGCTGCGCCCACAGGCCCAGCCTCCGGCCGCCAAGCCGCCACGCGTCATATCAGCGCAGCCTGCGAGCCACATTATGTCATGACATAATGTTCGCGAGCAGGCCTGACACAGGACACCTCCATGACCCGCGCCGCCACGCCGCCCAGCACCTCGCCCGGCGCGTGACGCATACACACCGATGCCGACCGACGCGGCGTGACGCCGCGTCCAACACACAAGGGAGATCCCATGGTCCTGCTCGAGAGCGATCCGGTTCAGCTCGGCTCCAAAGCCCCCGACTTCTCCAACCTGCCTGGCACCGACGGCGCCTCCTACAGCCTCGGCGACTTCGCGGACCGGGACGTCCTGGTCGTGGCGTTCATCTGCAACCACTGCCCCTACGTCAAGGCCACCGCGGGGCGGCTCGCGGCGCTCCAGGAGGAGTTCGGCGACCAGGGCGTCCAGCTCATCGGGATCAACGCCAACGACACCTCGCGCTACCCGGCTGACTCGTTCCCGAAGATGAAGGAGTTCGTTCAGGAGTACAGCCTGAACTTCCCCTACCTCCTCGACGAGAGCCAGGAGGTGGCCCAGGCCTACGGGGCGGTCTGCACCCCGGACATCTTCGTCTTCGACCGCGGCCGCGCGCTGCGCTACCGCGGGCGGATCGACGACAACTGGCGCAACCCCGAGGCGGTCACAGAGCGCGAGCTGGCCGCGGCGCTCACGGCGCTGGTGCGCGGCGAGGAGGTGGCGGAGGAGCAGAAGCCGAGCATCGGGTGCAGCATCAAGTGGAAGCCGGGGAACAACCCCAGCCGATGACGGCGCGCACCAACCCCGGGCGCGCGTCGCTGCCCACGCCGTCGGCCCTCGCTCGGTGGTCTGTTCGTCGAATCCGCGCTGCTCCTCGTCGACCATCGACGCCTCGTTGCCTGAGGCGAGCGCGCTGCGCTATCTTCGGAGACAGAAGGAAGCCCCCGACGCGCGGAAGCCACTCATGAGCCAGTACGTCACACCTTGCCTGATGATCATCGCGGCGCTGACCACCGTTGAGGTGACGGCGCAGGAGCTGGAGCTTCGCGAGCCGCTGACGACCGTGACCTTCCAGGGAGACGCGGCGCTCCAGGTGCAGCTCAAGGCGTCCGACGAGCACGTCCCCGCTGGCACCAGCCGCGAGGAGGGCGAGCTTGTCTTCGTCAGCGCCGAGGGGTCGCGCGAGGGGGTGTACCGCAAGATGTGCCTGACCCCGTGCGCGCTGGAGCTGCCGCGTGGTCCGCACACGCTCCGCGTCACCTCCTCCGACCGCATGATGTCCTTCCCGAAGTACATCGAGCTTCGCCTTGAGGAGGACGCCCAGCGCTGGGAGTTGGAAGACGCGACCCCATGGCTCGCCGCCTCAGGCATCGGGCTGACCTCGATCAGCGGCGCGGCGCTCGTCGTGGGCTCGGGGCTCGTGCTCCTCGTGCCCGACGAGGAGCTGCCCTACAGCAAGAAGCCCGTGAAGGTCGCGGTGGCCATCAGCGTGCCGACCCTCTTGCTCGGCGTGTGGGCGCTCTGGGCGGGCCTGCCGAGCGCGGAGCAGATCGAGTAGTCCGTTCTGAGGGTGTTCGTGACGTGATACA
Source organism: Myxococcales bacterium (assembly GCA_002716585.1). Lineage (GTDB taxonomy): Bacteria > Myxococcota_A > Bradymonadia > Bradymonadales. The sequence continues at coordinate 48,180 of PBBL01000077.1, read as the reverse complement.
TTCGACGTGGACGCGCAGGATCCCTGCGCCCCTCAACGCTCAACCCCCGAGGAGCCGCTCGCGGTGTGAGGCGAGGGCGGTCCTCAGGCAGGAGCGGGCGCTGTGTCGGGGAGAGCGACCTTGGAGGCGCGCGCCTCCAGCTTCGCGCGGGTGTCGGCGGCGCGCGCCTCGTCCACGTCGTAGCGACGCATGACGATCATGGCGATGGAGGTGCCCAGGATCGGCACCCCCGAGTAGAACAGCCGCAGCCCGGTGATGGCCGACTCGGTCTGGGTCGCGGCGTCGGCGTCGAAGCCCACCAGCGACATGATGGCGCCGCTGAGCAGGCCCGCGATGGCGAAGCCGAACTTGACCATCCACCAGTAGATGGCGCCAAACACCCCCTCGCGGCGCTGCCCGTTCTCCAGCTCGTCCAGGTCGATGACGTCCGCGGTCATCGACATCATCAGCGTAAACAGGCTGCCGATCCCGAAGGAGAAGAAGGGCAGCGCGAGCAGGAACATGTAGGGCTCGCCGGGGATGAACAGGAACCAGAGCAGCACGTAGCCCACGAGCGAGATGGCCTGGGAGATCATGAAGGCGCGCTTCTTGCCCAGCCGCTGGGACATCCAGGTGACGGTCGGGATCACCCCGAAGGTCGTCGCCAGCGCGCCGACGCTGCCAAAGAGCGTGGGCCACACCCCGGCCGCCGCGGCGTCCCCGGCGAACAGGTAGTACACCACGATGAAGAAGGAGAAGGCGGCCACGGTGTTGAAGGCGTTGAAGATGAAGAAGGTGGCGACGCACAGCCGCCGGAACGGGACCGACTGGAACGCCTCCACGAAGCCCCGGAAGATGCCCCCCAGCGCCCCGCCCATGTTCTTGAGCGACAGCTCAGCGTAGTCCTTCGCGTTCTCCGTCGACCTGCTCTTCAAGAAGATGGCCGGGACCATCGCGAAGAGCATGCAGATGACGCCCACCCAGACCGCCAGCTCGCGGGTCGCGGCCTCGGGCGACTCAAACCAGCTCGGGTCGTACATGACCACCCAGAACCAGGGGGCGATGACCCAGGCCCACTGCCCGATCCACTGGGCCACCGCCATGATGTGGGTCCGCTCGTGGAAGTCGGTGCTCATCTCGTAGCCCATGGCCACGTAGGGCACGCTGAACACGGTGAGCCCCAGGTAGAAGGCGATGGACCAGGCGAGGAAGTAGGCGAAGTTGTAGTTCACCCCATTCTCACGGTAGAGCTGCCACATGATGACGAACGAGATCCCCATGATGAGCGCGCCCGTGAAGACATACTGCCGCCGCCTGCCCCACTTCGAGCGGGTGTTGTCGGAGATGAACCCCATGATCGGATCCGAGAGCGAGTCGAAGACCCGCGGGAGGAAGAACAGCACCCCCCACATCCACCCGGGGAAGCCCAGATCCTTGACGAGCACGACCATGAAGATCCCCAGGACCGCGGGGAACATCTGGTTGGCGAGCATGCCAACCCCAAAGGCGACCTTGTCCTTGAAGGGCACCTGCTGCTTCACGCCGAGGTTGTTGTGGTTCATGTGGTGCACCCTGTCTGCTGGCCCGCCACTCTGCCTGTGGCTGGGCGTTGCCCCATGTTCATCAAGCACTCGAACAAACCATCATGCACCCAAAACCACCAGATCATCAAGCTACAAGACCCATCAACTGTTCAAAAACCTGACCAACCCGCGACTTTGTTCTCCCATTGAACATTCAGACGCGGCCCGCAGCTTCGCCGCCCCACGTCCCGTGAGAGCCCGAGATCGCGCCGGGTTTTGACGCGGGGCGTGGTACAGTCAACGCCTGAACGCGCCGTTCAACCGATGAGGGAGACCATGCACAACAACCCGTTTGCCTTTGAGCGCCTGCTCGCGACGATCGACATCGCCGAACTGGACCCCGACGCGCAGGTGTTGGACGTCGGGTGCGGGGAGGGGGCGTTGGTGTGCGCGCTGGGGGAGCGCGGCTTGGCGGGCTTCGGGCTCGACCAGAGCGCTGAGCTGATCCAGCGCGCCCACGCTCGCGGCGCGGGCCTGCCGGTGCGGTTCGAGGTCGCGGACGCGACCGAGGCCGAGCTGGGGACGGGCTACGCGCTGTCGTGCTGCGTGGGCGCCACGCACGCCTTTGGCCGAGGCGCCGACGCGCTGACCGGGGCGCTGGACGCCCTCCGCGACACCGTCCCGCCCGGTGGCCACCTGCTGCTCGGCGAGGGGTACCAGAAGCAGCCGCTCCCGGCGGGGTACGCGGCGCTGCTCGGACCCTACACCGGCATCGAGCGGACCCACGTGGAGGTGATCCGGACCTGCGAGGCGCGCGGTTTCGAGGTCATCCACGCCATTACGGCGTCCACCGCCGAGTGGGACGCGTTTGAGTGGTCACACCACCGCGCCCGAATGAACGCCAGCGCCGCGGTCGAGGGCTCGGAGCGGGAGGCGCTGCGCCAGCGCGCCCGCACCTGGCGCGACGGGTACCTGCGTTGGGGGCGAGCGACGATGGGCTTCGGGCTGTACCTGCTCACCAAAGCCTCGGATGGAGCGTCGTGAGCCTTCAACCGTTGACCAACCCCCAGTCCCCTGATTAGACTCACGTGTGTCCTGCTTGTGGGGTGGCCCATGTACACAGAAAAGAAGCAAAGCGCTCCAGCGCTGTCGGCGCTCGGGGTCGATGACCCGCTCAACAGCCCGGAGCCCGTCGCACCGGCCCACGGCTCCATGGGGCGCCTGCTCCAGATGCGTCAGGCCAGCGGCGTGACCGGGGAGGCGCTCCTGAACGCGCAGGAGGCCCACGGCGCCCGAGCCAGGGGGCCTCAGCTCGCCGGGGCGGTTCAGTTCAACACCGAGCCCGAAGCCGAGAGCACGCCTGGAGAAGAGGCCCGGAGCGAGTTCGAGCAGTGGCTGACCGAGCAGGGCGACGCCTTCTCCCTCGACAGCTTCATGGCGCGCTGGCATGAGTCCGAGCTGCAGGGGATGGCGGGAGACAGCGCGTTCCTGGAGCGGGTGCAGGGGCGCTTGAGCGGGGCCTGCTTTGGCTGGCTCGTCGCCGGGATCCTGCTGACCTACTCCTACGCCGCCAACGCGCGCGGCGAGGCGATGCGCCTGATCGGCGCCCAGCTGGCGGACGCGGGGGTGGCGAGGCGGCTGCTCCAGAACAACGCGCGGGTGGTCATCGTCCCTCGCAACCAGCGCATGACCGCGCTGGCGGAGTTCCAGAGCCTGGAGAGCCGCCAGACCTTCGATGGCCGCTGGTGGGCGCACGTGCGCGGCGTCGGCGGCTTGCAGACCGGCGGGCGCGTCTACGTCGCGATCACCGAGGAGAACCTGCTCGGCGGCGCCCCGGACGCGGCCATCTTCGACGCCATCCCCGCCGCGGGGGTCCCCGCGGGGCAGGTGCAGGGCGGCTATCAGGCGGGGTACTCGACCACGACCCACGAGTTCGGGCACGTCATCCACGATCACGGCCTGGAGGAGAGCGATCACCAGCTCATCGAGCAGGCCTACGAGGCCCGCAAGCGCGACACCGACGCCGCCCCGGCGTTGTTTGAGGACCGGTGGGTGGATGGCCCGCGGATCCGCCCCACCCCACCCTCCAGCATGTCCGCGACCCACACCCAGGAGTCCTGGCAGGCCCACGTCGTGGGCCTCTCCACGCAGGAGCGGCGCGTCCACGAGTGCTACGCGTCCCAGACCGACCACGAGTACTTCGCCCAGCTCACCAACGCCTACCTGGACACCAACACCGGCAACGACCCCAGGACCCTGCAGCCGCGCCACAACGGCCGCGCCTGGATCGTCGCCAACGAGCCCACCTCGATCCTGGAGCTGCTCGATCGCATCTACCAGCGGACCTCCGCAGGTGAAGGCGCCGAAGGCAGCGGCGAGGGCGGCGCTGACGGAGGTGGCGGAGCCGGTGGAGGGGTCGCGGGCCCTGTTGAGACCCCGCTCGTCGTCCCGACCGGCTCCAACTGATCCACAGCGAGGAGCGGGACGCCATGGCGCCACCCACACCACGAACCTTCCATGTCTACGCCGGGCCGACGCTGGTCCTCACGGCGCAGGACACACCGGGAACGCTGCGCTCCTCCGTGCGAGGCGGCGCGTTCCCGACGCACCCCTTCCTCGACGCGCAGGCGTGGGACGCCGCCCACGAGCACGAGCTGCGCGCGCTCCTGCTCGACGCGCGCTCCTTTGATGGGTTCCTCCGCGGGCTCATCCACGCAGGCTTCGACCTCGCCTCCGAGCGCTTCCGAGGCTCCCCACCGGGGCACCGCCTCATGCGCGATGACGCCCCGGTCGGCGCGGTGTGGGAGCGCGCCGGGCGCTTCGCCGCCTTGACCTGGCCCGCCTCCAGGCCCACGCCTCACTCCGAACACGCGCTGCTCACCGCCTACACCGAAGAACACGCCGAGCTACTCGCCGACGCGCTCCAGCGCTCCTCATCGATGGACGAGCTGCGCGCTCTCCTGAGCGCGCTCCAGCTGCGCCTGGCGCCCCTCGGGGCGTGAGCGCGGCCTCTCTGAGCGACGGTTCAGCGCGAGGGCAGCGCCACCCTCCGCCCTGACCGCGCGAGGCGCCCAGGAGGGCCTCACAGCTCCTCGGCGGTGCGCTCACAGCTCGCCTGACACGCCTCAAGGGTCTCAAAGTTGTTCGCGCCAGGGCGGCACCCGCCCCAGGTGAACTCGGCGCACGCCCCGGACGACGCGTCGAAGTGGTAGCGCGTGACGCGAGCGCGGCACGGGCCGCGCGTGATCGCCTCCAGGCAAGCGCGCGGGCGTGTCGTCTCGGCGCGCACCGGCTCATCGCTCACCTCGGCGGGCTGCGCTGGTGTGTCCTCCTGGGGCGCGTCGCTCAGCTCCGCCGTGTGCGCAGGAGAGGCCAGCTCACGCTCGGGAGCCTGGGCGCCGGAGCACCCCACCACCCACATCAGGGCGATGATGACGAGAGCTGACGGGGCGGGTTGGCGCGAGGGTGTTCGCTTCATCGGTCGTGTCCTCCATGGTGCGGGGCGAGCGTCGCGCTCGCCTCAAGCGCTCCATCCATCCGTTGGACACGTCAGACGCCCGAGCGGGCAATATGTTCGATGAAAGACACCGGGAGAGGTGGACTCAGAGGGTTCAGTAGAGGAAGTCGTCTTGACCCTCGCTGACCGTCACGATGACGATCGTGTCGGACAAGACCTCCGGCGACAGCTCGGTGTAGGCCTGCGCCATGGAGTCGGCGTGTTGGGGGGCGTAGGCGATGACGTGGAGGATCTGCTTGACCCAGGCGTCCTCCGCCGCGACGTTCGCGCTGCTCGCCGCCACGTCCTCCAGCTTGTCCGTGAGCAGCTCCCGGGCGCGCTCGACGGTGTAGGGGTCATCCCGGGGGAAGCCCACCGCGCGGGTGACGCTGACCCCGATCTTCAGCTCGTCGATCTCCACGAGGAGGTCCGTGAGCTTGCCGTTGGGATCGACGTAGACGATCTCCGTCTCGGTCTTGAGGAGCGCAGCCAGCTCACACCGCTGGAGCACCTCATACGCGAAGACCTCCGACAGCAGCGAGCTGCCCCCCGCGTTCCCGTCGGCGATGATCTCCTGCCCGCCCTCCGTCAGCAGCTCCAGCTCGGCGTCCGTGTAGGGCATGTCGCCGAAGTCGATGGTGTTGCGCACAAACACCGGACCGTCCGCCGCCAGCTCCTCGTCGAGGACGCCGCACTCGCCCGAGAGCGCCCCGAAGCCCATCAGCGGCACCTCCGCGCCCGCGTCTGGCGCGGCGTCCTCGGGAGCCGCGGTGTCCTCGCCTCCGTCTTCGGGCGGCTCCGTGTCGGTCGCGGCGACCGTGTCGGTCGGCTCGGCGGTGTCCTGAGGTTCGGCGGTGTCGGGTGACTCGGCGGTGTCCTGCGGCGCAGCGGTGTCGGGTGACGGCTCCGTGTCTTCTGGCGCGTCACCCGAGTCGCTCACAGCGCCCGAGTCGGCCTGAGCGGTGTCAGCCTCGCCCGAGTCAGCCACCCCTTCGGAGGTGTCGAGCTGCGCCCCCGCGTCGGCTCGCTCGCCCGACGCGCCGTCGTCGCCGGAGTCGGAGCAGCCGACGCCGATCAGGAGCGCCAGGGCCATCAGGAGGTGAAGCGTGGTGCGTCTCATAAAGCGCCTCCTCAATCCAGGTTGCGAGACGCCTCTCACTACCCTGAATGAGGGCTGCGTATCAAGTCGCGCTCAAGGCGCGTTGGTGGCAGGCACGAGCCGAGCGATCTGGCCCGAGTCGGTGCTGAACACGATGGCGCCGCTCGGGCTCTGCGCGAGCGCCCGGACGCGCTCGCCTTGATCCGTCAACAGCCGCTCCTCCCCGACCGCCTCACCGTCCTTGATCTCAACCACGTTGATGTGCTGCATGGCCAACGCCCCGATGAAGAAGCGCCCGCGCCACTGCGGGAAGAGGTCGCCGCTGTAGCGGATCATGCCGCACGGCGCGATGGAGGGGACGTAGTACTTGACCGGCTGCTCCATGCCCTCCTTCTCGGTCCCCTGGCCGACCTGCGCCCCGCTGCTGTACTCCTTGCCGTAGCTGATGGTGGGCCAGCCGTAGTTGAGCCCCTTCTTGACGAGGTTGAGTTCGTCTCCCCCCCGAGGGCCGTGCTCGTGCTCCCACAGCTCGCCGGTCTGCGCGTCGAACACCAGCCCTTGCGGGTTGCGGTGCCCGTAGCTCCAGATGAACCGCGCAGGCCCGCCCTGCTCGAAGAACGGGTTGTCTTCGGGGGGCGTCCCGTCTTCGTTCAGCCGAAGCACCTTGCCGTTGTGCACGTTCAGATCCTGCGCCTTGTGCCGCTCGCCGCGGTCGCCGACCGTCACGAAGAGGTGACCCGCGCCGTCGAACTGGAGGCGGGAGCCGTAGTGGTGGGTGTTGGAGCTGTGGGCCTCGGCGACGAAGATCTCCTGGAGGTCGCTGAGCCGCGAGCCATCCAGCCTGGCCGTCGCCACCGCCGTCGTCGCTCCGTCGTCGGTGGGCTTGCTGTAGGAGAGGTAGATCGTCTTGTTGGTCGCGAACGACGGGTGCGCCCGCACATCCAGCAGCCCGCCCTGCCGCGCCGAGAGCACGCCGGGCAGCTCCCCCACCACCGGGGTGATGCCGCCCGTGCCGGTGTCGAGCAGGCCCATCTTCCCCTGGCGGAGCGTGTAGAGGATGGTGTCGTCGTCCACGAAGCTCATCCCCCAGATGACCCCGCGCGGCTCGGACGTGATGACCTCCAGCGAGAACACGCTGTTGTTCGCGGTCTCCGGCTCAGACGACGACGACAGCTGCTGGGCGCAGCTCCCGCACCCGCTCAACAGCGCCACCACCCCCAACCAGACCACCAGCTGCTCTGTCCGTATTGTCTTCACGCGCGACCTCCATGATGTGAACCCGACTCAGGATATGCGACCCACCGGGCGATCGCCTCAAACCTCTACGCCTTCAACCAGAACCGCTCTCCCATGGCGAGCGCGCCCTCGATCGACAGCGGCGCCACGCCCGCGGGGGCCACGCGGCCCGTCACCCGACCGAACGGGCCGCGGTAGCGCGACTCAAACAACCCCAGGTTCAGATCCACGCGCCCAGGGGCCTCCACCTCGAAGCGCACGTCCACCTCCCCCGCCTCATCGCGCACGGTCCACGTGTCTCCTCGCTCAAAGCCCGTCCGCTCGAACGTCACCGGCCCGAGCGCGTGGCCCCGGCCCCCGACCCAGAGCACGTTCTCGTTGTGCTCCTCGGGGTGGAGGCACTGGTTCCGCGTCAGGTTCAACCCCCACAGCGTGCCGTCGTCCAGGTGCCCCCCTGTCGTCAGCCAGTCCCACCGCATCACCCGCGGGTAGTAGCCGCGGTGGTCATCGAGGAGCGCGAACGCGCGCTCGGGCGTCAACGACACCACCTCGTCCCCCACCGCCAGCTCGCCCCTGATCGGCGCCACCCCCTTCTGGGAGTACATCGCCCGCCTGTCGTCGAAGGGCAGGCACACCACCACCGGCTCGACCCCTCGGTAGTCGACGTCGAACGACGCGCGCAGGCGCACCCCGCTGCCCTCCGCGGGCAGCTCGAAGGCGACCGACGCCGCGTCGTCGCGCATACACGTCCTAAACGTCACGTGGCCCTCGCGCCCTCGCCAGGCCATCGTCGCGTCGAGGATCTGATCGGGCGCTGAGAACGCCGTGGTCAGCACCTTCTTCTCGAACATGTGCTTCTGCCCGGTCTGGCTGTCGTAGATCTTGGCCTGCACCAACGCCACGAGCTTGGCGTCAAAGAGCGCCACGATGCCGAAGAACCGACCGTCGGTGAACTGAAAGGCCTGCCACTCCTTGAGCCGCAAGCCGCGCAGCCGGGATCCCAGGCGGCTCCCCGGGTCGGCGTCGAGGAGGTTGAGGCGCGCGAAGGGCCGCGCGTATCGGCCGATGTGGAACCGACCGTCGGTGACCAGCGCGTGATCCAGGGGTTTCATACACGTCTCCTGTTGATCCTTGCGTTCCCGAGCCCGTCACCCAGATCGGGTGGGGCGCGCGCTCCAGACATGGTATCATCACCTCACCCGAGGCGGGATCGCCAGCCCGCCCCGGATCCACTTCGATGAACCCGTGTTCATACCACGCTCGCCGCGATACGCACATGACCCTCGATCTTGAGCAGACCCCCTACGACCTCCTCGGAGGGCGCGACGCCGTCCTCGCCCTGTCGGAGCGCTTCTACGACATGATGGAGCGCCACGAGCCCGCGCTCACCGCGACCCACCGCCTCACCGAGGAGGGTCGGATCCACCCGGAGGTCCGCGCCCGCTTCGGGCTGTTCCTCGTCTACTGGTTGGGTGGCCCGGACGATTACATGACCCTCCACGGGCACCCGCGCCTGAGGATGCGGCATCGGCACGTCGCCATCGACGCCGCCATGCGCGACGCCTGGCTGCGCTCGATGACGCGGGCCATGGACGACCGCGGCGTCGATGGCCCCGCGCGGCGCTACATGGATCAGCGCTTCGCCCAGGTCGCCGACTTTCTGCGCAACACCCCCGGCTGAGCCGCGCCTACAGCCACCCCCGGAAGATCGCCACCGCGTAGAGCCAGGTGCAGGCCAGGAGCGCGCAGGGCAGCCCCACCAGGCCGATCAGCGCCGCCGCGCGCCACCCCGACGCGCGCGCCGTCACGCGCCACACCCCGGCCGCGGTGAGCGCCCCCCCGAGCCCCGCCCCGAGGCACAAGACGACCTCGGTCATGTGCCAGGTGGTGGGCTCGGTCACGGGCGGCGCGGGCGACGTGTAGATCCAGGTGTAGAGCGCCCAACACCCCACCATGACCGCGACGTGCACCAGCGCAGCCCCGAGGAGGAGCCACCCGCCGCCGCGAGGCTCACGCGCTGCGCGTTCATCGGACAAGGGACACCTCCTGATCGCCAGAGAGCTTCGCCTCCGAGTCGCGCCAGACTACGTCGGGGTGGAGGCGCCCGCTCGTCTTCGGGAGGGCCATGTACAGGATCCGCTTCATCTCCGCGTTGGACGCGACCATCGCCTCCTGAGCGCCCATCGCCCGCACCCAGCGGCGCAGGAAGAAGAAGTAGAACACGGGCGACGCGCTCAGCCCGGGGTGGCCCACGTAGGTGTCGGCGCCCAGCGCGATCCACCGCCTCGCCTGATCAAGATCGTAGCAGCCCGTGTTGTAGACCAGGCGCAGGCGCTGACGCAGCTCCGGGTCGAGCCGCGACACGTGGTACAGGAAGCGGTTGGAGTGGGAGATGATGAACAGATCCACCTGCTCATGCTCGCGCAGCGCGACCTCCAGGGTCTGGGTCAGGCGCGCCTCGATCCGATCCCCCCGGCTGTGCTGGGCCAGGTAATAGGCCGACTCATAGCTCCGCTCCAGCAGCGGGCGGGTGAAGATCATCGAGCCCCACATCTGGAACGGGACGACGTGATCGCGGAGCGCGATCGCGGCTCGCCCTGAGCGCTCCGCGGTCGGCACGGGCGGCATCGGCGAGTCGGTGAGCCGCGTGAGGAGCGACGCGGCGACGACGAACGTCAGGAGCGTCACCGCCGCGCACACCCAGGCGGGGCGATCTGGCGTCCTGGAGTCAAGTTCCGTCACGGCGTGCCTCCTCGTGTCTCATCCCTATGCGCGGAGAGGCTGGAGGTTGATCGCCGACGCGCTGAAGCAGAGCGATCACACCCAGCCTACGACGGGCTCAATCGCACGCCACCAGCTCCGTGCGGTACTCCCAGGAGCGGGCGCCGTCTTCGACGCGGACCGTGTAGCCCTCCCCTGCGCTGACGTCGCCTTGAAGGGTGATGCTGACGGTGGAGAGCCCGAAGTTCTCTTGAAGCCGCGACACCTCCACCGGGATCTCCCGCCCCGAGGAGACCTCGGTCACCACGGCGGTCGTGTCGCGGCTCAGCGTGCGCGACGTGGAGAACGACCACACCCCCAGGATCGCGTCGGTGGGGAAAGGTCCAGGCGCCGGGTAGGCGACGAAGTCCGGCTCCGAGGCGTTGTTGCGGCTCAGCGACCACATCGCGCCGCCGCGGCCGACGTGCCCGAAGCCGGTGTCGGCCAGCCTGGGGAAGATGCACCACCGCCGGTGGCCGAGGCTCGGCGTGTTGCTGTCGCGCATGTAGCCGTCTACGGTGCTCGCGGGGGTCCGATAGCCGAGCGCGAGGTTGCTGCGGCTCGCGGCGAGCGCGCCATCCTCGGAGTAGCACCTCCAGTTGGTGGGGACGCTGTGGCTGAGCGCGTTGTTGACGTCCATGATCAGCGCCGCCTCCTGCGCCTTCGCCTGGTTGTCCCAGCTCACGTTGGCAGGCCCCAGCCCCACCAACCATCGGTACAGGTTGAGGCGACGCATGGCGTCCTCGTGCGCGACCTCGTCGATGGTCCCTGCGCCGCACTCCCCCTGGCCCGCCTCCCAGATCACCGTCGCCTGCTCGGGGTAGTCCCGCGTCCAGCGGGCGCAGACCTCCTCGGCCGAGCGCGACGCCAGCTCCGAGGGGCGACACGCCCCGTTCACCCGCTCATACCCCAGGTCACACACGCATGCGCCGATCTCACACACCTCGCCGGAGCCGCACGTCACCCCGTTGCACGGGTCCTCAGGCACGCAGATCTCCTCCACCCGCTCAAACCCGGTCTCACAGACGCAGGCCCCCGCGTCGCACACCTCGCGCTCGCCGCACACCAGCCCGACGCAGGGGTCGTCCGGGGCGCACCCCCCATCGACCTCCACGTAGCCCGGGTCGCACACGCACCGATCGGTGAGGCACGACGCGTTCACCGGGCACTCGCCGCACCCCACGACGTCGGCCTCCGTGGGCGCCGCGGTGTCGGCGGCGGCCGCGTCGACGCCGACCTCCTCAGCGGCGGCGTCCGGGTTGGGCGTGAGCAGCCCGCCTGAGCCCGCGTCCCCCTCCGGGGTGAGCACCCCACCCGAGCCGGTCGTGTCATCTTGAGCACACGCGGCGAGCCCGGACAGGGCGACGAGGAGGCAGAGCATGAGCGCGTGGCAGGGGTGTATCGTCATGGGAGGCACCTGAGCGGGTCGTCCGCGTCGGCGGCGACCTGATGTTCAACACGTTGGACGGCGTCGCGGAACGCGCGCGCCAGCTCATCCATCTGCTTCAGATCGGACTCCACCTGAACGAGGCGGATCCCATCGCCCCAGGGGTCGGCGCGGCGGCGACTCCACCAGAGGCCGTCGTCGGTCAACGCGACGCGGTGGGCGCTGTCGCTGACGCGGAGCAGCCCGACGCGGACGGCGCTGGTCAGGAAGCACACCGCGGTCACGCGAGCGCGGACCACGAACGTCCGATCAAAGCGCGCGTCCCCGACCCGCACGGCGGCGTCCTCAAAGAAGCGCCTCACCTGATCGATGTCCAGCGCGAGCCCGAGCGCCGGGCGAAAGCGGATCCGCCCCCAGCACCGCAGCGCCCGGTTTGTGTCCTGCTCGACGGCGAGCTCCATCGGGAAGCCGTGCAGCTGACCGATCAGCTTGCGATCGTCGGGGTGGCGGTTGGAGAACTCGGCGCCGGTGATGAGGGTCAACCCGTAGCGCTGCGCCAGCTCGCGCCACTGGGCGTCCGAGGCCACCCCGTCATCGAGCGAGGGGTTGGGCTCCGGGCGGCAGGCGGTGAGCTGCCGCGCGCGCTCAGCGGCGACCGCGAGCACGATCGCGGCGCCACAGATGATGGTGAAGAAGGTAGGGTCCATGCCTCCAACCCGGGGTCGCCGTGACGAGAGACATCATAGCGCACCGCGCGAGAGGAGCACAGCCGTTGTGAGGATGAGGAGAGACGGGGGGCTCAGACGCTGAGCATCTTCTGGTACATGAGGATGTAGTTGTGGGCCATGGCCGCCTCGGAGGAGTCGATGGACATGCAGTGGTCGACCATGGGGCGCCACTGGCGCTTGATGTTGTATAGCTCGATGAGGCGGTCGAGGGCGGCCGCGATGTCGTCGTGGTTCCACTCGGCGAACAGGAGCCCGACGCCGCGATCGTTCGGGAAGGGGCTGGACACCTCGTCGATGTCGGCGAGCAGATCGATGTTGCCGCCGGTGCGGTAGACGACCGGGATGCTGCCGTAGCGCATGGCCATGGCCGCGTGTCGGCCGTGGGGGTTGACCGGGCTGGGGTCGGCGAGGATGTCGGAGCCAGCGATGACGCGATGCATGAGGGCGTCGTCGTGCTCGAAGTGGAGGCCGATCGCCCGGGGGTGCTTCTCGGCGAGGGCGAGGAGGGGGGCGAACCCGGCGTCGTCGCCATCGCCCATGGCGATGAGCTGGAGGGCGAGGCCGTCGTCGAGGAGCTCCTCAACGGCCTGGGCGACCAGCGCGACGCCGCGCGCCTCGGTGAGCGGCCCGAGGAGGCCGACCAGCGGGACGAGGGGGCGAATCGGGAGCCCGAAGATGTGTTGCAGGTCGGCCTTGTTGCGGCGCTTGCCGTTGGGGCGCTCGCGGGTGAACTGGACGGAGAGGTGGCTGTCGGTGCCGGGGTTCCACTGGTCGTAGTCGAGCCCGGGGGTGACGCCGCGCAGGTCCTTGCTGCGCTCCTGGAGGTCGCCGTCGAGCCCGCGCCCGAACTCCTCCAGCTGGATCTGGGCCGCGAAGGCCTCGCTGTCGGCGAGGAGCAGGTCGGCGAACAGGATCCCGCTGCGCAGGAAGTTGGCGCGGCCGTCGAGGAGGATGTCCTCGGGGGGGAGGACGCTCTTGGTGAAGCCCATCTTGCGCAGGTTGGACTTGGCGAGGCTGCCTTGAGCCTCCAGGTCGCGCAGGTGGAGGATGGTGAGCACGTCGAGCAGCTCAGGGTCCTGATCGTACATGGTGCACAGGTAGACCGGGACCATGGCCGTGGCCCAGCCGAAGCAGTGGACGATGTCCACGGTGCGGCTGAAGGAGCGGCAGAACTCAAGGACGGCGCGGGCGAAGAACGCGTAGCGCAGCCCGTTGCCCGCCACGGTGCTCTCCTCGGGATCCTCGGTGAGGGGCTCGCTGCCGAACAGCTCATGCTTGAGGAAGAAGACCGGGACGCGCTCCTCGGTGACCCCCTCCAGGACCTCGACGACCTCCTCTGACTTGCCGCGGGGCACCGCCAGCGTGGTGAGGCGGCGGGCGAGGTGGAGCGCGTCGGCGTCCATGGAGTCGTAGAGCGGCGTGATGAGCGCCACCGAGCTGACCGGCGAGCTGATCTCGGCGGGGTCGATCCCCTGAGCCTCGTAGTATTCGGCGGCCCAGCCGGGTCGGTAGTCGCGGACGGAGCCCGCGAGGCGAGCGGCGAAGTCCGCCAGCTCACCTTCCTGGCTGAAGGGGGATATCTCTGGTGTGGCGAAGAGAATGTGCATGTCGCTGTTATCCCGGGGTCAAGCTACGCCGCGAGCCGCGGTCAGTGCCGTCCTTACAATCGTGTCACGATGTCGTGTGGCGCAGCGGCGACTCAAAGCCATGTGCCCTGGGGCGAGCCCATGGCCGCCCACCCGCTTAAACGTCGGATGGGTCGTTTGTTGTGCCGATGGCAAGCGCTCCTCTTGAAGGAGCATCACGCCCCCGCCATAGACAACCTCACACTGCGAGGTGGGGAGAGCGGACGCCAAACTATCGACGGCGACCCCAGGCTGTCAAGCCTGTATCCTCCGCGACCCCTCGCGACCATCAAATGGGCCGCTTCCTTGTCCTGTTCTTGACAACGACCGACCCGCTGTGATACCGCCTATCGCCCTGTGTGCGCGGGGTTCGACCTGTCCCCCGTCGCCACCAGACAACCGATGACCCGTACCGCCCTCGTCGCCGTCGATCGAATCCCTGTATGAATTCGCGCGACCCGGGCTGCTTGAATGTGTTGAAATCCGAGGAAGATCATGCCGAATCACAAGTCCGCGATCAAGCGCATGCGCCAGAACGAGAAGCGCCGTCAGCGTAACCGCCACTACAAGAGCCGCGTCAAGCACAGCATCCGCGCCGTCCACGACGCCATCGAGTCCCAGGAGTTCGCCTCCATCGAGGAGACCCTGCGCCACGCGATCTCCGAGATCGCCCACGCGAGCACCAAGGGGGTCCTCCCCAAGAAGCGCGCGTCACGCAAGATCTCCCGGCTGACGATCGCCGTCAACAAGGCCCGCAAGGCCGCCGAGGGCTGACCCGAGCGCCGATCCCCTCCCCGGCGCGCCCCGACGCGCCGATCCTCACCCCGTGCACACCGCGATCACCAGCTGCTCCAGCAACACCCGATCGCTCAGGCGGCTCGACTTCAGGAGCCGATCCGTCTTCAACGTGTGCGCCAACGCGCTGCGCAGCTTCGACGCCTTGAACCGCCGCGCGTAACCCCGGTAGCGATCCACAAAGTAGGGGTTCATCCCCGCGGCGCGGGCGATGTCGCTCTTACCCATCCCCTTGCTCATCGCCACCTGCACCTGCCAGATCTGGCGCATCTGACGCGCCACCATCAGGTTGATCCCCACGCCGCGCTGCCCCTGCTCCAACATCGCGTCCAGCAGAGACATCGAGCGCGCCAGATTCTGTGAGGCGATCGCCTCCGTCAGCTCGAAGATCTCGTGGCTGCGCGTCGCCGCCACCACCTCCTGGAGCATGTCCTCCGTCACCTCGCGGACGCCCTCCCCCGCGCCGAGGTACAGGTCGAGCTTCTCCAGCGCCATGTCCAGCGTCGCCAGATCGGTCCCCACCGAGCCGATCAGCGCCTCCTCCGCCTCGTGGGTCAGGTTCAGCTGACGCTTGCTCGCCTGCCCGCGCAGGAAGCGGCCCACCTCCCACTCGCGCAGCGCCTTGAACTCCTGCACCCCGCCGACCTTCTTCGCCTTCCGGTAGAAGCCCGTCGTCTTGGTCAGCGCGCGCGTCGCCGTCACCCCGTGGCACACCAGCGTCGTGCTCGGCGACGGGTTGTCCAGGTAGGTGGTCAGCGGCTTCAGGTCCGAGGCCGACATCCACTGGATGTCCTTCAGGATCACCAGCCTTTGCCCGCCAAACAGCGCCAGCGTCTCACACGCCGAGATCACCTTGTGGACGTCCACCTCGCGGGCGTAGAAGACGTCGTAGTTGAAGTCGTTGATCCCGCCCGGCAGCACCAGCTGCACCAGCTCCTTCATCGCCAGATCGAGCAGGAAGGTCTCCTCACCAAAAACGATGTAGATCGGCTTCGGCTTGTCCGAGCGCTTGAGGCTCCTGAAAAACTCCCTCGCCTGATCGCTGCCCTTCTTCGCCATCTCACTCCTCCTTGGAAAGCGCGACCTCCATGGCCGCCAACGCCTCACCGACCGCCGCCACACACGCGCGCCGCAGCGCACGGCGGCGCTGCGCGTCCACGCTCCCCGGATCGCCCGTGGCCATGTAGCGCCCTCGCCCCGCCCCGGCGTCGCGGAACCCCTCCCGACCGCTCGCGCGGGCCGCGACCGTCACCGCCACCTCGGCCTCCATCTCCAGCTGGCGACCCTGCGCGTCCCCGGCGAACGCCAGCGGGTGCTCGGACACACCCACCACGACGCCGTCCAGCACGAGATCCGCCTCCTGCGGCGAGGTCAAGCGCCGCGACGCGTTCGCGACCTCGTCCTGAAGGGCCTTCGCGCACCATGAGCCGAGCTGGATCTCGGCGCTGCGGTTCTCAAACTCCAGCACCGACACCGCGCGGTAGCCCTCGGGCAGGCGCGCGGGGCCGTCGCCGACGAACCGGTAGCCGCACCCTCCGCCGGAGAGCGTCAGCCCGATCACCGCCAGCGCGCTCACCGCGCGTGTCGCCCCACCCTTCATCCGCTCCTCACCGCCTCGCGCCGAACTGGCGTCAGGCTGTACATTGTACCAGCATACCACACATCGCCAAAGGGGGTCGGGCGCAGAGTTGCGCTCGCGGTGGGATGGGGCTATCAATGCGACTCACCCGCGCCCGAGCAGGAGGCGGGACGAACGTCGAACTTGAGAGCACAACCGCATGCCGACGCGACACACAACCCGCCTGTGGGCCATCGCCTTCGCCTTGATGGCGGCGGTGGCCTGCAGCGAGGTGACCGAGCAGCCCTCCGACTGCACCGCCAACGAGTACTACGATGACGACCTCGCGGCCTGTCAGACCTGCGCCCCGGTGGAGCTGGAGACCTGCCCGGCGGACTGCAGCTACATCCTGCAGGACAACGAACTCGGCTGCGCGGAGGCCTCCTGCGCGTGCGGCGAGATCCCCCCTGGGGCCACCGCGCTGCCCAGCTTGACGTGCAGCGAGGGGACCTACCTGGACACGTCGCTGCTGGAATGCGTCCCCTGCGCCCAGGTCATGCCCGCCGAGTGCGCCTCCTGCCCCGAGGTCGGGGTGACGCGCGACGCCAACGGCTGCACCCAGCCGGTCTGCGACTGCGGCGAGGTCGGCTGCCCCCCGCTGGCTCCGGTGGAGTGCGGCGACGAGGGGTGCTGCGAGACGGTGACCGAGATGGAGGGCAGCTGCCCGGTGCTGGTCTGCGCCTGCCCCGAGGAGGCCCCGGACGGCTTCTACTTCGATGAGGGCGACGTCTGCCGCTCGTGCGAAGGTCAGGATCCGGCCCCTGAAGGTTGCCCGTGAGGCTCGCCCATGCCCCTCCCTCAGGGCCACCTCTCCACCAAGAAGCTGCCCGCTGAGCTGGGTCGCCAGATCTGGCAGGGCGCCGTGAGCCTCCACTGCCGCGTTGAGACGGCCATGGGGGAGCCGGTCGACCTGTGGCTCACCGACAACCGCCGCTCCATGGTCAGCATCCGTCGCAACAACGGGCGCTGCCAGATCCGCCTCCACCACATGTTCGTCGGCGCGCCGGTCAAGATCATCCAGGCGCTCGCGACCCTCCACAAGGGGCGGACCGCGACCACCCGCGACCGCGCCCGAGCCACCCTGACCGGCTTCACCCGAGACAACGCCGACAAGATCCGCAGGCGCAAGCCCAAGCGACGCATCCGCGTCCGCACCCAGGGCGAGGTCTATGACCTGGAGGCGCTCTACGCTGACATGGTGGCCCACCACCTCGACGCCGACCCTGGCCTGACGGTCACCTGGGGCCGCTGGGGCCGCCCAGGCCCGCGCAAGAGCATCCGCCTGGGCAGCTACGACCCGCGCCGCCAGCTGATCCGCATCCACCCGCTCCTCGATCGGGAGAGCGTGCCCGCCTGGGTGATCCAGTTCGTCCTCTACCATGAGGCGCTCCACCACCTCTACCCGCCGATCCGCTCGCGGCGCGGGCGCAACAAGCTGCACCACGAGGAGTTCCTCCGCCAGGAGGCGCTTCACCCCGACCACGACCGCTTTGAGCAGTGGCAGGTCACCGATCTGAACGCGTTGATGGACAGCGCGGAGCGGAAATGAGCGCCGCGCCGCCCATGTTGCAGCTTCCGCCCCCAGGCGCTATGTGTGTACGCCTGAAACGACCGAGCGCGCAGCTCGACAACGCCGCGTGAGCACAACCACCTGAGCCGCCTGGCATCAGGTCACCGCAACCCTCTGCTTGTAGAGCGCATGAACGTCGACACCACCAGCCCAACCCTCCGCTCCGGCCTCAGCCTGCTCCTGCTGGCGCTGTTCTTCACCGCGCTCGGCCTCAGCGCCTGCCCCTCCTCGACGCCCGCCCCGCCCGAGGACAAGGGCGCGACCTCGGGAGCCGCCAAAACGAGCCAGGCCAGCACCACACAGGCCGCCGCGACCGACGACGCCAAGCCCAACGAGGACCTCCTGCCCGCCCCAGGCTCTCGCGAGGTCAAGGACGCCGGCCCCCCCGCGCCCACCCTGTTCATCCTCAGCGGCCTCAAGGGCTACCTGGAGCCGTGCGGCTGCACCCTCGACGTCCAGGTCGGCGGCATCGACCGCATCGCGGGCTACCTCGCCGAGGCCGAGAAGGCCGCCACCGGGGCGCTCGTCGTGGACGCGGGCAACATGCTCTTTGAGCTGCCCGAGCTGGAGAGCCACCGCATCGAGCAGGACAAGCTCAAGGCCACCTACGTCCTCAAGGCGCACCAGGCCTTCGGGACCACCTCGACCACGCCCGGCCCCAACGACTTCGCCCTCGGCGCCCGCTACTACCTCGATCAGGTCCGCGGCGCGGGCATCGAGATCCTCGCCGCCAACCTCAAGGAGGAGGGCGACGTCCCCCTCGGCCTGCCCCACATGGTGCACGACCTCAAGGGGACGCGCGTCGGGGTGATCGGCCTCGTCGATCCCAACCTCTTCGTCGGCATCGAAGGGCTGGAGGTCTCCGACCCGGTCGAGGCCGCCAAGGCGTCGGTCGAAGCCCTCCAGAAGGAGAAGGTCCACGCCATCGTCGCCGTCTACCACGCCAACCTCGCGGCCACCAAGGCGCTGATGGAGGCGGTCCCTGAGATCCACTTCGGGGTCGTGGGCAGCGACCCGCGCGAGACCGACCAGGTCGATCAGGTCGGCGACGGCTTCACCCTCGAAGCCCTCGACCAGGGCCGCTACCTCGGCATCCTCAAGCTCTACACCCGCGGGCAGGCCTCCCCGAAGACCTTCGCCAACGCCCGCGCGGGCTCCAAGGCGGAGCTGGAGCGGATCGACCGGCGGATCGCCCAGATCGAAGGCCAGATCAAGCGCATGCCGCCCGCGACCCCCGGCAACGAGCCGCCGATGCTCAAGACCCTGCGTCAGCAGCTGACCGACCTCAAGGCGCGCAAGCAGACCGCCTCCGCCGAGGCGATCGAGATGCCCGAGTCAGGTCCCGCCTTCATCTACCGCGCGGTCCCCCTGGAGCCGGGCTACCCGCTGAGCGAGGAGATGACCGCCGCGCTCGCCAGCTACGAAAAAGAGCGCAAGGCGCTCGTCAAGCCGCTCCCGCCGCTCCCACCCGGGGAGGACGGGGTGCAGTACATCGGCACGGCCCAGTGCGCCACCTGCCACCCGAAGCCGATGGCAGTCTGGGAGAAGACCGCCCACAGCCACGCCATCAAGACGCTCAAGCGCGAGGACAAGGTGACCGACCACGACTGCGTCGGGTGCCACGTCGTCGGCTACCGCGAGCCGGGCGGCTCCAACCTCGGGACCCTCTCCTACCCGACCTCCATCGGCGAGGGCGACGCGCGGCGCGCCTTCACGAAGAACCTGGAGGACGTCGGGTGCGAGGTGTGCCATGGGCCGGGCTCCCAGCACGCGCTGGCGCCTGTGAGCGCCGATGGGAAGCCCCAGCACATCCAACGGGAGGCCCCCGAGCGCCTCTGCGTCAACTGCCACAACAGCCAGCACTCGCCGAAGTTCAACTACCCCGTCTACATCGAGCAGGTGCTCGGTGAAGGCCACGCTCGCCGCCCCTGAGCCGAGCCACACACCCGCGCCGAGGAGTGAGAGGATGAACCAGATCAGCTACGCGTCGATCCACCCCATGATCGTCAAGGCCGAGGACCGCGGCCGCACCATCCAGGTCGGCTTCCAGTGCCCGGTCAGCGGCAAGATCGTGGAGTCGTCGGCCACCGTCGTCGCGCAACCGACCATGGCGGGCAACGTCAAGAACACCCTCCAGCGGAGCCTCATGTACCAGCTCCGCTCCTCCGTGTTCTACGCGTTGCGGAGCGTCTTCGGCTCTGGCGTCACCGGGCGCGTGGTCAGCGACGTCGCCTACGGCGCGATCCCGCGCCACAACAGCGCCCAACAGCAGCAGGCCCCGAGCGAGGCGGACCGTCAGGCCGCGATCGTCGAGGCGTTCAAGCGGGTCGCCCACAACTTCACCTGGGACGCCTCCAACAACCGCTGGGTCAGCGCCGAGACCACCCAGGCGTCCTCTGACCCCCTCTCCGAGCAGATCAACCGCGCCCCGCTCACCCTGCGCTACGACCAGGGCGTCATGGCGAGGATGATCATCGAGATCGCCCGCGCGGACGGGCAGCTCGCCCAGGAGGAGCGCGCCATGCTCACCGAGCTGATCCCGCCCGAGCTGGGGACCCTCCAGGAGATCGCCGCCAAGCCCGCGCTCAACCCGATCGAGCTGGACGAGGCCAGCCAGGGGCCGACCCGGGAGACGATGCTCCTGTTCGCCTGGGCCGTCGCCCTCACCGACGAGGAGCTGGCCCAGGCCGAGAGCCAGCGCCTCGCCGAGTTCGCCCAGGGGCTCGGGCTCGGGCAGCAACAGGCCGACGCCGTCAAGCACAAGGCCCAGGAGTTCATCCTGAGCAAGGCGATGGAGCGCGTCAGCTACTTCGGCTACGACGACAACGCGTCCCGCGAGGTCCAGGGCGTCGCGCAGCGCATCGGGATGTCCCCGGAGCAGGCCCAGCGCACCGAGATCCGCCTCCGCAAGGCCCGCGGCCTGTTCTGAACCCCAACGGCCACGCGCCGCACCATGGAGTCGCCCGTGATCGAACACCGCATACACAACTTCAGCTCAGGGCCGTCCATCCTCCCCCAGGAGGTCCTTGAGCGCGCCGCCCGTGACCTGGTCATCCACCCCGAGCTGGGGCACTCCGTCATGGAGCTGAGCCACCGCACCCCCTTCTGGGAGGCGGCGATGGAGCGCGCTGAGGCCGACCTGCGCGAGCTGCTCGGCGTCCCCGACGACTACGCTGTCCTCTTCCTCCAGGGGGGCGCGACGCTTCAGTTCGCCATGGTCCCCCTCAACCTCATGCCTGAGGGAGGCGTCGCCGACCTCATCAACACCGGGCGCTGGTCCCAGAAGGCGCTCGCCGAGGCGAAGAAGCTCGGCCGCGACCTGCGGGTCGCCGCCACCAGCGAGCCTACCGGCTTTGACCGGATCCCCACCCAGCTCGACCTCGCCGCCGACAGCGCCTACGTCCACTACGTGTCCAACAACACGATACACGGCACGGAGTTCACCGCGCCGCCCGACGTCGGCGACGCCCTGCTGGTCTGTGACGCCTCCAGCAACATCCTCAGCCGCCCCATGGACGTCGCGCGCCACGGGCTGATCTTCGCGGGCGCCCAGAAGAACCTCGGCCCCGCCGGGTTGACGCTGGTCATCGCTCGCCGCGAGCTGCTCGACCGCGCCACCTGGAGCCTGCCGACGATGCTCCACTACAAGCCGCTCGCCAAGGCGGGCTCCATGCTCAACACCCCCCCGGTGTGGGCGATCTACATCACGGGGCTCGTCCTTGACTGGCTCAAGCGCCAGGGCGGCGCCGAGGCGATGGAGCGGCGCAACGCCGAGAAGGCCGCGATCCTCTACGGGGCGATCGACGACGCCCCGCTGTTCGAGGGCTGCACCGCGCCCGACAGCCGCAGCCGCATGAACGTCACCTTCCGCCTCACCCGCGACGAGCTGACCTCCGCCTTCCTCGCCGAGGCCGCCAGCCACGACCTGAAGTACCTCAAGGGTCACCGCAGCGTCGGGGGGTGCCGCGCCGCCCTCTACAACGCCATGCCCGTCGAGAGCGTCCAGCGGCTCGCGGACTTCATCCGCGACTTCTCCGACCGCCACGCCTGAGCCCAACCAACGCCCCAACCAACGCAAACGGCCCCGATCACACATGGTGATCGGGGCCGTCGCTTGTCCGAACCGAGCGGCGACGCGATCTGACCCCCGAGGGTCAGGTCACGCACGGGCTCACTTGAGCGCTTCGTCGATGAGCTTCTCGAAGGCGGGCGCGGGCTGGGCGCCGACCAGCTTCTTGCCGTTGACGAAGAGGGTCGGGGTGCCGTTGGCGCCCACCTTGCGGGCCAGCGCCTGGTCCTCCTCGACCTGCTTCTTGAACTTGTTGCTGTCGAGCGCCGCCTTGAACTTGGCCATGTTCAGGCCGAGCTGCTCGGCGTACTTCTCCAGCTCGGGGCGCTTGAGGGCCTTCTGGTTCTGGAACAGGATGTCGTGGTACTCCCAGAACTTACCCTGCTCATGAGCGGCCAGCGACGCCTCAGCCGCCAGGAAGGCGTCCTTGTGGAAGGGCAGCGGCTGGTGCTTGAAGGCGATCTTGATCTTGTCGCCGTACTTCTTCTGGAGCGCGTCCATGGTGGGGTTGACGCGGGAGCAGAAGGGGCATTGGAAGTCGCTGAACTCCACGATCGCGACCTTGGCGTTGGGGTTCCCCTTGACCGGGCTGTTGCCGACGGGCACGTCGTAGACCTTGTTGTCCTGGGGCGGCGCGCCGCGCTTGGCGCCAGCGGGCGCCTTGAACTCGGCGACGGCGGTCTTCATGATCTCGGCGTAGAGGGCGTCGCCCTTCATGCCCTTGTCGGTGAGGGGCTTGGCGCGCTTGAGGGCGTCCTCGACGGCCTCCTTGAACTTCGGGAAGGGCTGGGCGCCGGAGAGGCGCTTGCCGTTGACGAAGAAGTGCGGGGTGCCGCGGGCGCCGACCTTGCGGGCCATGGCCATCTCCTGCTCGACCTGCTTCTTGAACTTGTTGCTGTCGAGCGCCGCCTTGAACTTGCCCATGTTGAGCTGAAGCTGCTCGGCGTACTTCTCGAGGTCGGGGCGCTTGAGGGCCTTCTGGTTCTGGAACAGGATGTCGTGGTACTCCCAGAACTTACCCTGCTCGCCCGCGGCCAGCGCGGCCTCGGCGGCGAGGAAGGCGTCCTTGTGGAAGGGCAGCGGGAGCTGCTTGAAGGAGATGCGGACCTTGTCGCCGTACTCCTTCTGGATCTGGGCGAGGGTGGGGTTGACGCGGCCACAGAAGGGGCATTGGAAGTCGCTGAACTCCACGATCGTGACCAGCGCGTCCTTGCCGCCCTTGACCGGGCTGTCCTGCAGCTCGACCTTGTAGATCGTTTTGTCATCACGCGGGGGGCGACCCGGCTTGTTGGCGGCGGGCGCGTCCTTCTTGTAGTTGGCCTTCACGCGCGCGGCGTAGTTGGAGCCCTTGGCGGCGGCCAGCTCGCCGTCGATGATCTTCTGAAACTCGGGGAAGGGCTTGGCGCCGACGACCTTGATGCCGTTGACGAAGAAGTTCGGGGTGCCACGGGCGCCGCCCTTGGAGGCCAGCGCCTGATCCTTCTTGATCTGCTCCTTGAACTTGCCCTGGTCGAGGGCGGCCTTGAACTTGGCCATGTCGAGGCCGAGCTGCTCGGCGTACTTCTCCAGCTCAGGGCGCTTGAGGGCCTTCTGGTTCTTGAAGAGGATGTCGTGGTACTCCCAGAACTTACCCTGCTCGCCCGCGGCCATGGCGGCCTCGGAGGCCAGCGGGGCGTCCTTGTGGAACGAGAGCGGGTTGTGCTTGAACACGATCCGCACGTCGTTGGGGTACTTCTCCATGATCTGGTTCACGGTCGGCAGGACGCGCGAGCAGAAGGGGCATTGGAACTCGCTGAACTCCACGATCGTGACCGCGGCGTTGGCGTTGCCCTTGGTGGCGCTCTCGCCCACCGGGAGGACGTCCGAGTCGGGGCCAGCGGCGCCGCCCATCTTCCCACCCGGGGCGGCGTTGCCTCCTTCGGCGGCGCCCTCGGTGGTCGCGGTGGCGACCTCGGGGGCCTTCTCCTTGACGTTCGACGTACCCAGGACGTACCCGGCCACGAAGCAGACCACCGCAGTCGCTACGATGGCAATGATGGCATACTCTTTTTGCATGACGTTCGCATTTCTCCATGCGTGTGACGCGACACGTGTGTGATCACGTCACGGTTGATTGCAGCTCCCCGGCTCGCGCTCGTGGCGTTCGGGGAGACGGTCGGGGGTGAGCCAGGACCCATCAGGGCGGCTCACAATTCCAAACCGGGCGCCTCCAGGCGGGGTCAACAGGGTGACCCGCTCCATCGGCGCCACCGCACCTGAGGTGCGCGGGCGCCCTGGACCACGAGGAGGGCGAAGATGTTGTGGCGAATCAAGGTAATCGAGACGTGTCGATGCGCGAAGCGCCGTCGTCACGCACCCCACCTGAAGCGCCGTGTGATGAGGGTGTGGTTGGTTGTGGAGACTACCCTTGAGGGGGGTGGTCGATGTCCGGAGAGACCCCCGCGGCAGGGCCAACCGGGCTGTCGAGGGCGAGGTGATCGACCTCGATCAGCGGGGCCTGGGGGATGTCCGGGCGGAAGCGCTCGGCGGCCACGGAGGGCACCGAGCTGCTGGTGATGGTCTGGGGAGTGTCGGGCGCGGGCAGCGCGCCGCATCGGGGCGGGTGGTCAAAGCAGGCGTCGCCGAAGTAGAGAGGCCCCGAGGGGGTGTCCTCATCGCCCAGGAGATCGCCCGCGAACGACTCGGGGACTTCGTCGGGATCCTTGCACCGGCCCTGGTCTTCGTCGAGGCAGTCGGCCTCGGCGAGGATCTCGTCGGTCGGCTCAGGGGTTGAGTGTGGCAGGGTCATGTCACAGTGCCAGCCCAGCTCCGTGCAGATCGTGTTGCTGTACGGGTGGTTCTGGCGGACGAGCTGCTCGGCTTGTTGGCGCCCGTGCTCAGTCGAGGCGATGCCGAGCAGCGCCCCGATGTCCATGCACTGACCGATGGGGGTGGCCAACGCGCTGGAGCCCATCAGGAACACACCGAGCGCCACCAGCGCTCCTGTCCACACGCGCGCCCACGCCGTGAGCGCTCGCTGGGGTGTGTTGTGGGTGCCTCGTCGCATGATGACCTGGGTCTGATTCAGGCTGTTGAGCCCGGTGGGGGCGATGTGGGTCATGGTAGGACCAACGCCAACCCTGGATACAAGTTGCAGACTATACAAGCCCCAACAGTTCGAATCAAGTCCAGCCCGACGCACCTTGCCTGCCCCACGAGCGCTGTGCTAACACGGGAGCGATTCAGCTTGACCGGGTGAGACCATGCCGTTTCGGATCCGAGCCTTTGGGATGAGCGACGTTGGACGCGCTCGAGAGCAGAACGAAGACAACTTCATGATCCTTCCCGAGGAGGGGCTCTATGTTGTCGCGGATGGGATGGGGGGGCATGCGTCGGGCCAGCTGGCGAGCGCGCTGGCCGTCGCGCGGGTCTCGGAGTTCATCTGCATCGAGCGGGAGAAGCCGGGGTTCTCGTGGCCGTTTCAGGTTCGCAAGGATCGCACCTGGGACGGCAACTCGCTGGCCTGCTCCATCCAGTTCGCCAACGAGCGGATCTTCGTCGAGGCCTGCAAGGATCCGTCGCATGAGGGGATGGGGACGACCGCCGTCGCGGTGCTCAAGAAGCGCGACGAGGACACCCTGGTCATCGGCCACGTCGGCGACAGCCGGATCTACCGCTACCGCAACGACGGCCTCTACCAGATGACCGAGGACCACTCCCTCCTCAACCACCTGCTGAACACCGGCCAGATCGACCCCGCCGAGGCGGACAACTTCGCCCGCAAGAACGTCATCTTCCGCGCGCTCGGCCTCAAGGACCACGTGGACGTCGACATCGCCGAGCTGGCCATGCACAACGAGGACATCTTCCTGATGTGCTCCGACGGGCTCACGGATCTGGTCGAGGACTGGGTCATCGCCGAGGTGATCAGCAACTGCCGCTCCGACCTCCAGACCGCCGTCGACACGCTGATCCGCATGGCCAACCACAACGGCGGCACCGACAACATCACGATCGTGATGCTCTACCTGGAAGAGATCGCCGACGCGTAACGCGCCGTCAGGTCGCGTCGTGCCCCATCGCCTTGATGTAGAGGTCGAAGGCGCGATCGAAGTCCCCGGCCTTGCACATCACCTGCGCCAGCTCGTTGAGGATCGGCGCGCCGCCCACGCCGGTCAGCGTGAAGGCCTGGTGGAGGCTGTCGGCGGCGAGGTGGTAGTCGCTCGACTGGATCGAGACCTTGCCCAGGAGCTTGAGCAGCCGCACCCGCTGGAAGTCGTCGAGGCGAGGCATGGCGAGCGTCTGCTCCAGGAGCCGACGCGCCTCTCGGGCGCGACCGGAGCTGGCCTGGCTGATCGCCATGTAGTAGCGCGCCTCCAGGTTGTTCGGCTCCTCCTGGAGGCAGGAGGTGAGGGCGTTCATCGCCTGCTGCCACTGGTGACGCCGCGCGTAGGCGACGCCGCGGCGCAGCGCGTCGGCGGCGCGTTGCTGATGGAAGTCGTCTGCGCTCATCAGTCAAGCTCCAGCATGCTGAACCGATCCGAGCGCTCCGCGACCTCGTCGTCGGGGTCTTTCGAGGAGCTGGGCGCGGGCGGCGGGGCGCTGGCCTCCTGAAACCATTCGCGCGGGCTGGGGCGCTCGCGCCGCGGCGGCGTCGCGGGGGAGGCGGGCTCGTCGCGCAGGCCAACGCCGGGGCGCTCCACCTGGGCGCTCTCGGCGGCCATGGTCGCGGGCGTCGGCGCGGGCTCGGCGCGGCGGCGCCGCGGTGTCCCGGGCGGGGGGGTGGTCGGCTCGGGCGGAGCCTCGCGCCGCACCGGGCCGGTCGCCGCGCGGACCCCTCGTGGGCGCCTCCGGGGCGTCTCGTCCCTCGCCGCCTCACCCATCTCGTCCCAGTCGGGGGGCTGCTCATCGGGCTCGGGCTCTCCGGCGATCAGCACCTCGGCGCCGTCGCGCTCGGCCCAGACCCGGTCGCCGCTCACCCGCAGCCGCTTCAGCTCGGGGTGGGGGAGGTTCATCTGGAGGTGGAGCATCAGCTGCGGGAAGCTCAGCGCCCGGAGGTTGTCCTCGGAGCTGACCTTGCCCGCCTCCGACAGCTGGGGCTCCTTGCCCTCAATGACGTACACGCGGACGATGTGGGTCAGCAGATCGGCCAGCTCCTCGCGGCTGTACTTCTCAAGCGCCTCACGCATCTGCCCGGCCACGGGTCCGAAGTCGCGTCGTTCCGCCATCTGGATCACTCCGTTGCGTTGGGATTGAAGTCGGTGGTGCAACCAATGAGCGTCATCCCCTCGCGCACGGTCTCGCCGAGGACGATGCCACGCATGTCCACGTGGATGAAGGTCGCCCCGGTCAGGTCGGCGCCGTACAGGATCGCGCTGCTCAGATCGACGTCGATCAGCACCGCCCGGCGCAGGCAGACGCGGTTGAGGCCCGCCGAGCCCAGGTTCGGGTCGTTGAAGCGGCAGTGGGTCAGCACCGCCCCCTCGAAGTTGGCGCCGTACAGGTCGCTGGACTGGAACACCACGTCGGTGAGCCGACTGTTCTTGAAGTTGGCGTTGCTCATCGGGGTCCCATAGATCCCCACCGAGTCGAGGTACGCCCCCTCCAGGTCGATCTCCATCGCCTGGCTGGAGACGATATTGGTCTGGCGCAGCAGCGCCCGGTCCATCCCCGCGCGGCGCAGCTGGCAGCCCGTGAAGTGAACGTCGGTAGCTGTCAGGTCGGTCAAGCGAGTCTGTTGCAGGGTCGACTGGCTGAAGCGGACGTGCTGCATCACACTCCGCTCCAGCTCATAGTCGGTCAGATCGACCCGCTCCACCGCGCAGCCGGCGAGCGACCCCGAGCTCAACCGCTCCTTGACCTCAAAAGGGGTATCCAGCAGGTTGTCCATGCTGCTGTTGTCCTCAACGTGCGTTCAACGAAACGTTCATACGAGCTTGCTGTTGAATGGGGTCCTTCCAGGGCCTCTGGGGCTCGATGACGCCGCGAGTATAGATCCTTACACCAGACAGGACAAGGCCAGCCGCGCGGCGCGCTCAGGAGAGGTTTGACGCCGACCTCTCCGAACACGATACTCCATGACACGGCCCACAGCGCGACAGCGCGGCGGGCGCCGATCGCGAGCTCCACCAGGCACCAACGCGGGCGCAGACCCAGGGCAGCTCGCCCTGCTCAGCCGCCGCGCCAGCGCCTTCACCCACGCTGCAAGCAGCAAGAACCTACATGAGCACACCAACCGATCCAACCCCGCGCCGACCTGACCCGACCCGACCCGACCGCCTCGGCGGGTGGCGCGCCCTGCTCCTGGCGGCGACGCTCCTGGCGGCCTGCTCGGGCGACCCGGCGGACTCGTCCGACCCCGCCGACGCCAGCGGCGCGGCCGACACCGGCGCCACGAGCGCCACCTCCAGCCCGGACGTCGGCGCCGACACAGGCGCCGACGACGCCGCGGCGGACTCGACGGCGAGCTGCGAGCCCGGCGAGGCCACCTGCGTCAGCCCGCTGATTGTGGAGGTGTGTTCGGACCAGGGGGAGCTGGAGCGGATCGACTGCCGCAACGATCAGCGCTGCGACCCCGACGAGCGCGCCTGCCTGGACGTGATCTGCGTCGCGGGCTCCCAGATCACGTGCACCTCCGACACGATGGCCGAGCTGTGCAACTCCACGGGGACGAGGACGTTGATCGCGCCCTGCCCCGGCAACGCCGCCTGCGTGGACGACAACTGCGAGCGACCGCCGTGCCAGCCGGGGCGCGTGACCTGCTACGACCGCGAAAGCACGTGGAGCTGCCTGGAGGACGGGTCGGGCTTCACCGACCCGGTCGCCTGCCCGCTCGGTCAGGAGTGCGAGGAGGGCGCCTGCCAGGATCTGTGCACCCTCAACAAGAAGCTGTCGAGCTACATCGGCTGCGAGTACTGGTCGCTCGACCTCGACAACTACGACGACGCCCTCGGCCAGCCCCACGCGATCGTCATCAGCAACCCGAACGAGGAGCTGACGGCCGACATCGCCATCACCCGCGGCTACGGCGAGCCGGTCGAGACCGACGGCCCGATGCGGCTGCCGCCCGGTGAGCAGGGGATCTACCTGATGCCGACCGACAGCCAGATCAGCACCGTGGAGATCAGCGACAAGGCGTTCCGGGTGACCAGCAACATCCCGATCACCACCCACCAGTTCAACCCGCTGCACAACGTCGTCGAGGTGTTCAGCAACGACGGCACCCTCCTGCTCCCCACCAACGCGCTGGGCACCGAGTACTACATCATGAGCTGGGAGCAGCGCCCCGACCCGCCGATCCGCGGCTTCATGACGCTGGTCAACACGAGCGGCGAGGCCAACCGGGTCTCCGTGACGGCGTCGGCGGCGACCGCGCCGGGGCCTGAGATCCCGCGGATGCAGGTGGGCGAGACGCGGGAGTTCCTGCTGGAGGCGGGGCAGGTGCTCAACTTCGCGACCGCGTCGGCGAACGACGACTTCACCGGCACCCACGTGCAGTCGCAGTTCCCGCTCAGCGCCTTCGGGGGGCACGAGTGCGCCAACGTGGTGGTCGGCATCGACCGCTGCGATCACATCGAGTCCCAGCTGATCCCGGTGAGCACCTGGGGCACCGAGTACGTGGGCACCAAGTTCTTCCCGCGCGGCACCGAGCCGGACATCTTCCGGGTGCTCGCGTCCGAGGACGCCACCGTGATCGAGACCGACCCGCCGATCCCCGGGGTGGACGGGGCGATCCTGAACAGCGGCGAGTTCGCCGAGTTCGAGACGCGCCGCCACTTCGTGCTGCGCGCCACCGCCCCGGTGTCGCTGGGGCACTACATGGTCGGCAGCAACTGGTTCGGGATCCCGCGCATCTGCGACGAGGGGATCGACGCGGGCAACCCGACCGGGATCGGCGACCCGGCGTTGACGATCACCGTCCCCTTCAAGCAGTACCGCAGCGACTACATCGTGCTCATCCCGATCGATTACGACGAGGACTACATCAACGTCGTCGCCCCGGAGGGCGCCCAGGTGACCCTCGACGGCGACCCCGTCCCGGCCGAGGAGTTCGAGCCGGTCGGCGATCAGAGCTCGGGCTTCGTCGCCGCCTCCATCCGGGTCGAGGACGGCACCCACTGGATCCGCTCCGACGTCCCCGTCGGGCTGGAGGCCTACGGGTACGGGTGCCACGTCTCCTACGCCTACCCCGGCGGGCTCAACCTGGAGGGCGACGAGGAGGACGAAGGCGAGTAGGTGTGGCGCGCGGGGTGTGGCGGCGACGCCACATGAGGACTGGAGACCACACCCCCGACCCCGCAGCGATCGGCCTCCCGAGTTGGCACCACGCTTGCTTCAGATCACGCACGGACGTGTCTGGAGAGCGTAGGCAACCAACGGAGAGGCGCATCATGAAGCAACGTGCAGGTCGTTCCCGATGGGCGTGGGTGGTGGTGGCGAGCGTCGCGGCGCTCGCCGCGTGCGCCGACGATCCCCCCAACCCCGACGGTGTCACCCCGGACCTCGGCCCCTACGAGGAGGACGAGATGGAGGAGGGGTGGAGCGACGAGTGGTCCACGGACGACCCCGGCGTGTACAAGAACCTCAGCACGGTCGATGAGCTGATCCAGGCGCGCGCCTGCTCCACCGGCCCCACCATGGGCCTCAACGCCCAGATCGCCGAGGAGATCAACTGCATCCGCCCCGGCATGTTCGCCAACATCAGCGACATCCCCAACGTCCGCCTCGGCGCGGGCGCGAGCCCCTTCGTTCAGGGAACCGCCGCCCGCGGCCTGCGCGCCGCGGCCGCCGCCAACCCCCAGGCGACCTTCCAGATCAACAGCTCCTGGCGCTCCGTCGTCCAACAGTACATCCTCAAGCGCTGGGAGGGCTCCTGCGGGATCCGCATCGCCGCCACGCCTGGCCGCAGCCGCCACGAGTCGGGCCTCGCGCTCGACGTCCCGACGAGCACCACCGACCGCTTCCACAGCACCCTCTCGGACAACGGCTGGACCTGGTACTGCGACCGCACCAACGGAGGCCGCCTCTCCGGCTGCGGCGACCCACCCCACTGGGACTTCTTCAACGGCACCGACCTGCGCTCCTACAGCGTGCGCGCCTTCCAGCGCCTCTGGAACAACGCCCACCCCGAGGACCGCATCGCCGAGGACGGCGCCTACGGCCCCCAGACCGCGGCCCGGATCCGCCGCGCCCCGCTGGGCGGCTTCACCACCGGCACCACCTGCGCGGCGCCCCCCGCCGAGCAGCAGCCCGACCCCCAGCCCGAGGACGAGCTCCACACCGAGCCGCAGCAACCGCAGCCGCCCGACACCCGCGAGAGCGAGACGGTCGCGGGCCTCTCCAACGACGCCCGCGGGCGCTCCACCGGCACCACCGCCGACGTCTGGCGCACCCGGATCACCTCCCGCAGCTGCGGCGAGGCCAGCGTCCGCGAGGACTACTCCACCGGGCGCTACAACGTCCACCGCTGGAGCACCCAGATCGAGCCCACCGGCCCCATGCGGATCACCTTCACCCGCACGGCGGGCTCCTGGCAGCCCGCGCTCTACATCTTCGACCCCGCCGGTGAGCTGATCTTCGGCGGTGACGCCAGCGGCGCCCACGACAACGCCGCCGTCACCGTCCACCAGAGCGGCCGCGACGGCGCCGCCGCCGAGGTCACCGTCGAGGTCGGCCGCAGCACCGCCCTCTTCCTCTACACCACCTCCTGGGGCGCCGCCGACTCCGGGCTCCGCGAGCGCATCACCCGCAGCGCCCGCTACTCCCTGAACATGACCCAGGACTGCAACGTCGCCGACCCCGACAGCTCGCTCGCCGACCTCCACGCCGGGCTCACCCTCGACGGCATGGAGATCCCCCGCGCGGGCCTCGACAACGGCACCCTCCAGGGCGTCCACGGCATCAGCTACGAGCCCTATGGCGTCCCGACCTCCCACGAGGGCCTCACCTTCGTGCAAGGCCCCGTGAGCTGGTTCGGCGGCCCCAACGACACCGGGATCGGCGCCACCGAGACCGGCGCCATCACCGGCGAGCGCGTCCGCCTCCTCAACGACCCCGTCAACCCCGGCGCTGGCACGCTCGCCAGCCGCCCCGAGGATTACTACTACCTCGCCATGCGCTGGAACTACGCCCCGATGGGCAAGGACTGGTGGCGCAACGCCCGGATCCTCCTCGTCAACCCCGACACCGGCGCAACCGTCGTCGTCCGCCCCGTGGACTGGGGCCCCCACGTCCGCACCGAGCGCGTCGTCGACCTCTCCCCCCAGGCGATCCGCGACCTCGGCCTCGTCACCGATCAGAAGGTGCTCGTCGCCTTCGCCCCCTTCGGCACCCCGCTCGGGCGGCGCTGAAAGCGCCCCTGGCCCCTCCTGGCCGGTCCCGACGCCTATCCCGAGGAGGGGGCCGCCCAACCCACCAGACGCGCTCCTACGTCACCAGGGCGCGCCCCACGGCGAGTCAGGTCTCCTCGTCCACAAAAGCCACGTGCCGGATGTAATCTTCGTCCTCGAACGAGGCGCCCATCGCCCCGATGATCAGCCCCAGCGACGCCACGAACGCCGCCAGCTCGAAGTAGTGCCGCACCGCCGGGGCCTGGTGGATCGTCGGCGCCCAGCCCTGGATCAGCTCCGGGGAGAACAGCAGCGAGCCGATCACCAGCGTCCCCGCGAACAGCGCCGCGTAGGTGGTCGCCATCCCGATGAGCATCCCCAGCACGATCGCCACCGACGAGACCACCCGCAGCTCCGTCAGCCCCCGCGGGCTCCGCCTCGCCAGCAGCCGCTGCCGCTGGAGGATGAAGGCGCTCGTCCCCACCAGCGTCACCACCGACAGCAGCGTCACCGACAGCGGGGTCTGGCTCATCCCCAGATCCCAGGCCTCCGCCGTGTTGAGGAGGATCAGCATCGCCGAGACCGCCGCCGTGGTCAGGCGGCTGAGCTTGAGCGGGAACTGCCACGGCTCGATCTCCAGCGTCGAGGTGAGCACCTCGCGCCACTCCCGCACCACGAGGCTCCCCACGAACAGCGCCGCGCCCCCCCGCGCGTACTCGCCCATCTCCTCCAGGCGCACGTCCGCGACCCGCGCCAGGGTCTTGTGCAGCGCCGACGCCGCCCCGTCCGAGAGGGTCTCCATCGCGTCGAGATCCCCCACCGACTGGAGGTCGTACATGAAGTCTCGCCGCTCGGCGTGGTGGGGGACGTGGTTGAGGTGGCCGAACATGTGCACCGCCAGCGCGATGAGCCGCCGGGTCATCACCTCCGTGCGCTCCGTCGAGGTGGCCTCCACCCCCAGCGACGCCGGGTCCAGCCGGGAGGTGGAGAGCACCGCCACGCTGAACGCCTGCGCGGGCGCCCCGAACAGGTAGGGCTTGTAGTGTCCCTTGAGATCGGCCTCGGTGACCACCAGCACGAAGTCCCAGCCCGCCGCCTCCCGCTCCAGCGACCCCGCCTCCAGCAGCGACACCGGCGTCACCCGGTGCTGACGGATCATCTCGCGCCGATGCACCAGCGGCATTCGCCACGCGAACGCCGGGAACAGCGCCTGGAACAGCTCGCGGAGCCGCTCACGGGCGTACTCGATCGCGCTCCAGTCCTCGGGGCTCAGCTGCCCCGCCAGCACCCACCCCACCTCGATCAGCGGCAGCTGCCAGTCGTCGGACTCCGCGCGCTCCTCATCGATGTGATCCGGGTGGGCGGGCATGGTCAGTCTTCGTAGTGACCCGGCTCGCCCTCGAAGGCGTCCGGCCAGTCCAGCTCGGCGTCGTCCGACGCCTCGCCCTCGTCCGGCACCGCGACCTCCTCCTCGACCGCCTCCTCATCGCCCGGGACCGGCGGCGTGTCGGGGCCGTGGCGACGGAACCAGGGGCGCTTCTCGATCGCCTCCTCGTACTCCTCCTCGGTGATGTGGCGCCGATCGACCATGATCTCCATCAGGCGCTGCATCCGGCTCCACCAGCCGTTGCCGATGTACCCCTTCTCGTAATAGGCGTGGTACTTGCGCGGCCCCGGCAGGATGCTGATCAGGAACACCGACTCACCCAGGCTCAACGTCCGCGGGCGCTTGCGGAAGTAATGCCACGCCGCGGCGCGGATCCCGTACACGTGAGGCCCCCACTCGATGACATTGAGGTAGACCTCCATGATCCGGTTCTTCGGGATGTCCTCGGCCACCTCCATCGCCCAGGTCAGCAGCGCCTCCTGGAGCTTGCGCGCCATCGTCTTCTCCGACGACAGGAAGATGTTCTTGACCAGCTGCATCGACACCGTGCTCGCCCCCCGGACGTAGCGACGCTGACGGATGTTCTGCTCGATCGAGTGGCGCACCGAGGCCCAGTGGAACCCCTTGTGCGAGTAGAACGAGCCGTCCTCGTTGGTCCGGATCGCCTTGACCACGTAGGGGCTGACCGACGTCAGCTTCGTCCACATCGGCCCGTCCTCGCTGATCGAGAAGCGGTAGTCCGTCACCGGCTGCGTCTTGGTGTGCTTGAAGGTGCCCAGCAGCCGCCGCGGGTTGGCGTGGTCGTTGTACGCGACGATGTCGAAGCCTTTGAGGTCGAACTCCGACTCGGTCGTCATGTGGCGGATCCGCCGCGCGTCCACGTCCGTCGAGATGGAGAACCCCACCGTCCCCGCGAAGGTCATCCCGTCGAGGCTGTTGCGCAGCCCGTGGGGGACCGCGTCGAAGATCGCCTGCGCCGGGGTGGGCTCCATCGAGAACGACAGCTTGACGCGCTTGAGGTCCACCGGCGCCCGCTTGTCCCCGTGGCCGATCCCGTACACCCCGACCGCGCCCTCCACCACCACCGTGTCCTCCAGGCCAAGCCGGAGCTTGCGCAGCCGCAGATCGCCCGACTCGGGATCCCACTCCAGCCGCCCCGCCACCGAGGCGTCCACCCCCTCCAGCGGCTCGCTGGCCACCATCTTGTGGTGGAACCCGGCGCCCTGGATCGCCAGATCGGAGGTTGCCACGACCGGCCCCCCGGGCCGATCGCGCCGCAGCGTCAGGCGGCCCCGCAGCAGCCCCGCGCGGAACATGTCCTTGTACTCGGGCTTGAGCCGATGCAGCGGGGCCGCCACGTCCACCTGCGCGAACCGCAGGTCCAGCTCCACCGACTTCGACTCGTACCCGTAGGCCCCCCGCACCTGAAGCTCCTGGGCCGCGCCCGGGCTGAAGGTCAGGTCAGCGCGCAGCCGATGGTCGAGCAGCTCGTGGACCAGCTCGCCGCGGATCGCCGCGAACTCCCACAGCACCGGCTCGCCCTCCTCCCGCCGCATGGTCCAGGACAGCGCCCCGTCCTCGATCACGACGCGCTCCGGGGCGTGTTGGAGGGCACGGGTCAGCTCGCGCAGGCGCGCTTCGTCGCGCTGCTCCCCCGCGGCGTCCTCGCGCACCTCATCGCGCCGCCCCTTCCTGTCGCGCCTCTTCCTGTCGCTCTTCTTGTCACGCCCTGCGCGCTTGACCTCCCCAGGCACCTCGGGGCTCACGCGCCCCGTCAGGAGGCGCTCCGCGAGCCGCCGCGGGGTCATGTGCTCGCCGGGCAACGTGGTGAGCGTCACCCGGGGCTTCACCAGCGCGACCTGGCGCACCGCCAGCTTCGCGAGGTCGGTGGTCAGCTCGGCGACCTCGACCTGGACCCGCTCCGCCTCGATCAGCGGCTCGCCCTGAACCCGCGCCGTCACGTCGGGCACGGTCAGCGCGCCGGGCAGCGACACGCTCACCCCTCCAACGGAGGCGGAGACCAGGGGCGCCTCGGGCAGCCCGCCCACCTCCAGCGGCGGCTCAAAGGACGCGTCCAGCGCCCAGCGCGGCGTGCTCTCCGCATCCGGGGCGCGCTGCCCGAGCCTCACCTTGAGGCGGCTGGAGCGGGAGCGCGCCGTCAGCCCGTCGAAGGCCAGGTCGGCCAGCGCGCTCAACTCGATGGAGGCGTCCGCGCCCGCGCGGCCACCCGGCAGCGCGAGGTTCATGGTCACCTCATGGAGGCGCGTCACCGGCGAGCGCAGCTTCGCCGCGGGCCCCCCGAGGAGCGCGTCCGCGGCGCGGTCGGGCTCCAGCCGGTCGTCGATCTGGATGGAGCCGCCGACGAGGCGGAGCGACTCGGGGAGCGGCTTGCGCTTGCCCCCCTTCGCCCCGCCCGAGGCGGGCGCGTCGCGCCCCAGCAGCCGCTCCAGCACCGGGTCGAGGTCGGTCTGGCCGTCGGCGAGCCGCACGAGGTGGAGCCGCGGGCTGATGAGCGCGACGTCGGTGACGCGGGGGCTCTCCAGGATGGCGTGCACGATGTCGATCGTCACCTCGATCCGTGGGATCTCGGCGAGCGGCTCGGTCGCGGCGACGCGCAGCGCCTCGGGGCGCTCCACGCGGACGTCGCGCAGGATCACGCTGTGGGGATCGACGACCTCCAGCTGGCGAAAGGTCACGCCGTACCCGAGGCGGCCCGTGATCGTGTTGAGGCGGTCCTCCACCTCGGCGCGGGCCAGCTCCGGGCCAAAGACCCAGGCCGCCCCGGCCAGGAGCAGCGCCACCACCAGGAGGGCGGCGCCCAGCTGGAGGCCGAGCCGAACCAGGCGCCACCCCCAGGAGCGGCGCTTGGAGCGCGCCTGGGGGGCGTCGAGCTTCGGATCGTATCCGT
This sequence comes from Myxococcales bacterium, assembly GCA_002716585.1. Lineage (GTDB taxonomy): Bacteria > Myxococcota_A > Bradymonadia > Bradymonadales. Next base: position 11,693 of record PBBL01000077.1, on the reverse strand, counting down.
CCAGGTTCTCGTTCGCTGGTTGGGTTGGCTCTTGCCGCACCACGCTCACCTCCCCTGGCCTCACCGCGAGCCAGGGCCATGATCCTTCGTCACAGGCCTCGCCGATGGATGTCAGAACGAGGCGCCGATGTTCCCGACGCCCACCCGAGGCAGCCGTGGCCCGATGCCCCGAGTGTAGGCCACCCCACCAGGCCCCGCAAGGAGGCCCCGCTCAGGGCGTCACCCGTTGGACGGTGTAGCCCTTGTCCCGCAGCAGATCAACCACGCTGCCCTCACCGAGCAGGTGCCCCAGGCCGACCGCGATGAACACGTCGCCCTGCTTGACGTACCCCTCGATCCGGGTCATCCAGCGGGCGTTGCGGTCCAGGAGCATCGTGTCGCGCGCCTCGGGCCACTCCTTGAAGGAGTCGTTCTCGATGATCAGCGCCTCCAGCCCCGCGGCGTCCCCGGCGCGGTAGCCGCTCAGCATGGCGTCGATCTCCTGGCGAAGCTGCTCCCCCTCCCGGACCGCCTGGTTGAGGCTCTTGATCGAGTACGCCTCCGGCAACCCGCTGAGCATGCCGAACTGATCGTCCACCGTCTCCAGAAACCCAAGCGCCATCTTCTGCTGCTTCGCCTCGGCGAGCAGCGTCATGTCCATGGGCGGGGTCTTTGGAAAGAGCTGCTGCACGATCAGGATGTTGACGTACCAGGGCTGGGAGCGGGCGAGGATCGGCTCGGGCAGGAGATCCGAGACCAACTCCCTGACGCCGCGCCAGACGTCCGGCTCCAGCTTGGACTGGAGCGACTCGCCGGGGGGTAGCTGGATGTACTTCCCCAGGGCGAAGGGGTTGACCTGGGAGATGTCGGCCTCCATCACGAAGGTCTGCGACGCCTTGAGGCTGTCCCAGACCACCGGCGGCAGCTCCTGACGGGCGTCGACGCCCAGGTGGATGGTCCCCATCAGGTAGACCGGGTCGCCGCCGCCGCCGTCCACCCTCCAGAGGAAGGGCGCGGTGATGACCTGCGCCGCCGCGGCGTCCTCCCAGAGGCCGTTGTCGCTGTCAGGGAGGTCGTCCGGCGCGGGCTCGACGCGAACCTGATTGGCGGTCTCGTCCACGGGCGGCTTGCTGCGGTCGCACCCGACGCCCAGGGCGGCCAGGAGCAACAACGCGGCGACGAACGCCCTGTGAAGAGGGCGAGTTGAGGTGTTCGAGGGCATCCGAGGCTCCTGCGAGGGTTCAAGGGAGCGCAGGCCGCTGGATCAGGCGACGGATCTGCCCGGAGTCCAGCAGCGCAGCGTAGAGACCATACCGCACCACGATGCCGATCACATAGGCGCGGGTGCGGCGATCGGGCATCAGCTCCAGGAAGAGATCGGGGGCGATCGCGTCGGGGTCGAGTTCCCACCGCCTGACGGCGCCAGGGCCGGCGTTGTAGGAGGCGAGCGCCCGGAGCGGGTCGCCCGTCTTCCGCTCCAGGCGAGCGAGCAGCGCGGTCCCGAGGCGGAGGTTGGTCTCGGTCTGGAACAGCGCCTCGGTCGTCCCCTCGAAGGGGATCGAGTCGGCGCGGGCGATGGTCTTCGCGGCGCTCATCTTGAGCTGCATCAGCCCGCAGGCGCGCGAGCCGCTGCATGCGCGGGCCTGAAACCCGGACTCCTGGCGGATCAGCGCCAGGACCCACTCGGGGTCCAGCCCGGCGCGGATCGCCGCGGCGGCGATGGCGGGGCGGTGTGGCCTGGGGTCGGGGCGATCGAAGCGGTGGTGCGCCTGACCGTGGCGCACGTCCCAGCCGCCGACCGGGGGGAGGGTGTAGGCGAGCCAGATGCTCTCGGCCCGCTCCAGGCGAGGGTGGGCGAGGTCGAGGAGCCGCTCGTGGCGCCCTGGCCCGAGCGTCGTGTAGCGCGCCTGATCGAGCGCCGCGGCCAGCGCGTGGCCGGGCAGCGCCTCCATGTGGGTGAGGATGGCGCGGTCGGCCGGGGAGGGGGGCGCGGGGGGGAAGGAGGGCGGCGGCGGGACCCCGGGGAGGCGCCTCACCATCCGAAGCTGCTCGGGCGCCCCGCCGAGGCGGTTGAAGGCGTCCACCGAGAGCACGTGGTAGAGCCCGACGGGGTAGGCCTGCTGAACCTCGGCGAACTGCGCGCGGGCCTGCTCCAGGCGCCCCTGCTGCTCGTCGATCCGCCCCAGCCAGTACAGGGCTCGGGCGGCCGGATCGGTGGCGCTCAGCTCGATGGCGACGTCCGAGACCCGCCCCTGGCTGTGACGCGCCGACAGCTCCAGGAACGGGCGGGCGCCCTCCAGCCGCCCGGCGCGGATGTGGGCGAGCGCGACGAGCCACAGCGCCTCGCTGGCCACCCCGGCGCCGACGTCACCCGAGAGCGCCTCCAGGGCATGCTGCGCGAGCCGAACAGGCTCCTCGGTGACGAGCGCGAGCTGCGCCGCCTGGAGGTGCCACGTGGGGCGCTCGGGGTGGGTCGGGGCGCGCTCGATGAGCCGCTCCAGCTCGGTCAGCCCGCCGCTCGGGTCGCGCACGGCGACGACCAGGGCGCGCTCCCCCTGGAGCGCCTGCAGCAGCGCCTGCCCTCCAGCGGAGACCTCGGAGGGGCTCGGCAGCGAGGCCGGGCGGCGCTTGCGCCGCGGGAGGTTGAGGTCGCCCAGCTGGGCCATCAGCGGTCGATCGGTCCGGGCGTCGATCCAGCCGCTCTCCACCCACCGCCCGAGCAGCCTCCGGGCCGCGCCCCGCTGCCTCACCCGGGTCAGGTCGATCAGGTGGCGCACCTGATCCTGGCGTTCGGGCAGCCCGGGCCGCGCCCCCAGGTGCTCCCACAGCCCCATGAGCGCCTGATGGCGCACCGACACCACCCGAGGCGCCAGGATGAAGCCCGGCTCGGCGAGCCGGTGCCAGATCTCGGACCAGACCTCCAGCGCCTGCGGGGCGCGCCCGGCGCGCAGCCAGGCGTCGGCCTCGTCGAGGCCCAGCGCGGCCCAGGTGTGCTGATCGCGCAGCCCGCGGCGCGTGTAGGCCAGCAGCGCCGCCTGCTGGGCGGGGCGCTCCGCGTCGCTGGCCAGCTCCGCGGCGCGCAGCCCGGCTTCGAAGGTGGACGCGCAGCCCCGCGGCGCCGCGACGAGGGTCGCCAGCGCGTCGGGGGAGGCGCGCTCGACGCCGCCCTCGGACGCCTCAAGGCGCAGCTCCTCGCAGGTCGCCTGCGCCGCGCCAGACGACGCGGGGAGGCGCTGGTGGTCGGAGGCCTGACAGCCCGCGAGCGCCAGGATGCACCACGCCAGGACGAAAACGAGGTCGGTCATGCGTTGTAGGGCTGGGAACTTGCCACGCCCCTGTGGCGTGCCAATCATAAGTGTACCCGATCGTGTGGGGAGGAGAGGCGCCCCGACGCGCTGAGCCTGGAGGCGGGCTCCCCTGAAGGCGCGATGACGCGTGGCGCCGAGGAGCGACGCTCCTTGAGCGCCGATGACAGATACACCCGGTGCGCGGCGCATCGGTCGAATCGAGGAGTTGAGGCCCATGAGCAAGAAGAGCAGCTGGACGTGGCGTTGGGGTCTTCGCATTCTGATCTGGTTCCTGGAGCTGTTGCTGCGGATCTTGAAGAAGTTCCTGCCCAAGTCCAAGTGATCGCCCTCACCCCACCTCAACCCACCTCGCCCCTGTTGTAGACCCGCCCGCCGCGCATGCGCAAGCCGACCCTCCCGGGTCGGTGTTGCCTTTCGCGTGACGATCTCCCATGATGCCAGGGTGGCGCGCTCCGTTGGACGGCTCCGCTCCGAGACAGCGCCAGGGCAGACCCTCATCACCCAGGTTGAACGCAGTGGCACGCTCAGCACACCCCCGGCAACAGAACCCCACTTGTGTCGAAGGCCACCGCCGCCCCACGCAGGGAGCCGCGAACGCTCCGAGGCGCCGCCTGGCGCCCGCCGCGTTGCTCCTGGTGGCCCTCCTCATCGCGGGGTGCAGCGGCGAGATCGCCAGCAGCACCGCGGGCGACGACGTCGGCGTCGGAGCAGACTCCGGCGCGGGCGACGACACCGGCGCTCCTGAGGACACGGGCGGGGCGCCAGGTGACACCAATGAGGCGAGCGACGCCGACGACGACGCGGCGAGCGACAGCGCGTCGCCCCAGGACGCGCCCGGGTCGGACTCGGGCGAGGTGTTGACCTTCGCCGAGGACATCCTCCCGATCTTCACCGAGCATCAGTGCACGGTGTGCCACGGGGGCCTCGGCGGGCACACGCTGACGACGCTCGACGAGCTGCTGTCGACCGGCGATCACGCCCCGGTGGTCGAGCCGTGCAACAGCGCGGACAGCGTCCTGATGCAGAAGATGCGCGAGGATCCCCCGTTTGGCGACCCGATGCCTCAGGGGCTCCCGTTGGTGCCCCCGGAGCAGCTGGCGATCATCGCGGCGTGGATCGATCAGGGCGCGGAGACCGGCGCGACCTGCGGGGGCGGGATGGACGACGTCGGCGTGGACGTCGGCCCGGACGCCCTCCCCGAGGTGGCCCCGGAGCTGGTGGAGGAGCGCGTCCTGCGCGTCTCCGAGCGGGTCACGATGCTCTCCGAGGCCGTCCAGCTCCCCGAGACCGACGCGCCGTCGCGCCTCGTCCCCATCGCCCAGTCACGCGTCCATGGTTACATCGCGGTCGATGGTGATCTCTACGGGCTTGAGCGCGACAGCCGCCTGGAGTTCCTCGAGCCGGGCTGGTTGGCGGAGGCGCCGGTGGGTGAGCTGTGGGGCGCGACGACGGACGCCGACGGCTCGCTGCTCCTGTCCACCGGGATCGGCCTCCTCTACCAGGCGGACGGCAAGCTCTGGCCGTCGCCGCTCACCGAGCTGATCGACGCCCCGATCCGCGACATGCTCAGCGAAGCGCGCACCCACCCGGATCGGAGCACCTCGATCTGGTTCTCCTCGGACATCGGGCTGTACCAGCTGCTCGACGGGGTCCTCTACCAGATCCAGCCGCCCGAGGAGATGGCGAGCGCCACGGTCGGCCCCATCGCGATCGGCCCGGATCCCGGCGACCCGCTGGGCGAGGCGCTCTGGGTGGCGTGGGACGACCACCTCTACGCGGTCGCGCAGGAGCGCGACGACGTTTTGATCTACCCGATCGAGGTGGACCTCGGCGGCACCATCCTCGACCTCGGCGGGGACCGCAACGGGAACGTCTGGGCGCGCACGGCGGCGGGTGTGTTCAAGCGCAAGCCGGGCGCCCTGACGGGCACCTCGCGGTGGATCCGCTGGGAGCTGCCCGGTGGGGAGGAGGCGCTGGAGATGGCTGTCCACGAGGGCGGCCAGACCTGGCTGAGGAGCTCATCGGCGCTCTACGTCACGACCGACGGCGAGCGGTGGACCGCGGCGCTGGACGTGCCGGTGACCGACGTGTCGGGCATGTCCCTCGGCGACCAGGGCTCGATCTGGCTGACTCGCCCCAGGCGCGCGGTTCACGCCATGGCCTCCCCGACGGTGGCGGTCATCGGCTTCCGCGCCAACGAGACGCTCGTCGAGATGCCCGACCTGGAGGTGTTCCCCAGCTTCAGCGCGCGGGTGGCGTCGGTCGAGCTTCAGGTGGACGACTGCGCCAACGCGACCGTGCCCGACCCACCCTACGTGCTTCGCGGCGGCGGCCTGCTCTGGTCGGACTGCCTGACCGACGGCGAGCACCTCCTCACCGCCCGGATCACCTACGAGGGAGAGCTGCCCGAAGCGGCGGTGAGCGTGCCGTTCTCGTGGCGCGCGCGCGACATCACGGTCACCTGGAGCGGCGACATCGAGCCCATCTACGGCCAGTACTGCGCCCGCTCCGGTTGCCACGACGCGCGCCAGCCCGCCAACTACGCCCAGTGGCAGACGCTCATCGACTCCATCCTGGAGCGCCTGGACCTCCCCCAGGGCGACGCGCGGCGCATGCCCCCCAACGGGCCCGAGCCAGACGAGGAGGAGCGGCGGTTGATCCGGTGGTGGCGCGAAGACGGCTTCCAGCCCTGACGCCGCGGATCTCAACGCGCTCCTTGAACCCGAACCGACGCCCGCCTATGCTGCCCCTCTGGCCTGCTCACGCAGCCACAACGCGCAAACCCAACCCCGCTCAGCGGGCTTCTGCACGTGGATAGACCAAGGAGAACCGGATCGATGGGAAAACAACTCCTCAACGGCGCCCTGATGGCGCTTCTGATCTCAACCGTCGCGACGTTGGCCGCCTGTGGTGGTGGCGGGGGCGGCGACGGCACAGGTGACACGACCGGAGGCACGACCGGCGGGACAACAGGCGGAACCACCGGCGGGACGACCGGCGGCACCACGGGTGGCACGACCGGCGGCACCACAGGTGGCACGACCGGTGGAACGACCGGCGGCACCACCGGCGGCCCGGCGTGCGAGGACGACGCGCTGAGCCCCAACCACGCGCCTGACGAGGCCACCGCCATCGAAGTGGGCCAGACCTACGACGACCTCCAGGTGTGCTCGAACAGCAACGATTACTTCACGCTGAGCCTCACCGAGGGCGCGCTGGTCACGATCTCGATCACGTTCTCGCATGAGGAGGGCGACCTCGACCTGTACATCTATGAGCCGGGCGCCCAGGAGCCGATCGACGGCAGCGAGAGCGTCGACGACGACGAGACCGTCTCGCTCACGGCGGCCATGTCGGGCGATTACATCGTCGAGGTGCGCGGTTACGAAGAGGCCGAGGCGGGCTACAGCCTGAGCACCACGCCGGGCTGCCTGGTGGACGCCGACTGCCCGAACGAGCTGCTGTGCAATCGGGTGGAGACCACCTGCGTGACCTACGAGGAGCCGACCTGCGGCGCGGACGACGGCCTCGACCCCAACGGGACCGACAGCCAGGCCGTCGAGGTGACGCTGGAGGACGGCGAGGCGACCTACACGGGCCTGGGCGCCTGCCTGGAGGATCTCGATCAGTTCCGGGTGACGCTGGAGGCCGGAGACACGCTGACCGCTGAGTTGAGCAACTACACGACGTTGATGGGCCTGTTCGTGACGAACTCCGAAGGGTTCATCGTGGGCAGCGCCGCGAACGAAGGGGTGTCCACCCAGCTCGCGGAGCTGCCCTACCTGGAGGCCGGCGACTACTACGTGCTCGCGCTGCTGTTCGAGGTGGACGGCGCGGACACGACCTACGACCTGAACATCGCGGTGACCTCGGGCGGCTGCGCCTCAAGCGCCGACTGCGCGGACGCCCCCGGGCGCCCCTTCTGCGAAGAGAGCGTCTGCGTGGGGATCGACGGTGAGGGCTCCGTCGCGCCGGGCGGCGCCTGCGACGACGACTCGGACTGCTCCGAGGCGGCGGAGTTCTGCTACAACTTCACCACCTCGGGCGAGGGCTTCGTCTGCTCGCTGGAGTGCGAGGGCGATGAGGACTGCTCGGCCCTCGGCGACGGGGCCTACTGCGGCCTGGACAACGCCTGCCGCCCGGCCTGTGAGAGCGACGGGATGTGCACCGCCGCGGAGGTCTGCGACACCGAGGCGAGCCGCTGCGTGTCCAACCTGTGCACCTTCGACGACGACTGCATGGACGAGGGCGATCAGTGCCTGCTCACGGGCCTCGACGTCGAGGGCGTGTGCGGCACGTTCGAGGCGGCTGCGTGTGGCCAGGGTGGCCAGGGCGAGCCGAACGACACCGACACCGACGCGACGGCGCTGGAGCTGACGGAGGGCGCGGTGACCGTCGCCGACCAGGAGCTGTGCGAGGACGACATCGACGTCTACCAGATCACCCTGACCGAGCCCTCCAACCTCCTCGTCGATGTCGAGTTCACCGGCCCCGGCGACCTCGACATCTACATCTTCGCCGCGGGCAACCCGAACCCGGTCGGGTTCGGGTTGAGCACCCTCGCCGACAGCGAGACGGCCAGCGCCGAGTACCTCGCCCCGGGCGACTACTTCATCCGGGTGGGCTTCTACAGCAGCGAGAACCCGACGGAGACCTACACGCTGGACGTCATCACCGAGAGCGCCTCCTGCGACAGCGACATGACGTGCGCCGAGGGCACCAGCGTGCTCCGCCTGGTCTGCTCGGAGGGCGCCTGCGTGGACTTCGAGGGCAACGGCGAGGTGGAGCTGGGCGGCTCCTGTGACACGACGGACGACTGCGTCGAGGGCGCCGAGCTGTGCTACAACACCGCCGAGGCGGCGGCGGGCGGCTTCAACATCTGCACCGTCTCCTGCATCGAGGCCGCGGACTGCGCCGGCATCCCCGGCACGACGTGCCTGAGCGACGGCCTGTTCGGCTTCTGCCTCCCTGAGTGACCCAAGGCGACCGCGGCGCCTGCGCGCCGCGGTCGTCTCCAGCCCGGACCCACCCACCATGCCATCACCCGTCCACGCGTCCACCGTCGTCCTGCTGCGTGAGCGCGAGGAGGACGGTCGCCCGACCGTGTTCCTCGTCAAGCGCCACAGCAAGAGCGGCTTCATGGCCAACGCCTACGTCTACCCCGGCGGCAAGCTCGACCCCGAGGACACCACCGCCGAGGCCGCCTCCTTCTGCACGGGCCTCACCCTCGCCGGGGCCGCCGACGCGCTCGTGGTGCAGGGGGAGCGCCTGGAGGACGACGCCGAGCTGAGCCCCTCCGAGGCGCTCGGCCTCCACATCGCGGCGATCCGCGAGATGTTCGAGGAGGCGGGGGTGCTGCTCGCGCACACGGCGTCAGGCGAGCTGGTGAGCTTCGCCGACCCCGACACGGAGGCGCGCTTCACCGCGCACCGGGCCGCGCTCAACGCGGGCTCCATGTCGATGACCGACCTCGCTCGCGCGGAGGGGCTCCGCTTCCCGCTGGACACGCTGCGGTACTTCGCGCACTGGATCACGCCGGTGTTTGAGCGCCGCCGCTTCAACACGCGCTTCTACCTGGCGCGGGCGCCGGAGGGGCAGGAGGGGCTGCACGACAATCGGGAGGTGGTGGCGTCGGCGTGGTGGACGCCAGCGGAGGCGCTGCGGCGGTACGCCGACGGGGAGATTCAGCTCTCCCCGCCGACCTTCCGCACGTTGGAGGACATGTCCAGCTACACCAGCGTGGACGCGCTGATCGCCGGGATGACGCGCGCCGCTCGCCCCAGCGTCATGCCGCGCATGGAGGAGGTGGGTGGGCTGATGACGCTGCTCCTCCCGGGCGACCCGCTGCACCCGAGCGCCGTCGCGGTCGAGGGGTCCACGCGGCTGGTCTACGACGACGGGCGGTGGTGGTCCCGGTGAGGCTCCAGGCGCGGAGCGCTACACCGTCTCGCGCTCGGCCTGGACGTCGAGCGAGATGTCCGCGGCGACGGCGCTGTGGGTCAACGCCCCGACCGAGATGATGTCGACCCCGGCCTCGGCCAGCTCCTTGAGCCGGGAGAGGGTGATCCCCCCCGACGCCTCCAGCAGAGGCGGCCGCCCGGTGGCGAGGGCGTGGGCGCGCTTCACGGCCTCGGCGACCTTCGGGGTGGTCATGTTGTCGAGCAGGATGATCTCGACCCCGGTCTTCACGGCCTCCTCCAGCTCCACCAGGTCGGTCACCTCGACCTCGATCCGCAGGGTGTGTGGGGCGACCTCGCGGACCCGACGGACCGCCTCGGTGATGCTCCCGGCGGCCTCGATGTGGTTGTCCTTGATCATGACGCCCGAGCCGAGGTTGAGGCGGTGGTTCTTCCCGCCGCCGCAGCGCACCGCGTACTTGTCGAGGACGCGCCAGCCCGGGAGGGTCTTGCGGGTGTCGACGACGGCGGTGCGGGTGCCCTGGAGGTGCTCGGCGTAGCTGTGGGTCAGGGTGGCGACGCCGCTCATGCGCTGGATGAAGTTGAGCGCCGTGCGCTCGGCCTTGAGGATGGAGCGGACCCGACCGTGGAGCTGCCCGATCGGGGTCATGCGAGGCACCTGCGCGCCGTCGTGGTGGCTCCAGGAGACGGAGATGTCGGGATCGACGCGGCGCATGACCGCCTCAAAGATCTCCGCGCCGGCGAGGACGAGGTCGGACTTGACCAGCACCGTCGCCGAGCAGCGCTGATGCCCAGGGAAGATGGCGTCCGTGGTGGCGTCGCCGCCTCCGAGATCTTCGTTGAGCGCCATATCGATCAGCGCCTGTACGTGGGGGGTCAGCAGCATGGTCGTCTCCTCAGCGGCGATTCGGGCGCGGGCGCGCCCGGGTGGCGGTGGTGGCGTCTGGCGGGGTGCCTGCGCTCACCTGTGCGGACATAGCGCAGGGGGCACCGAGACGCAAGCGGTGGCCCGCCACAGCGCGGCGGCGCGGCTGTCGAGCCTGAACGCATGCGCTTTATGGAGGAGGCCGCTTGATGCGGTTGATGAAGCGTACGCCACCCGCTAGACTGGACGCGGTGCTGTTGAGCCCGCTGTAAATGATATTCATGACATAGATGACGAGAGTACAACCGCCATGCAAGCCAGGCCGACCCGGCGCCTCTTCGCTGTGCTCCTGTGTGCCGCCAGTCTGACGTCGGTGAGCGCCCTGGAGGCTCAGACCTACCGACAGACGTGGACCACGACGGATGACTTTGAGCAGGGCGCCCAGATCAACGTCAACGCGACGGATCCGCGCGATCAGCTCCAGCTGAACCTGGGGCAGATCGAGACGCCCTACCTCTGGATCGCGAACACGTACTCGGACACGGTGACGAAGATCGACACGGCGACGGGCCGCGCCGAGAGCGTGACCACGATCCCGACGGGTGGGGGGCCATCGCGCACGGCGGTTGATCTGGACTTCAACTGCTGGGTGGCGGTGCGCCTGACGGGGACGGGGGTCGCCCACAAGCTGCGGGCGTCGGACGGGGCGTTGATCGACACGACGCAGTACGTTGGCCGCAACACGCGCGGGGTCGCGATCAACGCGGCGGGCGAGGTGTGGATCTCCAGCTCGGTGTCCGACGCCAACCAGGGCGGCTTTGGTTGGATGAAGGTGGACTCCAACTCGTTCCAGCCGCTGGAGACGTTCGTCAACGACATTGGCTCCTACGGGATCGCGATCGACCCCTACGGGCGCATGTTCTCGACGACCTCCTGGCTGGGGGGTCGCTCGGTGCAGCGCTTTGACGGCGTCACGGGGGAGCTTCAGCAGCGTTGGCGCGTGCAGCACCGCACGGGCAACATCTACGGCTTCACGGTGGACATCGACGGCGACGTCTGGGGGGCCTACTGGTCGGATCCGTACGTGGCGTGGATCGACGGCGATCACCAGTGCCCCAACAACGGCGTCGACTGCAACATCTCGCCGGGCAACGGGATCATCCGGGACATCGACGTCCGCGACGCGGTTCAGGCGGCGGGCGGGTCGGCGAACCTGGGCGGCCGCGGAGTCGCGGTGGACGCGAACCGGTTCGTGTGGGCGGTCTTCAACGACCTGTCGGGGGGCGGCTGGGAGCAGGCGCCGAGCTACGCGGTGAAGATCGACGGCACGTCGGGCGAGCCGATCCGCGCCGTCCCGACAGGTCGCGGGTCGGTGGGGATCACGCCGGACGCCAATGGCTTCATCTGGGTCGTCAACTACGGCGGCGGCGGGGCCAACTTCCAGTCGAGCTACACCTGCCCCAACGGCTACAACCCGTCTGCGGGGGGCACGGTGACGAAGCTGCGGTCGTCGGACGGCTCGGTGGTCGCCACCTACCCCACCTGCGGCGATCGGCCCTACACGTACTCGGACATGGCGGGCTACAACCTCCGCTCGGTCACCCTGCGCTCCGGGACCTGGCG
>PBBL01000076.1 GCA_002716585.1 Myxococcales bacterium | reverse complement strand
CTCCTGGAGGTCTCGCTGCGCAGCCTGAAGCTGCGGATCAAGGCTCTCGACATCGAGGTCTGATGGGGGCGGGCGGGGTGGCGAGGCCCGCGAGCGGAACCCCTTCGGTTTTCTTCTGCACCATCAAGAGGCGAAGCGCGACGTGTGTGGCGGTGCCCGTGACCGGGTTTTCACATCCGCAGAGCTGTGCAAGCCCATCCACACTCAGAATTCGACCTCAGTTTGTATTCAAGATACGTTATGTAAACCCCGTGCCCCACCCAACCACCTCAGCAGGGGAGGGCCCTCGCCCATCCCCAGGCTTCAGCCCTGGATCGCTTCGCGCATCTTCTGGATGGTCTCTCGGTAGCTCAGCTCGCCCTTGAAGATCGCCGAGCCCGCGACGAAGGCGTTCGCTCCGGCGGCGGCGATGGCGCCGATGTTGGACGCCTTGACGCCGCCGTCCACTTCGAGCACGACGTCGTCCTCCCGGCCGCGGCTCGCGAGCAGCTGGCGGGTCGCCTTCAGCTTGGGGAGGGTCTCGGGGATGAACGCCTGCCCGCCAAAGCCGGGGTTGACCGACATGATCAGGATCAAGTCCAGATCGCCGAGGACGTGCTCAAGCGCGCTCACCGGGGTGGCCGGGTTGAGGGAGACCCCGGCCCTGGCGCCTGCGGCCCGGATCGCCTGGAGCGTCCGGTGCAGGTGGCGGGTCGCCTCGGCGTGCACGGTCACGATGTCCGCGCCCGCCTCGACGAACCGCTCGACGTAGCGCTCGGGCTCGTCGATCATGAGGTGGACGTCCAGCACGGCGTCGGGGTGGTGCTTCTGGAGCGCCGCCACGACCGGGATCCCGATCGTGATGTTGGGCACGAAGCGGCCGTCCATGACATCGACGTGGAGCCAGTCCGCCCCGGCGTCGAGGACCGCCGCGCACTCCTCGGCGAGGCGGGCGAAGTCGCTGGCGAGGATGCTGGGGGCGATGATGGGTGAGGTGGTCATGGTGTGTGTGGTGTGTGTGGGCGTCAGGCGCTCTTGCGCTTGAGGCGGCTGATGAAGAACCCGTCGGCCTGGGTTCGGTGCGGGAGGAGGTTGTAGCCGTGGGCGGTCTGATCCAGCTTCTTCCAGGACACCCGGGAGTTGCCCCCTTCGAGGTCCAGCTCGAAGTCGTCGTGACGGCTCAAGAAGTCGGCGACCTGCTGCTCGCCCTCCTCCAGCGTGAAGGTGCAGACGCTGTAGATCAGCCGCCCGCCGGGCTTGAGGTGGGTGGCCGCGGCGTCGAGCAGGTCGCGCTGGAGCTTCGCCAGTGAGGCGATGTCCTCCGCGGTGCGGGTCCAGCGGATCTCGGGGTGCCGCCGCATGACGCCGAGGCCGCTGCACGGCGCGTCCACCACGATCAGATCGAACGGCTCGCCGAGCGCGTCCTTGATCTCGGTGAGGTCGCCGTGGACGACGGTCGGCGGCTTGAGCTTGAGCCGCTCGAAGGTCTCGCCCAGCAGCGACAGCTTGCTCTCGTTCGGGTCGAGGGCGACCAGGCGCTCCTCGCCGGGGTCGTGCATCAACTCGGCGAGGTGCGCGGTCTTGCCGCCGAGCCCGGCGCAGGCGTCGAGCGTGCGATCGTTCTTGCGTGGGTTCGCGAGCATGGCCACGAGCTGCGCCGCTTCGTCCTGGTGCGTGATCAACCCCTGCTGAAGCAGCCGCGTCGCCTCGGCGCTGCTCTGCGGCAGGAGCAAGCCCATCGGGCTCAACTCGCTCAGCGCGGCGTCCAGCTTCCGCCCGAGGCCAGCCCGCTGCCCCTGCTGGTCGCGGGGGCTGAGGTGCTTCCCCCCGGCCTGGGACCACGGCGACACGCGGACCGACAGGGGAGGGCGCTCGGTCAACGACCTCGCCAGCGCCTCGGCCTCCTCCAGGCCAAACCGCTCGATCCACCGCTCCGCCATCCAGTCGGGCAGCGACCAGCCCTCGCCGATGTAGCGGGTGGGCCACTGCTTGGGGTTGACCCTCGGCAGGTTCAGCAGGTCGCGCGTGTTGGGGGCCGATGGATCCTTCTTCTTCGGGGCGTCCTTGTCCCGGTCTTCGCGCGCGCCCTTCGACGCAGGTGACACGTACCGCCCCTGGGGCTTGTTCGGGTGCTTGTACACCCCCGCCTCTTCGTTCCGCCTGGCCTCCTGCTCCTCCCGCGTCCGTTGCATCGAGCGCAGCACCCCGTTGACGAAGTTGACGATCCGGTTCCCGCGCCGCATCGACCGGACCGAGCGGCCCGCCTCGCTGATGATGGCGTGCTCGGGGATGCGGTCGAGCTTCATGAACTGGTAGGTGGCGACCCGCAGCACGGCGAGCACGTCACGGTCGAGGGACTTGAACTTGCGGTGGACGTGCTTCCCGAGGACGACGTCGATCGGGCGCAGCCAGGTGAGCGTGCCGTACGTCAGCTCCGTGGCCAGCCCACGGTTCCTCCGGCTGAGCTTCGGGTGCCGCTTGAACGCGGCGTCGAGCGCGATGTTGGAGTAGGCCCCGTCGTCCAGCACGCGCTGGACGACCTGGGCGGCGAGGGTTCGCGGAGAGATGATCTTCGGCATGGCGTCACTGAGGCTGTGGGGCGGTTCAGGGCATGACCCGCGCTCCCTGGGTGTCGATTCGTCCAATGTGGGCTTTGCTGGTGATCCCCTCCGCGGACCAGGTCCGCTCCATCACCTCGGCGACCCGGCGCGCGGTGGCGTCGTCGTGCGCCAGGGCGAAGCAGGCCGGGCCTGCCCCTGAGATGGAGCACCCGAGCGCCCCCGCCTCGATCGCCGCGCGCTTGACCTTCAGGAAGGCGGGGATCAGCGGCGCACGGACCGGCTCGACGATCGTGTCCTCCATCGAGCGGCCGATCAGCTCCAGATCGCCGCGGAAGAACCCGGCGATCATCGCCGCCACGTTCCCGCTGTTGGCCACGGCGTCGCTTAGCGGCACCTTGCGGGGCAGCACCTCGCGGGCCTCTCGCGTCGAGATCGACCACGCCGGCATCCCGATCACCAGCCGCAGCTCCTCCGGGGCGGGCAGCTGCACCACCTCGACCGGGTTGTAGCGCCGGATCAAGACCACCCCGCCGAGCAGGGACGGCCCGACGTTGTCGGCATGCGCCACCCCCGCGGCCACCTTCTCGGCGTCGCAGCAGGCTTGCAGGAGGTTCAACCGAGGCTCCGCCCGACCAGCCAGCGTCGCCGCGGCGAACGCCCCGACGACCGCGCTCGCCGCGCTCGAACCGAGCCCGCTCCCGAGCGGCAGCCCCTTGTGCAGGGTCAGCCGCACGCCGAGCCCGGCGGGCGCCTCGATCGCCTCCAGCGCTCGCCGGGCGCCGACCGTCGTCGTGTTCAGGGTCGGGTCCAGCGGGAGCCGCCCCTCGTCGCCCGTGATGGCGTCGAGGGTCACCCCCGAGCCGTCGGCCAGCGTCGCCTCCGCCCGGTCGCCGAGGCCGGTGACCGCCATCCCGATGATGTCGTAGCCCGGCCCCAGGTTGGCGATCGTCGCTGGGGCGTATACCGTGATCGTCTCGCTCATGATGCTCTGCTCAGGACTCGGGGGCGCCCAGACGGTCGCCCCGGGACAGGTTGAAGCCATGCAGCCAGGGGTCGATCGTCAGCGCTCGGCGCCCCGGGAGCTGACACTCCAGCAGGGACACCGCGCCGTCGCCGCTCCGCACGATCAGCCCCTGCTCCACGTCGGCCTCAAGCACGACGCCGGGAGCCTCGGGGGAGTCGGTGTATCCTTCAACGGCCTTCGCTCGGTGCACCTTGAAGCGAATCCCACGGGTGCGCTCATCTTCGCCCTCCAGGACCGTGGTGAACGTCCCCGGCCAGGAGTTGAACCCGTGCACCCGCCCGACCAGCTCCGCCGTCGTCGCGGACCAGTCGAGGGCGCCGTCGCGCTTGCTCAGCATCGGCGCGTAGGTGGCCGCGGCGTCATCCTGGGGTTGCGGGGTGAGGGTCCCGGCCACCAGCCGCTCCAGCGTCTTCATCAACGTCTCGGCGCCCAGCGGCGCCAGCCGGTCGTGAAGCTCCCCGGCGGTCTCGCCCTCCTGGATGGCGATCCGGTCGATCAGGAGGATGTCCCCGGTGTCCATCCCGGCGTCCATCTGCATGGTCGTGACGCCGGTCTCCGCGTGCCCGCGCACGATCGCCCAGTTGATGGGCGCCGCGCCGCGCAGCTGAGGCAGGATGCTCGCGTGGACGTTGATGCAGCCGAGCCGAGGCGTGTCGAGCACGGCCTGGGGCAGGATCTTGCCGTAGGCGATGACGACGGCGAGGTCGGCGTTGAGCGCCGCCAGCTCCTCACGGAAGGGCGGCTTCTTGACCGAGCGGGGTTGCAGGACGGGGATGTTGGCCTCGACGGCCACCTGCTTGACGGGGGAGGGGACCGGCTTACGGCGGCCGCGGCCAGCCGGGCGGTCCGGGTTGGTGACCACCGCGACGACCTCGTCGGGGCCGTCGATCAGCGCTTTGAGAGAGGGGACAGAGAAGTCAGGGGTCCCCATGAAGACGATCCGCAGTCGGGACATGGGCCTCCTTTGGAGGGTGTCAGGCCGGGTCTCCCTTCTCCTCGCGCTTCTTTTTGAGATCGGCGAGGTATCCGGCCTTGGTGCGTTTGTAGGTTTTCATCGCCATCCGCATCTTCAACCGCGACAGGTAGTCCAGGAAGAGGACCCCCTTGAGGTGGTCGATCTCGTGTTGGAGGCAGATCGCGAGCAGCTCCTCGCCTTCGATGGTGAAGGGCTCGCCGTGTCGATCGAGCGCCTCGACGACGACCCGCTTCGGCCGCGTGACGTCGTCGAAGACCCCGGGGATGGAGAGGCAGCCCTCCTCCCAGGTGAGCGTCTCGCTGCTCTTCTCCACGATGCGCGGGTTGATGAGCACGAGCAGCCCCGGGTTGTCCGGGTCGGGCTTCTCACGGTCGCGGGTGTCGATGACCGTCAGTTGGAGGTCGCGCCCCACCTGAGGCGCGGCGAGCCCGATCCCGGGGGCGTCGTACATGGTCTCGATCATGTCGTCGATGAGCGCCTGAAGCTCATCATCGAACGACTCGACCGGCTTGCACTTCGCGCGGAGTCGGTCATCGGGGTAGAGTACAATGTCGAGTACAGCCACAGCGTTCACCGAAGCAGGAGGAGAAGCAGCCTTCTGTTTGTGGTGGCGTTGCCCCATCCCAGGGGCGCGCTCCGACGCGGAAGGCGCGACCCTGGGATAGTCGAGGAGGAGGACCGATGTCAACTGAAGCTGCACCCACGACCTGGAGAGAGCGCTTTGAGGCGTTGGTGGCCGAGCTGCGAGCCCACCCGGATCTCATCGTCGTCACCGCGGAGGTTCTGGCGCCTCCCTCCGACGAGCTGCTGGCTCAGGCCGCGGCCGACGGCTTGCCCGCCGAGTTGTTGGAGGTCTACCGGGAGACGGACGGCCTGTCGCTGGAGTGGGAGCACCGCGACCCGGCGTGGCGAGACTTCGGTGTCTACGGCGCGGTGAGGCTGAGGCCGCTGGAGGAGGTGCTGGAGGCCGATGATGCCTGGTCGCCGCTGGATTGGCCCGATGAGGTGGGGGAGTTCTACGCGGGGCTGTCGGAAGACGGGACGATCGACTGGGTGGATGACGCCACAGCGCATGGCCGCCCGATGACCGACTCCTGGCGGGAGTACCTGGAGGCGCTTCTGGAGGCCCGAGCGTACAGCGGTTGGCAGGAGGCGTTCCTCTATCAGACCGTGGAGGCGTACCGGGATCACACGGTCAAGCGGGATCGTGAGAGGATGCGGGCGGTCATGGAGCACCTCTTCCCCGACTACCGGCCCGAGCGCGTGGGCCGCGCCCACCTCATCCCGCGCGCGGATCTGAGCCCGCTCCTGGGGACCCCTATCATTCTTTATAGGCTCACGGAGTGCCCCGAGGGTCTGCTGGAGCGCTTCCCGCTTCGCAGTGACTCGCCGCTGTGGGGTTGCCTGTTCTGGGTCGCGCATGAGCCGAAGGTGCTGGACGGGTTGCAGCAGGCCCACCCGGAGCGGTCGCTCCCCGATGAGTCGTTGGGGTTGGAGATCGCCAGGGCGGTCGGGCTGGCGCTTCAAGGGACCTGGTGGTTGGCGGCGAGGCTGTGCCCTGAGGTCGCGGGCGGGTGGAGGATGTATGGGGTGGACGTGACGGTCGGGTACCACGCTGGGGGCGATCCCGAGGCGCTGACGTCCTGGTTCGAGGAGGAGGGGGCTCGCCCGCTGCCGTTGGAGGAGCTGACGTCGCGGATCGCTCTGGTGAGCGTCCTGAACCGAGATGGGGCGCCCGCGGAGGAGATCGCGTTGAGGAGCTTGACGGTGAACGCCCACTTGCGTCGCAAGCTGCGACCTTGTACGCCAGGGGTCTTCGCGCTGGACGCAGACGATGAGGCGCTGGCGCGGTTTGAGTTGAGCACGCCCGAGGGGACCGCGGAGGTGGAGCGAGGCGAGCTGCGCGCAGGCCACCTGGTGACGGTTCAGATTCCATGAGGAGGGGAGGGGACGATGTCCGTGACGTTTGCGAAGTACGCCGTGTCGATGAGCCGGACGGGTGGGAAGTTCTGGGAGGTTGAGGTGGAGGGGGCCGAGATGCGGGTGAGGTACGGCAAGATCGGGCAGGAGCGCGCCTGGTCGTCGAAGTCGTACCCGACCCCGGAGAAGGCGGAGGCGGAGGCGCAGAAGAAGTGGCGCGGCAAGCTCCAGAAGGGGTACACCGAGGCGCCGAGGCCGTCCGCGGTGAGCGACGCCCCGATCCGCGAAGCGCTCACCGAGATCCCGCTGGGGGGCGTGCTCTACTTTCGGGCGCTGGAGCGCTTCCCCGGCGGCAACGCCGACATGTTCACGATCAAGGTGCTGCTCCAGTCGATCCCGGGCGAGGCACCGAAGATGACCGCGGCGGTGCACTGGAACTGGGACGGCTCCTGCCACGCCTACGACGCGTTCCCGTTGACGCTGGATCTGAGCACGACGCTGCCCGCCTTCTTGACGGCGGCGGAGGCGATGCTCGCGGCGGATCACCGCGACGTCAGCGTCAGCATCGAGGACACCCGCACCGACCGGGAGGAGTACGACACGGAGTGGTCGTCCATTGAGTTGACGCTCCACCGGCTGCCTGATGGGGCGACCGATCTGTCGTCACTGGAGGGGAGCAGCCCGTTCCTGCGGGTGCTTCAGAAGGCGATCTCGTTCAAGGCCCAGGCGGTGTCACCTCCAGACGAGGTGACTCAGGCGTTCATCGACGGCGCGCTGCGCCTGGCGGGGCTGACGCGTGTGGAGGCTCGCTCCGAGGGGGCGGATTTGTTCGCGGAGCCGTTCCGAAGCGCCAAGGGGCGAGAGGACGGCGGCGGCCACACGGTGAAGCTCTACATCTGAACCTCGGCCCGTCCTGGGTCACCGGGTTGAACAGAGCACCGTTCAACCCGATCTGCTCCACGTTTTAGAAGCGCTCGATGGAACCCACGGGGTTGGCTGAGTCGGTCGGGGGTGGAGCGCATCGAGAGGGGAACTCTACCTTGCTCATGATAGATTATGTAAACCCCGTGCTATCTATCCTACTCTCCTTCCTTCCTGGCGGGCGCAGAAAATCGAGGGGAGGGGAGGGGCCTCTCTCAGATATCTGATGCGGTGGATGGGGCTGGGGCTGGAATTCATGGGGGTTGTTGCTCTACGATGCCCGTGGCACGAATGCTGCAATCTCTTATCCCCAGGTTGTGAGCGGTCGCGACACAGGCAAGAGGACACGGTCATGCTGAGACAGTTGCAACAAACTTTACTAACGACCTCGGTGAGCACCCGCGCCGCGGCGGTCCTGCTCCTGCTCGGCCTGTTCGGAGGCGGGTCCGGGTGTGTGGTGCCCGGCGAGTTCGATGACTCGGACAACGCGTGCGGTGAGGGGCGGTTCGACGCGTTGAGCCGCGACGCCTACTGCTCTGGATCGTGGTCGTCGCGCGCGGTGTCGGTGGATGGCCTGGTTCGCGATGACGCGGTCTCAAAGCCGCTGGTTCACATCCAGGGCGATTGGCTCACCACGGTTCAAGCGATCGAGGAAGGGCGCAGCGTCGACGTCAAGGTCTTCAAGAAGGACCTCGCCGGTCGCTACCTCCCTGAGCTGAGTCGCACGCTGAGCCTCCCGGCTGACGCCGTTGGCGATCTGACGTCCGCCGTCATGATGGGCCTCTCCGCCGATCGACCCGTCGAGGAGAGCGTCCTCGCCCTCGTTCAAGACCGACGGGAGCTGATGCTCCTGGACATCAACAGCACCAGCAGCTTCTCAGGCAGCGACAGCGTCCTGTTGCGCGAGGACAACATCGAGCGTCTCCTCCAGGGGGCCGACGGCTCCTGGGTGGATCCCTCCATCGAAGACGGCTGCTCCACCAACGCGGGCGGAGAGCGCGAGTTCGCCGACCTCGCCGCGTTCACCCCGACCCAGAACACCGGAGACAGCCGTCAGTACGTCGTCATCGCGGCCCGGTGCGCGATGGTCGTCTACGGCTATGAGCCCAACCTCCTGCCGCCGACCCAGCTCGTGCAGCTCCCGACCGAGGCGATTGACATCGAGATCGACCAGAACCACGAGCGCCTGCTCATCGCTTCGGGCTTGAACGGTCTCAAGATTCGTGACCTCAAGGACTTCGAGGACACCCTGGACGGCCACTTCATCAACGCCATCACCGTCATGGGCGCTGAAGCCGTGGGAGCGCCCGACAACGGGACCGGCGGCGATGATCCGAGCGACTTTCGAAACAGCTTCTCGCCCGGGTTTGATCCTGGCGCGTTCGCCGAGGTCGATCCGAGCCTCAACGCGGTCCTGAACGTGACGCAGGTCGGGTTCTCCGACGACAGGGTCTTCTTCATCAGCGAGCCGACGATCCGTGAGGACGAGTACAGCAGCTTGACCTACCTCGTGTCGGGGAGGCCCTCCGCCGATGGAGCGTTTGAGGAGAAGACCAGCGTCCCTGTCGCCAATGACGATCTGGAACAAGAGCAGGTCGAGTGGCAGCTGGTGAGCCTGAAGGACACCTTCTTCGCCGTCCTCCGCAACGTCTCGCGCCAGACCGACGCGGGCCAGCTCGGGAGCCAGAGTCAGCTCAAGCTCTTTGACGCGCCGCTTGGGCAGAAGCCTGAGGAGGTGTTCACGATTCCGACGACCACGCAGGTCTCGACGATCCTCGAAGAAGAAGGGGAGCTGTGGGTGGTTCAGCCCGACTCGATCTTCGCCTACGACTTCAACATCAGCGGCTCCTCCTCAAACTAAGCTCCTCCTCAAACCAGGCCGCCGTACTCCACGCCCTCCGCACCAGGCTGCCGCCCGGCGCCGCCTTTAGAATCGACCACCCACCCCGACGAAGTCAGGTCCGAGCCTCAGCTCAATCTGTTGAGCTGAGGCGTCGCCTTCCTCTGGCTGCTCAGGCACCTCATGGAAGTAGAGGTAGCCTGCGGTGATCAACGCCGCGGCGCCTGCGCTGTAGAGGATGACTGAGGTGAGCGCGTAGGATTCCCCCTCGCTCTTGACGTCCTCGTAATCCTCCCGTCGCTTGCCTTCGGTTGAGTTGACGATGTCCAGCCGGTCCTGGGCGATGATCCCGGTCCAGATGCCGCCTCCGAGCAGGGCCGCGCCTGTGCCCATGGCGACCCACGTCCAGACACGCCCGGTGCGACGAAGATCGGTGTCAACGACGATCTCGCGGCCAGGCTCCAGATCGAAGGAGCGACTGTAGGTCTCAAAGCCGTCGAGCTTGAGTTCAAGGTCGATCGGCCCCGAGGGGTGCGCGGCCTGGTAGGGGGTGTTCGTCTCCATGTCGCGGCCGTTGATGACGATCTGAGCCCCTTCAGGGGTGGTCGTGATGTCGAGGAGGCCGACGTTCTTTTTGCTGGAGCCGAGCTGGCTCTTGATGTTGGAGACGCGCTCGAGGCTGGTGTTGACCAGGCTCCGCAGCTCTTTATCGGGGTTGAGCTTGAGGGCTTCGAGGTAATAGACCTCGGCCTTGTCGAGATCCCCGCTGTACTCGTAGGAGCGCGCGACGTTGTAGGCGAGTATGGGGTTGGGGTCCCGCTCGAGGGCGAGCGCGAAGGCTTGCGCGGCTTGCTCCCACTTGCGTTCTTCAAAGTGTTGGCGGGCAAGTTGGTAGAGGTCTTCCGCCGAGATGCCGGGTTGGTCTTGAGCCCAGGCTGCACCTGGAGAGGTGAGGAGCACGGCGGAGAGGAGTGTCGAGATGAGACATCGCATGGGAGACGGCCTTGCGCTTGGGTGTGGCCACGAGGTTCGTGGGATCGTTGTAGGCGAATCGAGAGCCAACAATCAATAGAGGCACGCCCCATTTAAAGCTTCGATGATAGATTATGTAAACCCCGTGCCCTCTTCCTTCTCACTTCAATCAACCCCGACGTTGGTATGGATCGGGAGCTGACTTGACGCTGTCGCTTTGTGGTTACTTCAGTTGTTTCAGGACCCAACCACGCCTTGAAACTCAGTTCGGTGTCTTGATGTTTGGTGTCTTGATGAGAGGTGAGGGGGGGGCTGAAGGAGCGCTCAGCTTAAAGGGGAGGGTGTTGTGTTGTTGTGTAGAAGGTGGATTGGACAGGGCGACAGGGCTCAAGATCTGGTGAATCGACAACAGGACATTGTCTCTTCAAGATGAGTCAGATCACCAGTTGCTACTTACCAATGCCAAGCATCTTCGCGACCTTGGAGAAGAACCCATCCTTCTTCTCTTCACGCATGTTGTGGAGACGAAGTTGCCGTTGAGCCTGAACGTTCTTCGGGTTGATCCTCAAAGCAGTCCGAAACTCCTTCTTGGCACCAACGGAGTTCCCTTCGATGTGCATCATCTGACCGAGGAAGACGTGAGCCATATCAAAGTCATCGATCTCTTCGACCGCCTGTTCCACGATCCGGCGACACTCACTCGCGTACTCTCTGTTGGCTGGACGGTTGTCCTCTCCTCGAGGCAGCGAGGCGTAGAATGACCAGGCTCGAAAGGCTTGAAACCGGAGCGACTCGGGGTTGAGCGCACAGGCCTCCTCAAACTTCTTCAGAGCCCCCTTGTAGTTCCCATGCTCAAGGAGCTGCTCACCGAGCCGGAAGTGATTGTCCGCGCCAATGATCGCGCCGATGTCTGGCGTGTTGCCTTTACCCGTTCCGTAATCAAGGGTCATGTCGTACTCGGCGCGCTTGTTGTCGTCACCGAGCGTCGTGTGAGCCTCCGTGAGGAGCGCGAAGATGCGTTGAACCTTGGGCTCGTAGGGTCCGAGATCAAAGCGGGAGAAACGATCTGGGTGCCACTTCGCGGCCTGCTTCATGTAGGACTTACGAATCGCCTTCGAGTCGGCGTCGCGTTCGAGTCCGAGCCTCTCGTACATGGTCTGTTGTTCAACCTCCTTGAGACGCTGAACGATGTCCTGAATGACGTTGGCTGGGGCTTTCTGAGCCATCTGGCGCTCCCGATGCGAGCAATCGTTGTTGTGACAGTACGAGCGGTGCGTGCTCCTGGTACATGTACCGAGACATGATCCCAGGTTGAGGGTCAAGAAGTCAAAAACCCCACGGGAACAATCCCGTGGGGTTGATGATTGATGAGTGGCTACGCAGGGACTTGAACCCCGGACCTAGCGGATATGAGCCGCTTGCTCTGACCAGCTGAGCTACGTAGCCAGGTGCGCTCTGCGAGCGCGGACTATGTTCATAGAGGCAAAGGCTTATGGACGTCAAGCATAAATTACGAGGCGGTCGAAAAACGCCTACCGAGCCCCGGGACCTCTCACGCCAAAACATTGACATCCATCCCATCGAGGGCGAGATTGACGGTGATGTGCGTTGCCTCACCGCAAACCACCGACACCCACCGTGGTGAGCGACGCGCCGTGTCCTGATGACGGCATATGCGCAAGGATCGCGCACCTGAGCCGAGCTGGCTCACGCCATGGATGGAGCCCCATCATGCATCGTACGGTCTGGTTTGTTGGTCTCCTGATGCTCATCGTCTGCTTTACAGCAGGCGTCTTGATGAGCCGCACCCAGTTCAACTTGAACGAAGACGTCGACGAGACCAGTCCACCATCTGAGTCTTCAACTCAAACTGGAGTGCTTGGTCAACACGCTGAACAGGCCAACGCGCCAGCCGTCGCTGCCGAACACGTCGAGCCCACCCGAAACAAGCCTGACATCTGGTCCAGCATCCCTGGTTACAGCAAGGATGAGGTCGTCCTTCACGACAACATGCCTCCTCAAGTTCACTTCGATCTGGACAACGCCTTTCAAGACGACGAAGGCGTTTATCAGGTTGATCTACCTGGAGGATATCGAGCCCACCTGACGCTTGACCCAACCGTCCAGGAGGAGCTTGAGAGCGTCTACAGGCGCTATGAAGTCCCTCACGCCGGGTTCGCGGCGATTGAACCCAGGACAGGTCGAGTCCTGGCGCTGGTCTCACACGAGAGCGCGTCTGACTCCAAAGGTACGGTCGCTGTCCAGTCGTTCGCTCCAAGCGCCAGCCTCTTCAAGGTCATTACCGCTGCGGCCCTGATCGAAGACGAAGGTCTGCGACCTGGAAGTCAGGTCTGTTACATCGGTGAGACCTCCAAGCTCCCCGCCGACCTCCAGATCAAGAGCACGACCGGTCGCGACCGTCAGTGCACCACGTTCGCTCAAGCCTTTGGAGAGTCCAACAACCCGGTCTTCGCGAACCTCAGCTACAAGAACCTGAACTCAAACAAGCTCGGCATATGGGCCGCGCGGTTTGGCTACAACGAAGCGATCCCGTTTCAAATACCGATTCAACCGAGCACGAGTCGAATCCCCGACGAACCCGTGGAGATGGCTCGGGCCGCCGCTGGGTTCTGGCACACCCACCTGAGCACGATTCACGCCGCGCTGATCATGTCTGCGATTGGCAACGGCGGCGTCATGATGCGCCCAAACATCATTGAAAAGCTCTACAACCGAGATGGAGAGTTGGTCTACGACTTCAACGCGACCCCCTATAAGAGGATCATGAAGGAAGAAACCGCGCGTCACCTGTCCACCATGATGGTGCACACAACGAGCGTCGGCACAGGACGTAAATACTTCCACAACGCCGATGGGTTGCCTGAAGACGGTTTCACGACAGGAGGCAAGACCGGGACCTTGTCCGACAACAGCCCGTACCTGATGTACTCCTGGTTCGCAGGGCTCGCGCCAATGGAAGGTCCTCAGTTCGCCTTTGCCGCGTTGGTCTGTAATCCGATGAAGTGGAGGATCAAGGGGTCCTACGCTGCGCTTGAAGGGTTGAGGGCGCTCGTTTCATCAAAAAATGCTGCAGAACCGCCTGAGACGGATTCTTCAGACGAGGGCAACCCAGACATCGGAAATGAAGCTGAAGAGACGGACAATCCAACTGAGGGACTCGAAATTGAGAAGCACCACATCATCAAACCAGATCCTGAAGCTCAAGATGATGAGTGAGTGCTTTCGTCATTCAGGTCTGACTTGAGAGGTTGGACGCTCAGCTCATCGTGTAGAGCAACAACACCTGAAGAGTCAGACGCAGCGCGACAGCCAGTCTTTGAACCGACCCATGGACATATTGAACTTCGAAACAAGGCACTGGCTGTGTCCAAGACAAAGTTCACCAACATAAAGCCCATCCGTCTTCAGTAAAGCCTCGAGAGCAAGTTCAAGCTCAACCAGGCTCAGTCCATGATTCAAACACCTCAAATCACGACCCGAGAACAACTCACACCACAAAGCCAGGCGGAGTGATAAGAGCGATTGAAGAAGGCACGGGGTTTACATAACGTATCATGGCATAGAAACAGATGGAACCTGGCCTGCAGAAGACCTCCCCAGGATGAAGGCCACCCATGAGTTAACATAATATCCATTACCGAGTTGATGGACTGCCTTCGCTTGAACGAGGGCAGCGCCTCGAATCACCTCGTCCCTCCGCACCCCTCTCCGTCAACCCCCCTCTCATGACTTCGATCTGGGCGTTTGCTATGATGCCCTCCGTTGATCCGGTACACCCGGGGCGTTTCCTTTGAGGTCGAGGCCACACACACCATGCAAAGCTCACTGCAAATCAGCCGCCGAGTGGACTACGCCCTCCGGGCGACCATCTGCATGGCCGAGCTCCCCGAAGGCCGCGTCGTCAGCTTTCGTGAGATCGCCGCACACGAGCAGATCCCTGAAGACTTCCTCGCCAAGATCCTCAGGAGCCTCGTCAAGAACGGGATCGCGCGCTCCATTCGGGGCCCCCATGGCGGCTACGGCCTCGCGCGCGCGCCCTCCGAGATCACGTTCCTCGATGTCATCGAGGCCGCCGACGGCCCGATTCAAATCAACACCTGCCTCAGCGACGACCACGATCACGCATGCGTCGTCCGCGAACATTGCTCCATGTACGGCGTCTGGAGCCGCGCCCAGGAGTCCATGCTCTCGGTCTTTCGCAGCACCTCCATCGACGACGTCATTCGACCCGAGCGCGTCTGCGAAAACCTGATCCGCTACGGCTCACGCAAAAAACGGGTCAAGCCGACCGCCGCCGCGTCATCCAACCAGCCCGGCTGACCCGAACCACCAGAAAGATAGAGCTCGAAAGATAAAGCCCGAGTC
The DNA here is from genome assembly GCA_002716585.1 of Myxococcales bacterium. Classification (GTDB taxonomy): domain Bacteria; phylum Myxococcota_A; class Bradymonadia; order Bradymonadales. Next base: position 15,964 of record PBBL01000076.1, on the reverse strand, counting down.
GTGACCGCGAAGGGTCGCTTCAAACGCAAAAAAGCCCCGGCGCCTTTGATAAGGCGCCGGGGCTTCTTGCTGTCTGGTCTGGTGCGCCGCTCAGCGCACCCCGGGGTCAGTACCCCTTGTACATCTCGACCCGCATCCCGAGGTCCAGCTCGTAGCGCGACTCGGTGATGAGCGCCGTGCTGTAGTTGTTGTCCACCCGCACGATGCGCATCTGGGCGACCCGCTCAAACGGGATCTGGCTGATGTCGTCATCGTCCAGCTCGCTCAGGCCATCCTTGCGGTCGTAGGCGAAGAAGCGGTTGCCCACCCGAACGCCCTGATCCTTGCCCTTGTTGATGAACACATAGTGGTGCTCACCGAACAGCGACTCGACCCGCTGCGTGTCAAGGATCGAGCCCACCACCGTGTTCGTGGCCACGACCGGCTCCACCCGGAGGAGCTGCCGCTCGTACGGAAAGAGCACGTCGCCGCGGTAGATCTCCTCCCAGGACTGGACGATGATCGCGGTGTGGTGGATGTCGTCCTTGCCGACCTCGACGACGCGCACCGCGCCGATCACCTTGTACTTCTTGGCGAGCACGTTGTCGTCGTCGTCCTCGTGGTTCTTGATGAACCTCAGGATCGCGAACACGCTGCCCTTCTTCACGTCCCGATCCGTGTCCTCCTCCAGGTCGAGGTAGATCCGGTCGGGGAACGCCATCATGTTCTTGTTCTCGGGCGAGTGCGAGATCGTCCCGACCGGGCCATACTCGTCGTCGTCGCTGTCAAGGTAGAACCCGCCCATGGCGATGCTCATCCCCTCGGTCGACACCTCCGGGTTGTCCGGCGCCGGGCCGAGCACCGGCTCCCGCAGGTAGACGACGTCGCCCGGGTAGATCCAGTGCGGGTTCGTGATGTGCTCGTTGTACGCCCACACCACCGGCCACACGTAGGGCGTGCCGAAGTAGTAGCGCGAGATGTCGAACAACGTGTCCCCCGCGCGAACCACGTGGTAGTTCGGCCTCGGCTTGTCGAACTCAGCCGGGATCTGGGGCATCAGGTTCTGCTTGACGTCCAGCGGCCGGGGGTTCTCCTCCTCAGGCGTCGGGGGCTTGCCCTCCAGATTCTGCGCGCTGACCGGCGCCGCGGACAACGCCGCGAAGCCAAGCCCCAGCGCCGCGACGCCGACCCTCACTCCCCGCGCGATCAGCTTGAGGCGCTCGCCAGCTGGACGATCGTTTTTGCGCCAACTCCTGTTCATGTCTCTTCCCCACTCCAGGCGGTTACTGTTCGATTGGGAGCGCGCCCTTCTCCGCAAGGCGACACCCCGACCGGTGCTTATTCGAACTCTTTGAGCTTGTTGGTGGCCAGCTTGGCGGCGTTCGTGCTCGGGTAGATCTTGACCAGGTCGTAGAGGATCGACTTCGCCTCCGAGGTCTTGCCGAGCCGCTTGTACGCCAGGGACGCCTTGAGCATCGCGTCCGGGACCTTGTTGCCCTCCGGGGTCTCCTTGATCACCCGGTTGAAGTACCCGATCGCCTGCTCGAACTGCCCCAGACCAAAGCTCGACTCCCCGAGCCAGTAGTAGGCGTTGTCGAGGGAATCGCGCTGCGGCCCCATGTCGAGGTAGGCCTTGAACTGGTTGTAGGCCTGGCTGTACTGGCCCGTCCGATAGCTGGCGAGCGCCGACTTGTAGACCTCCATCGGGGTGCTCGCGGTCGAGGTCGGAGCGGGCGCCGCGCCGCTGTCGCCGCCGTTGTCCACGGCGACCACCGGGAGCCGCTCGCTCGTCACCGGGCTCTTGCCCCCGCCGCCCGAGGCGGCCGGGCGAGGCACGGAGCGGGACCTGTGACCCCCGCCGCCCGATGGGGCGCGCGCCGGGGTGTCGTCCTCGACCTGAACGCCGCTCTCCTCGACGAACTTGTTGAAGTCCTCTTCGGTGATCTTGACGTGGGGCACGCTCTCGTCCGCCTGCTCCACCACCTTGACCGGGCGCGCCTCCGCCGCGGGCAACGCGACGGGCTGGGCCTCACCCGTGCCAGGCACCGGGATGCGCGCCGCGGGCGCCGGAGTCGGGGTCGCCGGATAGGGGGTCGAAGGCAGCGGATAGGCGGGCTGGCTGGAGGTCGGCATCGCCCCCCCCGGAGGGGTCGCAACCACCACCGGCAGCGCCCGCGCCCTGCCCCGGCGCTCGAGCGCGAGGCGGTTCGTCTCGATCCGGTCGGCCCACAGGTCCATCTGGTCCTGAAGGTCCTCGGTCCGCACGGAGAGCCTCCCGCTGGTCCGCTCGACCTCCTTCAGACGTTGCTCAAGCTCGTTGACACGGGCCTGCATCGCCTCCTGGTTGCCTGCGCAGGCGCTCAGCTGCAGGACCATCCCCAGACAGCCGCCCGCCGCGAGCGCCCTCAAGGTCCGAGGACCGAGCCTCACCTGACCCATCCGCGCGATCTTCTCCTTCCATGTCCAGATCATGCAGCACCCGTTGTGATCGTTCACTCGATTGGGCTCCTCCGCAACCGGCCTCTTCTCAGACATCGGACCCACCGATGCTCATGGACCTACCATGCAGGCCTGGAGTAGCCCCAGAACGCCCTGAGGCTAACACGCAGCAAGGGTCGGTCAAGAAAAGACGCGGCCCCTTCAAACCGACGCAGGCCCGGCAGAGCGGCGCCCAATCCAAAGCGAGCCAGCCTGGATCACAGCAGGCGTTCAGCGGTGTTGATGGAGGTGTCTGGAGGGGGGTGTCGGACCGCGCTCAAGGCATATCGACGCAGCACCGGAAGCCGACCCGACCGGACGGCGAGAGCGTCCGCGGGTCCTGGGTGCAGGAGAGGTTCAGCGCGGCGGTGTCGGTGTAGGAGCCGCCCATTGTCATGATCGACGACCCCTCCGAGGCGATGATCTCGCTCAGGTTGCCCGACATGTCGTACGTCATGTAACCCATGAACAGGCAGTCGGGGAAGAACCCCGTCGCCTGGACCTGCCCCGACGCGTTGCAGATGCCCTGGACGTACATGTTCTGGCTGTAGGGGTAGCTCTGGACGCCGGAGCCGCCGCAGCCCACGATCCACTCCTGCTGGTTGCACAGCCGCTTGCCCGCCGCCACGCACGCCGCCTCCGCCTGCGCAGGCGTCACCGACGCCCACGGGAGCACCCCGGGGCGGCTGGTCGCCATGCTGGTGTCCACCCCCTCGAAGCTCTCCGTCGCGTCAGGGCGGCTCGCCTCATAACGATCGATGCAGTACAGGCCCACCGCGGGCGCGTCCGTGACAGGAGCCATGTTGGTGGGGCACGGGCCACCGCCGCCTGTGTCCTGACCTCCCCCGTCGTTGCCGCCACCGGAGTCCATCGTGACCGAGGTGTCTGTCGTGACCGAGGTGTCGGAGCCTGGGTCGTCGGTGTCGGAGGTGCCCGCGTCGCCCGCGCTGGTGCCTGCGTCGGCGGTCGTGTTCGAGCTGTCCCCTCCCCCGCCGCCTTCGACGCATTGCTCGATCTCCAGGTCGCAACGGAAGCCGCTGGGGCACTCGGCCGGGGTTTCGCACGGGATCGCTTCCGTGAAGTCGATGAGGCAGGCCGTCGCCGAAACAACCGTCACAGCCACCGCCCCACATAGGGCTTTCGCGCTTCGAGTCATGAGCACCATGCGTACCTGAGGTCGAGTATTGACCTGGAGCGTCACCAGGAGCCGATTCAAGGGTCTTTTTTATACACGACTTGCTCGGCGAGGTCACGCGAACAGAGCGGCCACCCGGTGGGCGCGCTCCAGATCGCCGAGGTTCCGCCACTGCCGCGCCGTCTCATCACCGAGCCGCCGCCACAACCCCGCCGCGCACTGACCGCGAAACCCCCGAGTCTTCGCCAACATCTCATAGACCCTCGCCAAGTCAGGATCAAAGAGGTTTGTGCGAGAGACGCGATCGAGGTTGGACTCCAACAGCGCGCATGCCTCGGTCCACCGCCCTCGCCAGGCCAGGTGCTGGACCGAGAGCGCGTCCAGCCAGTGGGCGGAGGCGACGTCGGGGAAGACGCGCAGCACGACCTGCGCCTGACGAAGCTGGGCCTCCGCCTCATCCAGGACACCCTGCTGCAACCAGGTCCAGGCCAACCCGAGGCGCACCCGGATCAGGACCGTCATGTCGCCCACCTGCTCGCTCAAGGCCAACGCCTCGCGGTAGGCCGTGAGGGCGCCGTGGAAGTCGCCGCTGGCGTTCATGACGTAGCCCAGCTCGCAGCGGGCTCGGGCGACGCCCGCCGACGCGCCGACGCGCTCGAAGACGCTCAACGCCTCCTGGAGGTGGCGGCGCGCCTCCACCAGCTCGTCGGCGCGGTACTCCAGTTGGGCAAAGAGGAGCACCGCGCTCCCCTTGAGGTCGGGCGGGTTCTGGAGGGTCTGGAGTCGGTTCTGGACGCTGCTCAGGCAGTTGCGGGCCGCGCTCAGGCGGCTGGAGCGCATCGCGACCTGCGCCAGGCCGAGCAGCGCCTCCGCCTGACCGCGGACGTCGGAGCAGGTCTCGTACCGGGACAGGGCCCGGTCAAAGAACTCCTCCGCCTCGGAGAGCGAGGAGGAGCGCAGGGCCAGCTCCGCGAGCACCTGCTCGCCTGTGGCGAGCTGACGAGAGAGGCCGGTGCGGTGACCCCGGCGGCAGAGCGAGGCCGCCTTCTGACGCGCCCCGTCGAGGTCGCCGAGGCAGCAGGCGACGCGGGCCTGCCCCAGCTCGACCACGTCCCAGCGGCGATCGTCCTGATCGGCCTGGAGCCTCAGCAGGATCGCCTCGCAGCAGGCGTAGGCCGTCGCCGCGTCGGGGTAGCGCGACAGCTCCAGGTTGCGCTGGGCCGCGGTCAGCGCGTACCGCCACGCCTGCCCGGGGAGATCGGCGCCAAAGAGGTGCCCGGCGAGTTCGATGCTCTGGCGAGGGTTCGCGGGCCAGCCAAGCTCGACACAGGCCCAGGCGGCGGCGCTGTGGTAGGTGGAGGCGCGGCGGACCTGCGACACCTCGTGCCGGAGCCTGGACTTGAGCTGCTCGTGGGTGAAGACGACCTGCCCGGCCTCCCGCTCGACGAGGATCCCGCCGTCCAGCCAGCTCATCCAGGCCTCGCGGCCCTTGCGCTCCACCCGCGAGGAGGAGAGGCGGTGGACCAGGCGCATCTCGGGGGCCTGCCACGCCTTGAGGGCGAAGTCGAGGTCGAACGGCTCGTCGAGGCAGCACAGCAGCTCAAGAAACAGCAGCGCGATGTCGCCGAGGCCGCTGCGGCGCGCCAGGAGGCGAACCCGGTAGAGCCACAGGTCCTCGATGCGCTCCACCTGGTCGCCGGAGATCGCCAGCGGGTCGTCGGGGTCCGGGGGGTGGAAGGCGTCGGTGAGCATCTGGTTCGCCAGCTCGATGGCGAAGAGCGGGTTGCCCCCCGTGACCTGGTGGATGCGCGCCCTCCGCGCGCGGCTGAGGGTCCGGTAGCGATCGGTGATCGCCTGGACGTCCCCCGGCTGGAGCGGCCCGAGCCCCATCGTGTGGAGCACCCCCTGGGACTGAAGCTGCCCGAGCGCCGTCGCCAGCGACGGGCTCAGGTTGTGCTCGGGGAGGCCCTCCGAGGAGGTCAACAGCAGCAGGATCGGCAACGGGCGGGACAGGCCCATACAATGGATGGACCACAGGAGCCCCGCGACCTCCTCCCAGTGGAGCGGGCGGACGTCGTCGAGGCAGAGGATGACGGGGCGGTGGCTGGACATCTGGTCCAGGAGGCTCGTCATCACCCCGAGGTTCTCGGTGTGCAGGCCGGGCAACGAGACGCCGGCCATGAGGTGATCCATGCGGGAGACCATCGTCGCGCTGCTCGACCAGGAGCCGGTCGCGGTCGAGTCGGCCAGCGCCTCGGCGTGGCGCGGCGCGCTGGGGAGGTCGGGGGCTACGGCGCGGGCCTCATCCAGGTAGGTCTGAGCGACGGCGTTGTTCGGGTCGAGCGCGAGGATGGAGCGGCTCATGGTCCCGAGGTCCGGGTACATCTGGAGCGTGCGGTAGGAGTGGGCGAGCCCGAGGTAGTGCGAGAGCGCCTCGTGCGAGTGCCCTCCCCTGTCGAGCGCCGTCGCGTAGCGCCGCCGGGAGTCCAGGTCGTCGGGATCACGGACGAACGCGTTGCGGAGGCTCTCCAGCTCGGCCTGCTCCTCGACGTTGGAGGTCGAGACGCCCGGGCGGAGGAACGAGGCCACCGATTGCAGACGCCAGGACAACGCCGGGCCACCGTCGGGCTCACCCGCGCGGCTGGCCAGCAGCTGAAGCCCTCGGCGGAGGCGACGGCCAAACGCGTCGTCGTCCAGCGAGGTGGTGTGGAACTCGCGCTCCAGCGCCACCCGCAGCGCCTGCTCCCAGGAGAGCGAGCCGAGGTTGATCCGCAGCTCGCGGGCGAGCCCGACCTCCTCGATGCTCTCGGTGAGCCAGGAGGCCAGGCGGGTCTTGCCGAGCCCCTTGCCCCCATGGATCAGGATCGCCTGCGGGGTTCGCTCCTCGGAGACCTCCTCAAAGGCTCGCCACAGCTGCACCTGCTCGATGTCCCGACCGACGATCGGGACGACCCGCCACGGCAGGAGGTTGATCTCCGCCTCCGTGCGGGCTGGCTCCAGGGTGACCGAGGTGGTCAGCGAGCGCGACCAGGGCGCCCCGCCCTTCCACGGGAGGTGGACGTCGGCGACGTCCGGGCGCTCCTCCATGTACCACTGGCGCAGCGCGGCGCGGACCTCGGCGCAGTCCTGAATCCGATCAAACGGCTCCGGGGCCAGCATCCGCTCCAACAGCTCCTGGGGGGCGCGGCTGACCTGAAGCTCCGGCCGCAGCGGGCAGGGCTCGACGAGGCCCTTGAACTTGCGGACGATGAGCTGCATCTCGTAGTCGGCCTCGAACGGCTTCTCACCCGACAGCAGCTCATACAGGAGGACGCCCACCGCGTAGATGTCGTTGGCGGGGCTGATCAGCCCCTCGCGCCCCTTGTACAGCTCCGGCGCCATGTAGCGCGGCGTCCCCTCCGCCCGAACCTCGTAGGGGCGCGTCTCGGCCGAGAACCCCTGCCGGGCCAGCGCCGCGAACGACCGCGGCACCGGGACGTCCCCCTCGTCGGTCGAGGCGTCCTCGCGCGACATGTCCAGCACGGCGGTCCGCTCAAAGATCCGGGCGATCCCGAAGTCACCGATCTTGATCGTCCCCGGCACCAGCGTCGCCCCGAGGAGCGCCTGCCCCCCGCCCGAGACGAGGATGTTGGCGGGCTTGAGGTCGCGGTGCACGATCCCCCGCGCGTGGGCGTGGGCGAGCGCGTCGAGCACGGCGTCGATGATCCCGACCACCACGTCGAGCTGCTGCGGGAGCGGCTTCAGGCGGCCCAGGTGAAACCCGTCCACCCACTCCATGACCAGGTACGGCCGCCCCTGATCGAAGCCATAACCATGAATATGAACCAACCCCGGGTGATGCAGCGAGGCCATCGCCCTCGCCTCACGCTGGAACAGGCGGTGGGAGCGATCGGAGTGGGCGACCTCCGCCTTCATCAGCTTGATCGCGACGTGGCGGTCGTGCGCCATGTCGAGGGAGCGATAGACGGTCCCCATCGCGCCTTCGCCGATCCGCTCGTCAAGGCGGTAGATGCCACCGAGGAAGACTGGTCTGTGTGATTCGCTCAAGGGCTGTCTCACTCCTGCACCGCGTCATACCACCGACGATCCTACGCCGACCCATCCACCCTTTCAAGTTCACCCGACCACAGGCTTGAGTTCACCCGACCGCAGGTGGACGGACCACGTGGGTCACGAACGGGCACGGGGTTGACATAACGTATCTTGAACACAGTCCAGAACCACACCCCGCCCCACCCTCGCCTCACGCTCCACCCACCACCACCGCGGGGTCAGTTCTCCGTAAACAGCTGCTTCAGCTGGCTCTCGCTGAAGTAATACTCCTCCGTGCAGAAGTGGCAGCGCAGCTTCAACGGCGACCCCTCCTGCCTCAGGATCAACATCGCCTCCTCCTCACCCACCAACCTCAGCCCGATCGCGAACCGCTCCCGCGAGCAGGTGCACTCGAACCGCACCGGCACGTCCGAGACGATCTGCACCTCCTCGTCCGGCAGCAGCTGCGCCAGCACCGACTCCAGCGCCGACTCCGACAGCATCTCGTCGATCGACGGCAGCCCCGCGATACGCGCCTCCACCTCGTCACCCGCCCCCGGCAGCGCTTGCACCAGGTAGCCGCCGCACACCTCCGGGCGACCCTCCTCGTCCAGCCGCTCACCGAGCCCCACCGCCGACAGCGTCTGCTCCGAGGTCAGCAGGTAATAGGCGACGTCCTCGTAGATCGAGCCCGTCACCAGCGGCACCAGCCCGTGATAGGGATCCTTGAGCCCCAGATCCTTGATCACCTCCAGCAGGCTCCCCTCCCCTCCCCCCACCGCCTCGCGCACCGACATCCCCTCACCGCCCTGCGGCTCGGTGGCGTAGGCGCGCACCGTCCCGTGCGCGTCGGCCGTCGCCCGCAGCATCCCCAGCGGGCCGTCACCGCGGACCTGGATCGTCAACACCTGCTCGTCCTTCAAGGTCGTGCCGAGCATCAGCGCCGCCGTCGTCACGCGCCCCGTCGCCGCCGCCGCCGCCGGGCTCATGGCGTGACGGCGGGCGATCTCGCGCACCACGCCCGTCGTGCGGGCGATCGTCACCCGCAGCTGACCGTCCAGCGCCAACGCCCGAATCAACCGATCGCCTGCCTCGTCCTTCTCTGCCTGCATCATCCGTCTCCTTCTTGGTTCATCGCGCACCCTCTCCAGGGCGCCGCTCATATGTGGTTCAGGAGGTGGGACCTTCCCGAGCCCGGGAAGGCGCTGTCAACACTCAACTGGTGAAGGAACACATGTCGTACCCCGCTCTCAGCAACGCCCTCAACTCAACGCTCGCCCGCGTCGCGATGGTCGTCGTGGGCTCCTCGCTGTTGACCCCCCTGACCGCCTCGGCCAACGACTGGAGCATGGAGTACTCGCGCTCCGGCGTCACCATGTACAGCAGCGCCCTGCCCAACAGCAGCGTCAACGTCTACCGCGCCGAGATCGTCCTGCCCTACAGCACCGACCAGGTCGTCGCGATCCTCTCCGACATCGAGCGCTACAAGGAGTTCATGCCCAACACCGTCGAGTCGTCCATCATCGAGCGCAAGGCCGTCTCGGAGCAGCGCGAGATCGCGCTGATCTACCAGCGCCTTGATCTGCCGACCATCAGCGACCGTGACTTCGTCGTCAAGGCCGACACCCGGCGCCGGACCTCCTCGCTCGGGAACTTCTGGACCATCGACTTCCAGCCCAACGAAGACAGCCGCGCCCCCAAGCCCGGGGACGACGTCGTGCGCGTCAAGGTCGTCTCCGGCAAGTGGCTCCTCACCCCGATCAAGGACGGCAAGGCCACGCACCTCACGGCGATTCGTCATATGGAGCTTGGGGGGAACGTCCCGTCGTTCATGGTCAACAGCGGGCTCCGGGATGGCCTCCATGAGACCCTCATCAAGCTTCGGGACCGGTGCCGGACCCAGATCCGTTGATCTCACACCTGATCGAGCAGCCCCAGGCGATGCAGCCGGCGAATGACCCGATCGATGTCCTCACCGGAGTCGACCTCGGGGAGATCCCGGGTGACGCGCTGGGTGGAGAAGAGGTCGAGCACCTCGCGCTCGCTTGAGGTCAGCTCGTCGTCGAGGTGGCGAGGGGCTGACGGGTTGACGACGAGGCGTGTGGTGTCCTGTTGGTCGACGACGCGGACGCCGCTGTTCTCCATGGCCATGGAGGAGTCGCGCAGCATCTCCAGGAGCAGGTGGGTGACCTGGAAGTTGAGCGGGACCGGCTCAAACGGCCCGAACGGGTGAACGAGGCCCGGCTGCTCCTCCCGGAAGATGAACGTCCCCGCCCTCATGTTGCAGATCTCAAAGAAGTAGCCGCGGGCCTGCACCTTGAGGGCGTCCTCCAGCTGCTCCGCGGAGATCTGCTCCTGCTCGACGAGGTGGCGCCCCAGCGGGACGCGCCGCCCCTGGGTCCAGGCCAGGCGCTGGGCCTCCATCGCGGCGTGGAGCGCGTCGACGTCCAGCCAGCCCCGGGCGACCAGGATGCGCCCCAGCAGCAGCTCCTGGTTGAGCTGCCTCGGCTCCAGGAAGCGCAGGGTGTCGCCCCAGAGCGTGAGCCGGTACGCCTCGGCGCCGTTGTACAGCTCCAGCGAGCCCGTGAACTGCCGCTCACGGATCAGCCGCAGCAGGACCATCGGGCGGAGCTGGGCCAGCATCCCGTGGAAGCCGTTCAGCGAGGCGAGCGCGTCGAGGCGCTGCTCGCACCGATCGGCGACCGCGGGCTGTGTCCAGTAGGGGTCGGCGGGCATGCCTTCGCGCGCGAGCAGGCTGGCGAGCAGGCTGGCGCGGTGGTAGCCGCTGGTCTCCAGCGACAGCGCCGCCCAGTGTTGGTCGAGCAGGACCGCCCACCGGGGCAACGGCGGAGGCTGCTCCGCCGCCGGGGGCGGACTCTCGACGACCTCCAGGATCGCGTCCTCGCCGACCTCAATGAGTTCAGCGTCCGAGACGACGTCGTGGGGCGAAGGCTCCTCCTCCAGCGAGAGCAGCTCGGCGCCGTCCAGCTCCTCGATGAGATCGTCCTCATCAAAGGCGAGCATGTCGTCGTCCGAGACCTCCAGGAACGCGTCCGAGGACGCCGCCGACGGGGTGACCACCGGGATCGCGCCGGACGAGGACCAGCTCGAATCGACGCTCTGGTCTTCGAGCGGGGTGATCCCCGAGACCTCCAGATCCAGCTCGTCGAGGGAGCTGTCGTCGGCCATGTGCTCGGAGAGCATGTAATCGCCGGGGGCGGCGTCTTCGGGGTTCAGATCCTCCAGGACGGCGAGCACCGGCCCCAGATCGCCCTCGTCGGCGACGCTCCCCTCGTCGTCCTCGATGTCCATGTCCAGCTCGATCGCGTCGGAGAGGGGCTTGAGGTTCTCCTGAAAGGCGAACTGATCGGGGTCGAGGTCCGGGTTGAGCGCCGGGTTGAGCCGCAGCGCCAGGGTGCACAGCTCGCTCGGGGTGAAGGGCTTCTCCAGGGTGCGCACGTAGCGCGGGTGGGTCAGCAGCTCCTCGGGGAGGCGCTCGGGCTGGGGCGAGAGCGGGAGGATGGGCGGGAGGCGCTCCTGGTCGAGCCAGGCCTCCAGCCGCTCGACGGTCGCGTCATCGACGCGGCCGCAGTCGATGACGAGGAGGTCGAGGTCGCTTCGCTCCTCCGCGTCGTCGGGCATCGCCGCCTGCGCCAGCACCTCGACGTCGAGTGACCGCAGAGCCCGCGTGGCGCACTGAAGCACCGTCGGGTTCGGGTCGACCAACAGGACCTTGGGGGTTGTCTCCACCGATCATCACCTCCAGAGTGGCGCCGCTCAGATCCCGAACCGGTTGAGCTTCTTGTGCAGCCCTTCGCGGGTGATCTCCAGCGCCTCGGCCGCCCGGGTTTTGTTGTTGTCGTAGTTGCCCAGGGTGTCGATGAGGATCCACCGCTCGACCTCGTCCAACATCGCCTTGAGCCCTCCCCTGGGAGGGCCGACCTTGTCGAGGAGGTTCTGGGCGCGGCGCAGCCGCGGCGCCAGGTGCTCGGGGAGGACCAGGTCGCCGGGGAAGCCGTAGATGACCAGCCGCTGGACCTCGTTCTCCAGCTCACGGATGTTCCCGGGCCAGGGGTAGGACTTCATCAACAGGGTCGCCTCGGGGCTGAAGTGCACCAGCGGCCGGTTGTACTCCTTGCAGAACTTCTGGAGGAAGTGCTCGGCCAGGAGCGGGATGTCGTCGCGGCGATCGCGCAGCGGCGGCAGGCGCACCGGGAAGACGTTGAGGCGGTAGTAGAGGTCTTCGCGAAAGCGCCCCTCGCGGACCTCCTCTTCGAGGTTCCGGTTGGTGGCGGCGATGACGCGGGCGTCGATCTTCTTGGGGTACATCGCCCCGAGCGGGCGGATCTCGGACTCCTGCAGGACGCGCAAGAGCTTCGCCTGGAGCGCCGGGGAGGTCTCGCCGATCTCGTCGAGGAAGATCGTCCCGGCGTGGGCGATCTCAAAGAGGCCCTTCTTATCGACGTCGGCCCCCGTGAAGGCGCCCTTCTTGTGGCCAAACAGCTCGCTCTCCAGCAGGCTCTCGGGGAGCGCCGAGCAGTTCTGGGCGACGAACAGCTTGTCGCGCCGCTGCGAGCGGTAGTGGACCGCGCGGGCGATCAGCTCCTTGCCGGTGCCGGTCTCGCCGGTGACCAGGATCGTGGCCGGGGTGTCGACGACCCGATCGATCAGCTCGAACACCTCCCGCATCGGCTGGGACTCGCCGATGATGTCCTTGAAGCGGCGCGCCTCGGTGTTCTTGAGGAAGGTGTTCTCCCCGGTGAGCCGCTCCTCGGCGACCTTGACCCGCTGAAAGAGGCGGGCGTTCTCGATCGCGAGCGCCATCTGGCGGGCGAGCACGACCAGCGCCTCCAGGTCGTCGGCCGCGAACAGGCCCTGGCTGGTCCGGTTGTCGACCTGGATGACCCCGATGATCCGCTCGCCGACCGCGAGCGGCGCGCCGATCAGCGACCGGATCTGGGCCTTGATGATCGACTGGGAGGGATCCATGGAGGGCGCGTCGCCGAGGATGACCGCGGCGCGCCGCTCGGTGACCTGGGAGACGATCTTGCGGCTGGGGCGCTCGCCGCTGACGTCGTTGCCCTCCCGATCGACGGAGAGGAAGGGGACGAAGTCGGCGTTCTCGGTGGAGGTGGCGCCGTCCTCGGCCTCGGTCTCGCTGGAGGGGGGCCGCTGGTCGAGGAGGAGGCTGATGTTGGTCGCCGACGGGAGCAGCTCGAAGATCGCGGCGCAGGCCGACTCGCAGACGATCCGCAGGTTGAGGCTGCTGACCATGAGCTGGCTGGCGCGGTAGATCCGCGAGGCCCGCAACGGGTCCTCGGCGAAGCGCCCCTCCAGCTCGCGGACCTTCTCAAGGCGCGTGACCGCGAGCACGACGCCGTCCTCGGAGTCGCGCTCAGCCTCCTTGTCCGCGGCCGCGGGGCGATCGCCGTCGCGCGCCTCGGCGTCGTCAAAGAGATCGATGCGGAGGGTGATCGAGGCGTCGCTCGACCCCAGCTCCAGGCGATCCTGATCGAGGAGCTGGACGACGAGGCCGTTCTTCTCGTCGAGGGGGCGCGGGGGCTCGCCGTCGCGGTGCAGCGAGGTGCCGTTGGTGCTCCGCATGTCGCGGAAGTAGAGCTTCTGCCGATGAAAGACGAACTCGCCGTGGAGGGACGAGACGAAGCTGGCGGGGAGGTGGATGTCGTTGTTGGGCTCTCGCCCGACCTTGAAGGTCATCCCCTCGTCGAGGTCGCGGGGGGAGAGGAAGGATTGACCGGCGCTGGGGCCCTTTTCGACAACAATCTTGAACATGGCGATGGTGGCGCTCCGATGGACCCCGAGGAGACGAAACCCACCCGGTCCGGGTGAACGGGTGGGGGTTGTCGCCCTCCCCCGGGAGGCTCAGGCACCACCGGAGGCCAGGGAGGCGGGCGACGGGCGAGATGGCTCAGCCGCGGGTCTTGAGGTAGTACTTGAGGGCGTTGAGCTTGAGCTTGACGTCCTTGTCGGAGGTGTCCTTGATCGCCTCATCCACGGCCGGGATGGAGGCCTTGGTGCCGACGCGGAACATGCTGAGGATGGAGGCCTCGCGGACGACCTTGTTGGTCACCTTGAGCCCCTTGGCCAGCTCGGTCTCGACGACGCCGCCCTTGGCGAGCCGCCCCAGCTCCCAGGCGGCCTTCTCGGCCTTGATCGGGTCCTTGGCGACGAGGTGGCGACCGTAGCAGGGCGCCTGGTCCTTGCACTCCTGGGCGACGACGATCATCGGCTTGTACTTGGTCATCTCCTCTTTGACGCGGGGCTCCTTCTCGTTCTCCATGAGCTTGTCCCACGCCCCCAGCTCCGCGCCCGAGGCGAGCTTGGCGTAGCGGTGGGCGGCCTCCCAGCGGGTCTGGTAGACGGCCTCGTCGCCGAAACCCTTCAGGTCGGGGAAGTTGGCCTTCTGGATCGCCTCGGAGAGGACCGAGAGCCCGGCGCGGTCGCCCGAGCGGTTGATGGCGTCCATGGCGCCGACGGCGATCTGGTACTTGGCGCGCTTGTCGTAGTCGACCATCGTCTTATAGGGCTCGAGGGCCTTCTCGTCGGCGAAGATGTAGGGCTTCATCGTCTCGCCGAGGTTGGGCGCCTTGAGGTCGCCGAGGGCGGAGGCGATGTAGACAAAGAGCTGGAGGCGGTTCGAGCCCCACTGGAGCGCCTTCTGGTCGCGGTAGGTGGGGGGCATCTCGCGGGTGCGGGTCATCTCGGCGAGCAGGGCGTCGATGGCCGCGGGGTCGTGGAGCATGCCGAGGCGGTCGGCGGCCTTGATCTCGTTGAAGCCGTCGATGTAGGTCGGGTAGCGGGCGAAGCGGGCGTTGATCCGCTCGTGCTTGCCCTGGAGGATGCTGATGAGCTTGTCGGTGGCGGCGCTGCCGGTGCTGAAGACCGCGACGCTGCACTCGTTGGCGACGTTCTGCCCCTTGGCGTTGTCGAGGAACATCCCGTAGACGACGGCGTCCACGACCGTCTCGGTGGCCTGGCCGACCTCGGCGATGATCTCGCAGGCGTAGGCGTGGTAGGCGATGCTCTCGCGGTCGGGGTCGTAGGTGTTGAGGATCTCGACGAGGAGGGGCAGCTCGGCCGGGTCGGGCATCGCCTTGAAGGCTTCGAGGACGGCGCGGCGGAGGTCCTCGTTGGGGACCGACTTGAAGGTCTGGATCAGGTCGGGGATGTGATCGGTGGCCTTGATGTCGCCGAGGGCGATGGCGGCCGCCCGCTTGTCCTGGTTGCTGGCGGCGTTCTTCAGGGCGTCGATGTAGACCTCCTTGGCGCGCGGGTCGCGCAGGAGGGCGAGCTGGGCGTAGGCCTTCGTCTTGTCCTTGTCCTCATCGTAGAGCTTGACGAGGGTCGGGACCAGCTCCCGCTTCTTCTCATCGGGCAGCTTGACCATCTCGTCGAACGCCTTGAGGCGGTTGCCCTCCTCAAGCTGGGTCTTGATGTAGTTCGTGTCGTTCCAGTCCGGCTCCTGGCAGCCGGTCCATCCGCAGACGGCCGCCAGACAGACCAGCGCCAGCGCGGCCGTCGTCACCCTCAACCCACCGCGCTTGTGATCCACGATGCCCATGGAGGCTCCCTTGTTGCTCGTCATGATGCTCCCATCCGCTTGCAAGAACCCGCGTTGATCCGCGCGACGCAGGTTCAGAGAGCCCACGACACGCTCAACACGTGTTGACATTACGAGTTGTCGCCGCGCCACCATGAAGCGGGCGTCGATCACACATGCGGGGCGCAGTATATGAGCCGCCGCCAGAGCCCGTCAAGCCCCGTCAATCCGAAACGCAGGACCTGAGGCACGCCAGACCCCGGGCGGTTGCCCCGCCTCACCGCTCGGAGGTATGCTGGAGGCCAGACCCCGACCCCGGGCGGCTCACCCACCCGACCCGAGCGCAAGGACGCGCCATGGACATCGATCTTCAGCTCCTGCTCATCAGCCCCACCGCCGACTTCGCCGAGGCCCTCGGCGCGGTCGCCCCCGACGGGGTCGAGATCAGCCACGCCCGACGCCCCGGGCAGGCGGTCCGGCGCTTCGACCAGGCCCCGCCCGACCTCGTCCTCCTCACCCTCGACGCCCGCCCCGAGCAGACCGCGCTCCTCATCCAGGCGCTCCGCGAGCGGCCCCTCGGCGCGCTCGTCCCGATGTTCCTGGTCGACCGCCAGCCCGGCGGCGCCGCGCACCCCCTCCGAACCCCGGAGGGCGCGGACGAGGCGGGCGTCGAGCGCCTCTTCACCGCCGAGGACACCCCCGAGGTGGTCCTGCGCGCCGTCGCCGAGCACCTCGGCCTGGAAGGCTGGCCCCAGGAGGCCCCTACCCCCTCCGAGCCG
>PBBL01000075.1 GCA_002716585.1 Myxococcales bacterium | reverse complement strand
TGGCCGTCCCCACGGGGGATCACCTTGGCCGTCCCGAGGGGGATCACCTTGGCCGTACTCACCGGATCACATAGGCCGTCCCTTGACACCTGAAACGACTCCTGGGACTTCCGCCACGATACGCGCTCCTTGCCGACCGCGTGGCGGGTAAGGCGAGCATCATCAGGACCCTCGACTTGCCCTACGACCAGGCAAATCGGGAAGCCGATACTCTTCCTCCATCCATCCGAGAGGCCTGGGAGCAAGGGACTGTCGCTGTGCCACTTGAGGTCCTTGAGACAAGACAAGCGCAGATCGCACTCCCACACCCGAGCAGCAATTCCACAACAATGCCCTTAGATGATTGTCGATCGTCGCAAGAGACGGCTTCATCTGTAGATGAACAACAAACAGTTACAAAAAAACAACGCCGCAAAGTGCGGCCCAAACTGATACTGCCATGACCAAAGCACTTCTTGACTATCTCGGAGAGATGCACACCACCTCGCTCATCGCCTGGTTGTTTGCTGTCTCTATCGTCGCGTTCCTGCTGCCTGTTGCTGTTTTTTGGGACTTCATACGAGGGCAACAACGGCGAGCTTGGATGCACCGCATTCTCTCTCAGACGTCCGTACGGTGCGAAGCAGGGCACAAGATCAGCGTCCTCGGGCACTGGCGATGTCGCTGTGGGATGACATTCACCGGATCAGCATTCGCCCCTTGTCCACATTGCAGCAGCACTGAACATGCGATTCGGTGCGTTTGCGGTAGGCAGGTTGTCTCTCCAACAAGTCCGCTTTTTGAGGAGGGGCCGTGACAGATAAGTACGCTAAACGCACAAAGGCTCGGCCGAGGGGCAAGCGTCGTCTGATGCCGCGTGACCTTGAGGTCCTACGCTTTATCGCCAGGATGCAACCCGTCACGACGGGCATGATATGCGAGCATTTTGGCGTGAGCCGTGACATTGGACGGCGGATATGCCGCAAGCTTCGCGATTGGCCACTCATCAAGGTGTGGGTTGAGTGCTTGGAGCGCGAGAACCGCTACACGCTCAAGGAAGCCGGACGAACGTTGCTTGCTGAGCGACTTGGCCTGGCTCCAAAGGACCTCTACGTCCCGCGTAGCCTCCTCAAGGGACTTCTCCATCATGATAGCGCTGTCCATCTGTTCAATGCTCTTTCTACAGCATCAAAATCTCCCGCTGTCATGGTGGATGTCGAAGACTTCGTCTTGGAGCGAGCCATCCGCGCGAAACTCGGCAGCGTTACCAGCGCTCAGGTGCCAGATGCCATCGCTGTGATGCGGAGTTCGCAAGGACAGCGTTTCGCGCTGTCGGTGGAGATCGATACTGGCAGTGAGAACCCCTCGTATCTTGTTCGCAACAAAGCCGAACCTTATGCAGCGTTTCGCCGCGAGGGAGTGTCGCTGTGGGGGTGCTCACGTTGGAGCGTGGTGTGCATCGTGCCTACGAAACGACGACTGCACAGGCTTGTCTCAGCCTTCTACGACGCAGATGCCCTTCCACGAGGGTTGTGGTTCTTTGCCGTTGCCGAACAGATCACGGCCCAGAGCATCTTCACAGACACGCCTTGGATGACCCTACAACTCAACGATGAGAACGCTCAGTTGGTAGCCAAAGCGCCCTTTTCCGAGTTCATCAAACCCGTCATCACAACCCGTCATGACCGAAATGACGACTTGCCTACGGATAAATGAAGAAAATACAAGGAGATAGACCGCGGAGCCTTGTCCTGTTTTTCGGTCAACGAGAAGCAGTTGTTAAGGAGAGGCTTTGAGTTTCGGTGCAGTCAGGAAGCAGATGTCAGTGAGGGCGCCGATGAGCAACAGTCGCTGGAAATGGGAAGGCAACCGTTCTTCAGATGCCGGGCAGTTTGTTTGCTGTTGGGTGAAGTCTGGCTGGCCGCCTCTTGGAGGACACTTCGCTGGTTTGTGGATCGGTCTCGAACAACGACAACCGGCAGCAACAGACATCGCCAATGATTGAAGACGCAGGTCGCATGAAACAACAAAGACCTGAAGGCACAGACGAAAACCCTCCTTCGGCCAAAGCCACCGGTCCCTGGCTTACCCAAAAGCAAGCGGCTGAACGGCTTGGTGTATCTACGCGAACCGTCCGCCGACTGGCCAAGACAGGTGGCCTGCACGTCGAACACATTGGACGTTTCCCTCGATACCATTGTGACGACATCGACCACGCCTTGCGTTCTGGGGCGCTCACACACAAACTATCGGGGTCGGCCCTGGCCCCGGTGTCCTCCACCATGGAGGAAACCAATGGCCAAGAAAACGAAACGGGAACGTCTGCCCGAAGGCGTCAAGCGTCTGGCAGACGGTCGATGGAAACTCAGGGTCACCGCCGTCACGGCCCTGGGCACAGGAAGGAAAGTCAAAAAGGCAACGCTGCCTCGCGAGACCCCACTCTCGCAGGTGATCGCACGCCTCGAAGAGCTGCGAGCCGAACTCGAAGAAAGCGCCCAGAAGGTGCAGATGCCTACGCTCGCCGACTACAGCGAGCAGTGGATCGAGCGAAAGGCCGCGACGTGTAGACCCTCGACGGTCGAGCAGTACATGATTCGCTTCGCCCATCACATCCTGCCACATCTCGGGCACTTCCCGCTCGACCAGCTTGAGCGCGTCCACGTCGTGGAGTGGCGCAAGCTCATCGAAGGGAAGGTCGGAGCATACTCCCTGCGCACCGTGCGGGGATGGTGGCTCGATGGGCTTCGGCTCATTCGTGATGGATGCGCGGACTATGGACTGCCCGATCCGTCCTACCGGCTTGACGGCCCGGTGGGTCAACACAAACCTCAACGGGAACTCAGGACGCTCTCTACGGGTGAACTGCGGGCTCTCGTTGAGGCTGCCGCTGATAGTCGCAAGCCTTCTTCGGCCTGGCCGGTCATCGCCATCATGGCGTATACCGGCGCCCGTCGCGGCGAAGCCCTCGGGCTGCGTTGGGAGGATGTGGACTTCGGTGAGCGGGTCGCTACCCTCTCGCGGGCGGTTTACTGCGACATGAGCCGTGAGTGGAGTGAAGCGCCGCCGAAGAACGGTCGGCCTCGCGTCGTGGGACTCTGTGGGCATCTCGTCGAGCTGCTCCAAGCCCACCGTCGCAAGCTGATCGCCAAACAGCATCCTGGTCTTGAGTCGGGGCTTGTCGCTCCGGCTCGGGACGGAGGCTACTGCTCGTACCGCTCGCTTCGCCAAGCCCTCAACCGGGCGGCTGAACGGGCAGGTATCGAGCAGAAGGTGACCTCGCAGGTGCTGCGGCGGAGCTACAACACGCTGGCGCTTCAGGTGATGGACCGGGTGGTGGCTCAGGCTATCGTGGGTCATGCTGATGATTCCATGACGGCGCACTACCTGGGACTTCGCCCAGAGACCATTCGCGAGGCTGCTGACAGGATGTGGGAGTGAAGAGGAGGAAGATGTAGAGCGTCAGGTGACCCGGGGAGGTGACCTTGGGGGTTTTGAACGAGAAACGGGGTTGAAAGCGTTTGCTCTCAACCCCGTGTTCATCGAGTGCGAAAGGGGGGAGTCGAACCCCCACGTCCTAACCGGACACTAGGCCCTCAACCTAGCGCGTCTACCAATTCCGCCACTTTCGCGCGTAACATGTCATCCTCGCCCAGGTCGTTTCCCCCAGGCAGGGAAATGTATATAAGCCACCCCCGAGGCGAAGTCAATCCTTTTTATCGCTTTGGCGCGATACGGCCGCGCCCTTCTCGCTGACGTGCCGATCGTGGCACGTCTTCGTGACGCGGGGGCTCGCCTTTCCGGGAGGACAGCCCCAAGCAGCGACGCCCGCCTCGGATGAGGCGGGCGTCGCTGTGTGGGTGATGTCTTGAGGTTGAGGGCGTGTTGGTGTCACGCCCTCATGTGCTCAGGACATCAGGGGGTGGGGGCGATGGCGACGTCGTAGTCGCCCACCCCGCCGAACGCGAAGACGAGCACGTAGTAGGTGCCGGCCTCGAAGTCCGCCGCCGAGATCGCCTCGGCTTCCGCGTCGAAGCCAGCGTCCGCGCTGTAGAGGTTGGCGTCGAACAGGCCGCAGGACATGTCGTCCACCTGGGCCTGGTCGCAGACGACGATCGCCGTGTCCAACATCGTGTTGGACACGGAGAAGTCGAGGGTCGCGGCCGCGTCCAGGGTGAACGTGTACCAGTCGTCCTCGCCGTCAGGGTCGATCGCCATGGTCTCCATGTAGGGCACCGTGACCTCCGTGGCGGTGTCGGGCGTGTCGTTGCCGTCCAGCACCACCACCTCGGTGTTCAGCGTGTAGTTCGCGGGCACCGCGTTCTCGAAGAACTCGACACCCACGACGTACGTCCCGGCCTCGGTGAAGGTGTAGGTCATCGAGGACCAGGCGCCTTCGCCCCCGTCGTCGTCGTAGTCGAGGTTGTCGCCGAAGAAGCCGTAGGTGCAGGCGCCCATCGAGAACATGTCCCAGTCGCACAGGAAGAGCTTGCTGTCGTGGTCGGTCCCGTCCGTGCCCGGGGCGGTGAAGAAGGTCACGGCCAGCGGCAGCTCCTCCTCCGTCACCTCCAGCTCGAACCAGTCACGCATCTCGACCGTCTCGATGTTGCTCTCCCAGGAGCCCGCCGACATGATCTCGGTGGTCTCCGGCAGGATGCAGGCGTCGTTGGCGTCCACGACCTCCATGCAGCCCAGCTCGCAGGTGACCTCGGTCACGAACTCCAGGCCGTTGCAGATCGTGAGGTTGTCGCCGTCGCACACCGCGTCGCCCGCGGGACACAGCGGCGTCTCCACGATGATCTCCAGCCGGTAGGGGCCGGAGGTCGAGGAGTCCAGCGCGTAGTGCTCGACCCGCACCGTGTAGGTGCCCGCCGGGAGGAACCGGGGGCCGATCATGGAGTAGAGATCCTCGCCGCCGTCGTCGTCGTTCTCAAGCAGCGCCTCGTCGCTGTCGTAGAGCCACATCTCGGTGTCGAAGGCCCCTTCGATCAGGCGCGAGGGCATCGTCTCGAGGGTGACCACGCCGTCCGCCTCCAGCGTGAAGCTGTACCAGTCGCTGTCGGTCGCCTCGGAGCTGTCGATCTCCGCCTCAACCGGGTAGAGGGCGCCCACGGTGAGCGCGCCGAGGTCCTGGGCGTTCGCGAAGTCGGAGTTGTCCTCCTCCTCCATCACCGCGTCACAGGCCGGGCCGCTGTCCAGCTCGACGCAGGCGACGCCGCAGGTGATTGACTCCAGCGCCGTGCCGTCCTCGTTGCAGGTGTTGGCGATGTCGCCGTCGCAGACCGCCACGCCGGGCCGACAGACCAGCTCGCGGACGTTCACCTGGACGCGGTACTCGGCGAAGTCGACGAAGGCGTCCACCTCGACGAAGTAGGTGCCCGGGTCGAGGACCCGGGTGAGGGTGTTGAGGCCCGTGCCCAGGTTGTTCTGGAGGCGGTCGAGCAGCAGCACGTCGAAGTCGGTGTTGTTGCCGATCCCGGAGACCTCGATCACCACCTCGCTCAGCGAGGTGACGGTGAAGCGGAAGGTGTCGGCCGACGGTCCGGGGAAGCCGAACTCGTCGAGCGGCCCGGGCTCGATGATGCCCCGACCGTAGTTCTCGCCCGCGGCCAGCTCGCCGAGGTTGGTGGCGATGCTGATGTCGTTGTTGGGCTCCACCTCGTCCACGACCCCCTCGGGGACGTCGAGCGACGCGGCCAGCGTCAGGTCGATCATCTCGACCGCGCTGTCACCGATGTTGCTCACCCGGATGAAGTGGATGCCGCCCGCGGCGGCCTCGATCGTCTCGACCTCGCCGGCGACGCCGTCGTCCGCGATGACGTCGGCGAAGTAGCCGTCGCCGTCCGCCAGCTGCACGCCGTTGAACAGCTCCACCGCCACGTCGAGGTTGGCCAGCGGGGTGCCGGTCAGGGTCAGGTCGCCGAAGCCCTCCACCTCAACCCAGTAGAAGGAGTCGTTGCCCGCGTCGAACAGGTCGGAGTCCACGACGGACGCCATGGTGTTGTCCGCGTTGAGGGCGTCGCCCAGCTGCACCAGCGGCGCGATCGCCTCGATCTCGAGGTCGATCAGCTCGACGTCCTCCACGACGAAGCTGTCCTCAAGCACCTGGATGTAGTAGGTGCCCGGCTCGGGCAGCGCCACGGTGACGCTGTACTCGTTGAAGCCGCCGCTGTTGTCCACGGCGATCACCTCCAGATCCTCGTTCCCGATGAGGATGATCGGCTCGGAGGCGCTCTCGACCAGCGCGGTCGCCTTGAGCACCATCGGCTCGGTGGTCTGCACCGTGTAGGTCGCGAAGCCCAGGAAGCCATCCTCGTCCACGCCCAGCTCGACGCCCTCGAAGGTCGCCGTGTCGCCGACGGAGAAGGCGTCGTCGCCCTCGATGGGATCGATCGCGACCTCCATCGTGTAGGGCGGCTGCTCGCCGCCGAGGTAGCCGTCCACCGCCACGTAGTAGGTGCCCGGCGAGAGGATCACGCCGAGCTGCGAGGTGAAGTCCTCGGCGCGGTAGTCGTCGTTGAAGCCCAGCTCCTGCCCCTGATCGTCGTAGAGGGTCAGGGTCGTGTCGGGGCTCTCCAGACCGGCGGCGTCGGTCGTGATGGTCACGATCGCCGCGAAGTCCAGGGTGAAGGACCAGTAGTCCACCACCTCGGACTGCTCACCGAGGATCAGGCCGCCGACGGCGAGCACCGGCTCCACGCCGAGCGTCCCGAGGTCACCCGCCTCCTCCTGGTTCTGGTTGGGCTCCTCCTCCTGGAAGATCGCCCCGAAGTTGGCGCTGACCGACAGCGTCGCCTCGCCCATGTCGGCGTTGGTCTCGCCCACGTTGATCAGGCGCACGACGGTGCGCGCCCGCTCGACCGCCTGGAAGATCTCGTCCTCACCGGCGGCGTCCTCGTCCACCGCCACGTCGGGGAAGAACTCCGCCCCTTCGGCGATCAGCGGATCGGTGTAGATCTCCATCGCGACGTCGAGGTTGGCCATCGGCGAGGCGGTGGCGGCCAGCTCGGCGATCTCGGCGGTCTCGAAGTAGAAGTAGGCCGCGGCGCCCGCCTCCAGCAGATCGCCGGCGGTCGTCGCCATGGCGGTCGCGTTGGCGTCGCTCAGCGGCATGTCGCTCAGCGGCACGATCGGCGCCACCGCGTCGATCGTGATGTCGGCCGTGTAGGGCACGTCCATGCCGACCAGGCCGCTGTTCTCGATCACCTGCACGTAGTAGGTGCCCGCCTCGGTCAGCGCGACCGTCAAGGCGCGGGTCCCCAGCTCGTCCTGGGCGTCGATCGACGCGCCGACGATCGCGTAGGCGGCGTCACGCACGACCAGCACGGGCTGCGCGAAGCTGTCCGCACTCGGCGCCGCCATCGCCTCGATCACCATCGGCTCGGTGACGTTGAAGGTGTAGTTCGTCTCGTCGCCGACGCCAAGCTCCACGTCGGTCTCGCTCACCACGTCGCCCACGGCGAAGTCGCCCTGATCCTCGCTCGGGACCGGGACGACGTTCATGGTGAAGGTCGAGTCCGCGCCCGCGATCCAGAAGTTGTCGGCCGTGATCAGCAGCCCGCCCGCCGGCACCACGTGGCGCCCGTTGACGTAGCTCCCATCATAGTTGTTGTAGTCCGACGTCGACAGCCAGTAGAGCCCGTTGACGCCAGGCGCCCCGTTGACCTCCATCTCGATGTCGATCAGCGAGTTCGCCGGCGCGCTCAGCAGCGCCTGCGGGATCATCGCCAGGTCCGCGTTCCAGGTGAACGCCCCGTCCTGCGCCTCAGGCGCCGGGTTCTCCAGCGGCGTCATCGCCAGCAGGTAGGAGAAGTCCTCGCCGCCCTGCGCGTCGCCGAACGGCCCGAAGAAGGGGTTCGTCAGGCCGAACAGGTCGAGCAGGTCGGTCTGGAAGCCGACCGTGATGTTGTAGACGCCCGAGTACGGCGCCACGATCTCGCGCGACGGGTTGCGGTCGTCGAACGACACCAGGAGGCGCTGGATCAGCACACCCTCCTCATCGCCCTCGCCCTCCGCTTCGTACTCGACGATCGCCGCGATCGCCGGAGCGCCCACCGCGGTCGCCTCGATGCGAAGCCGGGAGCCCTTGTTCAGGCTCACCGCGTAGGTGTCCAGGTCCGGCACCAGCTGCTCGCCGAAGCCAAAGTCGATCACGTCCGGCTCGCCGATCGTGCCGCTGGCGATGGTGGTCTCCCCCTCACCGCCCAGCTCGACCATGGTCGGCGTGCCCATGCGCTCGGCGACGGCGTTGTCGTTGGGCTCGGTGCCCTCGACGATGTCCGCGTCGTCCAGCGGGTTGACCGGCATGCACTCACCGTCCATCTCCACCGTGCCGTCGCCGCAGACGATCTCATCAAAGGTCGGCACGCAGTTGCCGTCGCCGTCGTCCTCGGTCCCAGGGCCGCAGACGATCTCGTCAAAGGTCGGCACGCAGTTGCCGTCGCCGTCGTCCTCGGTCCCGGGGCCACAAACGACCGCGTCGCCCGTCGGGACGCACTCGCCGTTCATCTCCACCGTGCCCTCACCGCAGACGATCGGCTCGTCGCTGGGGACACACTCGCCGTTCATCTCCACTGTGCCGGGGCCGCAGTTGGTGCCGGTCGATCCGTCCGGGACGCACACGCCGTCCTGGTTGACCGTGCCCGTGCCACAGACGACGTCACCTGTTCCGTTCGAGGTGTTGTTCGAGGTGCTGTTGCTGTCCGTCGGCACACACTGGCCTCCGACCAGCACCGTGCCGCTGCCGCACGTCGCCCCCGTCGCGGCGTCATCGGAGCAACCAGCCCAGGTCGTCAGACCGGCCAGCAGCACCGTGCACAGCACGCTGAAGAGGTGTTTGTTGCTCAAGCGTCTGTTGATCATACGAGATCTCCTTCATGAGGTTGAGGTGGGATCCGTTACACCCTTCCATGGAACGGACGGATGGGGCCTGCCATGATATGACGTTGGGTTCACATCCAGGAACCCGCTTAGCCCCGTGACAAATCACAGCGGACCGATTTAGCACCTACATGGATCGGAATCAACTCATACCCACATACGCCGCGACACACGGGGCTCCACTCCCCACGAACCTGAAGGGGCTTGTCAACCGTTCTTGGATATGGAAACTACCCGGGCGGGCCCACCGCGGCTCACCGCTCTGCTCCTCGTGGCAAAAGGGATCCTCATGACACCGTCTCCCTGGTCGCTCATCACGGTCGCCGCTCTCCTCGCGACCTCCGCCTCCACCGCCTCCGCACAGGACGGCGACAGCGGAGGCGCCGAGGCCGCCGCGCCCGACGACGTGGTCCTCGTCCCGCCCGCCCCTCGGCAGGGCTACTTCATCAGCCTCGGCGCCGGGCTCTCCGTCAACTCCAACAGCTCCGACGACGAGGGCACCATCGGACCCCTCACCGGCGCCTACTTCAACCTCCGCCTCGGTGAGATGGTCACCGACTGGCTCGGCTTCGGCTTCCACGCCGGTGGCGGCTTCGCCTCCGACGACCGCTGGAGCGCTGGCTTCGGCGGCGGCATGCTCGACGCCCAGTTCGTCCCCTGGGACCACCTCGCCGTCCGCTTCGGCGTCGGCGCCGGGGGCCTCAGCGTCACCGACAACGTCGAGGAGCAGGAGTCGCTGCTCGGCACCGGCGGCGGCTACTACCTCGTCGGCCTCTCCTACGACTGGTTCCCCTTCCACTCCCCCGGCGAGTCCGGCGGCTTCAGCCTCACCCCTGCCCTCCAGGGCATCTACCTGCCCGGCGCCACCTTCCAGTCCACCCTCATCGTCCTCTCCATCGAGACCACCTGGTGGTCCGGCCTCGACAAGAACAAACTTGACCTCCCCGACGATGAAGCCTACACCGAAGATGAGTAGGTTCTGGCCACACAGTGTCCTACATGTCGCACAGCGCGCCCCCTCGCCTCGCCCACGAGCCTGACCCGGTCGCGCCCTGCCCCCCCGGAGTCGGTGCGCGGCCCACCCGCACCCACATCCCCTGCCCCTCAACCCCTGCCGCGTGCATGGGTCGCACAGCACCGTCCAACCGCGGCGCATGTAGCACACAAGGCCCTGAAATAACAAAAGAAAACTTGCCCGGACCTCGTTCCCTCCTAACCTGACCCTCGCCCCTGCCCACCAGCAGGGGCACCCGAACACACCGATCGAGGTCTACCGATGCCAAGACACCACCGCTTCAAGCTGCTCCACGCCGCGACGTCGTCGGCCCTGGCGGCGGCGATGATGCTGACGGGCTGCGCGCACGGCCCCGACTCGCCGCCCGCCTCGCTGCCCAGCGCCGAGTCACCCGCCGAGACCGACGCGAGCCGCAACGCCGAGGTGGTGCGCCTCAACACGCAGTGGACCGACTTCAAGGGGGCGCTCACGCAGAAGGAGGCGCCCTGGACCCTCACCCTGTCGGACACCGCCGCGGCGTTGGCCGAGTCCCGGCTGGTGGACGAGGATATGGAGCGGTTGCAGCGGCTCTACGCCCGACGCGGGCAGACGTCGGTGTTCTTCTACAAGGGCCGCCTCACCCGCGCCGGGCAGCGCGCCCGGCAGCTCGCCCAGAGCGCCTGGACCCACGGGGTCGAGCGCCCCGAGCGCTGGCCCGATCAGCTCCCGCAGCACCTCACCCGACACCAGGCGCTGCACCAGGAGATCCAGGACGCCATCGACGCGCCGCTGCCGCTGGGCGACGTCGAGCGGATGCGCCGCCTCGGCGAGCTGAAGGCCGAGCTGCTCAGCCCCCAGGCGCTCCAGCAGCTCACCCGGATCCAGACGCTTCAAGCCCGCGCGCGGACCGCCGCCGCCCGCATCGACGGGGCGCTGGTCTCGGCCGTCTGGCAGCTCGCGCGCGCCACCCGAGGCCCCGTGCTCAACCGCTGGGAGAAGCCCATCCCCCTCCCCGAGGGGCTCTACACCGCTCCTGAGCGGTCGCTCGACGGCGTCGCCCCCCACCACGAGGATTATCGGCTCCTCACCGAGGCCTACCGCTTCTACTGGGAGCTGCACACGCGCCGCGCCCTCAAGCCCCTGCCCCCCGGGCTCCGGCTTGGGGTCAAGGCCGAGCGGGAGCACGCCGAGCTGCCCTTCCTGCGCGATCGCCTCGAAGCGGAGGGCTTCCTCCCCGACACCCCGCTCCACCCGACCGTCACCGGGGCGCTCGCCTACGCCGCCCGCAAGAAGGCGATCAAGAACGGCGACCCCCTGCCCCCCCGCGTCGATGAGGACGACGGCTCCGACGCCCCCGAGCAGGACATCGACCCGTCGCTCGGCAGCGAGGAGGGCGCCCCCTCGAGCGCCGAGCAGGAGGACGCTCCGGTCATCGACGTCTACGCCGACCCGGACGAGGCCAGCCACACCGAAGACGACGACAACACCGCCAGCACCGAGGCGGAGGCCGTGGACGCGCTCGGGGAGCCGATCGCCGATCCGAGCACCTTCGTGCTCGACAAGGCGCTGCAGCACCAGCTGCTCGCGTTTCAGTACACCCGCGGCCTGGAGCTGACCGGCGAGCTGGACGAGGCCACCTACCAGGCGCTCAACGTCCCGACGGAGAAGCTCCTGCGCCGCATCGAGCTGGGGCTCGCCCGCTGGCATGCGTCGCCGACCCGCGTCCGCGACCGCTACGTGCGGGTCGCGATCAACCAGTTCCAGGTGCAGCTCGTCAGCGACGGCCGCGTCCGTGAGCGCTACGACGCCGTCATGGGCCGCCCCGGGCGCCAGACCCCGCGCCTGAACGGCACGATCACCCACCTCGTCCTCTACCCCTGGTGGTGGGGCACCCGGAACGCCCCCAGCGCCACCCCCCCTGGCCCGGAGAACCCGCTCGGGCTGCTCGTGCTCAAGATCGACCCCGCCAACTACCTGGTCTACCTGCACGGCACCAACGCCCCCGAGCTGCTCAACGAGGCCTACCGCTACTACAGCTCCGGCTGCGTCCGCATGAACGACCCGACCGACCTCGCGGGCATCCTCCTCGACGAGGACCCCGCCCCGGAGACCTCCGCCGACCTCGAGCGCCTCATGAAGCGCGAGGAGACGATGGTCGTCCAGCTCGCCGAGCGCGTCCCGGTCATCATGGAGTACAACACGACCTACGTGCACCCGGACACCGGCCACACCCACTTCACCCACGACGCCTACCGCAACGACCGCCACTTCATGCCGCGGCTCCGCCACGACGCCCCGCTCGCCTCCACCTGGCGCCGATAACGCGCGCTCAATACACGTTGTTGGTCGTCTCCCCGACGCTGTCCGCCACCGGCTCCTCGTCCACGTCGATCACGAGCCAGTCCCGGGTCGCGATGTCGTCGCCCACCGCGCGGCTCAGGGTCACCTCGTGGGTCTCGGCGGGCGCGGCGGCCCTCCCCGAAGCCGCCTGGGACGCGCGCAGCGCATGCTGCGCGACCTGCTCGAACGGCGCCACCTCCCCCAACGCCGCCAGCGCGCGCGACAGCTCAAAGGACATCGCCCGCGCCGTCGCGTAGCGGTGGCGCCAGTCCCGGGCGAGCGCGCGGGCGAGCAGGGTCTCCAGCTGGGGGCACCGCTCGCGCAGCGCCTCCGGCAGCGGCGGGCGGCTCGCGGCGCGCACCCGCTCCAGGATCTCCAGCGGGCCGTTCCCGGCGAACAGCCGGGCGCCGGTCAACGCCTCATAGAGCACCGCCCCCAAGCTGAAGACATCGCTCTGCGGCCCGACCTCGCCGAGGTCGACCTGCTCGGGCGACATGTAGGCGTACTTGCCCTTGATGATCCCCGACCGCGTCGCCTCCCGCCCCAGCGCCTTGGCGACGCCAAAGTCGGTCAGCTTCACCTCGCCCGACCGCGACACCAGGATGTTGCTCGGGGTCACGTCGCGGTGCACGATCCCCAGCGGCTGACCCCAGCCGTCGTGGAGCGTGTGGGCGTAATGGAGCGCCCGCGCCACCTCCCGCGCCAGGTAGAGCACCGCGGGCAGCGGCAGCGGCCCCGCCGCCGCCAGCGCGCTCCTCAGATCGAGCCCGTCCACGTACTCCAGCGCCATGTAGGGCCGCCCCTGCGAGCGCCCCAGGTCGAGCACCTTCACGATCAGGCTGTGGTCCAGCAGGCTGCCCAGCAGCGCCTCCTCCGTGAAGCGCCGCTCCGCCTCCGGGTTGCCGCAGAGGTGCTCGTGCAGGCACTTGACCACCACCCGCCGCTCAAACCCCTCTGAGCCGAGCCGCAGCGCCAGCTGCACCTCGGCCATCCCACCGCGCCCGAGCCAGCGGATCACCCGATAGGGCCCCAGGTGTGCGTCCATCACCGTCCCCCGTAAGGCTCGACCGTCATCAGCTCGCGGCGCAGCGCCCCGGGGTCGGTCGTGGGCTTGCGGCACACCCCCTGCTCGCACACGTACGCCGTCGCCGCGCCGCCGAGCGCCACCTTCCCCTCCACGAGCGGCACCTGCTTGACCAGCGCCCCCCTCCCCTCCTCGGACGTCCTCACCAACACCCGGTTGGGCGCGTAGGTCCGCGACGCGGCCTCCAGCAGCGCCTCGGCGCCCGGCCCCGCCCCCCGCGTCACCAGGACGACCTCCTTCGGGCGGTCCAGCGCGTAGTCCAGCGCCGTCAACATGTACGCCATCCCGGTCGGCCTCCGCCTCATCTCGCTGGCGAACGCCGCCAGGACCGCGTCGGCGCGCTCGCGCCACACCTCCGCCCCGGTCAGCGTCGCGAGCCGCCGCAGGTTGCGCGCCGCCACCGCGTTGCCCGACGGCTCCGCCCCGTCCCGCGTCGGCTTCTCCCGCACCAGCAGCGCCTCCCCGTCGGAGCCGGTCATGAAGTAGCCGCCGTGGACCGGGTCGCGAAACAGCGCCTCCAGCTGCTCATGGAGCCCCACCGCGGCCTCAAGCCACCGCGCCTGCCCGGTCGCCTCAAAGAGATCGAGCAGCCCCGACGCCAGGAAGGCGTGGTCGTCCAACATCCCGAGGTGCGAGGCGCGCTCGCCCATCACCACGCGGCGCAGGCGCCCGCCGCGCACCATCCGGGTCAGCGCCGCGTCCGCCGCGCGGCTCGCCGCCTCGACGTAGCGCGGCTCGCCGAGCACCAGCCCGCCGCGCGCCAGCGCCCCGATCATGAGCCCGTTCCAGGCCGCCAGCGCCTTGGTGTCCTTGAGCGGCGCCGGGCGCCGCGCCCGGGTCGCGTAGAGCGTGGCGTGGATCGCCTCCACGCGGTCGCGCAGCGCGTCGGGCGTCGTGTTCAGGCGCGGCGCGACCTCGGCGAGCGGCTCGGGCCAGCTGAGGATGTTGCGCCCCTCGAAGTTGCCCTGCTCGGTGACGCCGTGGACGTCGATGATCAGCGCCGCGTCCTCCGGCGAGAGCGTCGCCCGCAGCTCGGCCGGGGTCCAGGTGAAGAACCAGCCCTCCTCGGCATGCCCGTCCGGGGTGAGGCTGTCGGCGTCGGTCGCCGAGTAGAACAGCCCAGCCGGGCTGGTCATCTCGCGCAGCACGTAGTCGAGCGTCTCCCGGGCGACGCGGGCGAAGCGCGCCTCCCCGGTCAGCTGGTAGGCGTCGAGGTAGACGTCCACGAGCAGCGCGTTGTCGTAGAGCATCTTCTCGAAGTGGGGCACGAGCCACCGCGCGTCGGTCGCGTAGCGGTGAAACCCCCCGCCGACCTGATCGTAGATGCCGCCCTCGGCCATCTCGCGCAGCGTGAGCGTGACGGCGTCGCGCAGCGCGTCCTCGCGGGTGCGGCGGTGGACCTGGAGGAGGAGCTTGAGGAGGGCGGGCTGGGGGAACTTCGGCGCCCGACCAAACCCGCCGTGCCGCCGGTCGTGGCGCCTGAGGAGCTGCTCGGCGGCGACCTCGATCAGCTCCGGGCCGGGGACCTCGGCGGGCGGCGCGGGGCGCGCCGCGGCCTGCATGCGCTGGCTCAGGGACTTCGCCCGCGCCTGGACGCCGTCGGGGTCCGAGGCGTAGCCCTCGCGCAGCTCACGGAGGATGGTCAGGAACCCCTTGCGGGAGCCGCGGTCGCCGTCGCGGGCGGGGAAGTAGGTCCCCCCGAAGAACGGCTCCCCGCTCGGGGTCATGACCACGGTCATCGGCCAGCCGCCGCGCCCCGCCATCATCTGGACGGCGCTCATGTAGACGCTGTCCACGTCCGGGCGGCGCTCCCGATCGACCTTGATCGCGATGAAGTGGCGGTTGATGAACTCCGCGATCTCCAGATCCTCGAACGACTCGTGCTCCATGACGTGGCACCAGTGGCACGTCGAGTACCCCACGCTCAACAACACCGGGCGCCCCTCGCGGCGCGCCGCGGCGAACGCCTCCTCGCCCCACGGGTGCCAGTCCACCGGGTTGTGGGCGTGCTGAAGGAGGTAGGGGCTGTCCTCCAGGATGAGGCGGTTGGTGAACTTCGGCGCGCCGCTGGCGCGCAGGTGCCGGGTGCGCGGCGCGTACCGCGCGCCGCGAGCGGCGAGCGCCTCGGCCAGACGCGCGGTGAGCGCGGGGTCGCGGGGGGCGACGCCGGGGAGCGGCCCCTTAGGCGAGGGCGACGCGACGGGTGGGGGTGGGGTTGAGGCGGGTGAGGCGGGGGGGGCGTCCGGGGCGTCGCTCAGGCAGCCGCACAGCAGCAGCGACGCCGTCGTCACCGCCCGGACCACCTGAATCACCGAGAAACGCATGGAGGAGCCTCCTTCTGCACGCCCAGCCACAACGCTACCACACCGCCAGGGAATCCCGCAGCCGGATCGTCCTGTTGATCGCACCACAGGTGACCTGACCGAGGTCATCGTACCACAGGGGTGTGTGTCAGAAACTGTGGCGCGCACTGTCGCAAAGCACAGTGGTGACGCCTGAAGCAGGCACCCACCGCGACACCCCTGTCACAGTTCTGACGCCCAAGCGCATCCCCAGGCGGGGGCGCGCAGGGGGGTCAACCTGGCGCGAAGCCCGGCAGCGACGCTGCCGAGGCCAACGAGGCGCGCCCGGCGCGCCAGCTTGTTGGGGAGGCTGGCATGGATCACGCACCATGAGGAGGTGGAGCTTGGGGTGTTCCTTGACCGCGCTGGGGTCACACCGCGACGTGACGCAGCGAGGCTCATACCCAGGAGAACGGATGAGCGGACTGACATCGGATTCATTTGATCGACTGCCCCGGCGCGTAGAGCGCAAGGCGCTGGTGCGTCTGGCGGCGAGGACCGACGTGGGCTGTGTCCGCGCGAACAACCAGGATCACTTCCACGTGGATCCCGACGGCGCGTTCATGATCGTGGCGGACGGGATGGGCGGGCACCCGGGCGGCGACGTCGCGAGCCACCTGGCGACGGAGGCGGCGGCGGCGGTGCTGGACGAGCACCGCGGGCTGAGCCTGTCGGAGGGGCGCGCGGTGATGCGGCGGGCGTTCCTGAAGGCGCACCGGGCGCTCAAGCGCGAGGCGCTGTTCTCGCCGCGGCTGGCGCGGATGGGCACGACGCTGCTGTGCGTCGCGCGCGCCGACAGCGGCGAGCTGATCGTGGCCCACGTCGGGGACTCGCGCCTGTACCGCCAGCGCGGTGACGCGCTGGCGCAGCTGACCCGGGACCACTCGCTGCTCAACGAGCTGCTCCAGCAGCAGATGGTGACCCCGCTCAAGGCGCACGAGAGGCGCCACCTCGGGCACATCCTGACCCGGTCGGTCAGCCCGGTCGCGGCGCACCAGCCCGACGTGGCGAAGGTCCGCGTCGAGCCCGGGGACCGCTTCCTGTTGGCGACCGACGGCCTCTACGGGCCACTGTCGCCGTCTCGGATGAGCCTGGCGCTCAGCGGCGCGGCGAGCGTGACCACGGCCTGCGAGCTGTTGATGACCGGAGCGCTCGACGCGGGCGCCCCGGACAACGTGACGGCGATCGTCTTCGAGGTGGCCGACGGGGCGCCTGTGAGGTAGGCGCGCCGACCGGGGCGGCGCCTCGATCGCTCCGGGTCGTGGGCTTTTGCCAGGTTGGGCCTTGAATCAACCGCCCTGGTCTGCGTAGACTCCCGACCTGCGTTACACGGTCATTGGGGCACGCGCGTGACGGATCAAGAAGAGACCGACAAAAACCTGGTGATTCGCGCCCAGAACGGCGACGAGGAGGCCTTTCGCCAGCTGGTCGAGCGTTACCAGCGCAAGGTCTACTCCATCGCCTACGGCGTCGTCCGCAACCGCGAGGACGCGCTGGATCTGACGCAGGACGCGTTCATCAAGATCCACCGCAACCTCCCGAACTTCAAGGGCACGTCCAGCTTCTACACCTGGCTCTACCGCATCGTGGTCAACCTCGGGATCGACCACAAGCGCAAGACGAGCCGGGTGCACAGCGTCGACTACGACGACACCATCAAGCGCGAGGAGGACCAGGGTGGCGGCGGCGATCTGGCGCCGAGCCGCATGGGGACCAACCCGTCGAAGGTGATGCGGCGTAAGGAGCTCGCCCGCCAGATGCAGGCGGCGCTGGAGACGCTGAGCGACAACCACCGCACGGCGATCCTCCTGCGCGAGGTCCACGGGATGAGCTACGAGGAGATGGCCGAGGCGATGAACGTGAGCAAGGGGACGGTCATGAGCCGCCTGCACCACGCCCGCAAGAACATGCAGAAGGCCCTCCAGGGTTACCTGGATGGGACCCTGGGCGTGGAGTAGGAGGGGGTGAGCGTGAGCCTGGCGCCACAGTGTCGAAAAAACAACACACCTCGATCTTGTTTTGAATATCTGCCGAGGGCCATCGTCCTACTCCCCGACTCCACAGGCTCCAGTTCGCTGGAGAGGGCGTGGAGCGTCATAGAGGGCGAGGAGGCTCCACCCAGGGGTTGGAGGGCTGTACCGTGTGGTGCGGTCTGGACGCGGCGCAATGCGGCGCCGATGGGCACCTGGGCTGGAAAACAACTGAGATAGATCATGACTTTGCCAGAGCGATTCGAGCTGCTGGAGCGTTACCACGACGGTGAAGTCTCCGAGCAGGAAGCGGCTGAGGCCGAAGCTCTGCTGGCGCAGGACGGCGCCGCGCTGTCCTACCTGGGAGAGCTGGATGACCTGGGCGAGCTGCTGCGGGAGGCGGACGCGCTCGAGCTGTCGCAGGTGTCCTTCGAGGGCATGTGGGACAACATCCATTCGACCATACAGGAGGACGCGGCCCAGGCGGCGGCCCGCGAGGCGGCGGCCCGCGAGGCCAACCGGCCTGGCTTCGGCGAGCGGCTGAGCCAGTGGCTCCAGGCGATCTTCGTCGAGAACAAGAGCGCCTGGATCACGGCCGGGGCCACCGCCTGCGCGGTCGCGGTCGTCCTGTTCGTGATGGACGACTCGAACGACTCCCCCTCCATCGACACCTCGCCCGGCTCGGGCGGCGTGGCGGCGACCGACAACGCGGGGACCCGGGTTGAGCGGGTGGTGGAGAAGCATTACATCTACGTGGACTCGGTGGAGCAGGCCGATCCGGACTCGATGGTGGTCGTCAACTCCCTCCAGGAGGAGAGCGGCGACAACACGGCGGTCATCTGGCTGTTGCCCGATGGCCCCAAGGCCACCGACAAGGAGCAGGGCGACAACAACGAGGACCAGGGCGACAACAACGAGGACGATGGCGTCGAGATCGAGGAGCAGCCCCTCTGATCCACGGCCGCCCCCTGACCGGGGGCGGACCACTCGACCGCCATGGGGACAGACACCATGAACGTATCACAGTGCACCCTGCGGATCGCCGTCACGGCGCTCCTGACCTTCGGCGCGATGAGCGCCGTCGCGTCAGCGGTGCTGCTGACCCCGATTGAGGCGCAGGCCCAGGACAAGGGCAGCGAGGCGATCACGGTCCAGATCCGCACGATCTACGCGACCACCGACGCCAAGGGCGTGGACCCCAAGCTGAGCGACCTCAAGGGCAAGCTCGTCGGGGCCTTCGAGACCTACGGCACCTTCAAGGAGCTGGCCTCGCACCAGACCACGCTCAACACCGGGGGCTCCTACGAGTTCTCGATCCCGGGCGGCAACCGCCTCGTCGTCTCCCACAAGGGACCCGAGGGCAAGGACGCGAAGACCAACACGCAGCTCATCAAGCTCGGCCTCGGCGTCACCGACAAGTTCAAGTCGGACGTCCGCGTCTCGCGCGGCACCACCCTCTTTCAGGCTGGCCTGCCCCACGGCTCCGGGATCCTCATCCTCGCCATCACCGTCCGCTGACCCCTCCCCCGCGACTCGCCCTCGCCGCGACGCCCGGCTCCCCCTGACCTCCAGGGGGGGCCGGGCGTCGCTGGTTTTTGGGTGATTTTCTGGCGCTCTGGTAGGAAGGGGTCATACTTCCACGGTGCATGGAGGTGCTGTGCGGTGCGTCACGCCCCCAGCACCAACCGGAGCCGGATCACCACAGGAACCCACTCGGAGCGTCACCATGTTCGTCCCCCAGCCCCACACCCCGCCGAGCCGCCGGACCGCACTCCTGGGGTGGTTGATGTTGGTGCTGGTCGCCCTGGCCGCGGTCGGCTGCGCGTCTGCCAGCGAGGAGCAGAAGAAGGCCACGGAGCAGGGCCTCAAGCACCTCCAGCTGGCCTCGGGCTACTTCGCCGAGAAGCAGATCCCCCAGAGCATCCGGGAGCTGACCCTGGCGCTGGAGGCCGACCCGAAGAACCCGGACGCCCACCACCTGCTCGGGTTCATCTACATGGGGCGGCGCAACTACACCGAGGCGATCCACCACCTCAAGCAGGCGGTGGAGCTGCGCGAGGAGTTCTACATCGCGATGAACAACCTCGGCTCGGCCTACATCGCCTCCTCCCGGTGGGAGGACGCCCGGCCGCTGTACGAGCAGCTGATCAGCAAGCCGACCTACAACACGCCGGAGCTGGCCTACAACAACCTCGGCTGGGTCCACTACAACCTCGGCAACAACCGGGACGCGCGCGAAGCGCTGGAGATGGCGATCTTCCTCAAGCCCGAGCTGTGCCTGGCGCACAACAACCTCGGGCTGGTGCACCTCAAGGAGGGCAACACGATCGGCGCCACCCGCGCCTTCGAGGCCGCGATCAAGCGGTGCCCCACCT
The DNA here is from genome assembly GCA_002716585.1 of Myxococcales bacterium. Lineage (GTDB taxonomy): Bacteria > Myxococcota_A > Bradymonadia > Bradymonadales. The sequence continues at coordinate 9,328 of PBBL01000075.1, read as the reverse complement.
TCGTCGAGCCCCACTTCCACATGGCGCAGGTCATGCGCACCCGCGGCAACCCGCAGGCGCGCGCCTACTACCAGCGCTGCTTCGAGCTGGGCGCCGACAGCAACTGGGGTGATCGCTGCCGCTCCTACCTGGAGGTGCTCCAGTAGGAGAAAAACTCAGGTGGCCCCCCTGGGCTACCGATGTGCTCACCACAGCGTGGCCCGCCCACCGGGCCACCAACCGGTCCTCCCCTCGCGCCAACCAGTTAATTGGTGGGGCGCGCCTCTGCGGTCTTGACTTCACCGTGACGGAAATGTTTTAAGGGTTGAACGATGCGGCGTTGTGCGCCGTATCCGTGCCGACGGTCCTGGCCCGACGCACCCGATGACCCGAGAGACCCCGGCCGGAGCGACCTCCCCACGCAGGAGCGCCCGGACCCGAGAGGATACAGGTCGCCGCCCGCCTGCCCCACCGACCCTTCGTGGCAGCAGCGCGCCCTGCGACCGTGGAGGAGATCGAGATGGAAACCCCCGGATCCATGCTGAAGCGCGCTCGCCTTGAGCGCGGCATTGAACTGGACGAGCTCTCCCAGACCACCCGCATCTCAAGCGCCACCCTGAGCCACCTGGAGCGCGACAGCTACGACGAGCTGCCCGCCGAGGTGTTCGTGCGCGGGTTCCTGAGGAACGTCGCCCGCGAGCTGGAGCTGAGCGGCGAGGCGGTCATTCAGTCGTACGAGGAGCACACCGGCCGCGTGCACAAGCCCGCCATGCAGATGGTCAAGGCCGCCGCCACGCCGAGCCGCGACGCCCACGTCCTGCCGCACATCCAGCTGATCAAGCGCCTCACCGCGCAGCCCTCCGGCAGCGCCGGGCGCAGCGGCACCTTCGATCGGTTCATCGACGCGGTCGGCTCCGCCCGGCCCTCCTACGTCATCGCGTCGCTCGTCGTGCTGCTCGGCATCGCGCTCGGTATCAGCGTCATGACGACCTCCAGCACCGACTTCAACCCCAAGGGGCCTGAGAAGGCCACCTGGAACGTCAAGGCCGACGGCCCCAAGGCGCGCTGGATCCTCGACGGCCAGTCCAACATCGCCGGCGCCGCCACCGCCAACGAGCTGGGCGTCACCGCCGAGCAGGCGGCCGACTGAAGCCCGCGCGCCCCCCACAGACCGACGTCGGATCCTGTTGACGGTCGGTAGCCCGACCCTGGCGATCCCATGATGCCCGAAGACCCCACACGGATCCTCGTCGACACCGTCCAGAAGCTCCAGCGTCGCGGGCACAAGCGCAACCTCCAGAACCTCCTCGACAAGACCCGCCCCGCGGACATCGCCATCCTCCTGAGGCACATCCCCGAGCCCGAGGAGCAGCTGCGCCTCTTTCGCGTCATCGAAGAGGTCGACAAGAAGGCCGAGGTCCTCAGCGAGATGGCCCCCACCGTCCTGCCCGGCTTCCTCGGCGCCCTCTCCGACGACGCCCTCGTCCCCCTCCTCGAGGAGATGCCCGGCGACGACACCGCCGACATCCTGGAGTTCGTCTCCGAGGAGCGCAAGAGCGCCCTCCTGCGCAAGATGAGCCGCGAGGAGATGACCGAGGCACAGGATCTGCTCCAATACGATCCTGAGACCGCGGGCGGGATCATGGTCCCCGACTTCTTCGCGCTCAGCGAGGAGTTGACCTGCGATCTGGCCATCCAGGCGCTGCGCGACGTGCACGACGAGCTGGAGATGGTCTTCTACGCCTACGTCACCAACGCCCACGGGCACCTGGTCGGCGTCCTGTCGCTGCGCGAGGTCGTCACGGCGCCGCCCGACACCCCGCTGCGCGACGTCATGGAGACCGAGGTGACCCGCGTGCGCACCTCCGACGATCAGGAGACCGTCGCGCGCCTGGTCGCCCGCTACAACCTGCTCGCGCTGCCGGTCGTGGACGACAACAACTGCCTCGTCGGGATCGTCACCGTCGATGACGTCATCGACGTCATCCGCGAGGAGGCCACCGAGGACATGTTCCGCATGGCGGGCGCCGGAGACGCCACGTTCGGCTTCGACACCGGCAGCATCTTCGCCTCCACCCGCAGCCGCCTCCCCTGGCTCTTCGCCTCCTGGATCGGGGGCGTGCTCGCCGGGGGGATCATCCAGGGCTACGAGGAGCGCCTCCTCCAGGTCGCGGCGCTCGCCGCCTTCATCCCGGTCATCATCGGCATGGCGGGCAACGTTGGCACCCAGTCGCTCACGGTCGTCACCCGGGGACTCGCGCTCGGACAGATCAACACCCACCAGATCGTCAAGGTGGTGGGGCGCGAGCTGGCGGTCGGCGTGTTCTGCGGGTTCATCTACGGGGCGCTGCTCGGCGTCGCCGGGGCGGTGCTCATCAGCTTCCAGGGGGGCGACATCAACCCGATGCGCTTCGGCCTCGCGGTCGGCCTCGCGCTCTGCACCGGGATGCTGATCGCCGCCGCCGTCGGCGCCGCCGTGCCGATGCTGCTGCACCGCCTCTCCATCGACCCGGCGGTCGCCACCGGCCCCTTCGTCACCACCTCCGTCGACATCCTCGGCGTGCTCGTCTACTTCAACCTCGCCACCGTCCTCCTCGGCCTCTGAGCGCAGCCATGAAGATCTCCCGCACCCGCACCGAACGCGCCGTCGTCCTCCGCAGCATCGAGTACGGCGACAAGGATCTGATCGTCACCTTTTTGATGGCCGACGAGGGCAAGCGCACCGCCATCGCCAAGGGCGGCAAGGTCTCCAAGAAGCGCTTCGCGGGCAGCCTGGAGCTGTTCCGCGTCTGCGACGTCACCTACAGCGAGGGGAGCCGCAAGGACACGATGGCGATCCTCAAGGAGTCGACGGTCGTCGAGGACTTCCGCCACATCGAGGCCTCCTTCGACAAGATCGCGATCGGCAGCTACGGCACCGAGCTGACCCGCGAGCTGCTGCGCGACGGCGAGGGCCAGGGCGAGATCCTGGACGCGCTGGTGGGGTTCTACCGGCGGCTGCACCACCAGGAGGAGCATGCGGCGCGGCTGGAGGCGGACCTGCACACCTTCATCCTGCACCTCCTCGGCCTGAGCGGCTACGCGCCGCAGCTCACCCACTGCGTCCACTGCGGGCTCGCCGTGGACCAGGGGCAGCGCCTGCTCTTTTCGCGGCGCGGCGACGGCGCCCTCTGCCAGCCCTGCCGCGACTCGGGCCAGTCGACCCTCGACACCACCGCGCCGGTGCTCCTGACCCTCGCCGAGCTGAGCACGGGCTACGCGGACATCGAGCGGGAGCCGGTGCCGGTCGCGCTGCTGCGCCAGGGGCGCCAGCTGGTCTTCACGCTGGTGCGGGCGATCCTCTCCAGGGACCTGCGCTCGTACTCGACGCTGAAGATGGTCATGCCCTGACGGCGTTGCCAGCCACGCCGCAACGCGCTACTCTCACCCGGCGCTGAGAGAGCACCCAACCCATCGACCGTGGCGGTTGTCGCGGTCGCCACCCTGTCTACACGCCAGAGAGCTGCCATGAGCGTCAAACGCATCGCCATCGTGACCGGCGGCGGGGACTGCCCCGGCCTCAACGCCGTGATCCGCGCCGCCACCACCACCGCCATCCGAGAGCACGGCATCGACGTCGTCGGCATCGAGGACGGCTTCCTCGGGCTGGTCGAGCCCCGAGTGCGCCTGATGCCGCTCGATCTGGAGCGGGTCCGCGACATCCTCCCCAAGGGGGGGACGATCCTCGGGACGACCAACCGCGGCAAGCCCTTCGGCTACCCGGTCAAGCAGGCCGACGGCTCGGTCATCTACGAGGACCGCAGCAAGCTGATGCTCCAACGCCTGGAGGACCTCGGGATCGATGCCATCGTCATGATCGGCGGGGACGGGACGATGGCGATCGCCCAGCGGCTGCGTGAGATGGGCGTTCAGGTGGTCGGCGTGCCGAAGACGATCGACAACGACCTGTCGGTGACCGACTACACGTTTGGCTTCGACACCGCCTGCAACATCGCCATGGAGGCCCTGGACCGCCTCCACACGACCGCCTACAGCCACGATCGGGCGATGTTCGTCGAGGTGATGGGGCGGCACGCGGGCTGGATCGCCATGCACGCCGGGCTGGCCGCCGGGGCCGACGTCATCCTCCTGCCCGAGATCCCCTACCGGGTGGACAGCGTCGTGGCCAAGATCCGCGAGCGCCAGGCGCGCGGCGTGACCTTCTCGATCATCGTGGTGGCCGAAGGGGCCGTACCCCAGGACGGGGAGATCTCGATGATGCAGGACAAGTACACGTCGCGGCAGCGGCTCGGCGGCGCCGCGCACCGGATCGCCGACGCGGTCTGCGACCAGATCGACCTGGAGGTCCGGGTGACGGTGCTCGGACACATCCAGCGCGGCGGCACCCCGTCGCACTTCGACCGGGTGCTCGGCACCCGCTTCGGCCACGCCGCGGCGCAGCTGGTGGCCGACGGCGAGTTCGGGCGGATGGTGACGCTGAGCGGGCTGGAGGTGCGCGACTGCGACATCCAGGACGCGATCAACAAGCCCAACCTCGTCGACCCCAACGGCCAGATGGTCCAGGCCGCCCGCGCCCTCGGCGTGTGCATGGGTGACTGATGCGCGCTTCGACCTCGGTTCAAGGGCGGCTGGCTCGCCGAAGCCACGCGGCGCTCGCGGCGCTCGCGCTCCTCGCGCTGCTCACGCTCCTGCTCGTCGCCCCGGCGGTCGCCCAGGAGCCCGCGCCCCCTGAGGGGGGCGACGCCGCGCCCATCGATCTGATGGGCGAGGACGCGGGCCCGGAGTGGAAGCGCATGTCGGCCTTTGAGTGGCGGCAGGTGCAGCGGGCGCTCGACAAGCACGGGCTGACCCTGCTGGAGCCGTCGGCGGCCGAGGGGCGCACCATCGAGGAGATCATCGTCGAGACCGAGGAGGTGTTCACGGACGAGGATCCGTGGCCGAACCTCTTCAACATCTTCCACGTGACCAGCAAGGACTACGTGATCGCCCGCGAGGTGCTGCTTCAGCCGGGCGACGCCTACGTGCATGCCCGGATCAACGAGTCGGAGCGCAACCTGCGGGCGCTGGGCGCGGCGCTGCTGTCGGTGGCGTTGGTGATCCCGGTGGAGGGGAGCGCCCCGGACCAGGTCAAGCTGCTGGTGGTGGCCAAGGACATCTGGTCGCTGCGCTTGAGCTGGAACGCCCTGTTCGTCGGGGACACGCTGACCTTCCTGGCGATGTCGCTCAACGAGACCAACCTGTTCGGGCTGCACAAGCAGGTCGCGTTGACGACCCTGCTGGAGCAGGACACCTTCTCGGTCGGGGAGCGCTACCTCGACCCGCGCCTGCTCGGGTCGCGGCTTCAGCTCGGCGAGGAGGTGTCGGTGAAGTTCAACCGCGAGACGGGGGTGGTGGAGGGGTACGAGGGGGCGGTGTCGTTTGGGAGGCCGCTCTTTTCGTTGAGCACGAAGTGGGGCTGGAACCTGTCGGCGTCGGGGGTGACCGAGATCGGGCGCTTCTACGAGGGGCGCCAGGTGCGGCGGTACGACAACCCGGACACCGAGGCGATCGTCGAGGAGCTGCCCTACCACTGGCGGACGCGCGTCGGGTCGCTGGCCACGAGCGTCACGCGATCGTTCGGCCTGGACATCAAGCAGAACGTGACGCTGGGCTACCGGCTGAGCTTCCAGGAGTTCGAGTGGGGCGAGCGGGACTCCCAGCTGGAGGACGCCGATCCGGTGACCGTGGCCTCGTTCGAGGAGCGGGTGCTGCCGCGGACGGAGACGATCAGCGGCCCGACGGCGAGCTACCAGGTGTTCATGGCGGACTTCGTGGTGCTGCGCAACTTCGAGACCTTCGCGCTGGCCGAGGACTTCCGGCTCGGCCCGAGCCTCGCCGTCTCAGCGAGCCACAGCGAGCCGCAGCTGGGCTCGACCTTCCGGTTTCAGCGCATGTCCGGGTCGCTGATCTACCGGTGGCTGTTTGGCGACAAGGAGGACAACCCGAGCCGCAAGGGGGATCTGCTGGCGGCGTCGGTCGGCTACGAGACGCGGTATCAGGAGAGCGAGTTTCAGGACAACGAGACGACCTTCGCGATCCGCAACTACACGCCGGTGTTCTGGCACGGGCGCGTGGCGACGCGGGTGCTGATGATCCACCGCTTCCGCGACCGGAGCAACCAGCAGACGACCCTCGGCGGCGGCACCGGGCTGCGCGGCTACCCGAGCGGGGCGTTCCTGGGGCGCTCGCTGACGCGCGGCAACCTGGAGTGGCGCACCCTCCCGATCGAGCTGTACACGTTCCAGCTCGGCCTGGTGGCGTTCTACGACGTGGGCGGCGTGGCGGACGACTCCAGCCTGTCCGATCTGGCGCTGTACCACGGCGTCGGGATCGGCGGTCGGGTGGTCAACCCGACGACGGACAAGGTGGTGATGCGGTTCGATTACGGCTTCCCGCTCAACCCCCCGGCGGGGATCGGCGTGTTCCCGGGGAGCTTCGAGTTCGGGTTCGAGCAGGCGTTTTGAGCCCCACCGGGCGCCCTACTTGAACAACCCGCGGTAGATGTCGCCCCAGAGCCAGGTGCTGGCGGCCTTGGGGTCGTCGCCGAGGTAGAAGTCGATGCTGAGGTCGCGCCACTCGGCGACCGAGATGTGGCCGTCGCCGTTGGAGTCGATGGCGTCGAAGCCCTGCTCGATCATGTCGTAGTTATCGATGCCGTGGGCGCGCTGGTAGCGCTGGTACTCATCGAAGGAGATGACGCCGTCGCCGTCGGTGTCCATGGCGGCGAAGCTCATCTCGATGAGGCCGTCCAGCCAGTCGGGGAGCCCGCCTGGGACATCGCTCTCTACGCCACGGCTGAGCACGTGCTCGTCGTAGAAGGTGAGCCACTCCTCCAGATCGACCTCGCCGTTGGCGTCCACGTCGGCGGCGGCGGCGAGCAGCTGCCAGCCGGTGCGCCCCTGGAGGAGGAAGGTCTGGCGCTCGGGGGCGTTCATCGACCAGCCGCTCATGTCGAGGATCTGGTTGAGCACCTGCTCGATGTCGTCCCAGCGGATGGTGCCCTTGCGCGCGCGATCGTAGGTGTGAAAGCGGCGGGTGAGCTTGCGGCGTTGGAAGTCACTCAGCATCGTCTTCGTCGTGCTCGGTGAGGGTTATGGAGGATCCAGGGTCAGTCGAGGCCCATGTCCCTCTTGAGGGCGGCGAGCGCGTCATCGGCGTCGGACTCGCGGGACATGCGGTCGAGGCGGGCCATGTCGGGGTCGAGGTCGGTCCCCTTGAGGCTCTCGACCTGCTTCTGGGCGGCGGCGACCCGCTCGGGCTCGCCGACGCGGCGCGCCTCCTTCTTGAAGGAGTCGCGCTCGACCTCCAGCTCCATGATGGTGCTCTCGGCGCGGGTGAGGGCGTCGCGGGCGCGCAGGGCGCGATCACGGGCGCCGCGGTAGAGGTCCTCGGCCCCCTTCTCCTTGGCGAGCTTCATGCGGTCGCTCCAGAGGGCGAACTCGCGCTCGGCCTCCGCCTTCTGGTCGCGGGCCAGCTTGAGCTGGGTGAGGATCTCGGTCATGTAGGCGCGGTCGGCTGGATCCATGGGAACCTCCAGGGTGACGCTGCTCGCGGGTTGGGGTCAAGCCTGCCCCTCGCCCGTGAGGCGAGCGAGGAAGGCGTCGACGGTGGTGAAGTCGCCCTCTTCCATGGCGGCGACGGTGACGGTCAGCTCGGGGCTCCAGGGCTGCTCGCGGTGCACCGCGAGCAGCTCCCCCTTGAGGCGCTCCGCGGTCTTCTCGGCGAGCGCCTCGCGGCTGCCAGGCAGGAGCATGAGGAAGTGGCGCTCGCCCCACCGCCCCAGGAGGTCCTTGGGGCGGGCGCGGGACGACAGGAGGCGCGCGATCCGGGTGATGGCGGCCTCGGAGTCGGTGGGCGCGTCGGGCTGCTCGAAGCCACCCACGGCGAAGCAGATCGCCGACACGCGGCCAACCGACAGCGCGCGGCTGAGGTACTCGTCGAGGTCGGCGCGGTGGCTCCCCCAGGCTGGCAGGCCCGTGGAGGCGTCGATCGCCGCCTCGGCGTCCGCCGCCGGTCCGACCACCGAGGTGACCCGATCGACGAGGTCCTTCTCCTCGACCGGCTTATAGAGGTAGTCGTTCGCGCCGAGGTAGAGGCCGGTCGCCACCGAGTCGACGTCCTGGAACTTGGCGGTCACGAAGATGACCGGGATCTCCTTGGTTCGCTCCTCCTCCTTGAGGCGGCGGCAGACCTCGAAGCCGTCCATCTCCGGCATCTGGATGTCGAGCACGATGGCGTCCACCAACGCCTCGCCGAGGCTGTTGAGCGCCTCCATGCCCGAGCGGGCCAGGACCACCTCGAAGCCGTTGTCCTCCAGGTACTCCTGGAACAGAAAGAGGTTGTCCTCGTTGTCGTCGACGATCAATACGCGGCTCATCGGCTCACTCGCTCTCTGGGGTCCGGTTCTCGTCCACGGTCAACGCACGACGGGATGGGTTGGTCACCCCTCGGCGTGGCGGCTCCAGCGGACAGTACAAGGTGAAGGTTGACCCACGGCCAAAGTCGCTGTCAACCGTCAAGCGCCCTCCCATCAAATCCGCGAGCTTGGCGCAGATCGCCAACCCCAGCCCCGTGCCGCCTTCCTTGCGGCTGTGGCTGCCGTCCACCTGGCGGAACGCTTCAAAGATGACGCCCAACATCTCCTCGCGCAACCCGATGCCGGTGTCAATCACCTGAAGCTCGACCATCCCGGGCTCGCTCGGCGGCCCTGGTGGGGCGACCCGCCCCGTGATGGCGAGCGAGCCCTCGTGGGTGAACTTGGCGGCGTTCGACAGCAGGTTCAAGAGGATCTGGCGGAGCTTGTCGCGGTCGGCCTCCAGGGTGATGTCGCGGTCGCACTCCAGCAGGATCTCGATCGGCTTGTCGGCGACGAGCTGCTGGGCGATCTCGGCGCACTCCTCCAGCAGCTCGTGGACGTGGAAGTGCTCGGGGCGCAGCTCCATGCGCGCCGCCTCCAGGCGGGAGTAGGTGAGCAGGTCGTCGATCATGCTCAGCAGCGTCTCGGAGTTGCGCAGGACGATGTTCAGGTTGCGCTTCTCGCGGGCGGTGAGGCGCTCGTCGCCCGTCTTGAGGACGCGCTGCGTGAAGCCGATGATGGCGTTCATCGGGGTGCGCAGCTCGTGGCTCATGTTGGCCAGGAACTCGCTCTTGAGGCGACCGGCGTCCTCGACGCGCTTGCGCTCGCGGGCGACCTCGAAGTTCTTCTGCTCCAGCTCCTCGACGTAGCGGCTGAGCTTGTCGTAGGCCCGCTGGATGGCGCTGCGTGCGGCGCGCCGCTCGGTCGTGTCGCGGATCGAGAGCATCAGCACGC
>PBBL01000074.1 GCA_002716585.1 Myxococcales bacterium | reverse complement strand
TAGGAGGCGGGGCGGGCGGGGCGCGACGGCGAGCCGTCGCACTGCCTGTTCCTGTACAGCTACGCCGATCGGCGGGTGCCCGACTTCTTCCTCCAAAGCTCCCACCCCGAGCAGGAGGTGATCGAGAACGTCTGGAACTTCCTGCGGCGGCTGGGGCAGGGGACGCACGAGTTCACCGCGGGTCAGCTCGCGCGGCGGCTCCCGAGCCGGACCAGCGACATGGCGGTGGGCTCGGCGCTCAACCTGCTGGCGCGGGCCGGTCACGTGGCGCTCCCCAGCCAGACGGGGCAGAGCGGGATCGAGGTCCTCGACTCCAGCCTGCCGCGGCAGCTGCGGGTGGACTGGCGCGAGCTGAACGCGCGGCGTCAGTTCGAGGAGCAGAAGCTCAAGCAGGTCATCTACTACGCGACGACCAACCGGTGCCGCTCCCACGACATCCTGCGCTACTTCGGCTCCCGGGTGGGCTCCGACTACCGCTGCGGCCACTGCGACAACTGCGTCGAGCCCGCGCCCTACGCCTCGGCGGCCGCGGCGCCGCGGCGGCGTCGCGGCGGCGTGGTGGTGGGCAGCGCCGTCAAGGCGCCGCCTTCGGATCGGCAGCAGACCTCGGAGTCGTTCAAGACCATCGCGCGCAAGCTGTTCGCCTGCGTGGCGCGCTGTCGGGAGCGTGAGGCGGCGGTGACGGTGGTGCGGATCCTGGCGGGCTCGAAGTCGCGCCAGCTCGCCGATCGGGATCTCGACAAGCTCTCGACCTATGGGCTGTTGAGCTACCTCCAGCAGAAGACCATCGGCGGCGTGATCGACGCCATGCTGGAGGGCGGCCTGCTCGGGGTCAAGCGCGGGAGCCTCTGCCTGACCCCGGAGGCGGTGGCGATCATGAAGGGCGAGGGCGAGCTGCCCGATGGGGTCAAGGATCGGATGGCGCTCTTTCTGGAGCCCCCGGACGCCGATGAGGTCAGCTCGGAGGCGGTCCAGGCGCACACCCGGGCGCAGGCCGCCGCCCACCGCTCCGCCGCCGACACGTCCGTGTCGGCCACGGTCTCCATCACCCTGGAGATGATGCGTCAGGGGTTGGACGTCGAGCAGATCGCGCGGCAGCGCAACGTCAAGACGACCACCATCGTCAACCACGTGATCAAGGCCGCCGAGGAGCAGCAGGCCGACATCGACTTCAGCGCCTACCTCGACGGGGCGCTGCTGCCCGTGATTCACACGGTGGCCGAGAAGGAGGACTGGCGCGAGGGGCTGAGGCAGTTCCGCGAAGAGGTCCTCAAGCTCTACCCAGGCAGCCGGATCAAGTACGACATCCTCAAGATGAACATCGCCTACCTGATCCAGAAGGGCGAGCTGGAGTGACGGGGGTCACTCCCCGCCGCCGCTCGATGAGGCGCGCGACGCCCGCGCGGCGCGCTTGCGGCGCGGCTTGGGGGCATCCTCGGCGGCGTCGCTGTCCGCGTCGCCGCTGTCGTCGGGGGTCGCCGCGGCCTGCTGCTTCTTCTTGAGCGCGCGCAGGTCGCGCTTGAGGCCGCGGCGCTTGTGCACGTCGCCCGCGTCGGAGTTGACGGCGGCGTCGAGCACGGCGATCGCCTCGTCCAGCTCGCCGCGCTCCTCGTGCCAGGAGGCGATGACGCTCTGGGCGTCCAGGTGCTCATCGGCGCTTGGAGGGATCGCCTTCCAGACCGCGAGCGCCTGCTCCTCCTCCCCCTGTCCCTGCAAGCAGCGCCCCTTGACCAGCTGAAGGCGCATGTCGTCCGGCTGTTGCGCGATCGCCTTGTCCAGCAGCGGCCTGGCCTCCTCGAACCGCTCCAGGGTGGTGAGGAGGCTGGCGAGCGTGCCGAGCAGCGCGGGGTGGTCCGGGCGAAGCTCCAGCCCCTTGCGGAAGCAGGCCTCGGCCTCCTCGAACTCCTTGCGGTAGAGGTGGCGCCCCCCTTCGCTGAGGTGTCGCTGCGCCTTGCCCGCCGGGGTGTAGCGCCAGCTCAGCGCGACCAGCGCCACCACGGTCACGATGGAGGGGGGGAGGATGAACAACCAGGGGATGATGTCGGCCACAGCTCAAGGCTCCCGTGAGGCCGCCGCGGAGCGCGCGGCGCAGGTTCAATCGCGCGCACCATAGCACGATCGCGGTCTTGTTGTATCGCGTTCAGGACCGTTGGCAAATCCACCCCTTGCGCTGGTATACACCCAGCGCGCCCCTACGGGAGGGGCGAGTGAGACCAGGGAGCGGCGATGACGATCTCAGCGGTGCACCATGTCCAGATCACCATCCCTCACGGCGAGGAGGAGCGCGCGCGGGCGTTCTACTGTGTGTTGTTGGGGCTGGAGGAGGTCCCCAAGCCCGAGTCGCTGCGGCGGCGCGGGGGGTTCTGGCTTCAGTTGGGGAACGCGCAGGTGCACGTGGGCTGCGAGGGTGAGGTGGATCGACACCAGACCAAGGCGCACGTGGCCTACCAGGTGAGCGACCTCCAGGCGCTGCGTGAGCGTCTGCGCGGCGCCGGGGTGGCGATCACGGAGAGCGTCCCGATCCCTGGGGCGTCGCGGCTGGAGGTCCGCGATCCGTTCGGCAACCGCGTCGAGTTCATCGAGCCTGTGTCTTGACGGTGCGGGTGGTGAGGGGGCAGGATATGGACAACGGCCAACATGAGGGGGCCCATGGATCACAACAGGTTGCAGCACACGCTCCGCGCGCTCCACACGAGCACCCGCGTTCAGCTGGCGTTTGTCATTGACAAAGATGGAGGCCTCATCGCCTGGGTCGGGCGCTCCTCGTCCTTCTCGCCGATGGGCCAGTTCCCGCCCTTTGACGCCGATCAGGAGCGCAACGAGAACCTCTACCTGACCGTCATCGGCGAGCACTACCTGGGCGTCCTGTTTGAAGACGGGATCCCGATGGAGGATGTTCGGAGCGACGTCGAGGGGTACCAGGACGAGCTGAAGAGGAGCCTCGGCTATGCGTGATGACGCGCTCCAGGGGGAGATGGCGCGCCTGCGCGGGCTCGTGGACGCGGCGCTCGGCCGTCACCTGAGCGAGCGGCTGGAGGGGGCCGACGGGCCGGTGCCGCCTCGGCTCGCCGAGGCGATGGGCTACGCCGTGCTCGGCGGCGGCAAGCGCATGCGCCCGGTGTTGACGCTGGCGGCCTGTGAGGCGCTCGGCGCCCCGGCGGAGAACGCCCTCCCGGTCGCCTGCGCGCTGGAGATGATCCACGCCTACTCGCTCGTCCACGACGACCTGCCCTCCATGGACGACGACGCCGAGCGCCGCGGTCGGCCCACGGTGCACGTCCGCTATGGCGTCGCCACCGCGATCCTCACCGGGGACGCGCTCTTGACGGAGGCGTTCCGGGTCGTGACCTGGCCTGATCAGCCGCTGGCCCCTGACGCGCGGGTGCGGCTCGTCGCGCTGGTGGCTGAGGCGGCCGGAGCCTCGGGGATGGACGGCGGTCAGGAGCACGACATGCGCGCCGAGCAGGAGGAGCCGTCGCTGGAGCTGCTCGGCAGCCTCCACGCGATGAAGACCGGGGCGCTGTTTCGCGCGTCGGCGCTCGGGGGGGCGATCGCCGCCTCGGCCACCGAGGCGCAGCGCGCGCAGCTGGAGCGCTACGGGCGCCTCATCGGTCGCGCGTTTCAGGTCACCGACGACCTGCTTGACTTCATCGAGCGTCGGGCCGCCCCCGACGCCCAGACCACCGGTGATCCCCACGAGGACGCCGTCAACCTCGCTGTCCGCCTGGGTGAGGCCGCCTGCCGTGATGAGGCGGCGCGGCTGACCGCCGAGGCGAGGGCGATCGCCGCGTCGCTCGGGGAGCGCGGGTGGCTGCTGGACGCCATCGCCGCGCTCATCGAAGCGCGCCGCTCCTGAGCCATGGCGAAGGGTGTACGCATCGACCGTCTCCTGGTGGACCGGGGCCTGGTTCAGTCGCGCGAGCGAGCCCGCGCCCGGATCATGGCCGGTCAGGTCTTCATCGCCGATCAACGCATCGACAAGCCAGGCACCCGCGTGGATCCCGACGCCGAGATCGACCTGCGCGGGGACAAGAACCCGTTCGTGTCCCGCGGCGGGTTGAAGCTGGACGGGGCGCTCAACGCCTTTGAGCTGGACGTCACCGACCGCGTCGCGATGGACGTCGGGGCGTCCACGGGGGGGTTCACCGACTGCCTGCTGCAGCGGGGCGCGGCGCGGGTCTACGCCGTGGACGTCGGGTACGGGCAGCTCGCCTGGAAGCTCCGGCAAGACGAGCGGGTGATCAACCTGGAGCGCACCAACGTCCGCGCGCTGCCCCCGGGCGCGGTCCCCGAGCCGATCGAGCTGGTGGTGGCCGACTGCTCGTTCATCTCGCTGACCAAGGTGTTGCCGCCGGTGCTGCCGCTGCTCGCGGAGGGGGCTGAGCTGGTGATCTTGATCAAGCCGCAGTTCGAGGCGGGGCGCGGGCGCGTGGGCAAGGGCGGCGTGGTGCGGGACGAGCAGGTTCGCCAGGAGACGATCGACGAGGTGGTGGAGAGCTGCCGAGGTCTGGGGCTGGAGCCGCTCGGTCAGGTGGACAGCGAGGTGCACGGGCCGAAGGGGAACGTCGAGCACTTCGTGTGGCTGCGCCGGGTCGCGGCGCCGGTTGGCATCACTTGAGGGGGGTGGCCTTGAGGGCGGCCTTGCCGTTCTTGACGTAGACCTGAAAGCGGACCGTGCGGCAGTTGTACTGCTGGATGAGCTTGCGGCGGTTGGCGATGACCCGCTTGGCGAACCGCTTGAGGGTGAGCCCCTCGACGGGCTCCCCGCAGCTCTTCTTGGTCTCGACGAAGGTCTGGTACAGCTCCCGAAGCTCCTGTTGCTCAATCCCGCTCAGCTTATGGATGCCGGAGCCGCTCTCGGGCGCGCGAGGCATGGCGCCGTGCTCGGCGCTCTTGCGGAGGTCGGCGGGGTTGACGCGCTTGACCTGGGTGGACTCCTCGATGAGCGAGGGTCGGCTCGCGGAGGGGGTCCGCGCTCGGGCGGGGCGGCTCGACGGCGCGGCGGCGCTGCGCTGCTTGAGGGTCTCCAGGAGGCTGGCGGCGGAGCCCGCCTGAGCCGCGGCGGCCGGTCGCGACGAGGACGGCGGAGGGGCGGAGGCCGCGGTGTTCGTGCTGTTGCTGATGGACTGGCTGAACGACTCCTCCAGGGCGGAGAGGCCGAGGTTGGTCCAGCCCTTCTCGGGGACGTCGTCGGAGGGGTCGTCCACGCCGTAGGGCGAGGTCTCGGTCCGGCTCGGGGGGGTGCCCTCGTCGTCGTCGGACGAGAGGGTGCGGAAGAGGGTGGCCAGCTCGTCGCGAGGCATGTCGAGGGTGTAGTCCTCGACCTTGTCCTCGGTGTCGCGGTCGGGCAGCTGCTCCGGGGTGACGCCTCGGGAGGGGAGCCGCTCGGGTTCGGGCTCATTGTCGGGGAGCGCCTGGAGGTCCAGGCGTGAGTTGAGGGCGATGGGGACCTGGTTCTCCGACTCAAGCGGCTTGAGGATGCTGCTGGAGCCGAGGGAGATGGGGGCTTCGGTCGCCTCGCTCGGCTCCGCGGCGGAGAGGGGGACGCGAGGGCGTCGCCAGTTGCTGCTGGAGCGCGCGCTGGGCTTGGGGCGCTCGGTTTGAGGCGGCGCCTGGTTCATCGCGTGTGGGTTGACCACGGTGTCGGGCGCCGCGGCGGGCTCGACCGGCGCGACGGGGGTCGGCGCGGCGGTGGGCTGAACCGGGGCGGGCGGCACGAAGGCTTCGGGCTCGAGCGGCTCGCCTGGGGCGGGGAAGAGCGTCGGGCCAGCGCCGCTGTCACCCTCCATGGCGTCTTCGGCGGCGTGGCGGGCTTCGCGCTCGTGCTCCAGGCGCTTGCGGAGCACCGTGATGATCTGCGAGATCTCGGCCCCGACGTCGCGGTAGACGCCGTGCAGCTTCGGGAGCTTGAGTTCGACGCCCTCGACGTCCTGCTTGACCTCACGGAGGCGGCGCTCCAACGCGCGCCCCGGGCCGGAGAACTCGCTGCTGATCAGCAACAGGCCAATGAGGAACAGGACGAACGCGACGCCGCCGACGAACCAGGCGTTCTCAAAGGCGAGGCTGTCTTCGAGGGCGAGGGCCTTGGGGACCAGCTCGCGCAGGTCGGTGAGGATCTTGGGTCGGACGGCGACGGCGACGACGCCGATGCGGCCGCCCTCCTCGCTGGCGTCGAGGGCGGGGAGGAAGGTGCCGATCTCGCTGCTGCCGGAGAGCGTGGTCTGCTCGCTGGTGGCGATGTAGCCCTTGTCGATGGTGGTCGGCAGCCGCTTGTAGGTCTTGACCTTGTCGGCGAGGCCGCTGACGACCTCCCGGAGGTCGCCGTCGTTGACGGAGCTGGCGAAGGCGCGGCCGTTGTGCACGAAGGCGAGCCCGATGTTGTAGCCACGGTGGTTGGTGGGGTTGAGGCGCTCGGCGGCCTGGGTGGCGAAGCTCGAGTCGAGGCGGTCGCCCACGAGGACGGCGCCGACGACGGTGCCCTCGCCCTCGCGCACCGCGACGAGCGGGCTGGCGCCGAGGGTGTAGATGGTCCGCCCGGGCTTGATGACCCAGAGGCCGTCGCGGCTGGTGCCCTGGAGCGCCTCCTTGACGGGCGGGAGCCCGGAGAGGTCGTCCCCTTCAGCCGCAGGCCCCTCCTCCTCGTTGAGGCCGAGCACCTTCCCCTCCTTGTCGAGGATCACGACGAGATCCTGGCGCAGCTCGCGCGCCAGCTCGGCGGACAACGCCTGGATCGCGGCCTTGTCTGGTTCGGGGGCGGGTTCGGGCTCCGGCTCCGGCTCCGGGGCGGGCGCTGGGAGCCCGCGGCGGAATGGCACCCGGCCAGGGGTCGGGGGCGCCTTGACCTCCGGCTTGGGCTTGGGCTTGGGGCTGACCGCGTCGGCGACCGTGGTCCGAGCGGCGCTCTGAGCCGCGACGACCTGATCCCAGGCCTTGAGGCGGTACTGGTCGAGGGCCATCTCGCGAGCGCGGAACAGATCGTCGCGGAGGTCCTCATTCAGGTCAGCGGTGAAGACCTGAGGGATCGCCATCGCGGCCAGGACCACGAAGGCTCCGGCGAGGGTCAGCAAGAAGACGTAAGCGCTCGATTTCAACATAATGACTTCGCCTTTGTCCCTGGCGCGGTGGCGCTAATCCAGGGCTTCGAGGAGGTCTTCTCCCGTCAACAGAAACTCGATGGGCGCTGCGCCGGTCGAGGACACCTTGATCTCACGTTCGTCGATCGGCTTGCCGCGCAGGTAGGTCGTCAGCTGGTAGCTGCCCGGCGCGACGGAGCCCAGATCGAACGTCGCCTTGGTTGGGCTGGTCTGCGTCAGCGAGGACGTCGCGACCTTATCCATGACAACGATATAGACGAGCACCGAGGGGTGCTGGAGGTCTTGGAACACGTAGCGCCCTGGCTTCTCCAGGGTCATCTCGGCGGCCTTGCCGGGCTCGGTCAGCTCGATGTCCTTGATGGCCGCGCGGCCCACGCTCTTGAGCGTGTAGCCGGTCGGCCCCGCGTTGGTGAACGTCAACGCCACGCCGGGCCTCGCGGCGAGCGTCAGCGGCGAGACCGCGTACCCGCCGACCGTCAGCTCCACGCGCTCCGCCTCGTCGCTCGCCTCCGCGTCGCTCCGGGAGAGCACCACGAACATCTGCTCCAGCGGCAGCTGCGGCTCGCGGGCGAGCCCCGGCGCGGGGACGCGCCAGTTGACGCTGCTGCCCGACGGGTCGAGCAGCGCGGGGGCGTCCTTGAAGAGGATCGAGCCGGTCACGCGAGGTGACTCGGTGGGAGCGGTCGGGTCATCCTGAGCGCTCGCCGTGGAGCCGAGCAGCGACGCGGCGAACAAGGAGACGAGGAGGACGAGCGTCCAACGCGGAGCGCTGGGCTCGTCGGGGGTGGGCAACAATCCACCGCGGTGACGGTGGCTGGGCAGGCCGGTCTCCATTCTGATCATCGGTCCTTGTCGGGCGCGCGGTTGAGGTGAGGTGTTGGCAGGTGCTCGGGACACCGACCACATCAACGACCGCGCGCATGGTCACTGGTCGTCCGTGTTGGCAGCAGGGTCCTGGACCTCGGACGCCTCAACACAGCTCAATGGTTTCGTGTCGTACCCTCACCAGGCTCACTCTACCAAAGGGTTTGACATCCTCACAAGCCATCAAAGCCCCGTTTGCTCGTGTGGGCAACAAATTGAAGCTCCGCGCCGCCCTCATGAGGTCCGTCTCGCCGACCCGAGGGGCGTCACGGGGTCTTGAAGTTCAGGTCTTTCATCGAGATCTTCTGTTCCATGACCGGAGCGCCCTTCAGGTCAAGCAACCTGAGCCGGATCTCTCTGGCGGCCCAGTCGAACTCGATCAGCCCATAGTTCTCCGGGGCGAACATGTCGCCGATGCGGTGCGGGCCCGCCTCCTCGCCGCCGCCGAAGGAGAGGTTGAGGCTGCTGCTGGTCAGCTCGTACAGGGGGTAGCCGCCCTCCGGGGTGATCCTGTAGAGCGCGCCCTGGTGACGATCGCCGCTCAGGATCACCACCCCGGCGGCGCGGGACCGGACGATGGTGTCGTAGAGCCGCTGGCGCTCCCGGGGGAGCAGCCCCCACCGCTCCCAGCCGTGGCCGTCGGCGATGACCTGGATCGTCGAGACGAGCAGCCGCACGTCTGCGGGCTTCTTCAGCTCCGCCTCCAGCCACGCCCACTGCGCCTCGCCGAGCACGGTCGCGGACGACTCGGGGTCGGGCACGTAGCGCTCCATGCCGGGGGCGTTGCGCCTGGGCGTCTCCTTGAGCGGCCCGCGGAAGGTGCGCGTGTCGAGCAGGATGATCTGCACCCGCTCCCCCGCCTCGCCGAACATCCAGGCGCGGTAGAGGCCCTCGCGTTGGCGGCGGGCGTCGTCCGCGGGCACCTCCCAGAAGTCGAGGAACAGCGCCTCGGCCTCCTTCTTGAACGGGAAGTCCGCCCCGGCGTCGTTCTTGCCATAGTCGTGATCGTCCCAGATGGGCAGGATCGGGATGTTGGCGCGAAACTCCTGAAACTCCGGCGAGGCGCCGAGGGTCTGGTAGGTCTCGGCGAGGCGCTCCATGTCCCCGTCGAGGAACTCGATGGTCCCGTCGGGCTTCTTACGGATGTCGCCGTAGACGTTGTCCCCGCCGTAGATGAACAGATCGGGCTGCTCGGACTGGAGCTGCCCCCAGAAGTCCTGGGGCTTGTCCTGATCGTTGCAGGACGCCAACATCACCCGGGTGAGCCGCTCAGGCAGCGCGGGGGCGCCGGTCGTGGTGGCCTGCGAGGCCTCGGCGGGCGCGGAGGTGCTCGTCTCCGCGGGCGGCTTCGGCGCGGGCGCTTCGGGCGGGGCGGTCGCGCAGCCTCCCAGCCACATCAGCGCGATCAGCGCGGCGAGCGGTCGCGTCGGGTTGAGCGTCATGGATCTCTCTCCAGATGGCTGGCGGTCCCTGAGGAGGTTGTTCAAGGCGATGAGCGTCCTCGTGGTGGTCACCGCGGCGCCGAGAGGGTCGCACATCCATCGGGGTTTGCAAACCCCCCGAGGCGGCGCTCCATGACAGGGGCGCGCCGCGGTATTACAATCACGCGGACTCAAGATGAGGTGATCTTCGCTCATGCATGATCTGGGCAGCCTGCAACATGAACTTCAAGCGCGCCGCGCCGCGGTCGGGCAACGGGTGGCCCGGACGCAGCGGCTGCGCGCGCTGACGCCCGAGGCGACCTGGGCGACCTGGGCCATCGTCGCGCTCGGTTGGCTGAGCGCGCCCGCGTTGGCGGGGCCGATCGGCGCGACGGCGACCTGGATCGGGCTCGCCCTGGCGAGCGCCGTCGCGTTGGCGGGGGCGGCGGCGCTGTGGTCGGTGAGGCGCCCGGTGGAGCCCGAGTGGGCGCGGGTGGTCGAGGCGAGCGCGCTGGTGGATGGGTTGGCCTGCTGGCTGCCCCCGGAGACGACCGCCCGCCTCGACGAGAGCGACCCGGCGTGGCTGCGGCTCACGCTTCGTCTGGAGGTGGGCGATCTGCGCTGCGGCCTCCCCTGGATAGGGGTCGGGGAGATGCGGTGCGCGCTGTATGGCGAAGGCGTCGCCGACGCCCGCGCGCGCCTGGAGGCGGAGGGGGGGGAAGGCGTCAGCCAGGCCGCGGGTGAGGGCGAGGAGAGCGTCTCCTGGGGCGCCCCGATCCCGGAGTCGATGATCGGCGACCCGACGGCGCCCGCGTGGCTGGTCGGGCAGGCGTTGGAGCGGGTGGACCCCGGGCTGCGCTCGGCGCGCCTGGGCGCCGTGAGGCGGTGGCCCCTCGATCCGCTGGCGCCGCCGCGCGACGTGGCCCCGATTCGCGCCGACGTGTGGGTCGGGCTGGGCGCGGCGTCGTCCTGTGGGGCGTTGGCGGCGGGGGCGTTTGTCGGTGGGTGGTGGTGGGGTGGGGCGCTGGCGGCCTGCGCGGGGGCGTTGGCGCTGGTCGGGGCGTCGCTCAGGAGCCGCGTGGCCCCTGGCGTCGCAGGCATGCCCCCTGCGCCGACCTACCTGGAG
The DNA here is from genome assembly GCA_002716585.1 of Myxococcales bacterium. Lineage (GTDB taxonomy): Bacteria > Myxococcota_A > Bradymonadia > Bradymonadales. The sequence continues at coordinate 10,358 of PBBL01000074.1, read as the reverse complement.
GTGTCACGCGCCGGGGTTGAGCTGGAGGGGCGCGGCCTGGTGCGCCCGGCGAGCTGGGGGGTGGACCTCCCCGCGGGCGAGCAGGGCGGGGTGGAGGCGGCGGTGCTGATCGTCGATGAGGGGCTCACGATGGCGCTCACGGCGTCGCTGATGCGCGACGAGCTGCCCAACGGGTTGCCTGAGGCGACGGGCGCGCGCCCGGGGCTGGTGGTGGGGGTCACCCCGAGCGCCTGGATGGACGTGGTGGACACGCTCCGGGAGGAGGCGTGACCTACCAGGTCTGCCAGGGGAGCGTGTTGTTCCAACGGTCGAGTTCAGCCTGAAACAGAGGGGACCAGCTCCTCTCGGGGTCGTTCGCGTGTCGGAGCAGCGCGGTGCAGCATGGGGCGTGGCTGCGGCAGGTCTGGCGGAGGAGGTCGCGGGCGAGCGCGCGCTGGTCGTCCTGGCCGCTGCGGTCCAGGCGCTGGAGGTGGTCGGCCAGCCAGTCCAGCCGCTCAAACGGCTCGGCGGCGCAGCTCTGCTCCACCAGGCGCGTGAGGGCGCCCCGGGTGCGCTCGGCGCGGTGCGGGAAGGCGCGGTGGGCCTCGGTCACGCAGGCGCGCAGGTCGTCGTCCTGGCGGAGGCAGAGGGTCGCCAGCTCCTCGCGCCCCCACAGCGCGAGCGCGCATGCGACGGCGAGGGCGAGCAGAGGGGCGACGTGCCGGGTCCTGGGGCCGGTGGAGGGCGCGCGCCACCAGGCGACGGCGGCGAGCAGGGTGACCGCGGCCAGCCCGGCGGTGGCGATCGTGGCGGCTTCGGAGAGCATCATCAGAAGCTCCGCAGTTTGCCGCGCACGAGGCGGTGGATCTCCCGGCGGCGGAGCGGGAAGACGTGGGTGCCCGGGTAGGTGTGCCACTCGGCGGTCGGGTAGGCGGCGCGTATGGGGTGCAGCTGATCGTAGGGCACCATGGCGTCGCGGATCTGGGCGATCACCATGAGGTTGCTCGGGTCGGTCTGGAGCGAGGCCTGGAGCGGGTCGAGGACCTGGAGGTCGCCGAAGTCGAAGTCGTCGCGCACGACCCGGACGGCGCGGACCACGGCAGGCTCCAGGACGCTCATCAGGCCGAGGTTGCTCGCGGTGTTGTGGAGGCTGGCCACCGGGCAGTAGGCGATGATCGGCGACACCTCGGCGCAGTTGCCGAGGTGGAGCGCCAGCTGCCCGCCGATGGAGTAGCCGAGGACCGACACCGACTCGTACCCGAAGGTGTGGGTCAGCGACGTGACGAGGGTGCGCAGCCCGGTGATCGCCGCGCGGATGTTCTCGATGGAGCGGCTGAGCTGGAGGCTCATCAGCCCGAAGCCGGGCCAGGGGAGGCGCCCGCGCGGCCCGAAGTGGTGGCTCCCCATGATGTTGTACACGACGTCGAAGCCGCGTAGGTCGCGCAGCCCGAACATCGACTCCATGTACCGGGGGAAGGGCAGCCCGTAGCAGTGGCACATCAGCAGCAGGCGGCGCTGGCGGCGCTGGCCAGGTCGGAGCATGCGAGCCACGATCTGATCGGGGGCGCCGCCGCCGATCCGGGTGTAGGGGTTGGGGAGGTGTATCCAGCCGCGTCGATCCAGCTCGACGTGCTGCGCCTCGTCCGGGTGGGGCTTGTAGAGGCCGTGCTGGGCGATGTCCTCCAGCACCGGGAGCCGGTGCGGGTCACGGAGGAGCTGATCGGGGCGCCGGAGCGCGTAGAGGATCTCCGTGACCGACCAACCCGCGGTGAAGAGGGCTTCGAGTCCGGCGAAGGCTGTACCAACGGCTCGATCCATGGACGTCGCGTGAAGAGGGTTGAGGCGGAGAGCGCGCGAGCGCGCGCGTTCGTATCAAGAGCTCTCTTTGGGGTTGGGGTTGGGGTTCTGGTTGCGCAGCGGCTCCAGCATCGCGGTGATCATGCGCCCGGATCGGTTGGGGCGCTGCGTCATGGTGCTGACCCCCGAGAGCTGCTCCGCGCTCTCCAGGAGCTTCTCCGACCAGCGGTGGGCATGCGCCTGCTCGCGGCCCCTCATGCGCAGCTCCAGCTTGACCTTGTTGCCCTTGGAGAGGAACGTCTCGGCCTTGCGGAGCTTGGTCTCGAGGTCGTGGGTGTCGGTCTTGGCCCCAAGGCGGATGGTCTTGATCTCGACCTGCGCCGACTTGGAGGACGACTTGCGCTTGGACTGCTGGTAGCGGTACTTGCCGTAATCCATGATCCGGCAAACCGGAGGGCGCGCCTTGGGGGCGACCTCAACCAGGTCCAATCCGCTCTCGTACGCGATGGACATGGCGTCGCGCGGTGACATGATGCCGAGCTGATCGCCGTCCGGGCCGATGACACGGATCTGCGGGATCGTGATCTGTCGATTGACCCGCGGCGTGTCGGTTCGGCTGTCCTTTGAGTTATGCCTGGAAATGACTCCACTCCTGTAGAACACTCGGGGATCGCTCGGCGATCCAGTTGACGAATGCCCGGTCCACCAGACCGATGCTCGCATCGAAAAGACGAACCGCGATGGTGTTATCGGGCCACAGCCGTCGTGGACCCGATGGAAATGTGGGCAGAGACTCAGCAATGCCCATGGGATGCAAACCCTTGCTGATCAGGTTAGTAGCGTCGACGGGTCTTGGCAAGGGGGTTGTGCCGCAAAAATGCCCGGAGCGCCTCAGAGGAGGGTGAGCTGGCGAGTCGGGCGCCACCTCGGCCCGGGCGGATCGAGCCTCAGGAAGGCGCCGACCAGCTCGCGGAGTTCGAGCGTCACAGGCACCTCGCCGCCGTCGTCGAGCACCAGGACGCTGCCGCTGGCGCCGAGGATCCGCCCGCCGATGTGACGCTCCGGCGTCGGGATCAGCTCCTCCAGGCGGGTGAAGGCGCGCGCGGCCACCGCCATGTCGGGCCACGGCGCGAACTCCGGGTCACCCAGCGGCGCCCGGTGCGTCGGCTTGAGTCGCGCCTGGATGTCCGCCAGCGCGCGCTGGAGCGCGCGCTTCGCGTCATCGGGCGTCATGGGGCTGGCGAGCAGGCGCCGCTTCTCGTCGCGGCGCATCCGCTCGCGGTAGCCGAGCTGGCTGATCCGGTGCTCCAAGCGCTTGATCGCCGGTCCGGGCCCCTGGGCGACCCAGGCCGCGGCGAGCGGCCCCTGGTCGAGGAGGCGAGCGAGGCGGCGCCCGTCGGAGGCGGTCCCCACCTTGACGGTGTCGCCGCCGAAGTGAGCCAGGTAGAGGTGGTGGCGGCTCTCGCACCACGCGCGGGCCTCCGGGGGCAGCTCGGGGCAGTCAAAGCCGGTGCAGATGACGCAGGCCTTGAAGCCGTTGCGGCGCTCGCAGCTGGCGCACTGGGCGCCGCGCGTCGGTGGGGCGGCGTTCGGGCAGGGGCGCCGCCCGTGGCCGGGGTCGCGCCAGCCGACGCAGCGGCGCTCGCGGCTGCGGATGAAGTCCAGCTCGCCGCTCAGCGCCACGGTGCGCTGCGCGCCGGTCGAGGGATCCTGGAGGTGGAGCAGCGGGCGCTGCTCGGGGTGGGGATCGCGCGACCAGCCGTAGTGGGTCACGAGCCATGGGTGGGGGAGTGCGTCGTCCATGCTCTCAGGGCGTCGTGGGCTGCGTCACCTGGCGCCGCAGCCCGTCGGGGATGTCTTCGCTTCGCTCGCCGTGCAGGAGCGGCTTGCCGTAGTCCCAGGAGAGCTGCGCCTGGTGGAGCCGCTCGACCGCGCGCCCGATCGGGCTCTGGGGCTCGACGGTCGCCTGGGTCACGATCTGGCGCGCCTGCTCGATGAAGGTGTGCGCCGAGCGGTCGAGCGCCAGCGCGAGGTGCCCGCGCTCGCACCGACACATCGCCACGTCCAGGGAGCGCCCGACCTGACCGAGGCGGACGTCCAGCTCGTACAGCCGCGCGTCGAGCTGCTCGGGGTCGAGCCCGGTGCGTCGGTCCAGCCGGGCGATGCTCAGAGCGGTGAGCCAGCGACCGGCGGGGTCGGCGAAGGTGTCGAACTGCTCCAGGGCGTGATCGTAGTAGGAGCGCGCGTCGCGCAGCTGCCCCTGGTCAGCATGCACGTCCCCCAGCGCGGCCAGGATCTCGCCGAGCGGGCCTGGCTCGCGGGCCTGCTGGCGGAGCGCGAGCGCCTCCTCCAGGAGCGCCCAGGCCTCCTCAAGCTGTCCGGCGGCGTGCTCGATCCGCGCCAGGCAGGTCAACGCCGCCGTCTGCGCCCAGCGCTCGCCGAGGCGCCGCAAGAACCCCAGCGCGCGCTGGGCGTGGGCGCGGGCGAGCGGGCGCTTGCCCAGCGCCGCCTCGATGTACGCGAGCTGGAGCAGCAGCTGGGACTCGCTGTGGGGATCCCTGAGCCCCTCGTGCAGCTCGAACGCCTGCTCGGTCAGCGCCAGCGCCTTGGAGAGGGCGCCGCGCATGGCGCTCACCGCCCCGACCTGGGCCAGCGCCAGCGCCTCCTGGCGGCGATCGCCCGTCTGGCGGTGGAGCACCAGCGCCTGCTCGATCAAGGTGACGGCGGCGGGCAGCTCCTGCTGGTAGCTGGCCAGCTCGCCGAGCTGCCCGAGCAGCAACCCCTCGCTGCGTTGCTGCCCCAGCCCGCGCACCAGCTCCAGCGCCTTCTCGTACAGCCGCTGGGCGTCCTCCAGGCGCCCCTGGTGTCGGTACACCCGCGCCAGGTCACCCAGGGTCTGCCCCTCGTAGAGGCGGTTGCCCACCTGCCGGTGGATGGTGAGCGCCTCCCCGTATAGGCGCGCCGCCTCGGTCGTGTCGCCCTTGACCCAGAGGATGTCGGCGAGGTGTCCGAGCCCCTCCCCTTCGAGCCCGAGGGCCTTGAGGTCGCGGTGGATGTCGAGGCCCTGGCGGCAGACCGTCTCCGCCTCGTCGATGCGGCCGAGCTGGCGCAGCACCCGGGAGAGGCGCTGGAGGATCAGCGCCTCGCTGGCGCGGTCGTTCAGCTCGCGCGCCTCGCTCAGCGCCTGGTGGTACTCGGCGATGGCGTCCGTGTTGCGCCCCAGGAGCGCCAGGACGCCGCCCGCGAGCTGTATCCGCGCGCGGATGACCTCCCGCGAGGGCGCCTCACCGGCGAGCGCCAGCCCCTTGCGCAGGAGCACCTCGGCCTCCGCGTAGGCGAGCCGCGCGAGCGCCTCCCGGGCGGCGTGGAAGTAGACGGCGCGGGCCTCCTCGGGCTCGCCGCCCCGCTCCCAGTGCTCGGCCAGCGCGGCCTGCTGCTCGGGCAGGCTCACGTCGTGCAGCGCGCGGGCGACCCGGCGGTGGAGGATCCGTCGTCGGGAGCGGGCGGTCTTGAGGTAGACCACCTCGCGGAACTTGTCGTGGACGAAGCGCACCCGGTCGCCCCCCGGGGCCACCAGGATGCGCCGGTTCAGCAGCTCGGTGAGCGCGTCGCCCGCGACGTCGCGCTCCAGCCCCGAGATGCCGCTCAGCAGCATCGGCTCCGGCATGTCGCGGCCGACCACCGCCGCCAGCTCGACCAGCTCCGTCGCGTCGTCCGACAGATCGCGCAGCCGCCGCTCGAACAGCGACCGGAGGCTCACTGGCAGCTTCAGGGTCTGGTCGAAGCGCATCTGCTGCGCCATCGACGCCCGCTTCTCCTCGACGAGGTGCCACTGCCCCTGCTCGTCTCGGAACAGGAGGCGCTCCGCCAGCGCCGTGCGCAGGTACTCCGCCACGAAGAACGGGATCCCCTCCGACTCCTGCACCAGGAACTCGACGAACTCGTCCGGCGGGTGGTCCATCGCCAACATGCCGCGCACCATGGCGTGGATCCCCGACGCCGTCAGCCGCTCCAGGTCGACGCGCTCCAGCTCCGGGTGGGTCACCAGCGGTCGGAGGCGGTCGCCCCCCTCCTCGCTGCGCCGGATCGCCAGGATGACCGCCGGGGCCTCGGCGATCGTCTGGTGGCGCAGGACGTGGTCGAGGAAGTCCAGCGTCAGCTCGTCCGCGCCGTGCAGATCGTCGATGATCATGAGCAGCGGCTGCACCCGGGCGAACCTCGCCATGACCTGCGCCAGGGTCGTGAACAGCCGAAAGCGGGCCACCCGCGGCGGCAGCGGCGGCGGCTCGGGCACCCCCTCCATCCCCGGCAGCGACTCCAGCGTCGGCTCGAACAGCTCCAGCGCGCGCCCCTGAGCGCCCAGCAGCTCGCGGGTCTCCTCCGGGCCCTTCTCCCGGCACCGATCCACCACCGCTTGCAGCAGCGGCCGAAACGGTTGCAACAGCGGCGCCACGCTCCCGGACAGCCGCTGCCCCGCCGACCCCGCCCCGACACACTCGCCGATCACCACCCGGAAGCCCCGCGACTCGGCGTAGCGCACCACCTCCATCGCCAGCCGCGTCTTGCCCACCCCGCTCTCGCCGCTCACCAGCGCCACCCGCGTCCCGGGCTCCTTGGCGCGCTCCAGCAGATCCTGCGCCCGGCGCAGCGGCTCCTCCCGCTCCACCATGTCGGGTCGGTAGAGGTAGTCGCGCGCCGGGTACTCCTCGTAAAACGGCGTCGGATCCGCGCCCAGCTCCACCAGCCGCTTGGCCACGTCCTGGGCGTGCCCGGGGCGATCGCTCGGGCGCTTGGCCAGCAGGCTCAGGATCAGCTCCTCCAGCTCCTCCGAGATCCCCTCGACCCAGCGCGACGGCGGCGTCGGCGCCTTGAGGATGTGCTGCATCGAGATCCCGCTGGCGCTGCCGCCCACGAACACCGGACGGCCCGCGATCAGCTCGTACAGCAGGCACCCCACCGAGTAGAGGTCGGCGCGGGCGTCCACCAGCTCGCCCTGCGCCTGCTCCGGCGCCATGTAGAGCGCCGTGCCGACCTGAAACCCCACCTGGAGCGACTCCCGGCTGCTCTTGGCCCCGAAGCGCACCGTCACCCCGAAGTCCACCAGCACCAGCTCCCCGGTCGGCTGGATGATGATGTTCGCCGGCTTCAAGTCCCGGTGCACGACCCCCTCGCCGTGCAGGTAGGCCAGCGTCAGGCACAGGCGCCGCATGGCGGTCAGCACCAGCGGCAGCTGCCCCCCGGCCGCCTCGTTGAAGCGGCCGTCCTCGTCTGGATCGTGGCTCTTGTCCTGGCCGGGCTGGATCGGCGCCGTCTTCGCGACCCCGTGCAGGATCCGCGTCGGCTCGACGAGGTGCTCCTTGAACACCTCCACCCCGCCGCTCTTGAGCGCCAGATCCATGCAGTAGCGGTCGAGCGGCTTGCCCTCGATCAGCTCCATCGCGTACCACGGGACGCCTTGCTCGACCCCCGTCGCCACAACGCGGACCACCCCCGGGTGGCGCAGGCGCGAGAGGGTGCGCATCTCGCGGCGGATGTTGGAGAGGCCGTGCTCGGCCACCACCCGGACCGTCTTGAGCGCGACGCGCTCGCCGCGCTCACGATGCTGGGCGCGGTAGACGACGCCCATCCCGCCCTCGCCGAGCAGGTCCAGGATCCGATAGGGGCCGATCGCCCTGGGTTGTGGTTGTCCGCTCGGCATGTACCCGCTGTGACTGACAACCCACGCCGAACTGGACCTTCAGGAGCGCGCCCTGTTCCACGTGGGTTCGTACGATCCGACTGTGGCAGGATCGGACTCCGATACAGACATGTTGCCGACCGGCCCCCAGCCTGTCAATTCTCGGGCAGCCTCCCCGACAGGTCGGTCACGTAGCGCAGCCGCTGGATCAGCTCCTCCGTCAACGCCCCCGGCGCCATGCGCCACGCCCAGTTGCCGTCGGCCTCGCCGGGGGTGTTCATGCGCGCCTCGGTCCCCAGCGACAGCACGTCCTGCGCCGGGGCGATCGCCAGCCCCGCCACCGACATCCACGCCGCCCGGAGCAGGTCCCAGGCGATCTCCTGGCCGCTGACGTTGAGGTAGATCCGCACGTGGTGCGCCGCCCGATCGGACGCCGCGCGGTACCAGCCCACCGTCGTGTCGTTGTCGTGGGTCCCCGTGTAGACGACGCAGCGCGGCCCCGGGTAGTTGTGCGGCAGGTAGGCGTTGTGGGCATCCTCGCCGAAGGCGAACTGGAGGATCTTCATCCCCGGCAACCCCAGCTCGTCGCGCAGCGCCTCCACCTCCGGGGTGATCACCCCCAGATCCTCGGCGATCACCGGGAGCTCCCCGAGCGCCTCCGTGACCGCGTCGAACAGCGCCCGCCCCGGCCCCGGCTTCCACGCCCCGCCGATCGCCGTCGGGTGGTCCGCCGGGATCTCCCAGTAGGCCTCGAAGCCACGGAAGTGATCGATGCGCACCTGATCCACCAGCCGAAAGCAGATCCGAAAGCGCTCGACCCACCACGCGAAGCCGTCCTCGGCCATCCGATCCCAGCGGTACAGCGGGTTGCCCCACCGCTGCCCCGTGGCGCTGAAGTAGTCCGGCGGCACCCCCGCCACCACCGTCGGCTCGCCCGCCTCGTCCAGGAAGAAGTGCGCCCGGTGCACCCACACGTCGGCGCTGTTGTGCGACACGAAGATCGGGATGTCCCCGATCAGCGACACGTCCCGCGCGTTCGCGTAGCCCTTGAGCGCCGTCCACTGCTCAAAGAACAGGTGCTGCTCGAAGCACACCGCGTCGATCGCGTCGGCGTGCGCCTCGCGCGCCGCCTCCAACGCCTCCGGGTCGCGGTCGCGCAGCTCCGGCGCCCAGCGCGTCCACGGCGCCCCGTCGTGCGCGTCCCCCAACACCACGAACAGCGCGAACTCCTCCAGCCACGCCCCTTCTGCCTCACGGAAGGCCGCCAGCGCCGCGCGCTCCGCCTCCGAGGCGTTCGCCTTGAATCCTTGCCACAGCGCCGCCAGCTTCTCCTCCTTCCACGGGAGCAGCGTCGCGAAGTCCACCCGGTTCAGATCGCCGACCGGCGCGTCGGCCAGCGCCGCGCGCTCCAGCCAGCCCGCCTCGACGCAGCTCTCCAGGTCGATCAGCAGCGGGTTGCCCGCCAGCGCGCTCGACGTCATGTAGGGGCTGTTGTAGAGCCCCGTCGGGTTGAGCGGCAGCAGCTGCCAGCAGCGCTGACCGGCGCGCTCCAGCGCGTCGATGAACCGGCGCGCCTCGGCGCCGAGTGTGCCGATCCCTTCGGGTCCTGGGAGGCTGGTGGGGTGAAGCAACAAGCCGCTCTGACGCATCGACTCCCTCTCCTGGCTGAATTCGACTCGTGAGTCCCTGTGATGGGGTGTGCACGCCCGTTTGCGCGGGCGTGCACGCTCTACCATCCTATGACCTCGGAGTTCAATAGAGATCGCGGCTCATTTGCATGTTCGAGCCCGTCTGGGGCATACCTCATGTGCACCGACCGCGCCCCGCGGCCGGAGGACGTCAGCGAGGAGCGCCATGGACACCTCACGCATCAGCCCCACGGCCCACTACACCGGCACCGTCTGGCATGCCAACGGCCTGTCCACCGACGCGCTCGCCACCGATCAGGGGCGGCGCCTGCACACGCTGCTGCGCCCGTTCAACGACCTCTACACCGCGCTGACCGGTGGCCCGAACCTCAACGAGATGTTGATACAGCGGCACCTCATCCTCGACCACATCCTCACCCGGGCGATCGCGTCCGGGCAGGTGTCGCAGGTGATCGAGATCGCCGCCGGGCTGTCACCGCGCGGGTGGCGCTTCAAGCGCCGCTTCCGCTCCAGCCTGCTCTACGTCGAGGGCGATCTGCCCGACATGGCCGCCCTCAAGCGCGCCACCCTGGAGGAGGCCGGGCTCATGCGCGGCGGCCACCACGTGGTCACCCTCAACGCCCTCCACGACGACGGCCCGCAGAGCGTCGCCGGGGTCGCCGGGCGCCTGCTCGACCCGAGCAAGGGCACGGCGGTCATCACCGAGGGGCTGATCAACTACTTCCCCCAGGACGCCGTGGACGGGATCTGGCGACGGATCGCCGCGATGCTGCGCGCGACGGAGGCGGGCGGCGTCTACCTGAGCGACATGAGCCTCAACAGCGACGTCAACCGCTCGCTGGTGGCCCACGCCTTCCGGGTGGCCTTGTCGGCGTTCGCGCGAGGCTCGGTCCACACCCCGCTGGAGACCGCCGAGGACGCTCGCCGCGCCGTGCTCGCGGCGGGCTTCACCGAGGCCGCGCTGATGACCCCGGCGCAGATGGCCTCCGAGGTGCCGATACCCGCCCCGATGGGCGCGACCCGCGTTCGCCTCCTCCGCGCGGAGGTCGCGCTGCCGCGCTGAACCAGGTCAGGAGACCCCCATGTCCATTGAGATCCGCTTGAACCCTCCCCCCGGCACCGGCCACACCTCCGTGGCCCGGCTGACCGACTACTGGTACATCGCCTGCGCCTCCGACGAGCTGGGGCGCGGCCTGCTGGCGCGTCAGATCCTCGGCGTCCCGCTCGTGCTGTTCCGCACCCGCGGCGGCGCCATC
>PBBL01000073.1 GCA_002716585.1 Myxococcales bacterium | reverse complement strand
CTGGATAAGGCACCTCGCTACGAACGAGGAGATGTGCAGGTTCGATCCCTGCCCGGTTCACTCCGCGCCGTCCCCACGGCGCGCACATGGGGCTGTAGCTCAATTGGGAGAGCGTCTGTTTTGCACGCAGGAGGCCGTCGGTTCGATCCCGACCAGCTCCACTGCGCCTGGCTCAAGCCCAGGCGCGAACGACAGGATCAACGGGGTGTAGCGCAGTGGTAGCGTGCCTGGCTTGGAACCAGGAAGTCGTGGGTTCGATCCCCACCACCCCGACTGGGCTCGCCGAGAGGCGGGCGCGAAGGACCGGTGGCCGAAGGGTGAGGCGACGGACTCTTAACCCGTCTGATGTGGGTTCGAATCCCACCCGGTCCTCTCACCGAGCGCGACGACGTGTTCGCCTCGGGGCGTAGCTTAGTGGCCAAAGCGCCTCCCTCACACGGAGGAGATCGCGGGTTCGAGTCCCGCCGCCCTGACTTCACCGTACAATCTGAAACTCTGTACAGATGCGCCCCGCGTGGGTTACACTGCTGCGTCCATTTGCTGGCCGTGGAGGTGAGGCCCATGGGAGGTCTGCTGGATTGGCAGAACAAGCGTAAGCTGGAGGAGGAGGCGCCGCTGGCCGCGAGGATGCGGCCAAAGACGCTGGACGAGTTCGTGGGCCAGGCGCACATCGTAGGCCCGGGTCGTCTGTTGCGCCGCGCGATCGAGGCGGATCAGCTCTCGTCGCTGATCTTCTATGGCCCGCCAGGGACAGGGAAGACGACGCTGGCGCGGATCATCGCCAACACGACGCAAGCGCACTTCATCTCGGTCAACGCCGTCCTGGCGGGGGTCAAGGACCTGCGTGAGGCGATCAAGGTCGCGCGCGAGCGGCGCGAGAGCTGGGAGCAGCGCACGATCCTGTTCGTGGATGAGGTCCACCGCTTCAACAAGGCTCAACAGGACGCGCTCCTGCCGTGGGTGGAGAACGGGGTGGTGCTCCTCATCGGCGCCACCACCGAGAACCCCTACTTCGAGGTCAACCGGGCGCTCGTCAGCCGCTCGCGCATCTTTCAACTCAAGTCACTGGAGGAGGGGGATCTGCGGCGGCTGGTCGCGCGGACCCTCAGCGATCGGATCCGCGGCTACGGGACGCGGCGAGTCCGCCTGAGCGACGAGGCGCTGGACCACCTGGTGAACGTCGCCAACGGCGACGCGCGGGTGTTGCTGGGGGCGCTGGAGCTGGCCGTGGAGACGACCCCGCCGGATGAGATCGGGCGCATCGTCATCGACCTCCAGGTCGCCGAGGAGTCCATCCAGCAGCGCGCGGTGCTCTACGACAAGGAGGGCGACGCGCACTTCGACATCATCAGCGCCTACATCAAGAGCATCCGGGGCTCGGACCCGGACGCGGCGCTGTACTGGTTGGCGAGGATGGTCTACGCGGGTGAGGATCCCCGGTTCATCTTGAGGCGCCTGGTGATCCTGGCGAGCGAGGACGTCGGGATGGCCGCGCCCGAGCTGATCGGGGTGGTGGAGTCGTGCGCGGCGGCCTTCGATCGGGTCGGGATGCCGGAGGGGCGCTATCACCTGGCGCAGGCGACGTTGGTGTTGGCGACCGCGCCGAAGTCCAACAGCGTCATGGGGTTCTTTGACGCGCTGGCGGCGATCGAGCAGGAGCGCGAGGGGGAGGTGCCCAACCACCTCAAGGATCCGGGGCGGGACAAGGAGGGCTTCGGCCACGGCAAGGGCTACCTCTACCCGCACGCCTACCGCGACCACTGGGTCGAGCAGCAGTACCTGCCGTCCAGCTTGCAGGGTCGGGTCTTCTATCGACCCTCAGCCCAGGGCTACGAGGCCACGATCAAGGAGCAGGTTGATCAGCGCCGCGAGGCGCAGCTGGCGGCGATGGTCGAGGGTGGGTTCACGGCGCCGCCCGAGATCCTGACGTGGAGCCCGACCGATCCGGCGGCGCAGCGGTGGCTTCAGCGCACCATGAGCACGGCGGGGCAGCGCCTGGGGGTCATTCGCGATCGGGTGTTCGAGCTGGCGGCGGTGGAGCGTCACCACGTGGTGCTCGACCTCAACGCGACGAGCGGGCTGATGACCTGGGAGGCGCTGCGTCGCGCCCCGGAGGGGCACGTGATCGCCACGGTCCGTTCGGAGTCCGACGCGGACGCGCTCCGTGAGCAGGTTCAGCCGCTGCCTGAGCTGGGCCGCCCTCGAATCGTGCGCGCGTCGTTGGAGGAGCTGTCCGGAGCGCTGACGGAGGTGGAGCCGGGGCTGCGACCGGAGCGCCTGGTGGGCCGGAACGTCTTCGCCGGGGCGGGTGGTCGGTTCGCGGAGACCGCCGCGGCGGTGGCGGCGGCGGCTGGCGAGGCGGGCTGGGTGGTGCTGGCGGAGTCGATCCCGCGCCACACGCAGCGCGTGTACGCGTTGGTGGAGCGTGAGGGGTTGGACGACGACCTGGTGGCGCGCTGGATCGCGGCGGAGGAGGGGATCTACGAGGTCGAGGGCGACCCTGTGGTGGGCTGGGGCCTTGAGGAGGTGCTTGTGGCCCTTCAGCAGGCGGGGCTGTCGGCGACAGGTCGGTTGGAGCGGCTGACGACGCGGGTGCAGCTCAGCCGTGAGCTGATCGAGCGGTGGTTCGCCGAGCCTTCGGAGGGGCGCCCGACCTACGCCTCGCGGCTCGCTGGGGCGTTGACGGAGGACGAGCTGGATCAGCTGCGGGCGCTCCTGTTGACGAAGCTGGCGAACCGGACGGTGGAGTGGGCGAACGCGGTGGGGTTCATCGAGGCGACTCCGGGGCGATCAGCCACCTCGCCGTGACGCGGGTGACCACCTCGCCGCGCGCGTCGCGGATCTCGGCCTGGACAGTGTACTCGGCCCGCTCGGAGGTCTCGGGGATGGGGGCCGTGCCCTCGGCGATGAGCGTGCCCCGCGCCTTCTTGATGTACTCGGCGGAGATGCCGGTCAGGATGCAGCGCGAGTTGTCCGGGAGGCCGTAGATGAAGGCGAGCCCGGTGGCCAGCTCGCCGAGGTTGACGAGGGCGATGGCGTGGATCGAGTTCAGGTGGTTGCGCACGGCGCGGCGGTCGGCGAGGCGGACGCGCGCGTAGCCGGGGCGGATGTCGAGCACCTCGCCCTTGATGTTGCCGGTGTAGGGCGCGGCGCGTCCGACCATCTTGCTGAACAGGCGCTTGCCGCCCGGGACGTGCTTGAGCAGATCGTAGCTCTTCTTGATCAGGTTGGTTGACACAGGCTCCTCGGGTTCAAAGGCGTTCGCCGCGTCGGGCGGCGAGGTTGAGCGGATCGAGCTGAGACGCGAGGCGGCAGGCGCGCCGGGCGCTCTGGACGAGGCCGTCGCGGCGTGCCTGGTGGCTGAGCCCGACGAAGACCTTGGCGACGAGGCGGCGGGTGTGCTCGGGGCCAAAGCCAGCGAGCAGGTAGGGTTCGAGCATGTGGTGGGGGTCGGGGTACTGGAGCGGCCTCAAGACGAGGTGATCGAGGAGGTTGGTGTCGAGGAAGGCGTCGCTCGTCGGGTCGATGCGGGTCCAGGCGCCGTGCTCGACGGCGAAGTGCACGAGGCGATCCTCATCCTCGATGTGGCCCGCGAGGGCGAGGCAGACCGCGGCGCTCCAGTAGGGCGGGTCGTGCTCGGTCGGGGCGTCGAGGACATCGCGCAGCGTGTTCAGGAGCGGTGGGTCGATGCGGCGCAGGAGGCGGTCTCGGAGCTGCGCGGTGTCGGGCGTGTCGGAGGTGCGGTTGAAGCGCGCCCCGAGGTTGCGGACCGTGGAGAAGGTGATGTGTCGGTGCTCGGAGCCGCGCAGCGCGGCGATGAGCCAGTCCAGCGGGACCTTCCGCCCCGGCTCGCAGATGGGGAGGTCGGGATCCGAGCCCGGGAGGAGGGGCCAGCGGTGTTCGCTGGCGTCGACCAGGGCCGTGACCCGATCGGGGCACCAGGTGTGGACGTGGGAGCCGATCAGGACCCGCAGCCCGGCGGGGGCGTCGGGTGAGGTGAGCAGCTCCCAGGCGTAGGCGTCGGCCTCGGGGCGGCGGTCGGCGAGCAGGGCGGCGAAGCGGCTGGACGGAGAGCGGCTGGGGTCGCGGGCGTAGGCGATGAGCCGATCCTGGAGGGCCGCCTGGAGTGAGCCGCGAAGCCAGCGGATCTCGCGCAGGTAGCGACGGATGGGCTCCTGGGTGAGCCGCCCCTGGAGCGGGGTGTTGTTGAGGAGCTGATCGAGGCCGTCGAGGAACAGCTGCGCGGCCTCGGGCTGCTCCTGTCGGATGTGGGGCGCGAGCAGCTTGAGGAGGCGATCGGAGGCGATCGCGCCGACCTGGATTCGGTGGACGCGCCCTTGAGGGTCGCGCCGCTCGATGTGTCCGGGGTGGGCGATGGCGCGCCTGAGGAGCTGCGCCAGCTCGCGCCAGGGGACAGGGGGGCTCATCAGCGGGACGACGCAGGCGGCGCTGATGATCGCCTCGGGGTCGTCGGAGTTGAGCGCGTGGGTGACCGTATCGACGGTCACGAGCGCGGCCATCGCCCGAGCGCGCTCATCGGACGGTGAGCCCCAGCCGTTGAGGAGGTCGCGCGCCGCTGGCAGCGGGACGGTCTCGAGCGTGCCGCTCGCCTGGAGGGCCTCGACCCGTGAGGGGGCCAGCTTCATCAGGAGGGGGCGAGCCCGTCGTTGGAAGTGGAAGTCCTCGGTGTCGTCGTTCAATGAATCGATGAGCGCGCTGACGACCCGATCGCGCTCCGCCTCGAAGGCGGCGCGGGTCCCAAGGGGGTTGGCGCGTATCGCCTTGTCCAACTCCAGGGTGGCCTGCTCTCGCAGCACCGCGACGTGCTCACGGCTGTTGGCGGTGTCGCCCATGCAGCGGGCGAGCTGGGTGGCGATCGCCTCCTTGTCGTCTCGGTTGTAGGCCAGCTGGCGAAACGCGTTGAAGACAGCGCGCACCGGCCCGGCGCCCGCGGGGTTGTTCAAGCTGAGCCGGAGCAGCTCCGCGAGGCGCGCGCCCAGCTCCAGCGGGGGGCTGGGCGCGCGCGGCGGCGTGGGGGCGAGCAGATCCGTGCTCCGCTGCGCCCGCACCTCGTGTTCGATGATTCGCACCGCGGCCTCAGCCGCCAACG
The DNA here is from genome assembly GCA_002716585.1 of Myxococcales bacterium. Lineage (GTDB taxonomy): Bacteria > Myxococcota_A > Bradymonadia > Bradymonadales. Next base: position 81,353 of record PBBL01000073.1, on the reverse strand, counting down.
TCGCGACCTCGAAGCGCTTGTGCTGGTAGGAGGCCTCGCCCCAGGACCAGATGTGGACGCGGTCGTCGTGGATGTGATCCTGGAGGCTGTGGTAGAGCGTCGAGCGCTTCGGTTCGGCGACGTGAGCGAAGCGGGGCGCGAGGTGCAGCGCGCCGAGCAGGGTGAGCAGGTCGTCGCTTGAGGAGAGGGCGTCCAGCAGATCGTCGAGATCGGCGGCGCGTGATTGATGGGCGAGCACCTGCGGTTCTCGCCTCAAGCCACACGGATCCCCTCGTTTGTTGTAGACAAGGGTGTAGAGATCGTCGAGCCTTGGGATAACCATGGGCCTGCTCACGTGCGGTGCCACGACCGAGCATACACGAAAGGATGTTGTAGAATGAAGCTCTACCGAACGATCACCAACCACGATCGCGTCCCCGAAGGGATCTACTCGCGCACCTTCCAGTCCCTGGACGGCGTGGAGAGGGTGACGATCGCGATCACCGAAGGGACGGATCCGCTGACGGTGACCTGGACGCGCCCGGATGGATCGAGCGAAGCGCACGCGCTCCCCGCGGCGGCGATCGCCGAGCTGGAGGTGCAGCGCCACATGAAGGCTGAGGACGCCAACGGGTTCGACGTCTCGGAGCGCAAGAAGGTCAAGGTCAGCTTTCAGAAGCTGACCCCCTGTGACATCCTCGACCTCCAACACCTGCGCCAGGGTTGAATTGGACAATCCCACGCGTTGGGCGTTGACGAACCGCGATCGCCTCCTTAGATTGCGCCAGACCCGGGTCCGGTCGAGGATTTTGTGTCCACGGCCAGGGGCTCGCCGACCCAGCGCATCGGTTGGGTGTCCGGCGCTCCCAGGATCCTCGGGCGAGCCAGGGCGGCCTGCTCGCCTTCGTTCGACTGGACGCGCCTCCGGGCGCTCGTCGCTGACCACCACCACCAAACCCGATTGAAGCCATGCGAAGTCGCACGTCCACTGCGGTCATGAGACCCGTTTTTGTCCTCCTCGCCCTCACCGGGGTGACCCTCCTCGCGTGTGGGGACGACGGCGACGAGGGCCCCCAGGCGTCCCCAAACAATGGAACGACCGGCGGCGCGACGACCGGCGGCGCGACCGGTGGCGGGACGACCGGCGGCACGACCGGGGCGACCGGCGGCGGGACCTCAAACACCACGACGGGGACAGCAGGCACAGCGGGGACGACCGGGCAGGTGGGCGTGTGCGAGCAGGGATCGCTGCTGCTCCTGTCGCCGGAGGAGGGTGACGTGCTGACGCCCGCCGATGACGTCGATGCGATCGAGGCGGGTGTTCAGATCGAGGTGCGGGTGGCGACCGACCTGGAGGGTGAGGTCGTCGTGACGGTGGAGAACGAGACCCTGGGGTTCAGCTCAGGGGTCTTGAGCGACGCCGCGGAGAGCGTCGTGAGCGGCGTGCCGCTGCGCAACGGGGTCAACACCCTGACGGCCTGGGCGGACACCGGGGCGTGCTACGTGACCCGCTCGGTTCAGGTGACCCTCGACGGTGGGACGTCGTGCGTCGCGAACTCCGAGTGCCCGATGGGCGAGCTGTGCCAGGAGGGCGGGTTCTGTCAGGCCTGCGCGGCCGAGTGCAGCACCGACGCCGACTGCGCCGGAGGGCGCTGCGTTCAGGGGTGTGTGTGCGTCCCGACGTTCGAGCGCCTCTTGATCGAGGACGCCAGCTCGGTCTCGACGGGCAACACGCCAGGGGCGGATCTGGACGCGGTCGGGCTGCGCAAGCCCGGCGAGGCGGAGCGCTTCGTGGCGCGGGTGTGGGAGTCGAACCTCCAGGGGGACGACAACATGTTCAACGACCCCGCGTTGTTGCTCGGTGAGCCGGACGCGGACTGCACGACGACAGGCTTCGTGTCGTTGGGCGGGCGCGGTGGGTTCGTGATGGTTGGTTTTGAAGATGACGCGCTCATCGAGCCCGGCGACGTCATCACGGTGTACGAGCTGGGGCCGACCCTCTGCCCGGAGCAGACGGGTTGGGCCGATGAGCCCTACGAGGTGAGCGTTGGGGTATCCAACGAACGTGATCTTTTTGTGGAGATAGGCGCGGGGGGGCCTGGTCAGAACGTGATCATCGTCCCTGCGCTGCCCTGAGCGTGGTGGAGAGCGATCATGGACGCTGAACAACAGAAGAACGACACGTCGGGTCCCGAGTACGACCCGGAGAGCTTCCGCTCCTATGTCTCGATCATGCGCGAGACGCTGGCGGTGCTCGATGAAGATTACGACGGGCCACACGGGGTGGATCTGCCCCCCAAGAGCCTGGACGATTTGCAGTGGCGAGGGCTGCTGGAGAGGTTGTCACGGCACTGCGCCAGCGATCAGGGGCAGGCGATCGCGACGCAGCTGCCGCCGCTCCAACACCGCGAGTCGGTGGAGCGTCGCCTTTGTGAGGTGGAGGAGGTCCAGCGCCTGATCTCGACCGATCAGGCGCCCCCCGTGAGAGGGCTGAGCCCGATCGGGCGGTTCCTGCACCACGTGGAGCGTGGGGGCGTGCTGGACGGGGAGTATCTGCTGGAGGTGGCGTCCTGCGCGCGGGTCGCCGGTGAGGCGAAGACCTACTTTCGCAGCCGCGCGCACGTGGCGCCGCTGTTGGCGCAGGTGGGCGACGATCTGATCTCGACGCCCGAGCTGGTCAACATGATCGAGAAGGCGTTTGACCCGTCCGGCAAGCTGGCGGATCACGCCAGCCCGGACCTGGGCGCGCTCCGGCGACGAGTGGCCAACTACAACGACCGGCTCCGTCGGCGGGTGGACGGCTACCTCAAGAGCAGCGACTTTCAGACCTTCCTTCAGGACGACTTCTACACCCTCCGAGAGGATCGCTACGTCCTCCCGATTCGAGCGGGGGAGAAAGGGAACGTCCCGGGGATCGTGCACGGGACGAGCGGCTCGGGGCAGACCATCTACATCGAGCCGACCGAGCTGGTGGAGATGAACAACGAGCTGCGCCTGGCGCAGATGGAGGTCCAGGAGGAGGAGCGTCGGATCCTGGCGCGGCTGTCGCGGATGGTCGCGCAGCACGCGGGGACGCTGATGGCCAACGTGGACCTGCTGACCTACCTCGACGTCACCAGCGCGATGGGGCGGGTGGCGATCGATCTGGGCGCGAACCGCCCCGCGCTGTCGAGCGAGGGGGCGGTGGATCTGCGCGAGGTGAGGCACCCCATGCTCACCTACAAGTCACAGGAAAGCGACAAGCCCTTTGAGGTGATCGCCAACGACATCATCCTGGGCGACACGGAGAAGGACGGCAAGCGGCAGCGGGTGTTGGTGATCTCGGGGCCGAACACGGGTGGTAAGACGGTCACGCTCAAGACGCTGGGGCTGTGCAGCCTGATGGCGCGGGCGGGGTTGCTGTTGCCCGCGAGGCCGGGCTGTGTGATCCCGATGTTCAAGGGGATCTTCACCGACATCGGCGACGAGCAGTCGATCGAGCGCGATCTGTCGACCTTCTCGGGGCACGTGACCAACATCACGAGCTTCCTGGCGCGGGTGGACGGGGAGTCGCTGGTGTTGCTCGACGAGCTGTTCACCGGCACCGATCCGGCGCAGGGGGCGGCGTTGGCGACGGCGCTGCTGGAGTACCTGGGCAACCGGGGCGCGATGGTGGCGGTGACGACCCACCTGGAAGGGGTCAAGACGCTGGCGCTGAAGTCGACGATGTTCGTCAACGCGGCGGTGGGCTTCAACATCGACACGCTCTCGCCGACCTACCGGCTGTCGATGGGGCTGCCGGGCAGCTCGTACGCGATCCGCATCGCGCGCCGCCTCGGGCTCGCCGACACGATCCTGACGCGCGCTCAGGAGCTGTCCGAGGGGCTTGGGCAGGCGGAGATCGAGACCATCCTTCAGCAGTTGGAGAAGACCCAGGATCGGCTCGACCGCGAGCTGGCGAGGGCGCGCAACTCACGCCAGGACGCGCGCAAGCTGGAGCAGCGGCTGGAGCGTGAGCTGGACAAGCTGCGCCGGGAGCAGCGCGCCTGGGTCGATGAGGAGGTGCAGGCGGCGCTCGATGAGCTGAACACGGCGCGCGACGCGGTGCGTGACGTGGTCAAGGTGCTCCAGAGCGCCGACAGCCCGGACACCATCACCCACGACGACGTGCAGGCCTCGCAGAAGGCGCTCGACGCGCTGGAGGAGAAGGTCGGTCGGCACAAAGATCGCCGTCAGCGGGAGAAGGTGGCGCAGGGACGTCGTCAGGTGCGGACCGAGGAGCTTCAGGTCGGCGACAAGGTGTTCGTGCTGCCGTTCAAGAGGGCCGGGAGCGTGCTGGAGCTGCAAAACGACGGCAAGGTCGCGGTTCAGATCGGCTCGATCCGGACGTCGATCGGCCTGGATGACATCTACGTCTCCCCCGAAGGCCCCGAGCGCGCCGCGGAGCAGAGCGCGACCGCCAAGCGGCCCTACGGGGCCGGGGCCGCGGAGCAGGAGGGCGGCGTCGTGGTGCTGCCGCCCCAGAGCCCGAGCAACACGGTCGATCTGCGCGGTCTGCGCGCCGATGAGTCGATCGAGCGCCTGGAGCTGTTCCTCGACGCCGCCTACCACGCCGACGAGCCTGGGGTCTACGTGATTCACGGGCATGGGACCGGGGCGCTCAAGCGGGCGGTCCGGGCCTTCCTCCCGTCGTCGCGCTACGTGCGCTCCTACCGACCGGGACAGCAGGGTGAGGGCGGAGACGGGGTCACGGTGGCCCATCTGCACTGACAGGTTCAGGGGGCTCCTCCTGGCGTGACCACGCCAGCGAGGGGGGCCACCCGAACCCCTGCTGACCCACCCACCAGGCGCACACGCCATAGAGCGCCGCGGTCGGCAGCGCTTTGCACAGCACCAGCGCCGCTTGCGCTGAGAAGGACCACGCCTCGTTCGGGAACTCCACGCGGGTGTCCTTGATCTCATCGATGAAGACAAAGAGCGTCGGCAGCGCCAGCGCGACGGTGGCGGCGATGACGACCCCGAGGACCCAGGGCGGGGGTCGCCGCGTCTGCCGCTGGACGGCCAGCATGACGAGGCCGATCGGGATCAGCGCGCTCATGTGGTGCTCCCAGACATGGATGTAGCTCACGAAGTGGGCCAGGAACATGAGGCAGACGCCGAGGAGGACCTCGGCGCGCGCGAACAGGACCCAGAGCGCGGTCCCGGCGAGGATCACGTTACGGAAGGCGGCGACGAAGGTCCACCAGTGGTCGGTGATCACCGACCACTGCAGCTCGTTCCCGAGCAGGTAGAGCAGGTAGACGAGGCCATAGTTCCCCGAGTTCATCCCGCCGCCGGGGCGTGAGAAGTTGGCCTGGTAGAAGCGGTCCCAGGCCTCAGGGTTGGGGATGAAGAACGCCAGCCCGGTGATCAGGGTCAGCGCGACGGCGGCCCCCAGCGCAGGCCAGTGGCGCCTGTCGCGGAGCTGCGCCGGGGCGGTGGCCAGCGGGAACAGCTTCAGCAGGACCGCGACCGTGAAGGCGGCGGCCGAGGCGGCGCCGGTCCACACGGGGTTGGCGTCGGTGTCGTCGTCGGGCCAGCCGTGCACCATCAACCCGATCAGCACCAGCGAGACGGTCAGGAAGGTGAACTGCCCCATGTGCAGCTCCAGCATGTAGGGGCTGCTCAGGAGCGGCAGGCAGGTGCCGAGGGTCTGGAGCCACGCCTCCCGGGCGCGGCGTCGGAACACGACGATGAACAGCGCCAGCGTCACCTCCAAGACGATGATCCAGCCCCACCAGGCGTGACGCGGCTCCAGGTGGGTGGCGGCGCGCCCGAGCGTCTGGCCGACCACGGGCAGGTAGCGGAACCCGAAGAAGTAGGGGGTGCGTCGGGGGCGCTCCAGGTGGCTGTAGGGGGTGTGCCCCTGACGGAGGTTGGCGCCCGCGTGGTAGACGGCGAAGAAATCAGAGGCGGGTCCGAAGCGGTGGACGGTGTCGTTGTGGAGCGGCCAGATGACGGAGCGGGTGGACGGGTCGGCCCGGTTGACGCGGAGCGGCTGCTGGGCGACCGAGAGGACCACGGCGAGGTGGATGAGCAGGGCGACGGCGACGAGGGCGCGGTGAGCCCAGGCGGAGGTTGGGGTGGAGGTCATCGCGGTCACCCCAGGTCGACGAACCGAACCAGCTGAGCCAGCCAGTTCATCCCGTCATGGTGCCAGGTCGCGGGCGGGCTTTGCTGGATGCCGGGGGAGCAGATCCGGTGGACGCCGAGGGGGAGGAGGGCGTCGGCGTAGCGCTGTCGCGTGTCGAGCCCGCCCGCGACCGCCGCGGAGAGCAGCCGCGGTCGGCGCGGTCGCGCCATGAGCGCGTCACGCAGGCCCGTCGGGCCGCCGTCGTAGGTGTGGACGGGGACGGTGCGGTAGCGCGGGGTGTCGCCGATGGGCTCAGGCTCCAGGAGGACGAGCGCGTCGGCGGCTTCGAACACGCGCCCGACAAACTCCGCCGCCCCACGGCGTTGCATGATCGCGGCAGCGGCGTCATCAGGGACCTCGCCGCGCGGCAGCTCCAGCGCCACGCGGTCGAGGGCGCTGGCCAGGCCCGCGGCCCAGGGCTCGACGCGCTCGGCGCCTTCAACCCAGAGCGCGGTGGGGGAGAGGCAGCCGAGCTGGTCGTAGGCGGCGACGTCGAGCGCCAGCGCGTCGAGGGTGTCCAGATCGGGCTCTCCGGCGTCCACCGGGGCGACGGCGAGGCTCTCGCCCGGCCCGAAGGCGACGCAGGGGATGGCGCCGCGGTGGCGCGCGAGCGACAGCGCGGCGTAGCGATCGACCGCCTGCCTCCCGCCGGAGACGACGATCCCATCGCACAGCTCGACCAGCTCGGCGTCCGTCGCGCTGCCGCCGGTCCAGGAGGAGACGGCGACCGCCTGGCCGAGGAGCGGGTCGAACTCGGCGAGTGACGCGGCGAGGTGCTCGGCGGCGGCGAGCGCGGGGCGGGGGGCCTTGATGAGGACGGCGCTCCCGAGCGCGAGCGAGGCGAGCGCGGGGATCCAGCCGGACGTGGGCAGGGTCGAGGCCCAGACGTGACCACACAGGGCGATCGGGAGCGCGCGGACCGGGAAGCCTTCGGCGCCGGTGGGGTAGTCGCCGAGGCGCCGGAGATCGCCGAGGCTGGCGGTGAGCAGGGTCTCCAGGCCGCTCAGGGCGGCGTCGCAGGTGGTGGTGATGCCCCAGGCGACGTTGGGGACCGAGAGGCCACAGCCCTGGGCGATCTCATGGACAGCGTCGATCCGGTCGCTGGAGGCGAGCGGGTTGATCCAGGTGGCGGCCCAGCCGGTGAGGAGGTAGACGCGCTCCTCGACCGGGCGAGCGCTCCAGGCCTGGGCGCAGCGGCGAGCGTGGGCGGCGGCCTCGCGGAGGTCGGTCACGTCAGCATCTCCTCGATCAGCAGCGAGCAGCCTCGGGGGCGAGCCCCGGCTTGACGGCCCAGCAGGGTCAGCGTATCGCCCTGGGGCGTGGAGCGCAGCAGGCGCCCGCGGTCCGAGGTCTGCACGCTGCAGACGCTGTCGAGGTTGCTCAGGTCGGTGAACCGCAGGAGCCCCGGCTCACCGAGGGGGACCTCGGCGAGCGTGAGCGGGTCGTGCACCGTGACCCGGCACCAGGGCGGGCCGGAGAGCCGAGGCGAGTCGGAGGCAGGCGATGCGTCTTTTCTTGCGAGCGCTTCGGCGAGCCGGGGGTCGTAGAACTGAGAGCCCAGCTCGGTCATCCCATACTCGGAGACGACGTGGTCGGCCGCGACGCCGAGGCGCTCCTCGGCGAGCGCCTCGATCTCGGCGGCGGTGACCTCGCGGGTGCGCCCCTTGGTGCCGCCGGTGGGCATCATGATGGAGCCGGGCGGCAGGGTGAGGCGCTGGTGTGGCATGGCGTCGAACAGCTTCACGAGGGCGAACGAGGTCGCCAACAGGAGGACCGGGGCGTCGCGGCGGGAGGCGTCGGTGAGCCAGTTGAGGGCGCCTGGGAGGTCGAGGCCGTCGTCGTTCCAGGCAAAGAGGGCGTCCGGGGCGCGCTCGCGGGCGATGAGGCCGAGCATGCTGCTGAGCGAGGAGTCGGGGAGCGCCTCGGGCGGGGGGGCGAGCATCAGGGCTGGGCGGTGGGGGCCATCGGGCAGCAGGAAGGTGTCGATCGCGCGCAGGGCGCTGGCGTGGTAGACCGTCAAGGAGCGCAGGTGGTGCTCGCCCCGGCGACCGCTGGTGGTGCCGCTGGTGCGGAACACAACGGTGGCCTCCGATGGTTGTCCACAGAACAGGGGGACGTGGCGGAACACGTCGGTCGGGACGGTGGGGATCTCGGTCCACCGCGCGACGCGGTCGGGGCTCGCGCCGCGACGCTCACAGTGGGCCCGGTACGCCGGGTTGTGTCGGTGTTGGTAGGCGAACAGCCGGAGGGCGAGCGCCTCGAAGCGGCCCTGGCCGCGTTCGATGAAGTCCAACAAGGCGAGCTTGAGGGCCTGGCGTGATTCGGGCACGGAGGTGGATCCCCTGGTTTCTGTGCGCCAGCGTCGGCCTGCGGATGTGGCAGGAGGAGGCTTGCGCGTTTGAGGTTGGGTATACTACAAGATCATGGCCCCTTTCGTCAGCATGACGCCCAAGACGTTTCACGCGAAGACCCCCAAGGAGCAGCGCATGGATTCACATCCCTCTCCGACCCCGTATGTCAAGGTACCTGAGCAGGTCCAGGAGCTTCAGGAGCGGTTCCTGATGCACCCGCAGGACGAGGCGCGAGCGCGCATCCTGTTGGAGCTGGGGAGGTTGAGCAACCTCGTGGACGACGAGGGGCGCTACCCCTACCGCGAGGCGGTGGCGCGAACGCTGGTCGAGCTGCACAACCTCAGCGTCTGGTTGCCGGAGAAGCGGGCGATCATTCGGGCGATGGGCGAGTGTCGCAACTCGGAGGTGATCTTCCGGTTCCTGCTGCGGACGCTGGACGTGCTGGACATGGACGATCACGACGGGCCGGATCTGGTGACGGCGGTGATCGACGCGTTCGGGCGGATCACGCTGCCCGCGTCGGGGCCGGTGCTGCTGAAGCGCTACCTGACGGACGTGCCCGAGATCGTCCGCCTGCAGGCGATCGAGGTCCTGGGTCACCTCGGCTTCTCCGAGGCGGAGGGGACGATCGTGGCGGCGCTCGACGAGGGCAGCCGCGCGCAGATCGTGGCGCTGTACGCGCTGACCGAGCTGGTCTCCCCGGCGGGGCTGGAGCGGGTCGAGGAGATCCTGGAGAACGCGTGGCAGACCGGGGAGCTGGAGCAGGATGAGGACCGCGAGCTGGCGCGGGCGGCGCTGATCTACCTGAGCACGCTGGGGTGCCCGCAGGCCGAGAAGTGGGTCACGCGGCTGCGCTACACGCACGGCCCGGACCTGAGGTGCTTGTCGTTGTGGGGGAGGCGGCTGCTGCGGCAGTACGCGTCGGACGACCTGCTCGACCTGATCACCTCGGCGCTGGAGGAGGAGGACGACTACACCCGGATGTTCCTGGGGCGCAACCTCCGTCGCTACGACCCCGAGGAGGTGCTTGAGACCGGGGAGGTGTTCTGCGAGACGGAGAAGGGGCGGGTGCGCCTGATCAAGACGGTGGCCGAGATCGGCGGCCCGGTGATCACCGAGTGGCTGTGGGATCGGTTCATCTCAGGGGACGCGACGGCGCGGGTGCGGGCGACGGCGATCCGGGCGCTGCGCTCGGTCGGGGAGCTGGAGGGGCGTCGGCTGGTCAAGCTCGCCCCGGACGCCGATCCGTTGGTGGCGACCGCGGCGATCCGCACGGCGAGCAACTTCGGGCCGTTGGAGCTGTACGAGCCGCTGGTGGGGTTGCTTGAGAACGACGAGCCGATGGTCCGCCAGGAGGCGGTGCGCGGCATCCAACACCTGCTCCTGGCCCACCGCCCGGCCCACGTCGTCCTGCGTGAGAACAAGGGGGACGCCCGCGGGCACCGCCCCGACGACCTGCCGCTGGACGACGACGCCCTGGAGGTGATCGACGCCGGGTTTCGGAAGATCCTCAAGCGCGACGACGACGGGATGACCCAGGGGCTGGTGGCCTACGCCGCCGCCAACCTGCGCCGCTTTGATCTGAGGCCTCGGGTCATCCGGCTCGCCGAGCGCAGCCAGGACAACTTCGCCCGGATGGCGGCCTACCACGCGCTGCTCGACATGCCCGACACCGATCAGGTCGATCGCATCATGGAGGCGTTCGCCAAGGAGCAGGATCGGCTGGCGCGCTCGGCCTGCATTCGGACGCTGGCGCCGCTGCTGGCGTCGATGGACAAGCCGGACGGTGAGCTGGAGCAGCGGCTGATCAGCGCCATCGTCAACGCCATCGACGACGCGAGCGCCTACGAGCTGGTCATCTACGCTTACGCGCTGGGGCTGATGCGGGTGGCCGACCCGCTGCCCGTGCTGGACCGCATCTCGGCGCGGGGCGGCTACCGCTCCAACCTGGAGGTGATCAGCGCCCTCGGGCAGCTGCGCCACCTGTCGACCGACGCGATCATGTCGCGCATCGACGCGATCCTGGGCAGCGGGGACAACGATCAGCGCTTGAGGGCGATCGAGGCGCTCAGTGGCCTCCGCCAGGATGAGGCCACCGATCGCCTCATCCAGCTTTTCATCTCCCACCGCGCCGAGGAGCGGATCGTGGATGGGACGGTTCGGGCGCTGGCCGCGTTGGGTCGCGAGCGGCACGGGCTGAGCTTCTCCAACGACCTCATGGACGCCGCGCTGGAGCGGGTCTCGCTCCTGCTGCGCGACAACATCAACACCGACGGCTCCCCGCCCACGCGCACGTTTCAGGAGGATCTGCTCGATCTCAAGCTGGCGCTCTGGCAGGCGACGAGCGCCAGCGGCGTGGACGACGATCGGGTCAACCGGGTGATCACCCAGAAGCTCGGCGACGACCTCAAGAAGCTGACGCGCTATACGCTCGGCTCCGAGGAGGTCCTCCGGGCGCTCCGAGGCGCCGAGTTCTTCCACCTCCAGTCGCGCGAGATGCCGCTGAGCGCCGACCTGTCGCCCGCGATCCTGTCCTACACCAAGGCGATCGAGCTGTGGCTCCACCTGCGGCTGACGGACCTGCTCGGCAACCTGCGCGACGTCGCCAAGCGCAACTACCAGACCATCATGGAGAACTGGGATGACTTCGAGCGGGTGCTGCGCAAGCTCGTCACCATCCCGGTCGAGGACACCAACCGCGCGGTGGATTGGACCAAGGTCCCCCGCGTCGCCAAGGCGATGAAGGAGAAGAAGTTCACCGCCGACTGGCGCACCCTGTCGATCTCCAACTCCGGCGCCATCGTGATCTTCTTCGGCGTCGACCACCCGGACTTCGGGTGCGAGAACGGCCTCGGCCTCCACGGCGATCGCGACGAGGTGCTCTCGGTCGCGGTCAACGCGCTCGCCCTCGCGGCGCTCCGCAACGCCATGGCCCACGAGCAGTCCGCCAGCCGTCAGGATCTGGAGGCGTGCCGCAACCTCGCCTACACCATCATGCAGGGGATCGCGTCCTGGGGGTGAACCCAGGTACACGCTGCGCAACAGGTCTGTCTGGATCGATGAATTCAGCGCTGATAGCCAATCACCACCCCAAGGAAGGGTGACGCGGACACCTTCTCCCGGTCGTCCTCGGTGTAGACGTCCACCGCCGCGCCGCCGCGGAGCCCCACCTTGAGGCCGTCGGAGAGCATGTAGCCGACGAGGCCGCCCAGCTCGGCGCGCAGCGCCAGCGCGTCCCCGGCGCGCTGATCCGGGGTGGAGAGGACGAACCACTGGTGCCCGGTGCGGCCGTTGGCTTCGAGGACGAAGGAGGCGGGCAGGTGCCAGCGCCAGGTGGCGCCGACGCCGGCCATGATCCGGTTCAGGCGAAACGCGCTCAGCTCATCGGACTCCGGTTCGTGCTCGCCGGTCCCGAACTGCCCCACCAGTTGAAGCGCGAAGCGCGGCGTCAGCCACAGATCGAGCGAGGCGTCCAGGTTGGTGTGGGGGCCGTTCAGCCGCAGCGGGGCCTGGGAGGCGCCGAGGCCGAGCTGGAGGCCGAGCTGGGTGTCCTCCTCGGCGGGGGCGACGACGGCGACCTGCGCGCTGGCGTTGCGGTCGAGCGCGGCGCTGTACCCCTGAAAGAAGCCCGGCCCATACGGGGTCGCGAACAAACCGAGGCGGTACGCCTCCTCCACGCTGCCTCGCGCGGAGTCGGCGCGCTCGACGAAGGGCAGGCCGCTGAGGTGAACCCGGGGGCCGCTGTCGGGGGCGACGCGGGCCTCGGCGCGGTCGGTGCGGATGAAGTAATGGGGGGCGCGCCAGAGCGGCTCCCACAGCAGCGCGATCCGCATGACGCCGCCGCTGCCCTTGTGAAAGTCGGCGTAGCGCACCCCGCGGCTGTCTTCGAGGTGGTAGCGCCCCTCTTGAGCGCGGTCCAACTCCAGGAAGGTGGCCTTCTTGAGCTGGTCCAGCTCCAGAATGGACTCGTGGCGCGACTGGGCCGGGGCCTGGGCGAAGACGTTGATGCGGGCGCGCGGGTTGGTGACCGAGGCGTTGGCGGCGGCGAGGTAGGCCTCAAGCTCCTGGTACGTGACGTCGAGGTCGCCGTCGACGTCCGCGGCGCCGAGGAGGCCGCTGCGGAGCTGGTGGCTGAAGACGCCCCCCCGGTAGCGGCTCCACTCGTGAACCTCCGCGGCGCCGGTGGTGGAGACGAACACGCCGACGGTCGGGGCCTGGCTGAGCTGGTTCGACTGTTCGAGGAACCGCATGAACTCATCATCGTAGCTCTCGCCGCTGCGGTCGTCGCCGCCCTCGCCGTTGCGAGAGCGCACCATGTAGTAGGCGTTGCAGGCGTCGATGATCAGGTGGGTGCGGTCGGCGGCTTGCGGTGAGATGACCTCGCGGTAGAGGTCCTGACGGGTGAAGGGGGCGTCGCTCAAGCTCAGGTAGCCGACGCCCTTCTCGTCGATGGCGCCGTGTCCGGCGAAGACGACAAACAGCGTCGTCTTGACGCCCTGAGCGCGGTCCCGGGCGATGGCGCCGCGGACCTTCTGGAGGGTGCTCAGGACCTGGGCGCGGGCGGGGGGCCGGGTCTGGGGCGCGAGGCCGTCAAAGAGGAGCTGGCTCTCGTTGTCGAGGGTGGTCAACAGGTGAACCTCGGCGTTCGCGGCCGAGGAGAACAGCTCCCAGTAGCGGGCGCCGTCGTCGTCCGCGTAGCGCAGCGGGGCGACCCCCTGATCCACCGAGGTGTTGTTGGCGATGATGACGGCGTAGAGCTTATGGGCGTCGGGAGAGGGCTGGGCGATCGCGGCGGTGGTGGTGAGCCAGGCCGCCGCGCTCACGAGCGCGGCCAGAGTCAGGGGGTGTGCACGTCGACGCATGGAGCGGCCCTCACGGTGTGCGGTGATCCGATCGCTGAACCACCAGGCGCTTACGAACGACAGCATAGCGCCTCTGCGGCGATCCCAACACAGCGCCGTCCACCTCCATGCCGCGCAGCTCCTCCCCGGCGAGGAGGCGCGCGCTCAAGGCGCCGCGAGGGAGCGGGGCGTCGGAGAAGATCGCGCTCACCTCGATCACCTCGTCGGCGGCGTGGTGGACGGAGAGGCGAATGGTCTCCCCGAGCGGCCGTAGCCGCTCCGCGCTCGTGACGCGCATCGACGGGGAGTCGGCGTGGACCGGCGCGGCGGGGAGGTACCAGCGCAGCTCACCTTGCTCGGAGCGGCCCACCAGCGTGAGGTGGGACCAGGTCGCCTGCCCCTTCGCGGCGGCGTTGATGAGGCCAAACTTCAGCTCCTCGTCTTCACCGCAGGTCAGCGACCCGCCCTCGGCCTCGTGGAAGCGGACGGACTCCCCGTGGTGCTCGACGCAGAAGATCTCAAGCGCCTGGAGCCGGGTTGGGGTCGCGTCGTCCGTCGCGGCTCCGCGCGGGGTCCACGTCTCCTCCGGGGTGGGCTCGGTGGCCCAGGGGCTGAGCCACAGCATCATCGCGAGCGCGGCCCCCGCAGCGAGCGCAGGCGCCCACGCGGCGCGGAGCCAACGCCCGAAGCGCTCCAACGCGGGGAGCGGCGTCGCCTCGGGAGGCGGCGTCGGGGCGAGCCGCGCGGCCTGGAAGTCCACCGAGCGCATGACCGCGAGGGAGTAGCGCGCCTCGAAGGTGGCGGCGGAGTGGTGTTGCGGCTCGGGCTCGTCGCCCGTCCTCAGCCAGGAGTCGGCCTCGGCCAGCTCATCGAAGTAGGCGCGGCACTCCGGGCAGTCCTGGAGGTGCGCGCGCACCTCCAGGATCCCGGAGACCTCGTCACCGACGAACAGCAGGTCGAGCTGCTCGCGAATCTGCTCATGGGTCGTGCTCATCCCATGCCCCCTCAACCGTCACGACGAGCTACTGCAAGCAGCTCGTCAGGATCAAGGCTGCGGATCTGACCGTGGCTCTTCATGAACCTCAGGAGCCGAAGCCTCAACATGCGGAGCTGCTTGCGGACCATGTTCCGGTCCATGTTCAGCAGCGCCGCGGTCTGTTGCTGTGAGTTCCCTTCGATGAAGTGGGTTCGGATCAGGCGCATGGTCTCGTCGTCCTGCTCCGAAATGAACTCCCGCATCAGGGCGTCCATCTGACGCTGCGCCGCGAGCTGTTCGGGGTTCGGGCGATGCCTCGCCCAGTCGCCGACAGGAGATTGCTCAAGGAGCGCGCCATCCACTGTGTCCAACACCAGCCCTTCGCCCCCATCCTCGGCGACAAAGAGCGACATCTCCCGCTGCCGTCGGCGAAACTCGTCGATGACCAGGTTTCGCGTGATCCCGAGCAGGTAGGGCTTGAACGGCTTGAGGCCGCTGTAGCCGATCCGCGCCTTCTCTCCAAAGGCGCGGATGAAGGTCTCCTGGAGCACCTCCTGGCGCTCCATCGCCGAGCCAAACCCCATGAACCGAAAGGTCTTACCCCCCGACGAGAACGTGAAGCCCTTCCTGAGCATCAACTCGACGTGATCAACATGGTGACGGTACACCGCTTCCAGCGCCGCGGGGTCGCCGCGGCGGTAGGCCTCAAGGAGGCTGCGATCGTCCATCAACATCGGCGGGGGTCCCTCTGTCGCGACGCTGCGTGTCAGCGCCGTATGTTGAGGTTACGTCCAGGAGGGCCGCTTCGGTAGACTTTCTTCACGTTGCCTCTCCACGATCGCAGAGCTACCCTTGAGCCTGGACCCTGGAGCTTACGCCCGAGGCAACCCGTGGAACGTTACCTGCTGCTCGTCACTCTGCTCTTGCTCGTCGCGTCGTCGCCCGCCGAGGCGCAGAGCGACCCCAACAACCGTCGACTCGCCCTCGTGATCGGCAACAGCGCCTACCCCACCGGCGCGCTCGGCCCCGCGGCGCCCGACGCCCGGGCGATGGCGGAGGCCCTGGGCGATCAGGGGTTTGAGGTGACGCTGGCCGTCGATCTCGACCAGGACGGGATGAACCAGGCGCTGAGCGCGTTCCGTCGCGCGTTGGAGCGAGGCGGGACGGGGCTGTTCTATTACAGCGGCTACGCCATCCAGGTTCAGGGGCGCAACTACCTCATCCCCGTCGACGCCAACATCCGCACGGAGGCCGACGTCGATCTGGAGTCGATCGACATGGGGCGCCTGATGGTCACCCTGGAGTCGCTGCCGGGTCAGGCGATCTTCATCCTGGACGCCAGCCGGATGAGCCCCTTCGAGGGCTCTTTTCGGCCCAAGGGTCAGGGGATGGCCTTCATCCAGGTGCCTGGTGGGTCCTTCGTCGGGCTCGCCAACTCCCCGGGGGCGGCGCTCCCCAACGACGCGGGCGCGGAGCACGGCGCCTACACCCGCGCCTGGCTGGAGCAGCTCACCACCAACCCGGCCCAGGAGCTGGCCGCGATGTCACGGGCCGTCAACGCCCAGGTCAGCCAGGCCACCCAGCAGGCGCAGATCCCCTGGGAGGCCTACCGCCTGTCGAGTTCGTTCTTCATGGCCCCGACCGAGGAGCCCGAGACGACGCCCGTGGTCGCGTCGGCCGCTGTGGATCTCAGCGCCCCGGTCGAGCGGACCCTCAACGGGCAGCGGAACACCGTCCCGCTGGGGTGGGTCTTGATCCAGCCCGGGACCTTCACCATGGGCTCGGCGCCCGGTGAGTCGTCCCGAGGGATGGAGGATCAGCACGAGGTGACCCTCACCCGCGCCTTCATGATGCAGAAGACCGAGGTGACCCAACGCCAGTGGGTTGAGGTCATGAACAACAACCCCTCCCAGTTTCACGAGTGCGAGGACTGCCCTGTGGAGCGCGTCAGCCTCTACGACGCGGTCTACTTCGCCAACGCGATGTCCAGGCGCGACAACCTGGAGCAGTGCTACGCGATGTCGGACTGCACCGGGACGGTCGGCACCGGCTGCTCCTCAACCGGCTGCACGGGTGACTTTCAGTGTCGCAAGGTCGAGTTTCACGGCCTGGACTGCGAGGGGTACCGGCTGCCGACGGAGGCGGAGTGGGAGTACGCCGCCCGCGCGGGCACCAAGGAGCTGCGCTATGGGCCGGTGGACGACATCGCCTGGTACGCCAACAACAGCAGCGGCTCCACCCACCCCGTCGGCCAGAAGGAGCCGAACGCGTGGGGCCTGTACGACATGCTCGGCAACGTGTGGGAGTGGGTCTGGGGGTGGCACAGCCCCTACCCGAGCGGCCCGGTCACCGATCCCGTCGGGACGCCCTCCACGCGCACCCGCGTCAACCGCGGCGCGGGCTGGCGCAACCACCCGAGGCACGTTCGCTTCGCGATGCGTCACTCGTTCGGGGGCCGAGATCGCTACAACAGCTTCGGGCTGCGCCTCGTGAGGACCTGGAAGGCTGGATGGTGACCCCAGGGCGAACAAACGATGTCGAATTGTTGATCTGGCTTGGTCGTTGAGGCGCTACGGCGCGTCGGGGGCGTCCGATGGCGTCGGCTCGCCGCCCTCCTCGGGTGCATCCGGTGAGGGTGGGTCGGGCAGGGTGCGGACGACGCGGAAGCCGAGGACGCGATCGCGTTCGCTGGGGTCGCGGCGGTGGCGTTGGGCGGCGCGGCAGTCGCGCGTGTAGTTGTTCCAGCCGCAGCCGCGGGTGGTGCGCAGCTTGCCGTCGGCGCTGCCGGTGTAGTCGCTGGTCTCCTCGCGGGGGTAGGGGCCGTAGCGATCCCAGGTCCACTCGGAGACGTTGCCGAGCATGTCGCACAGGCCCCACGCGTTCGGCTCCTTGCCACAGACCGGGCGGGTGGAGCTGTCGCTGTTGCTCCAGGTCCAGGCGATGTCGTCCAGCTCGCCGTAGCGAGGCTCCTTGGTGCCCGCGCGGGCGGCGTACTCCCACTCCGCCTCCGTCGGCAGCCGGTACCCCTCGCAGGTCACCCCGACGAACTCAACCTCCTGACACACGTGGTCGCCGCGGCACCACTGCTCCTCGTCGGGGCAGCCGCCGGTCGGCTCCCCCTCGCACCCCATGACCTGGTAGCACGGCTCCAGGCCTTCACGCTCCGACAGCGCGTTGCTGTAGAGCACGGCGTCGAACCAGCTGACCTGCTCGACCGGGCAGTCGTCGCCGCACGAGGCGAACCAGGAGGGCTCGCTCTTCATGAGGGCGCTCCACTGGGCCTGGGTGACCTCGTGGCGCTGTATGGAGAGGGTGTGGGTGAGGGTGACGCGGGTCGCCAGCTCATCGATCTCGCGGCCCTGTTCCGTGCGCGGGGATCCGAGGAGCGCCAGCCCGGGCTCCACCGTCACAAACAGCTCGGGCTCGCTCCCCTCGGACCTCGGGGAGGGCTGCAGGGTTCGCGTTGAGGAGGGTTCCTGGTCCGGGGTCGCGAGGAGCGTCCAGGTGCCAAGGACGACGACGAGGAGCGCCGCCGCGCCGAGCCCGACGACGCCGATCCGCCCGCGCCCGCTCGGGTCCTCCCAGAGGTCGAGCACCCTCGCCTGGAGGTCGCGCTCGGGCTGCGTTGAGATCCGCGGCGCCGCGGGGGAGGGCGGAGGCGTGATCGGATCCGCGATGGGGCTCGGCGCTTCGGGCTCAGGAGGGGCTTTCACGACGTGTCGGGTTGAGGCGACGGGCGGGGCCTGGCCGTCGGGCGGGTCGGGGGTCTCAAGCAGCGGGGCGGCGCGGGTGGATTGAGCGTGAGCGGGCGTGGAGGGGCGATGCGGCGTCTCCAGCGCGAGCGGCTCGTGGATGTCGTCGAGACAGGCGAGGAGGCGCTCATGGGCGTCGCTGGCGCTGGGTGGGCGCATGTCAGGGTCCGTGGACAGCATCTCCCCAATGAGGGTGTTGAGCGTCGGGGCGTGGAGGGCGAAGCTCGGGACGCGGTCGCTGGGCCGGGGGCCGATCTGTCCGGCGCGCTCGTCCTGTTGGCGGGCGATGTCGAGGACACCGGCCAGCGAGCCGTCAGGCGAGCGGGGGTCGTAGGGGGTCTCGCAGGTGAGCAGGGTGAACAGGACGCCGCCGAGCTGGTAGATGTCCAGTCGCCCGTCGACCTTGGAGCCGACGTCGAACTGCTCGGGGGCCATGTAGATGGGTGTCCCGATGAACTGGGAGAGCTGCCCGCCCGACATGCCGGTGCCGAGGACCTTGGCGATGCCAAAGTCGATGACGCGCGCCTCGTCGCCCTTCAGGAGGAGGACGTTCTCAGGCTTGAGGTCGCGGTGGAGCACCCCACGCGCGTGAGCGGCCTCCAGCGCGGCGGCGATCTGGGCGCCGATCCGAACGACCCGAGAGGCGGGCAGGGGTCCGTTGGCCTCGTAGAGGATCTTGTGGAGATCCTTGCCGGTGAGCAGCTCCATCAGGGCGAAGGCGGGGCCATTCTTGAGCCAGCCGACCTCGTGGAACTTGACGATGTTGGGGTGGTCGAAGCCGAGGAGGAGCTTGCTCTCGTTGATGAACAGCTCCTCGCACTTGGGGTTGTCCATGGCGGCCTGGTTGAGGACCTTCATGGCAAAGACCCGCTCTTCGAGCGCGGTGTGGCGAACCCGGTAGACGTTGGAGAAGCCACCGCTGCCGATCAGGCGCTCGACGCGGTACTTGCCGCCGTCCACCACCCGGCCCAGCCAGCGATCCTCGGGCCAGCCGCCGCCACGGGTGCAGGTGTCCCCGCACTCGGGGCAGGTGGCGAGCGATGCGTCGGGGAGGGTGGCGTAGCAACTTGGGCAATAGACCTGCATCTGTCTCCTGGGGGACGTCAACGGCTCCGGGACGGTGCCATAAGAGTGCCCCACCTGCCCATTGTTTTCCAGCCTGGAGTCCTTGTTGTCTACCCAGATCGGCGTAAACTGGTGCAACGCAGTGGAGAGGAGACGTGGCAGGCGGGAGGGCGCAGGGCGTGAGGAGACAACATCGGGTGACAACGCGCGCGCGCGGATCCGGGGCTCGCGTCGTGGTGGTCGGCGTCGCGTCGCTGAGCTGGTTGTGGATCGGCGCGGGGTGCGCGGCGGGGAACCTCTCGATGGAGGCGAGGTTGGCTCGCCTGGACGATCGCCTGGACGCGTCGATCCCCGAGATGACCGACTGCTTTCGGAGGGAGCTGGGGGCGGAGGCGAACCGGCTGGATGGCCGTGTGGTGGTGCGCTTCGAGGTGGCCGGAGATGGCCTGGTGAGTGGCCTGGAGGTGGTCGAGAGCGAGTTGGGCTCAGCCGAGGCCGAGCTGTGCGTCTCAGACACGATCAGGCGGATCTACTTTCTGGAGTGGGTGGGGCGTCAGCCGGTGAGGTTGACGAAGCCGCTCCAGTTTGTGGCGGGTCGATGAGCTGGAGCGGCTTGGGGGGGAGTGAGCGGGCGGGCAGCGGGTGGCTCAGAAGACGATGCCGCCCTTGCCGCCGAAGGGATCGCCGCCGAAGTTGAACTTGCGGCCACCCTTCTTCGTGTCGCCGCCACCGGTGTTGGCGCCCTTGCGCGCGCCCGCGTTGCGGCGCGCGCCGCGGGTCCGACGGCCCTTGGTGTCCTCTTCCTCCTCGACCTCAACCTTCTTGGGCTTGGGGATGGCGACGAAGCCCTGCTCGGTGAAGGCGCTGGCGACGGTGCTGGCCTTGTAGGTGGTCTTGGAGAAGGTCTGCCCGGTGACCTGCTGGCTCTGGTTGTTGAGCACGACCGCGGCGGCGCCGCCAGCGACGAGCAGGAAGACGACGACGAACGCGGCGAGCCCGATGAGCATCCCTGAGCGGGAGGACTCCTGAGCGGGCGCGGGGTTGGTGGCCAGGGCGTCGAGGCGCTGCTGCTCGCGGATCTGGGCCTCGCGGGCGGCGGCGGCCGCCTTCTGCTCGGCTTGCTTGCGGGCGCGCTCGGCCTCGGCGAGCTTGGCCTCCATCTCGGCGCGGCGCTTGGCCTCCTCCTCGGCGCGGGCCTTGGCGGCGATCTCCTCTTCGCTGGGGCCTTCGATCGCGCGGATCATGCTGGTGCGCTGCCGGTGGGCGTGGCGCTGGCGCTCGGCCTCCTCCTGAAGGCGGCGCTCGGCCTCAGCGAGCTTGCGATCTTCCGCGGCGCGGAGCTTGGCTTGCTCCTCGCGCTGCTTGCGCTCCAGCTCCTGCTGAACCCGGCGCTCCTCCTCCTCGGCGTCGTGGGCGGTCTCGTCGAGGATGCCAGCGAGCAGGGCGCTGGTGCTGTCGCCGCCGCCGAAGCCCGAGGAGGGCGCGGAGCGGATGTTGGCGCGCTCGGTCGCGGGCTGGTTGCTGTTGCTGGTCGGCATGTCCTTCAAAGAGTAGAGGACTGCGTTGTCGGTTTCGTTGCTCATGTTCGCCTCTGCGATGGGTGCTCACTCACCTGGGCCCAACGTCGCTTCTTCAAGCCACCATCATCCTAGCACACTGGTTGAACAAACCAAAGGACAGCGTGCTCAGGGGGCTACATCGGGGAAGTCCTCGGGCCACGGCGAGGTCACCTCGCGCGTCTGACCGCTCCATGGGCAGACCCAGGTCAGCCGGGCGGCGTGGAGCATGTGGCGCGGGTGAGGGAGCCGCCCCGTCAGCTCGGGCGCGCCCGGTTCGGCGGACCAGCGCATGAAGAACTCCTCGCCGAGCTGGTACAGCTTGTCACCCACCACAGGGGTGCCCTCCATGGCCAGGTGGACGCGGATCTGGTGTTGCCGCCCGGTCTCGATCCGGCACGCGAGCCAGGCCAACTCACCGCGCCTGCCCATCGCCTCCACGTGGGTCACCGCGGGCAGCGCCCCGCGCCCCATCGCGATCTTGACCCGGGCGCCCTCGGCGAACCCGAGCGGCGTGTCGAGCCGCGCCAGCTCACCAGGCGGCCAGCGGCGCGCTGGATCGGCGACGATCGCCCAGTAGAGCTTGGTGAGTCGGGTGCCCTCACCGGCGAACATGTCGCGGAGCGTCGCGATCGCGTCGCCGTCCGCGCCGAGCATGAGGAGGCCGCTGGTCTCCCGATCCAGGCGGTGCACCGGCGCCGCCTGGGGCGGGCACCCGGCGACGTCGCCGCGCTTGATCATCTCCGAGAGGGTGTTGGAGTAGTGACGCGCGGTGGGGTGGATCAAGAGCCCAGGAGGCTTGTTCAGGATGATCAGGCGAGGATCCTGGTAGGCGACGGTAGGGATCGGGGCCGGGGTGTCGGTCGAGTCGTCCTTGCGGCGGAGGTGAACGCGATCCCCGGCGCGGACGCGGAGGCTGGGCTTGACGGGGCGAGCGGGCTCAAGCCACACCGCGGCGCGACAGATCCTGGCGGCCTTGGAGCGCGACAGCCGAGGGATGCGCGCGGCGAGGAAGAGATCGAGGCGGAGGCCGTCGTGTTCGGCCTCGACGAGGAAGGTGCGGTGGGGCAGGGAGGGGTCCAGAGGAGGCACGTGGTCAGCTGGTGCTGAAGACCAGCTCGGTCTCGCCGATGCGGATGCGGTCGTCGTTTTTGAGGAACTGCTTGGAGATCCGCTTGCCGTTGATGAAGACGCCGTTGGTGGAGCCGAAGTCGTGCAGCTCGAAGCGGTTGCCTTCCTGGATGCGGATCCCGGCGTGCTTCTTGGAGACGGTGCTGTCGAGGATCATGATGTCACTCTCCTCAGCCGAGCCGATGGTGGTGCTCTCCTGAACGACGTAGAAGGTGCGGCCGTGGGCCGGCCCGCCGACCGCCCTGAGGCTGCACTTGTAGTCGCCAGGCGGCTCGTCGCTGTACTCGGGGCGGCCCTGGAGGATGGGCGGGAGCCCCTCGCTGGGAGGCGCGACGGTGGGGATGGCGCCCGCGCCGACGCCACCCTCCTGGGCGGCGACGAACTCGTCGAACTCGCTGGCTTCGCGCTCCTTCTGCTCCTTGCGGCGGCGCCAGATGACGAAGATCAGCATGCCGATCACGCCGAGGAGGCCCAGCACGAGGCAGCCGACGCCGCCGTAGATGAAGTAGGAGCTGGGCAGCCCCTCGGAGGCGGGGACGTAGACGGTGTGGGGCGGGCTCTTGGCCTTGAGGTTCTTGTAGTCGACGTTGAGGCGGATCTTGTGGTTCTGACCCGGCTTGAGGGTGTTGCTGCGGAAGGTGAGGACGTGGGACTTGTAGATCTCGTTGTAGCTGTCCTTGACGAGCTCGAAGACCTGATCCTGCTCCGTGGCGCCGCGGTAGGTGCCGCCGCTCTGGTTGGCGAGCTGCTGCAGCATCGTGAGGCTGGGATCCTGGTCGTTGAGGGTCGGGGAGTAGCCGACGACCACCAGGTTGATGTTCTTCTCTTTGAGGCTGGTGGCGATCTGCTTGATCCGGTTGTCCACCGCCTGAGGGTTGCTGGCGCCCTCCCAGACGCCGTGCCCGTCGGTGATCAGGACGATGTAGCGCTGATCGACCTTCTGGGTGGACACCTCCTTGTCGAAGCGACGGATGGCGTTGCCGAGCGCGGCGAACAGCCGGGGGATGGTGTCCTTGCTCTCCTGGATCTTGAGGATCTGCTCCTTGAGCTCACCGATCTTGTAGGTGAAGGAGACGTCCCGAAAGGAGTTGCTGTAATAGACGACCCCGGCGAGGTCGGCGACCTTGTCGGTGCGCGGCTCCATCTGGGAGAGGAACTCGCGGATGGCGGACAGCGTGCTGGCGTTGCCTTCGTTGAACGCCTTGTAGTTCGCCACGACGAACATGACCGAGACCGCGTGCTCCGTCTCGACGAGCGGCGCGACTTCAGCTTGCCCGATCGGGATCTGCTTCTGTCGGTCGGTCGAGAGCAACGACAGGTCGCTGATGGAGATGTCCTCGATCGCCTTGCGGCTGCCATCGAGGAAGGAGAAGTACACGAAGTACTTCTGATCGATGACCTCCGCCTTGCGGATGTCGAGCTGAACCGTGGTTGGCTGCGCGAGCGCCGAGGCGGAGCACAGCGCGACCAGCAGAAACCACACAAGCGCAGTGATACGCAGGGTTGGTCGCCCCGGACATGCTGTGCGTATTTGTCCCTTCACCCTGGAACCTCCTCTTGTCACATGCCAGGCCGTGTTGTAGCGCGCTTCGCGTGTACCATGCACACGGACAGCGTTGAATCCGACCCATTGCCCGAGCTAATCTATCCCACTCGCTAGGATCGGGCAAGAAGTTGACAGCCCAGCGATCACCCCACGCCCCCCTGATAGACCATGTTGATCGAAACTCAAAGTCTCCGCGCGCTGTCGCTCCCCTCACCAGCGCTCGCCGCAGCGCGCACCTGCGCGGGTGAGCTGGCCTTCGTCTGCGAGGGGCAGCGCGCGGGGACGCAGCGGGTCGCCCTCTTCGCGCCGCCGACGGGCCTGGAGGAGCCCGGCGGAGAGCCTGAGCGCCCCCGCGCGATGGTCCAGCTCCCCGGTGTCGCGCCCGCCCACGTCCTGCCCAACGCGCACCATGAGCAGCTCCTCGTTCATCAAGCTCACCTCGGCGGGCGAGCGGAGGCGGCCTCGCTGACCGCGATCGACGTGGCGACGGCGAGCCCGCTGTGGAGGCTTCAGCTCGAAGCAGTCGGCCCGGCGCCGATCGTCGTCGGCGGTCGCGTGATCGTCGTCGTGGATCCGCTCGATCAGCTCCTCGGCTGTGATCTGGAGGGGTATGAGCGCTGGTCGGTCGCGCTGGGCTCGGCGGTCACCGCGGGGCCGATCGAGCGCGAAGACGATCCAGGCTTCTGGGTCGGCGCGGAGGACGGTCGGGTGTGCGACTTCAGCGCCGACGGGGAGCTGCGCGGCGCCTGGCGGCTCCCGGCTCCCGTCGCGGGGATCGCGCCCGGGCGCCCCGGGGTCGTCTACGCTCACAGCGGCGAGCGCCTCTGGCGCCTGGACGCAGGCGCCGACGCTCCGGTCTGGGAGACGCGGCTGCGGGGCGAGGTGAAGCCGCGCTTCGTGGTCGATCCGAAAGGCGTGAGCTACCTGCAGCGCCAGCGCGGCGGCGTGGCGCGGGTGGCGGCGGACGGCGATCGGGTCGAGGTGATGGACGGAGCGGACGGGGTGGGGGCGCCTCTGCTGGACTTCTCGGGCGCTGTGGCGATCATCGCGGCCTCGACGAGCGGCGGCGAGCTGCTCACCTGGGCGCCCTCTGGAGCGTCGCCCGAAGATCTCCCGGAGGCGCAGATCACCACCCTCGATGAGCCGCCTTTGGCGATGTGGTCGGAGCCGCACGCGCTGACGCTCGTGTCCCGCGCAGGGACGGTGATCAAGCTGCGCTGCTCTCTGTGAGGCGAGCCCGCAGGAGGTCGCTCAGTCGCGGGACTTGCGACGGATGGGGACGGCCTGGAGGGAGACGCGGTTGTTCTTGGTCTTGATGCTGAAGCGGACGCTGTTGCAGCTGAAGCGCTCGACGATCGCTTTGTAGTTCTGCGCCAGGTGCTTGTAGAAGGCCTCAGGCTTGAGCCGGGACAGGTCGCGACCGCAGGCGTGGTTGGCCTCGATGTACTCCTGCCAGAGGCCGTTGAGCTTGGCAGGGCCGAGGTCGCCGAGCGTCGTCGAGAAGGGTCGGCGAGGGAGCCCGTGGAGCAGCTCCGAGGACTCGGAGGTGGTCTTGGTGGCGGCGCTTCGATCCATGCGCTCGGAGCGCGACACCACGTCGGCGATCTCGGCGTTGCCGACGCGCCGGGTTGGGACCTCGAAGGCGCTGCCAGGGTCGGCGCGCAGGCTGGACTTGTAGGGCTTGTCGCCGGTGGACGACACGCGCCCGGAAGGCTCGGGCGCGGGGTCGAGCTGGTTGCGGAGCTTGGAGAGGCGGGCGCGGAGCTGATCCTGGCTCAGCCGCTCCTGGCCGCTCGGTGAGCGCGCCAGTTCCTGGTCCGGGGGGCTGGTCGGGGTGTCGATCCGCGCAGGTTGTCGCTGCGGGGTCGGGGTCTCGGCGCGGGGGGGCCGCGGCGCGCTGCTGGGCTGGATCATCCAGGGCGCGGCCTGGAACGCGGAGTCGGAGTCCGGCCCCGACGAGCGCGCGGGCCCCGATGAGCTGAGGGTGGACTCCAGGCTCGCCTCGGCCTGGGCCGATGAGGGGACCGGTTGGGGGATCTTCGGGGTGGGCTGGCCGTCGGCCTGCCTCCGGGGGCGAGCGGGCTCGGGCGGGGAGAAGGGCTCGGGCGTGTTCTGGGCCCAGGCCGAGTCGGGGTTGTCCAGGCCGCTCCAGGGAGAGTCGTCGTCCGAGTCGGGCTCGGAGAGAGCGCCGGGGATGGAGGGGACCGGCGTCTTCGCGTCGGACCACTCGGAGCGAGGCGCAGGGGCCGCAGACACCCCGGACTGAGGTGGCGCCAGCGGGGGCGCTGCGGGGGCCTCTGGTGCCTTGGGCGCTTTGCTGGGGGTCCAGTCGGCGATCTCGGGGTTGCTCTGGGGGGTGGTCTGTTCGGGCCGCCTCAAGGGCTCGGGGGCCTGCGCGGGTGGCGTGGCCTCCGCGGCGCGGCTGCGCAGCATGAGCGCGACGCCTGCGGTGAAGGTGATCGCCGCGACCGCCATCAGGATGTAGCTCACCCCCCACGCCTCCAGCGGGCCTCCCTCGACGGTCTCGGGGCTCACCAGCTTGACGCCGATGAGGGCGATGAAACCCAGCGTCATCAGTGCCGAAACCACGAGGAGTATGCGCGATGTCAACTTCATGGGCCTAAAGCGTCCGCCTTACGGTCTCTTCCGTGTGCCTGACGTGACAGGTCGAAGGCTTATCTCTCTTATCATAACACGCCATCTCCAATGATCCAGACGATTACCCGTCAGGTCAAGCGCGTTGGTGATCTTATCGACACGCTTGTGGTGGGTGTTGGTGGCTGGTTGTAGGGGATTGGGTGACCTTTGCGCCCAAGCTCAGCGCCCCACCCTCGCCAGGCCCTCCTGCTCTCGGGGCGCTCGCCGTCGTCGGCGCGCGCCGCAGGTGGTTGCCCCTCCCACACGGGTTGGATAGAGTGTCCCTCTACAGCGCGTGCCGCGCCCGGGCTGCGCCTCAACCGCGACCCTGGCTTGAACGAATCTGCGCCGAGGAGGCCTCGCAGCGAGGGCTGAACGCCTCAGAGCTTTTCAACATTGGAGAACGATTCATGACCGACAGACAACCCCGCTGGAGCGGGTCGCTGGCGCTCCTCGTCGCGCTCGCGCTCGCCGTCGCGATGATCGGGTGTGGCGGCGACGACGGCGGAGACGCACCGACGAGCAACAGCACCTCGGGCACCAACAACAGCACGGGCGACGGCACCAGCGGTGGCACCAGCAACACCACCACCGGGACGACCGGAATGACCGGGGGGACCAGCAACACCACCACAGGGACCGGGACGACCGGGATGACCGGAGGGACCAGCAACACCACGGTCCAGCCCAGAGGGTTCTGTGAGCCGTGCACCGCCGATGAGGAGTGCGGCGGTGAGGCGGATCGGTGCCTGCGGCTGCCCAACGAGACCGAGCCGACCTGCACCCTCGACTGCTCCGAGGACGAGGGCGTGTGCCCCGAGGGCACCGTGTGCGCCGACGTGCAGATGGTCCCGGTCGTGCGCCAGTGCGTGCCCGAGGACTTCATCTGCGACAACATGTGCGAGGGCGTGGACTGCGGCGACGGGCTGACCTGCGACCCCAACACGGGCGAGTGCATCGAGCCCCTCGGGCTGTGTGACCTGGGCTGCCTCACCGGGACCGATCCGGCCAACGATCTGTGCGGAGGCCCCGAGGATCTGTGCCTCTTCCTGGCCGACACCGACGAGCAGTTCTGTGCGCGCGCCTGCGATGAGGAGAACACCTGCCCCGAGGGGTACTTCTGCGCGGCGGTCAACCAGGGCGAGGACAACGAGACGACGCAGTGCGTCCCCGATACGCTGACGTGCGTCGATCGGTGCAGCGACGTCACCTGCTTCAATGGGGAGGTGTGCGACCCGCAACTGGGCGAGTGCGTCGAGCCGCTCGGCCTGTGCGACACGGACTGCGTCAGCAACGCGCTGTGTGGAGACGGGCCGGAGGACATCTGCCTCGCGATCCCGGACAACGCGGGCGACGAGGCGTTCTGCGCGCTGGGGTGTGACACGGAGGCGGTCCCGTCGGAGTGCCCGCTCAACTACTTCTGCGCGGCGCTCGACGGGCGCGAGCTGGGCGTGTGTGTCCCGATCGATCTGACGTGCGTCGACCGATGCAGCGACGCCGACTGCCCGAACGGGACCAACTGCGATCCGCAGTCGGGCGAGTGCGTCGTCAGCACCCTGGATCTGTGCGATCCCTGCGGTGAGGAGTCCTCTTCGGCGTGCGGCGGGCAGAGCGACCTGTGCCTGGGGCTGGGCGATCCGGGCGGTGTGGTCTGCACCGTGGATTGCACCGACGACCAGGACTCCTGCCCGGAGGGGTATGGCTGCGCGATCCTCAACAACACGACGCGGCGCGCCTGCATCCCCATCGGCAACGACTGCCTGGCGTGCGAGACGGCCAACTGCGAGGAGGGCACCACGTGCAACCCGCTCACCGGCGAGTGCGTCGGTCCGCCGACCTCCTGCCTGGAGGTGCCCTGCGGCGACGGCGAGATCTGCAACCCGGACACGGAGCAGTGCGAGCTGATCGGTGAGGCGTGCACCTTCAACACCCGGATCCAGGACTGCTTCGGCCCTGTGCGCAAGTGCACGGCGACGCGGTCGGGCTCGGCGGGCAACTGCGCGGTGATCTGCTTTGACAACGACGACTGCACGTCCGAGGCTCCCAACTGCGTCGACCTCTACCGGGTGGGTCAGCTCTGCATGCCCGACGGGCTCGGCGGGCCGAGCACGTGCGGCATCAGCGCGCCGGACGGCGTCGCGATCGGTCGCCCGTGTGGAACGGGCGTCAGCGCGGCGTGCGACGCGGGGGCGCCGATCTGCGTCCAGGGGGTCGAGGCGGACGTCCTCGGCTTCTGCTCGCGCGGGTGCGAGACCGACGCCGACTGCGGCGGCGAGGGGAGCTGTCAGGAGCTGAGGGGCCGCGAGGGGCGCTTCTGCACGCCCGACAACTGCCTCTGCCTGGCGGGGAGCGAGGTCCCTGAGGGTGAGATCGACCTGCTCCAGCGAGCGCTGGACAGCGTCGCGCTCAACCGCTGCTCGCTGACCCTTGATCCGCTCAACCAGCGCCTGCTGCACCCGGAGACGCCTGGCGCCCCGTTCAAGAACAGCACCCTCAGCGGGCTGGTGACCCAGCCGCTCTCCAGCGTGGTCTACGGCGGCTCCCTTCGGCAGGAGCTGGAGGGCGCGCTCGCCGGGGACTCCCCGGTGCGTGACGCCATCGTCGCGGCGGCGGCGCGCCAGGGCTTCGCGCTGGAGGCGCGCACCCCCGAGTACGCCATCCCCGATCAGCTCCTGCCCTTGAGCGAGGGGCTGCGGCGCTTCACCGAGGCGGCCGGGGACACCTGGTCCGAAGGGGACGTGGTCGGCGACGTCGGCGCGGTGCCGATGGAGCTTCAGGAGGCGCTGGCGCGGATCCTCTTCGCGATGGCCAACGTGCTGGAGGTGCGTCAGGGGATCACGGACGCGCTGGGGCTCGACGACGCGGGCGTGGAGGAGCTGTTCGCGAGCAGCCCCTGGCTGTTCCTCCCGGCGCCCGAAGGGGGCGCCGCGCTGGACCTCGGGGACGCGGATCAGCTCGCGCTGCTCTCGGACTTCGACCGGGCGATGCTCTACCAGGCGGCGGCCGACCTGACCGCGACCCTCACCGCGGCTCAGCTGACCGCCTCGGAGGAGTTCAGCGCGGTGGACGTCCGCCTGGAGACCTCCGCCGGGTGGATCATCCTCGGCGGTGACGGGGACACGACCTACAACCCGGCCGAGGTGACTGGCCCCGTGGCGCTGTTGCTCGACGTCTCGGGCAACGACACCTACCGCATCGGCGCCGGGGCCAACGCCAGCGCCTCGCACCCTGTGGCGGTCGTCATCGATCTGGACGGGGACGACATCTACGACTACGAGGCCGTCGCCGACCCCAACGACAACGACGCCTGGCTCCCCAGCGACGAGGGGGGGCGCTTTGACCCCGTCAACCCCGCTGTGGCTGGAAACGGGCCGGTCAGCCTCTCCACCGAGGGGCGCCAGGGCTCGGGCCGCCTCGGGGTTGGCGTCCTCATGGATCTCGGCGGGGGCGCGGACGCCTACACCTCCCTGCGCATGAGCCAGGGCGCCGCGGTGCTCGGGGTGGGCGTCCTCCTCGACGACGGCGGCGACGACGACTACGCCAGCGAGGCGCTCAGCCAGGGCGCCGCGGTGCTCGGGATCGGGCTGCTGCTGGACGCGGGCGCCTCCGATGGGACCGACACCTACCGCGCCTGGCATGCGGCGCAGGGCTTCGGCGCTGCCTCGGGCGTCGGCCTCCTCCTGGAGCAGAGCGGCGGCACCCGCTACCTCGCAGAGCTGGCCACCGGGCTGTCCGATGTCCTCTACTTCTCGCCGCCGGACCGCGGCCAGTCCAACCTCAACCTCGCTCAAGGCGCGGGCGCCGGGAGGCTCCCCGCTGACACGCGCTTCCCCGACCGGCAGGCGCTCGGAGGCGGGCTCGGCGTGCTCCTCGACGCCGCGGGCGACGACGTCTACACCGCGGCGACCTTCGCCCAGGGCGCCGGGCGTCACCTCGGCGCGGGCTTCCTGATCGACACCGACGGCGCCGACACCTACACCGCCCGCTACGGCGCCATGGGCGCCGCCGAGCTGGCGGCGGTGGGCGTGCTCCTCGACGTCGCCGGGGCCGACCGCTACAACCTGGAGCCCGACCGCGCCATCGGCTCCCTCATGGGCTACGGCGGCGACCTCGCCGCGGGCGTGCTCATTGACTTTGCCGGGGACGATGCCTATCGCTTCCCTCGCGCGTCGGGTGGGGCCGGGTTCCTCAACGGGCTCGGGATCCTGATGGAGCTGGGCGGCGCCGACACCTACACGGCGGTGGCGCTCTCGACCTTCGGGGCCGCCACCCTCGGCGTCGATGATGAGGCGAGCCCCCGGCGCGACGTGCCGACGCGCGGCCTCTTCCTCGACACGGGCGTCGAGGTGGACACCTACAGCCGCAACGATCTGGAGGAGCAGCCCGAGCCGTTCATCAACAATGACACGTCCTGGACCCAGCGCTCCGACGCGGAGCTGGAGACCGAGCAGGGCGTCGGGATCGACGGCGAAGGCCTGACAGGCTTCGAGCTCACCCCCTGAGCCCGCCTGGCTCCTGCTGGCGACCCACGTCAGCAGGAGCCTCGCCATGAGCGATACACACTCCCCTTTTGAGAGCTACCACAAGATCGCGGAGTCCGCGGGCGGCTGGCGCCTGAGCGAGGCCGACACCCGCGCGCTGAACAAGGTCCCCTGGGTCGTGACCGAGAAGATCCATGGCGCCAACTTCTCCTTCCTGACCGATGGGCGTGAGCTGCGATGCGCCAAGCGCAAGGCGCTCCTCGGCTCGGATGAGTCGTTCTTCCAGCACGAGGCCGTGCTCGCCAGACACCAAGGCGCCGTGAGCCTCCTGTTCGAGCGCCTCCAGGCCGAACGCGAGGAGATCGAGGTGATCCAACTCTACGGTGAACTCTTTGGAGGGGGCTACCCTCACCCGGACGTGCCCCCCGTGCCCGACGTGTACCCCATCCAGACTGGCGTCTGGTACGCCCCCGGGGTTCGGTTCTGCGCCTTTGACGTCGCCCTGACGCTCCAAAGCGGCGAGCGCGTGTTCCTCGCCTACGATGAGATGACCGCGCTCCTGGAGGAGCTGGAGATCCCCTGCGCGGAGCCGCTCATGATCGGCTCCCTCGGCGACTGCCTGGAGTTCCCGGTGCGGTTCAGCTCCACGATCCCCGCGCTCCTTGGCCTGCCGCCCCTGCCCGACGACGACAACCTCGCCGAGGGCGTGGTGCTCAAACCGGTGCCCTTCGTGGAGGTGGAGACGGAGGGGGGGCCGCTCCGCCCGATCCTCAAGCTCAAGATCGCCGAGTTCTCCGAGGACGACCGCTACCATCAGGCTCGACCCTGGCCCAAGCGGGATGAACAGGGCGCCGGGTACGCGCTGGATCTGTTGGAGTGGGAGATGATGGCGCGGGTCAACGTCAACCGCCTCGACAACGCGATCTCCAAGATCGGGCGCGTGGAGGGAGCCGATGATCCCAGGCGCGCCGAGCTGCTGAGCTTGTTCGTGGAGGACGTCTGGGAGGATCTCGCGGTGGCTCACGCCGACGAGCTGGGTTGCGTGCGCGCCGAGGAGCGTGAGCTGCTGCGGGCCGTGCTCTTGGACGAGGCGCAGGCGCTGCTCCAGTCGCGGCTGGGGTAGGGTGTCATACGAACTGGTGCAGAAAGGTAGCTGCGAAGCAGCGGTGTGCTGATGAACTCAGCATGCTGGATTGACTCAGGATGTTCGCATCTAGCGCGCTGAGTTCATCGCACAACCTTTCGTTATCAATGAGCTGCGAAGCAGCGGTGTGTAGATGAACTCAGCATGCTGGATTGACTCAGGATGTTTGCATCTGGCGCGCTGAGTTCATCGCACGACCTTTCTACACCAGTTCATCTCAGTTAGACGTGAGGTCGCTCAGGAAGTCGGCGAGGCGTCGCGCCTGATCCTCACGCGACAGGCCCGCGCGCACGCTGTTGTCCGGGGATGGGATGAGCTGGCCCTGCTCCTTGAGCGTGATCCAGCGGTCCAGCTGCTCGGCCAGCTCCTGGGGAGAGGCGGGGACGACGCCCGCCCCGCGGTCCGCGACCAGGCGCGCGGCGACGTTGTCCGGGGCGCCCAGCGCGATGATCGGGCGACCGGCGCCGATGTACTCAAACAGCTTGCCCGTGAACACGCCTTGAGCGCGTGGATCATTCCAGAGCAGGAGGAGGAGCAGGTCGGCCTCGGCTTGCAGGCGCAGCGACTCGCTGTAGGGGACCGGGTCATGGACCTCGACGAGTGACGGGACGCCGCACCGCTCCGCCAGCTCATGGACGATGTTGAGGTAGCGGCCGTAGAAGGCGACCCGGACGCGCTCGGCGCGCTCTCCGAGGAGCTTGAGCGCCTGAAAGAGCGGGGTGGGGTCGCGCCTCCCCTCGTAGATCATGCCGGTGTACACGATCCGCAGCGGTCCGTCGGGGTCGGGCGGCGCGGGGGTCGGGTAATCGCTGAGGTCAAAGCCGTTGAGGATGAGCTGGGCGGGCTTGCCGTACTCGGCGCGCAGCTCCTCGACGATGGGAGCGGAGACGCCCGTCATGCCGCGCGCGTGTTGGAGCAGCTCGGTCTCCAGCCAGCGGTCGAACCGCTTCCGCAGCCCCTTGTAGGGGTAGTAGGGGTTGGTGGTCCACATGTCGCGCATGTCGGCGACCCAGGGGACGCCCGACCGTTGAGAGACGACGCGCGCGGCGATGAGCGACGTCAGCGGTGAGGAGCTGGCGAAGATGATGTCGGGCGTCCCCCAGGCCTCGATCTTCTGGAGTGACGCCTGGATCGCCCAGGGGAGCCACCCGATCTGGCCGTCGGGGGTGTGGAGGACGGTCTTGTAGAGCAGCCCAAGCCGTCCGAGGAGCGCCTTGACGGTCGGCGACCCCCCCGAGGTCGCGTACCCCTGCCGCGCGACCTTCTCGCGCCCGCCGAGCGCAGCCTGGACGAGGCGGTTGACGTCGATCCACGGGGTGTGCGTCACCCGCTCCTCGGGGAGCTGGGGGGTGAGCGTCGCCTGGAGCGGCTGATCGGCCGCGGAGATGACCTGCACGTCGTGCCCGAAGGTGTGCAGGTAGTGGGCGAGCTTGCCGACGCGGACCGCGCCGATGACGTTGAACGGGGGGAAGTAGTAGGAGATGATCAGGATCTTCACGCCGGGCTCCCCTCGCTCGCCCCGAGCAGCACGTCGGCGATGCGCTCACAGGAGGCGCCGCCGCCGTAGAGCGCGGCGTCGGGCTCGGCAGGGGTCGGGGCGCGCAGGGCGGCCTCGATGGAGGCCGCGACGGTGTGCTGCGCGGTCGGCGTCACGAGCCGGTTCCAGCCCGCGGTCACCAGCTCGACCCACTCGGTCTCGTCGCGCAGCGTGACGCACGGGGTGCGGTGGAAGAACGCCTCCTTCTGCCCCCCGCCGGAGTCGGTGACGACCAGCCGCGCGTTGCGTTCGAGCGCGATCATGTCCAGGTAGCCGACCGGATCGGTGAGGTGGAGGCGCTCGCGCGCTTGAGCCAGGAGGCCGAGGCGCTCCAGCGCCTTGTGGGTGCGCGGGTGGAGCGGCAGGGTGACCGGGACGGCGTCGGCGATGGACGCGAGCGCGGTGAAGATCGCGGTGAGCCGGTCGGGGCCGTCCGTGTTCTCGGCGCGGTGGACGGTCGCCAGCACGTACGCGCCTGGCTCGACGCCGAGGCGCTCCAGCCGCGAAGGCTCGACCTGCGCCCCATAGTGGATCGCGGCGTCGTACATGACATCCCCGACGAGGGGGACGCGGTCGCCGAAGCCCTCGTTCTGGAGGTTGGCGACGGCGGCCTCGGTGGGGGCGAAGAGGACGTCGCTGGCGTGGTCGGTCAGGATCCGGTTGATCTCCTCGGGCATGCGCTTGTTGAACGAGCGCAGCCCCGCCTCGACGTGGGCGACCGGGATGTGCAGCTTGGCGGCGGCGAGCGCCGCGGCGAGCGTCGAGTTGGTGTCGCCGTAGACGAGCACCTGATCGGGCCGCTCGTCGAGCATGACGCGCTCAAGCGCCTCCAGCATGCGGCCGGTCTGGGCGCCGTGGCCCGCGGAGCCGATGGCGAGGTTGTAGCTCGGCGCCGGGATCCCCAGCTCGCGGAAGAACACCTCGGACATGTTGTCGTCGTAGTGTTGGCCGGTGTGGACGAGCACCTCATGGACGCCAGCGCGCGCCCGCAGCGTCCGGGTCACGATCGCGGCCTTGATGAACTGCGGCCGAGCCCCAACAACGGTGACTACCTTCATGATGTCGAACCCTCGATCGGTAGGCCCCGATACGAAACCCTCAAGAAGCTTGATTCAACGCGCGGCGCAGCGCGTCCACCACCGTGCGCTGCGTCTCGTCGGTCATCTGTGGCCAGATCGGCAGGCTGAGGACCTCACGTGAGAGTTCCTCAGCGACCGGCAGCGTCGGCGCGTGATCGCGGTACAGCGGGAGCTGATGGATCGGCACCGGGTAGTAGATCATCGTCCCGACGCCCTCGGCGGCCAACGCCTCGCGGACGTGGTCGCGGCGATCGCCCAGGATCCGCACGGTGTACTGGTGGTAGACGTGGCGCGCCCAGGGCGCCTCGCTGGGCGTGATGACCCCGTCGAGGTCGGCGAGCATCGCGTTGTAGGCGCTCGCGACGCGGCGTCGGCCTGCGTTCTGGGCCTCCAGGCGAGGGAGCTTGACGCGGAGGATCGCCGCCTGGACCTCGTCGAGGCGGGAGTTGTAGCCGACGCGCTCGTTGTAATACTTGCGGTGCGCGCCGTGCTTGCGAAGCGCCGACGCGGTCCTGGCGACCTCCTCGTCGGGCGTCACCAGGAGCCCCGCGTCGCCGAAGGCGCCGAGGTTCTTGGACGGGAAGAAGGAGTACGCCCCCGCGTCCCCGATGGTGCCGAGCTTGCGGCCGCGGTGCTCGCCGCCGAGCGCCTGGGCGACGTCTTCGAGGATCGCCAGGTCGTGGGCGCGGGCGATCGCCTCGATCGCGTCCATGTCGGCGGCGTGGCCGTACAGGTGGACCGGGATGATGGCGCGGGTTCGGGGGGTGATGGCCGCCTCGATGCAGGCCGGGTCGATGTTGAACGCGTCGCGCTCGATATCGACGAACACCGGGGTCGCGCCGACGCGCCCGACCGCCTCGGCGGTGGCGAAGAAGCTGAACGGGGTGGTGATCACCTCGTCGCCCGGGCCGACCCCGAGGGCCTCCAGCGCGATGAACAGCGCGTCGGTGCCGGAGTTGACCCCGAGCGCCCAGGGGGTCCCCAGCACCTCGGCGACCTCGGCCTCGAACGCTTTGACGTTCGGCCCCATGATGAAGTGACCCGAGCGCATCACCCGCTCGAAGCTCGCCATGACCTCGTCCGCGATCTCCTCGATCTCGGGCTTGAGGTCCAGTATCGGGATCTTGATCGTGCTCACGGCGCCACCTTGAGGTCGCCGAACAGCAGCGGGTGGCCGGTCTCGCGGGTCGGCGAGACGATCTCGGCGTTGCGGATCTCATGGACCAGCTCGATCGACGGCCGCGCCGCCTCCAGGCCGAACCCGCCCCCGGAGAGGATGTCCTCATAGACGCGCGTGTGCAGGTCGGTGAACCCATCCGAGAAGTCCAGCTCCTCGCCGTCGATCGTGATGGAGCGGAACGCGGGCTTGTTGGCCTGGATGTAGCTCTCGGGGCGGTCGTCCTCGTCCACCGAGAGGAACCACCGCACCCTCGCCCACTCCAGATCGACCAGCCCGGCCATCTTCTTCTCGTTGTTCAGGTGCAGCTCCACCCGCTGACGCGCGCCGAAGATCCACTGGAGCAGATCGAAGAAGTGGATGCCGATGTTCATCGCCAGGCCACCGGCCTTCGCCTGTGAGCCCTTCCACGAGCGGAGGTACCACGGGCCGCGACGCGTGATGTAGGTCAGCTGCACGTCGGCGCGCTCGCGGTTCTGCTGCGCCTCGATCTGGGCCTTGAGCGCCACCAGCGGCGGGTGCAGGCGGAGCTGGAGCACGGTGAACACCCGGCTCCCGGTCTCCTCCTCGATCTCCGCGAGCTGATCGATGTTCCACGGGCTGATCACGAGCGGCTTTTCGCAGATGGCGTGCGCCTTGACCCGGAGCGCCAGGCGGACGTGGGCGTCGTGCAGGTAGTTGGGGGAGCAGACGCTCACGTAGTGCACGCGCTCCAGGTCGCTGCGGCGGCGCAGCTTCTCCAGGTGCCGATCGAAGCGCTCGATCTCGGTGAAGAAGCGCGTCTTGGGGAAGTACCGATCCAGGACCCCGACCGAGTCGTTGGGGTCGACCGCGGCGACGAGGTTGTGCCCGCTGTCGTGGATCGCCTTCATGTGTCGAGGGGCGACGTATCCACCGGCACCGATGAGTGCAAAGTTCTTCTGTTCCATGCGCGTGAGGTCTGCCTTGTCCTGATGAACGGTTGTGGCCCCGCAAGAGCGACACGGTTACTGTCACACCTGCACCCGGGGAACGCAAGTGTCCGGGCGGAACAGCCTTGGCATCGAGGCGTCCAGATGTCAACCGCCCTACATCAACCTCACGAAGCGCCGCATCACCGTCTTCTCCTCGCCGGACACGAACAGCACCTTCAGCCGAGCCATCTTACCGGTGCCCTGCACCCCGACGATCTCACCGACCCCCTCGCGGGAGTGTGAGACGACGCGACCAACAAGCGCGTCGTCCCCCTCGGGCGCCGCCTCCACCTCCTCGGTGGGCCACTCCGGGGCCTGATCGTACTCGATGACCGGCTCCATCACGACGTCATCGTGCCCGACGTCGAGCTGCGGTGGCTCATCCACCTGCGAGACGTGGTGATCGAACCCACCGAGGTCCAGCTCGTCCGAGTAGGCCTCGGGCTCGTACTCGATCCCATCCTCCAACCTGGGCTGGGGCGTCGCGGCGCGCCGCCCGTTTCGGCGCGAAGGCCACTGCGGCCGCTGTCGCGTGGAGCGCTCGTCGGGCCAGCCCCAGCGGACCTCCTGAGAGGCGCTCTCGGGCGCGAGCGTCATCAGCTCCCGGGGGATGTCGTCGAGGAAGCGGCTCGACTTCAGGTCGAACCGGGGCTTGCCGTGGATGACCCGGCTGCGGGCGTTGCTCAGGTAGAGCCACCTTCGCGCGCGCGTAAGCGCGACGTAGAACAGGCGCCGCTCCTCATCCATCAGCTCCGAGGCCTCGCCCTCCTCGGCGTCGTCGTCACGCAGCATCGGGAAGAGGTCGTCCTCCAGCCCGACGACGAAGACGGCGTCGAACTCCAGCCCCTTGGAGGCGTGCACGGTCATCATCTTCAGCGGCTGCCCGGCGAGCCCGAGGAGATCCAGATCGTCGTCGGTCTCCGCAGAAGTGTCACGAACCAGCGCGCTTTGTTCCAGAAAACTGAACAGATCAAGGCGCTCACCCTCCTCGGCCTCCTCCAGGGTCGCGATCAGCTCCTCAAGGCTCTCCTTGCGGTCCTCCAGCGAGCCAGGCTCGGTCTTCTCGAGGTGCTCGATGTAGTCGGTGCGCTCGATGATCTGGTGGATGAGCGCGGCGGGGCCGACGCCTTGATCGATCTGGAGCTTGAGCTCCTCGATCAGGTTGTAGAAGGCGCTCAGGAAGCCGCGGCGGCGCTCGGAGAAGCCGCCGCCGTGGGTCTGCACGACGTAGTTGATGGCGTCGTAGAGGGTCGGGACGACGCCGCCAGGCCCGGCCATCGCCTCCAGCTTGGCGACCGTGCGCTGACCGATGTTGCGGCGTGGGGTGTTGATGATGCGGCGCAGGTCGACGCTGTTGCCGGGGTTCGCGGCGACCTTGAGGTAGGCGAGTATGTCCTTGATCTCCTTGCGATCGTAGAAGCTGACGCCGCCGACGATCTGGTAGGGGAGGCCGAAGGCGCGGAGCTGCTCCTCAAGGACCCGGCCCTGGGCGTTGGTGCGGTAGAAGATGGCGCACTGGTGGTAGTCGATGCCGTAGCGCCCGACGAGCCGTTGGATGGAGCGGGCGACCCAGGCGGCCTCCTCCTTGCCGCTGCGGCCGGTGAAGAGGACGACCTGCTCGCCGTCCTTCTGGTCGGTCCAGAGGGTCTTGTCCCGGCGGCGCTCGACCTTCTGGATGACCGCGCCCGCGGTGTCGAGGATGAGCTGGTGGGAGCGGTAGTTGCGCTCCAGCTTGACGACCCGGGCGGCGGGGAAGTCGGACTCAAACTCCAGGATGTTGCGCACGGTGGCGCCGCGCCAGCGGTAGATCGCCTGGTCGTCGTCGCCGACCACGGCGAGGTTCTCCTCGGGGCCGGTCAACAGCCTGAGGAGCGCGTACTGGGAGGGGTTGGTGTCCTGAAACTCATCCACCATGAGGTGGGTCCAGCGGCGATGGAGCTTGCCGCGGACGTCGTCGCAGGTGCGGAGCAGGCGGGTGGCTTCGAGGATGAGGTCGCCGAAGTCGAGCATGCCGTTGCGCCGCAGGTGCTCCTGGTAGGCGCGGTAGACCTCGGCGTTGAGCTCGGCCTCGGCGCCGACGGCGTGGTCTTCGAGCGCGTCGGGGTCGAGGCCCTTGTTCTTGGCGTCGTCGATCATCGCGCCGAGGCGGCGCATGTCCTGACGATCCATGTCGAGCCCGAGGGCGTCGACGGCGTCGCTGAGGACCTGGCGCTGGTCGGCGTCGTCGCCGATCATGAACGGCTTCGGGAGGCCGATCTGGTCGCCGTGCATGCGAAGGAGGCGAGCGCACAGGGAGTGGAAGGTGCTCAGCCACGGCATGGCGGCTTCCGGCAGGTCGCCGTTGAGCAGCGCCTCGACGCGCTCGCGCATCTCACCGGCGGCCTTGTTGGTGAAGGTCACGGCGAGCAGGCGCCAGGGGTCGAGCCCGACGTTGCGGATCAGGTGGGCGACCCGGTACGTGATCACCCGGGTCTTGCCCGAGCCCGCGCCGGCCAGGATCAACAACGGGCCGTTGACGTGTTGAACGGCCTCGTACTGCTCAGGGTTGAGCTCAGGAGCGTAGTCGACAGGTTCCAGCGGCATGGTTCCCCGTAGTGCGCTTGGGCCCGCGGCGTTGCCTGAGATGGCGGGCCTGAACATGCTATCAGACCAACAGGGAGGGCTTCAAGCCTTCTTCAAGCGTTGGTTCGAGATGGCGGCGCGGGCTTCGTGGAGGTGAGGACGAAGGCGGGAGGAGGGCGAGGCGATTATTTGTCGGCCTTGTCGATCTGGCGGGCGCCGAGCAGCTCGCCGCTGCGCTGGGTGTCTTTGAGCTTGATGTTGTCGTGATCGACGAAGGTGACCACGAACTTGGCCTTGGACTCCCCGGCCAGCGCCAGCTCCAGGGTCTCGTCTTTGTCGCGGAGGACGGTGTAGGGCACGGCGTCGGCCTGACCTGAGATGTTGACCACGGCGATCTTGCCGTCGAACTTCATGGTGCCGCGCAGCGCCTTGTCGAGCTCCTCAAAGTTCTTGATGCCGTCGGGGAGGCTGTCGCGGTTGATCTGGATGTTCCACAGGCCGACGATCGCTTCGGACGGCGGCCCCTCGAAGGGGCGCCCGGTGGTCTTCTTGTCGGTGGTCTTCGCCTCGGCCTTCTCGTCTTTTTTGTCGTCGGCCTTCTTATCCGCCTTGTCGTCGGCCTTCTTGTCCGAGGTGTCGGCTTTCTTGTCAGGCTTCTTATCGGACTTCTTGTCAGGCTTCTTGTCGGATTTTTTATCGGCCTTCTTGTCGGAGTCCGTCTGCGCCGCCTCTTTTTTGGAGTCGGACGAAGAGGCGCCTTGATCGCAGGCGAGGCCTCCGAGCCAGACCATGAGCACGAGAATCGAGAGAACAGAACGCATTGGTGGAGTCTCCATCCAGGTTCAGGTGAACCCAACACCGGCACCGGGCACACGCGTTGGTCTCTGGGATAACGAACTTCTCGGGCGCTGGCAAGAATGACCGGGCGTCAGGGGGGGATAATCTTTTCACCGGCGGGGGGGCGTGGCGCGTAGGGTGAGGGGAGCGGTGGGGTGTGAACAGGGCGGTGTTGTTGACAGATGCGCCCTTCCAAAGGCAAGGTGATGGCCCCGGGATGGGACGGTGTTAGGGTCATTACGATCTTCTGGTTCATCTTTTGCATTACAGCATGGCTTGATGAGGCGGGTCACGGACCCGGTTGGTGTTGGGAATCCATCACGGGCTGGATCGAGTTGCAGTGACGTGCGGTGACTGTGTTTTCTGATTGAGGAGTTGTACGGTGGTTAACAACCCTATCCTGATGGTAGACGCCGACGAGAAGAGCCAGCGGGTGCTGGAGCTGGGGCTCAAGAAGGCGGGCTATGTGGTGCAGATCACCAGCGGCAGCCAGGAGGCGCTGGCCTGGCTGGAGGAGAACACGCCGAGCCTGATCATCAGTGACACGGATCTGCCGCGGATGTCGGGGTTTACGTTCTGCAGCCAGGTGAAGGAGAACCTGGATCTGGAGCCGATCCCGTTCATCTTCCTCACCAGCTCGACCAGCTCCAAGGATCGCGTCCGTGGCTACGAGCTGGGCGTTGAGGACTTCCTCACCAAGCCGATCTACATCAAGGAGATCACCACCCGCGTCCAGCTCCTGCTTCAGCGGAGGGAGAAGGAGCTGCTGGCGATGGCCGACGCCGAGGAGGTGCGCGGCGATCTGAGCGAGGTGACGACCATCGACCTGCTCCAGACGATCGACGACAACGATCGGAGCGGGGTCATCGAGTTCGATCACAACAGCCACCGGGGCGTGCTCTACTTCGCCGGGGGTCAGGTGATCGACGCGGCGATCGGGAAGCTGCGCGGCGCTGAGGCGGTCTACCGCTT
The DNA here is from genome assembly GCA_002716585.1 of Myxococcales bacterium. GTDB lineage: Bacteria > Myxococcota_A > Bradymonadia > Bradymonadales. Next base: position 40,626 of record PBBL01000073.1, on the reverse strand, counting down.
CATCCAGTGGACCGAGGGCAGCTTCGTGATGCGCTACCTGGAGGCGGTCAACCGCCCCGACCGGGTCCAGATGCCGACCCCCGATCTCCTGCTGGAGGGGATGCAGCGGCTCGACGAGTGGGAGGAGGCGACCAAGGAGAGCGACGGCGGCTTCGACCGGGTCTACGAGATCAACTACCAGAAGCTGGCGGACGTGCTGCGCGATCTCCCCGACGAGGTCAACTCGATCATCCGCCTCTTTGACGGCTACCGCTCGGTCGAGGACGTGCTGGACGACAGCCCCCTCGGCAGCATCAAGACGATCAAGGTGATCAGCCGTCTCCGGGAGCAGGATCTCGTCCTGGACATCACCCCCCAGCGGCTCGCGGAGGAGCGCGATCTGCAACAGGGCGCGGCGGTCGATGTGCCCAGCGCCGCAGACGCGTCGAAGCTCGGCGACTGGCTGGACATGGAGGTCGCCGAGACGACGCGGCCCCGCAAGGCGAGCCGCCCCGAGCCCGAGACCGAGGCCGAGAAGGTGCGCCGCCGCCGCGAGGAGCGCAAGCGCCGCAAGCTGCAATCCAAGCGCCGCCGCCAGGAGCGCCTCTCAGAGGACCAGGCCGAGCTGAGTCGCTCCAGCTCCAGCCCATCCAGCACGCGTCTCTCACAGGCGCGCCTCAGCTCCTCCCGGACGCCAGCGATCCCGACCGACGCGGTCGAGGTCGCGCCCACCGTCACCTCGGAGCCCGCCGCCGCGGCTCCGACCCTCTCCCCGGAGAGCGTCGCGCTCAAGGCTGAGCTGGAGGCGCTCCGAAACCAGACCCAGGAGCTGCGCGCCATCACCACCCAGCTCCACACCGAGCTGGAGGCGGAGGAGGACGCGGAGCGCCAGGCCAAGGCCGAGCTGGATCGCGTCGTCGCCGAGCAGCGCGCCGCCGAGCAGGCGAAGGAGGAGGCCGAGGCGCTGCGCCGTCAGCTCGCTGAGGCCCGCGAGCTGGCGCTCCAGCTGAGCCAGGAGCAGCAGCGCCTCTCTGGCGAACTCAAGGTCCGTCAGGAGCGCACCAACATGGTGCAGGAGCGCCTCGTTCGCATGTCGGGTGAGTTCCCCAGCATCCGCGACCGGGCTGACCTCCTCCGCGACGGCGGCGATGAGCGAGAGGCCCTCGAAGCCGAGGCCCGCGCCGAGGCGGAGCGTCAGGCGAAGGAAGACGCGGAGCGCGAAGCACGCGAAGCGGCTGAAGCCCGAGCGCGGCAGGAGGCTGAAGCCCAGGCGAGGCGGGAGGCTGAAGCGCGCGCTGAGGCGGAGCGTCAGGCCAAAGAGTCCGCCGCGGCCCTCGCGTTGGTCGAGCAGATGGAGCGCGAAGAGGCGGAGCGTCAAGCGAAGGCCGCGGCTCAAGCTGAAGCGGAGCGGCTCGCCCTCGCCGAAGCAGAGCGCAAAGTGAAGCTGGAGGCCGAGGCCAAGGCGAAGCTGGAAGCGGAGCGCAAGGCGAAGGAGGAGGCCGAGGCCCAGGCGAAGCTGGAGGCGGAGGCCAGGGCGAAGCTGGAGGCTGAAGCGCGCGCCGAGGCGGAGCGTAAAGCACGCGAAGAGGCTGAGGCGAAGGCGAAGCTTGAGGCGGAGCGTCAGGCTGAGGCCGAGGCTGAGGCGAAGCGGGAGGCTGAAGCGCTCGCCCTGGCGGAGCGTCAGGCGAAGGAGGAGGAGGAGCGTCGCATCCTGGAGGCTGCGGAGCGGCTCGTCCGCGAGCGTGAAGAAGCGGAGCGCAAGGCGAAGCAGGAGGAGGAGCGCAAGGCGAAGGAGGAGGCCGAGCGTGAGCGCATCGCCAAAGAGGAGGCTGAGGCGCGGGCGGCGGCTGCCAGCGCGCTCACCGAGGCGGCCCGGCGCGTGTCCACCTCCAAGCGCAAGGCGATGGAGGAGGCCGACCGTCGCCGGGATGACGAGAAGCCGGACGAGGATGACCTGGACACGGCGACGACGCGCCCCGTAGTGGCCGTCTCTCCGGACCCGATGGATGAGGAGCCGACCCGCGCCATCCCGGCGGTGTCGCCCGACCTGCCTGCGAAGGAGGCCGCGCCTGAAGCGCTCGCCGCGCCTGAGAAGAAGGCCGAGAAGAAGGCTGATGGGGGCGACGAGGCCCTCTCGCTGAGCCAGGCCGAAGACTCCTTCTTCTCTCAGCCCGCCGATGACTTCGGGTTCGAAGAGCCCGCTCCGGCCTCGGACAACCGCGGTGTCGTCATTGGCGCGGTCGTCATCGTCGTGTTGGTCCTCGTGTCGCTCGTCGCCTTCTCCCAGTACGGCAACAAGGGCAACGGCCCGGCCCCCAACACCGGGCAGGCGTCGCGCACGGAGGACCCGGCGAAGGCACCTCGCAACGAGATCCAGCTCCCCAAGGACGGCGCGTCCACGACCGCCGCCGAGGAGACGAGTGGCTCGACCACCGCCGCGGCCAACACCGAGGAGGAGAAGGAGGAGCCCTCCGAGGCGGAGAGCGACGCGCAGACCCGCGCCAAGGCGGCCGCTGAGGAGCTTGTCCTGACCCGGACGCTTGAGCTGGCGCTGCTGGCGGCCAACGCCGAGGACGAGTCCTCGGAGGAGGAGGGTGTAGAGGCCGACGCCGACAAGGCGGCGGAGGTCGCCGAGGAGGCCGCGCCGAAGTCCAAGGAGGACCGCGAGAAGGAGGCCGAGGCCGCCAAGGCCTGGCGAGAGAAGCAAAAGGAGAAGAAGGAGGAGACCGCGGTCGTCGCGACGGGCCCCGACCCGGCGCTGGGCGCGATGGACGACGCCGCCAAGAAGCGGACGGTCCAGAACGCCACCAAGAAGGGGGCGCGCCTCGTGCAGCAGGGCAAGGCCGCCGAAGCCCTCAAGGAGCTGTCCAAGGCCTACGAGCTGGCCCCTGGCAGCGCCCGCGTCAACCTCCTCATGGGGCAGGCCTACCTCCTGCAACGCCAGTACAGCGCCGCGGTCCGTCACCTGGAGCGCGCCGTCAACGCGGCGCCGGGCAACGGGGTCGCGATCGAGAAGCTGGGCACCGCCTACATGGCGAGCGGCAACCGCCAGAAGGCCTTCGACACCTACAAGAAGTACCTCCAGCTCAAGCCGGACGGCGCCACCAGCGACAAGCTGCGGAAGATACTCGCCATGAACGGTCAGCTCTGAGCCTTCGACGGGCCTCGGCGTCCTGTCGCCGGGGCCTGCTCCCTCTCACCCCCACCTTAAGCCCCACCACCCACCATGTTGGTTCTTGGCATCGAGAGTTCATGTGATGAGACGGCTGTGGCCGTCGTCCGCGACGGTCGCGAGATCGTCACCAACCAGGTCGCCAGCCAGTTCGACGTGCATGAGAAGTACGGCGGGGTCGTCCCGGAGCTCGCCAGCCGCAGCCACATCGTGGACATCCTCCCGATCCTCAAGGCGGCGCTGGGCGACGCCGGGCTGGCGTTGACCGACATCGACGGCTTCGCGGTCGCCGCCGGGCCTGGGCTCGTCGGCAGCCTGCTCGTCGGCCTGGAGGTCGCCAAGGGGCTCGCCTGGAGCGTGGACCGGCCGCTGGTCGGCGTCAACCACATCGAGGCGCACCTGACGGCCCCCCTCATCGCCTACGAAGGCGTCGAGGGGCTCTCGGGCGAACCCCGCTTCCCCTACGTGGGGCTCGTCGTCTCAGGTGGGCACACCCACCTGTACCTCGTGGAGGGCGTCGGGCGCTACACGCCGATCGGCGCCACGCGGGATGACGCGGCGGGCGAGGCCTTCGACAAGGTGGCCAAGATGCTGGGGCTCTCCTACCCGGGCGGGGTGAAGATCGATCGGCTCGCGCGGGGCGGCGATCGGGCGGCGCACCGCTTCCCGCGTTCGATGATGAACCAGGACAACCTGGAGTTCTCGTTCTCGGGGATCAAGACCGCCGTGCTGACCCACCTGCGCAAGAACGGTCACCCGGAGCTGCCGGACTCTCAGGCGCTCAAGGATCTGTGCGCGTCGTTTCAGGAGGCGGTCGTGGACGTGCTTGTCGCCAAGACCTTCCGCGCGGCGCGTCAGCACGGGGTGGAGGACGTCGTGATCTCCGGCGGGGTGTCGGCCAACTCCAGGTTGAGGGAGCGGAGCCTGGAGGTCGCGACCTCCAACAGCATGCGCGTCCACATCCCGCCGCTGTCGCTGTGCACCGACAACGCGGCGATGATCGCCGGGTTGGGCTACCACTACCTCAGGCGGCTTGAGGGTCGGGGGTTTGAGGCCCACGAACTCAACGCGAACTCGCGGCTGAAGATGGGCGCGCTCCCCCCCGAAGCCTGACGCCTCACAGGCCCGACACGACGATGTCGCTGCTGCCCGAGGCGCGGCCGATCTCGATGAACAGATCCATGTCGCTGGACACCGACACGACGTACGGCTCATCCTGGTACTGCCCACACTCGGTCTGACCCAGCTCGACGACCCGGATCCGATCGCCGTTCTCGATGTCACCCGAGAAGTTGGTCGAGGCGAACGAGACGGTCACCCGGCCGTTGCCCTTCGCGCCGCCCAGCGCGGTGAAGTTTCGGATCTGGCACTCGGCGTCCGGGGCGCCGAGGAGCTCACTGGTGTTGATGAACTCGTTGGTGTTGCCGCTGTTGACGATGTTGAAGTCGTCGGTGCTGGTGGCCCACCACATGCCCCCGTTGAGCTTCTGGACGCCGATCGCGTCGATGTCGACACCCGGGGAGGAGCCGGACACGTCGTCGGTGGCGTCTTCGATCAGCACAAAGTGCGCCGCGGTGGGCACGAAGCCGTCGTCGCAGGCGTCGCCGACGCCGTTGGCGTCGGCGTCCTTCTGGGTGTCGTTGAAGACCAGCGGGCAGTTGTCGATGTCATCGGGGACGCCGTCTCGATCGGCGTCGGCGCCTTCACAGGCGTCGCCTGTCCCGTCGCCGTCGCTGTCCTGCTGACCGGGGTTGGAGACGGCGGGGCAGTTGTCTTCATCGTTCAGGACGCCGTCACCGTCGGTGTCCGAGCCCTCAAGAAACAACGGCTCACAACCCATGAAGGTCGTGGCGGCGCCTGTGATGCACAACATCAGCGTCAAGGTGAGGACAACGTGCTTCATGATTCGATCTCCTGAATATCGCGTTCATGGGCTCGCCGGTGTGGCCGAACGGGTCCTGGGCGCGTATGATCCTGCGCGACCGTGGGCCGCGCTCGTCCTCGCTGCGTCGAGGGCACATGCATGGACGACGGCGATGCAGGGATATTCAACGCCGTGTAGAACGAGGTCCCCTCAAATAACTGAGGGCGGCCTCAATAAACTGGTTGGGTCGTCGCCAAACTTGACGGCGGCGCGATGCACGCGAACCTCTCGGCAGCTGGAGAGGCACGAGGAGTGAGGAGAGCGCAATGCGTACCTTGGACAGGACGAGGCTGGAGCCCGAAGATCAGGAGCTGCTCCGCGCCGCAGAGGGGGCGTCCCAGACGGCGACGGCGACCTACTCCGATTATTCGGTCGGCGCCGCCCTGCGGGTGGTGACCCCCAACGGCGAGGAGCGGATCGTCACCGGGAACAACTACGAGACGATCAACTACAACTCGGTCTGCGCCGAGAAGCATGCGCTCATGCGCGCTTACGCCGAGCACTCCGCGCGGCGCGACGGCGCCCTGGTGCGGCCCCGAGTGATCGCGGTCGCGGTCCACTGCGCCACGGGCGGCGAGCCTCAGCAGCCCTGCGGCGACTGCCGTCAGGCGCTCGCCGAGGTCAACCCCACCATGCGCGTCATCTCAGGCGCGGGTCCTCGCCCGTCCGAGCCCCACATGCACGACCCGCGGGTGACCTTGAGCGGGCTCGGCGAGCTGCTGCCCTACGGCTTCCAGCTCGTCCCTGAGGCGGAGGAGGGGCGCAAGCCCCGACTCGTGGACCCGGACGACATCGAAGACTACGTCGTCCACCTCCCTCGCCCCGACGCCCTGAAGGCGGACAAGGAGGAGCGGCTGGCGCTGCTGGAGGGCGTGGGCTACCTGCTCCTCGTGGGCAGCCCGGCCCGAGCCCGCCGGGTGGTCCAGCTCGCGCACGATGAGCTGGGGTCGGAGACCGACGCCGCCAGCGGCTGCTACTGCGATCTGAGCGTCCCCGGGCGCGATGAGCTGTCGCGTGAGTTCGTGCTCTACGTCGCCCGCTTCCCGGGTGGTCCGAACATCGCGGTCGCCTCGCACGGCATCGGCGAGTCGGGCGTCGAGATCGTGCTCTCCGAGGTGCCCGCCTTGATGGAGTGGGTCACGGGCGTCCCGCCGGACCTCCGCGGGGTGATCCGATCGGGGACGCGCGGGACGCTCAGCCGGGTGCCGCTCGGGTGCGTGGCGATCTCGACGCAGACCGTCAACGCCCACATGGACACGATCGACGCCGATCCGGCCTGGGTCGCTCGGCTCGCCCAGGCCGCTCGGGGGCTGGGGATGGCCGTCGTCGATGAGCCGGACGTGGACGACGTCGGGGATGATGAGGACGGAACCCGCTACGCCTTCCTCGGCAAGGGGCTCTCGTCGCGGTTCTTCTGGCAGGGACAGGCCAGGCCGCTCTATGTGCCAGGTCGCCCCGAGCAGAGCGCGGCGGTTCAGCGCCAGCGGCTCCAGATGATGCAGCGGTGGGTGCGTCAGGGCGTGCGTTGGATCGAGATGGAGGATTACGCCGTCCACCGGATCAGCCACGCGTGCGGCTACCCCTCTGCCTCGCTGGGGGCGGTCATCGCCCACCGACGCTCCGCCGCAGGGGACTACCAGGTGGACTACGACAAGGCCGCCTACAAGGTCAGCGAGATGCTGCCTGTGCAGGTGGCGCTCAAGGCGATGCTCGCCGATCACCGCGACGCGTCGGGTTGAGCGCGGGGCCTGACTATCCGTACAGGGACGCATTGCTTCTGTGGATCGGGTCGCCTAGTATGGCGGCAGGCGAGGACGCTCTCCCCTTCGAATCGTCCTCACACGCGATCCCATCATGAGCAGACGACGCATCGACATCGACACCTCCTCCGACCTGCTGCGGATCTCCTTCGATTACGATCCCGATCTGGTCGCGACCGTCAAGCGGCTTCCCCGCAGGCGATGGGATCCGCGCCACCGGGTGTGGCAGGTGCCGGCGCGCTACCTGCGGCGGGTCTGGGACACGCTGGGGGAGCTTCAGTTCAGCGTATCGGACGCGGTGCGGTCGCTCGGAGAGGAGCAGGGGCTGGAGCTGCCCGAGCCGGTGACGGGGTTGGGCAACCCCGAGGGGTTCAGCGGGGAGCTGGACGCCTCCATCGCGCGGGTGAGCCTCTCCGACCTCAACCATCGCGCCCGCCAGGTGCTGTTGAACGCCTTCCCACAGCCCATCTGGGTCGTCGGTGAGCTGTCGGACTGGGATCTGAGCCGTGGCCGGACGGCGTACTTCGAGCTGGTCGAGCAGGACGCCAACGGGACCGGGGCGGTGGCTCGGGTGGGGGCGGTGATGTTCGCGCGGGCGCGGGAGCGGATTGAGCGGACGCTGGCCCAGGTGGGGGGGGCGGTGGCGTTGGCCGATGGGCTCCAGGTGTGCTTCAAGGCGAGGGTGGAGCTGTACCCGGCGGCGGGGCGGTATCAGCTGATCATCGAGGACATCGACCCGAGCTACACCCTGGGGCGCCTCACGCAGCGACGCGACATGATCCTGCGTCGCCTGGAGGCGATGGGGCTCACGGAGAAGAACGCGAGCCTGCCGCTGTCGACCGTGCCGCTGCGGGTGGGGGTGATCACGAGCGTCCGCTCGCACGCCTACGCGGACTTCATCAACGAGCTGAGCGCGTCCGGGTTGGGGTTTGACGTGCTGGCGTACGACGTCCAGGTGCAGGGGCGGTTCGTCGAGCCGACGGTCCTCAAGGCGCTGGAGTGGTTCGCGCGCGAGGCGCGCCGGGTGGACGTGATCGCGATCGTGCGGGGGGGCGGGTCGCGGACCGACCTGAGCTGGTTCGACACGTTTCACCTGGGGGTCGCGGTCTGCGAGCACCCGACGCCTGTGCTGGTCGGGATCGGCCACCACCGGGACGCGAGCGTGTTGGACGCGGTGGCGCGCTCCTTCAAGACCCCGACCGCGGTGGGGCAGGTGTTGGTGGAGCGGGTCATGGAGTACCTCGGCGCGCTCGGCGAGCAGCAGGAGCGCCTTCGGACCGCGGTGGAGCCCATCCTGGAGCGCGAGCAGACGTCGCTCCGGTTCACGGCGGAGGCGATCGCGAGGGAGACCCGACACCGCCTGGACGTGGATCGCCGCGATCTGCTCCACAGCGCCGAGCGGTTGGAGCAGCGCGTCGGAGCGAGGCTGCGCGGCGGGCTGAGGCGCCTCGATGGGCTTCGGGAGCGCCTGCCTGACGCGGTCGACCGACGCCTCCGCCGCGAGGCGCGCCAGCTCGACGTCGTCGCCCAGCAGCGGCTCGCGCCGCAGCGGCTGATGTTGGGGGTGCAGCGCCAGGGGCGCGAGCTGGAGGGGCTCCAGGCCAGGCTGGGGCGCGCGGTGGAGCGCCACCTGAAGGCTCAGGGGGAGCGCGTCGAGCAGCTGGAGGCCAGGCGGCGGCTGTTGGATCCGGCGCGGGTCCTGAGCCGGGGCTTCGCGTTGGTGCGTGACGGCGATGGCGCGTTGGTGCGCCGCGCAGCGGAGGTCGCCGCGGGGCAGGCGCTTCAGATCACCCTGGTGGACGGCTCCGTCGAGGCGACGGTCCACGAGGAGCCTTCAGGAGGAGAGCCATGAGCGACGAACCGACCCAGCCCGACGCACCGGAGGAGGCGATCCGCTACGCCGAGGCGATCCGAGAGCTCAAGGCGATCCTCGACGGGATCGAGACCGAGGCGATCGACCTGGATGAGCTGAGCGTCCAGGTCGAGCGGGCCGCCGAGCTGATCCGGGTGTGCCGCGGGCGGATACAGCGCACGGAGATGCGCGTGCGCCAGGTGTTGACGGAGCTTCGGGATGAGGCGGGGGCGGAGGAGGGGTGATCGGGGGGCTGGCCATCCCGCGAGCGCGTGTCTATATTGCTGGCCCAGACATGGATCCGGCGCCTTGAGGGCTCGGTCCGAGGAGTTTCCCATGGCTCAGGTCAAGATGTACACCACGCCCTGGTGTGGCTTCTGCCACGCCGCCAAGCGGCTGTTCAACGGCAAGGGCGTCGCGTATGAGGACATCGACGTGGACGGCGACCACGAGACCCGCGCGTGGCTGCGCGAGGTGACCGGTCAGCACACCGTCCCCCAGATCTTCATCAACGGTGAGTCGATCGGCGGCTTCACCGACGCCCAGGCGCTGGACCGCTCGGGCGAGCTGGACCGCCTCCTCAACCAGCCTTAGCGACCCCACCCCTCGCCCTCCCCGATCGAATCAAGCAGGCCTGGGCTCAGGCCACTACGCAACACAACCGTGCAGGCGCCGCCTCCAGAAGGCTGGCCAGCACCCGGGTTCTGTGACACAACCGACGCGAGCGCGCGTCTCTACGCGCGTGTCCTGCACCAGCGGAGCGATCCATGAGCAACCTACCCGATCTGCGCGACATCGAAGCGCGCTATCAGGAGCTGAACAGGCTCCTCTCCCAACCCGACATCGCCACCGATCCGAAGGCGCTGCGCAACTACGCGCGCGAGCACTCCCAGGTCGAGGAGCTGGTCATGACCTACCGCCGCTACACGGCGGCGCAGGAGGAGCTGGCCGAGAACGTTGAGCTGCTCAAGGACGACGACCCCGAGATGCGCGAGCTGGCTCAGCTGGAGCAGGAGCGCCTCAAGGAGGAGATCGCCACCCTGGAGGAGGCGATCAAGCTGCTGCTGCTGCCCACCGACCCCAACGACGGGCGCAATGTCATCCTGGAGGTGCGGGCGGGCGCGGGCGGGGACGAGGCGTCGCTGTTCGCCATGGATCTGTTCCGCATGTACTCGCGCTACGCCGAGCAGCGCGGGTGGAAGGTGGAGATCCTCAGCTCCAGCGAGAACGACCTGGGCGGCTTCAAGGAGGTGATCGCGCTCGTGGGCGGTGACGGCGTCTACAGCAGCTTCAAGTACGAGGGCGGGGTGCACCGCGTGCAGCGGGTCCCCGTGACCGAGTCCCAGGGGCGGATCCACACGTCGACCTGCACGGTGGCGATCATGCCCGAGGCCGAGGACGTCGAGGTCCACATCGACAACAGCGACCTCAAGATCGACTACTACCGGGCGTCGGGGGCGGGCGGTCAGCACGTCAACACGACCGACTCCGCCGTGCGCATCACCCACCAGCCCACCGGCCTGGTCGTTCAGTGCCAGGACGAGCGCAGCCAACACAAGAACAAGGCCCGGGCGATGAAGATCCTCAAGTCCAGGTTGCTGGAGCTGGAGCAGCAGGCCCAGAGCGACGAGCTGGGCGACACGCGCCGCTCGCAGGTCGGCACCGGCGACCGCTCCGAACGGATCCGCACCTACAACTACCCCCAGAACCGGGTGACCGATCACCGCATCGGGTTGACCCTCTACAAGCTCGATCAGGTCATCGAGGGGAGCCTGGAGCACGTCTTCGAGCCGCTGACCACCCACTTCCAGGCCGAAGCGCTGCGCGAGCTGCAGCACCAGAGCGCTTGAGCCAGGGCGGCAGGGATCGCGCGCCAGCGTCGGTTGCGGTTGATTCTCTCGCCAGGCCCTGCCTATACTCGCGGGCGCGCGAGCAGCCCCCCTCTGGTGGTGGGTCGCTCTGTTTCATGCCACACGTGACGCGGAGTGGTGTTGACGCCGGAGTCGGTCGCGAGTACCGCGGTGGCCGACTCCCCACACCGCTTGATAGAAGAGGTCTACCATGGTGCACAAGCCGAGCGACGAAGAGGAAAAGTACTTCCAGGAGCGTGAGATCGAGCGCCGCAAGGAGAAGAAGTACCAGGAGGAGCTGGCCGAGGCGCGCGAGCAGGACATCGAGGCGGTCTCGGAGAGGCTGAACATCTCCGATCGTGAGCTGTCCGAGCACCTCGTGGATCTGGGCTTTGGAGCGAGCACCTGCGCGGTCTTCCCCCTCATCCCGCTGGTCTACGTGGCCTGGGCCGATGGGGACGTCAGCGCCAACGAGCGCGCTCGCATCCTGGAGGCCGCCGAGGCTCAAGGGCTGGACGCCAACGGGGAGGCCTACGCCTTCCTCAACGACCTCCTTGAGCGCAGGCCCGCCGACGAGTTCCTTGAGGTCTGCCTCAGCGCGATCCGTCGCATCTATGAGCTGCTCCCTGCGGACAAGGCGACCGAGGCCAAGAGCGACCTCGTCTCGCTCAGCTTTGAGATCGCCAACGCCTCCGGCGGCTTCCTGGGCCTCTTTGGCGACAAGGTCAGCGAGGGGGAGCGTCAGATCATCAAGGATATCGTCGGTGAGCTGGGCCTCGCCAACACCCGGCTCGGAGATCTTTGATCGCCATGTCCACGCTCGCCAACATCCTGGAGCGGCTGCGGTGCCCCAGGACGCACCAGCGGCTCACGCTCGCCGAGCCTGAGCTGATCGAGCGCCTCAACGCCATGATCGCTCAGGGGGAGCTTGCGCGCGATGACGGCGTCGCCCTCTCGGAGCCCCTCCAGGGCGGGCTCCTCCGCGACGACCAGCAGGCCCTCTACCCGATCCGTGACGGGCTCCCCGTGCTCCTGCCTCAAGAGGCGATCGCCGTCCCCTGACGCGCGGCCGCCGTCAGGCCCCCTCCAGCATCCTCACCAACAGCTCGTTAAGCTGCGACAGCTCGTCGCGCTCCATGTGGCTGAGCTGCCTGGTGTGAAAGCGCGTCAGCTCGTCGTGCACGTCGACCAGCTCCCTGCCCTTGCCGGTCAAGCTCACCTGGACCACGCGGCGATCCTCCTGAGAGCGGGCCCGGTGCACGAGGCCGTCGCGCTCCATGCGGTTGATCAGCCGCGTCACGTCGGGGACCCGGTTGGGCAGCGCGTCGGCGATGGTCAACATCGGCAGCCCCTCGTCGGCCGCCTGCGAGCCCAGGATCTGCAGCACGTGGTACTGCTGCACGGTCAGGTTTCGCCCCTTCAAGAATCGAGCGACCTCCCCCCAATAGCGCTCATGCGCCCGAATCAGGTTGAGGAAGACGTTTGGTTCAAGAATATCCTGAGCCATCCGCTGCTCACCTCCGATGTAACCCTGCCATGTGTTGTCGCTCCAACCGCTGTGGGGTGTTTTCTTACACGGCGATAAATAAGGATTTGTGGCCAGCGTGTCAACAACAGCCGAACAATCGAGGCTCTGTTATATGTTTTTGAACGATTTGTTTTGCTCAGGGGAACGTTTGGGCGATGAGGCGGCAGGGCTCGACGAACCCGGCCGTCATCGTGCATACACAGGGTAGCCGAACCCATCAGCGCGGGTTCGTTCCGATCAACTCCCTGCGTCAGGTGACCCAGATGTCCAAGCCCGTTCAGGATCTACGCCGTGACTACCGCGCAGGTAGCCTCGAAGCCGATGAGCTCCCGACCGACCCCCTCGATCTGTTCCAGGCCTGGTTCGAAGACGCCCGCGACAGCGAGCAGGTGCTGGAGCCCAACGCCATGGCCGTCGCGACGGTGTCGGAGGAGGGGGCGCCGTCGGTCCGGTTCGTGCTGCTCAAGTCCTACGACGCCCGCGGGTTCGTCTTCTACACCAATTACACCAGCCGCAAGGGGCGCGAGGTGGACGCCACGGGGCGGGCGGCGCTCGTGTTCTGGTGGGGCGCGTTGGAGCGGCAGGTGCGGGTCGAGGGCAAGGCGTCGCGGATCGCCGCCGAGGAGTCCGACGCCTACTTCGAGGCCCGCCCCCGCGGGAGCCGCGTCGGCGCCTGGGCCTCGCCGCAGAGCGAGGAGATCGCCTCCCGGGACGCGCTCAAGGCGTCCTTCGAGGCCCGCGAGGAGGAGTTCGCCGATAAGCCGATCCCTCGCCCGCCGCACTGGGGCGGGTACCGCGTGGAGCTTGAGGTGATCGAGTTCTGGCAGGGGAGGAGCAACCGGCTGCACGATCGCTTCGTCTACCGCCGGGCTGAGGACGGCGCCTGGGAGGCGCCTCGGCGGCTCGCGCCCTGAGGGGCGCGTTGTCGGGTGGCTACAGGTCGCCCTGGCGGACGATCTGGCGGTTTCCGGCGCTTCCGAACTCGCTGACCGTGCAGATGGGGCCTGCCCAGGTGACGTCCGCGGCGATCCAGAAGTCGTTGTCGGCGTTGTTGGGTGAGACCGCCGAGAGCGTGACCGGCTCGAACTCACGGATGAGCTGGGCGTTGCAGTAGATCCGCAGCACCACGGTCGTGTCGCCGAAGGAGTCGTCGTCCCAGAAGTGGACGCCGATGCGGTAGGTCGCGTCCTCCGGGTCGTCGATGTTGATGTTCTCAGGGCCGAACCCTTCGACGTCATCGACGTCGAGGCGAGGGTCGTCGTCCTGGCCAGCGGCGCCCCAGCTGAGGCCGGAGCCGGTGCAGTTGCGGAAGTGGCAGTCGTCGCCCCCCTCCCAGGAGCCGCCGCGGCCGGTGTGGAGCAGGTGGAGGTCCACGTCGGAGTCGTCGCTCGGGGCGCCGATGTTCCAGAGCAGCTCCACGCGGAACTGCTCGCTGGGGACGGAGTGGACGAGGGTCTCGCAGCTGGACGAGGTGTCGTTCTGGTCGGTGGCGGTGAACCGAAGCCGGAAGTCGCCCGCGATGTCCATCCAGATCGAGGTGGTGAGCTGGTTGGTGGGCGTGGGCATGGAGCCGCTGCCCATCGGGGCGGAGACCAACTCCCAGCGGTAGGTCATCGCGTCGCCGTCCTGATCGGTCGCCTGCGCGGTCAGGCTCGCGGTGTCGAGGGTCGCGACGTCCATCTCGCCGGGGCAGACCACGTCCGGCGGGTGGTTGTTGCACTCGGGCAGCTCATCGACCTGGCCGTTGCAGTCGTTGTCCAGCTCGTCGCAGATCTCGGGGCCTTGAGGGTCGCCCGGGGTCGCGTCACAGACCACGCCGCGGCCATCGCCCGCGCAGATCCAGGTCCCCTCGCGGGCGCAGACGCCCTCGCCGACCGAGCAGGGCTGGCCCAGCTCGGGGAAGGCCTCGTCGACCGACTCGTTGCAGTTGTTGTCGATGCCGTCGCACAGCTCCTCCGAGGGGGCGAGCGGCTCGGCGCTGCAGGCGGTCCCGACGCCGTCGTCGGTGCAGACCTCGATGCCGCTGTTGGCGCAGGCGCCGACGCCCACGGTGCAGGCCTCGCGCAGCAGCGTGAAGTCCTCGTCGATGGAGCCGTCGCAGTCGTTGTCGAGGCTGTCGCACAGCTCGTCGCCCGGCTCGACGGCCATGGCGGTGCAGGTCACGCCGTCACCCGCCGCGTTGCAGACGTACACCCCCTGGGAGACGCAGGAGCCCTGCCCCATGTCACAAGGCGTGCCCGCGTCGAAGGCCTCGTCGATGGACCCGTCGCAGTCGTTATCCAGCCCGTCGCACAGCTCGACCTCGGGCAGCACAGCCCCCTCGCACTCGCCGAAGAACTCCACCTCGCAGATCTGGACGCCCTGGCGGCAGATGCCCACGTTGATGGTCCCTGCAGGCCCCGCGTAGCAGGGCTGCTCGCTGGCGGCTCCGCAGGAGCAGCCCTCGTCGACCTGACCGTTGCAGTTGTTGTCGAGGCCGTCGCACGCCTCCTCCGGCTCGGGGTCACACTCGAACGGATCGTCCTCGCCGCCAGTCGTTCCACCGGTCGTCCCGCCGGTGGTCCCACCTGTGGTGCCTCCGGTCGTCCCGGTCGTCCCGGTGGTGCCGCCGGTGGTGGCGTTGTTGGTCGGGGTGGTCCCACCCGTGCCGGTCGTGACGCCGCTGGTGCCGCTGGTGAGGACCCCGCCGCCGGTGGTGGAGCCTGAGGTGCCGCCGTCGCCGCCGCCAGCCCCCTGGCCATCGCCGCCGCTCGTGTCGCCGCTCGTCTCTCCCGTTCCGCTGGGAGGTGGGTCGGCGCATCCTGCGCCCAGGCTGACGCACACGGCGCTCGCCAACAACCAGAACAACACCCTTTGGAACTTCATCAGCGACTCCTGCATGCGGGGGGAGAACGGTCCCTTATGGTTCCAGTCGGCGAGCATAGCAGAGATCGTGAACCGGAACGAGGTCTCATGAGACCGGTAATGGCCGTGGAGCGCAATAGGGAATATCGGTTCAGGTTGCTCTGGAGGCTCAGGGGCTTGGGACGCTGGCGAGGTTGGGGATCATGAGCCAGTCGACGTCGCGGGACATGAGGATCCCGGTCTTGAAGCGGTCACGGAGGCCCTGGACGTCCTCGGGGCCGAGGCGCTGGTCGGTGCCCGGGGGCATGGGCAGGGTCTGGGAGAGGTCGCGGCGGTGGAGCGGCTCAAGGGAGCAGGAGCCGGTGCGGAGCAGGTCGCGGACGGCGGTGATGGCGTTGGGCTCCTGAACGAGGTCGGCGTGTGGGTAGGTGAGGCGGTAGGCCTCCAAGTCACCGCGGACCAGGGCCGACTCGGCGGGGACGACGCCATCCCCCGGGGCCTCCCGCGGTCCGAGGGCGAAGCCGTCGCTGTAGGTCCTGAGGTGGTCGGTCGTGCCGTGATCGACCGACACGAGGGAGGTGACGCGGTCGAGGAGCGGGCTCTGGAGCAGCGCCGCCTTGATGTTGCGGCTGTGGTCGAGCCACCGCTGCGAGGGCTGGGGGATGCCCGCCTCGGTCCAGGCTGCTTGGGTGTAGAGCACCTCGGAGCCCTCGAACAGGCGAGGGTTCGGGAGCATGTCGAGGAGGCCAGGGAGGGTCGTGGCCATGCCAGGGAAGTCGATCTCGTCGGGGTTGACGCTGATCAGGCGCAGCTTCTCGAACAGGGCGAAGCGGCCAATGAGCGCCTCGACCGGCATGAAGCAGCCGCCGAGGGGGACGCCGATGAACACGGCGCGCTGGATGATGTCGGACCAGGCGCGGTGGCGGTGGGCGTAGAGCGCCGCCACCAGCCCGCCGAGGCCGTGGGCGACGAAGGCGAAGGTGGCGTGGGGGCGGCTCAGGCGGAGCGTCTCCAGGTAGAGGTGGAGCTTGTCCGCGTTGCGATCGACGCCGTGCCTCCAGTCGAAGGAGAAGGGGTGCACCACGAAGCCTGCCTGGCGCCACAGGCGGAGGGGCTGCGCGTACTTGAAGCGCAGCGGGGCGCCGGGGGTCATGGGGCGCTCACCGTGCGCCTCTTGGATGCCGTCCGGGCTGAGCTTCAGCGCTTCGGCGACCTCGCCGGAGAGGACCCGCTGTGGATCGAGCCAGACCCGACTCAGCGCGGTCCCGGTGTGGCTCAGGTGGCAGCCCATGAAGTCGGGCACGAACACCAGCTCGGGGAGGTCTGGGTCGGGGTTGGGCCAGAAGCTGTGCCGGTGGGACGCGGGCGCCTTGAGCGCCGCGACCACCTCGGTGGCCTGTTGGGGGGAGAGGACGTCTCGCAGCAGCTCCTCGGTGGCCTCGGGCGAGCGGCGGAGCGCCTCGACGATGTCCTCATCCTCGCACCGCTCATACCAGTCGCCGCCGAGGATCGCCGTGTTCAGCCGGTGCTCCTCCTCACGCCGGGGCTTCTGGCGGGAGAGCTGGGCGGGTGGGGCTTCGGCCCCGATCGACTCGCCCGCCTGCGTCTCCCACGCGGCGAGCCAGGCGGGCGGCGAGTCCTGTTGCGGCGGTGACGGCTCAAAGGTCAGCCCCCAATCCTCGACGAGGCGAGGATCCTGAGCGAGTTCCCAGGTGGGGATGGCGAAGCAGCCCGCGAGGTAGATGTTGAAGAACTGGAGCCCGATCATGCGCCCGGTGTCGAGGTCGATGATCGCCGCGCCCGAGTTGATCGCCAGCGACGACGAGTCGACGGCGAGCGACCGCACGTCGCCGTTGTAGGAGGGGGTGGGGTGGTAGCCGAGCGCCTGCCCGGGCTGGAGGCGCTTGACGTTGAACTGCTCCCGAAAGACCCGCCCTTGCAGATCGATGTCCTGCTCGGTGTCGAGGACGGGGTAGCCGATGGTGACGATGTTGTTGGCCTCGAAGAAGGGAGGCTCGGAGCCCATCAGGGTCATCACCTCGCGGTCGGGCACGGTGTCGACCTCCAGCAGCGCCATGTCCCAGTGGGGGTGGATCAGGCGAACGCGCTGGACCGGGGACTCCTCCGGCTCCGAGGCCCAGATCTCCTGGCGGAAGTCGATCACGGCGCTCCGCTCGGGGTGCGGCTTCAGCCCCTCGGTCCCGACGCCGCTCGCGAGCTGCTCGGCCACGTGGCGGTTGGTCATCACCAGCCCCGGGGCGACGAGCACGGCGGTGCTGTTGAACAGCAGCTCACCGCTTTGGTAGATCTTGATGACGCACACCGCCCGGATCGCCTGGCTGAGCTGCGCCTGGTACTGCCACAGGTCGTTCCAGGGCGGGTCTGGATCGTTGAAGGTGTCTTCGATGATGTCCAGTGACGGTCGATGGAGCGGGAGCACGAGCTGCTCCAGCGCGTCCAGCTCGCCCTCCATCAGCGAGCGCCCGGCGCGCAGGTTGCGCCACCCGCGCAGCGCCGCCTCGCGCTCGTAGCGGTCCCTGGCGTAATCCTGGATCAGGCTCGGCGTCGGGTCTTCAAACCCGCCCTCGCCGATCCGGTTGCGCACGCGCGTCGCGATGCGCCCCAGGTGGTGTTCGATCGCCTTCAACCGTTCAAAGCTCATCTGCGCTCACGTGGCTCAAGAGGGGTTGGTGGCGAGCCGCTCCTCCAGAAGATCGCGGGTGATCTTGAGGAAGTCGCGCTCGGTGATCATGCCGACGAGCTGGCCGTTCTGAACCACAGGCAGGCACGAGACGTTGTGATCGCGCATCAACCGGATGGCGTGCAACGTCAGGGTGTCGGGGGTGATGGTGATGGGGTCGCGGTCCATCAGCTCACGGACGGCGTGGCCGCGGAGCGCCTCGTCCCCCTCGGCGTGGATCATCGCCTTGAGGAGCTGCTGGAGGGTGATGAGGCCGACCAGGTGATGATCGTGGTCCTCGACGAGGATGTGCTGGATCCGGTGCCAGTCCATGACGCTGGCGACCAGCTCGACCAGCTCGTTCTCGCCGACGGTGAACAGGTCGGTCTGCATGTACTGGCTGACCCGGACGTAGTTGTGGTCCCAGGCGCTGCGCTCGGAGAGCTGCGCCAGCGGCCACTGGTGCACGGGGATCCCGGCCCGCTGCCGGGAGAGGGTGCCGCTGGCCAGCGCGCTCATCTTCTCGGAGATGGAGCAGTTGTCGTCCTGCATCGCGCTGAGCGAGTGCAGCAGCCACATCGAGCCGGTCTGGGCGGAGGCTACGCGGCCTTCGATGACGTTGAGATAGCGGTCGATGTCGTCCTTGGCGATCCCGCCCGCTTGCAGCCCCTCGCGGGCGAGCGGGATCAGCTCGTGGGAGAGCAGCTCGCGGGCGTTCATCTGGCGCCCATCGATCCAGGTGATGACGGAGGCGAGGCCGTTGCGAGCGGCCCGGAGGAAGTTGGTCTTGGCGTCGTCGAAGCGCATCCGTCGGGTGACGTCGCCGTACTCGTGGATCACGCCGTTCATCAGCCCCAGCCACAGCGCGGCGTTGGCGATCTCGTCGATCGGCGTCGGCCCGGCGGGGAGGATCCGGTTCTCGATCCGCAGGTGCGGCTTCCCGTTGGAGATCCCGTAGCAGGGGCGGTTCCAGCGGTACACCGTGCCGTTGTGCAGCCGCAGCGCGTCGTACGAGGGGGCCTCGCCGCGCTCAAGCACCTCGAAGGGGTCCTCCTCGCTCTCCATCCCGAGGATGACCCGGAAGCGCGAGATGTCCTCCTTGAAGATCTCCATCACCGAGCGCTCGACCCAGCGGCTCCCGAAGGTGACGCGGGGTTGCAGCTCGCGCAGGTGCTTGCCCGCCGAGCGGGTGTCGATCGACTGCTGGAACAGCGCGATCCGGGTCTCGTACCACAGGCGCTTGCCGAGCAGCATCGGTGAGTTGCTGGCCGCCGCGAGGACCGGCCCGCTGACCGCCTGGGCGGTGTTGTAGAGCTTGGCGAACTCCTCGTTCCCGACCTGGAAGTGAACCTGGAAGCTGGTGTTGCACGCCTCCAGCATGACGGAGTCGTGCCGGAACATGAAGTCGTCGGCGCCCTTGATGTGGAACTCGTACTCCTGGCCGTTGCGGAGCTGGGTCATCGCCTGGTTGAGCGCCTTGTAGCGCTCAAGCGGGGTGATGTTCGACAGCGAGAGGTCGGACTGCTGGATCGTGGGCAGGATCCCGGTCATCAGGACCTCGCCGTCGCAGGCGTGCGCGCCCTTGCGGGCCTTCTCCAGCAGCTCGCAGAGCTGCTGCTCCATGCGGCTGAGGCAGTCGGCGCCGAACTTCTGCGGGTCGAGGTTGAACTCGATGTTGAACAGCGCCAGCTCGGTGGTGAAGTGGGGGTCGTCGACCTGCTCAAGGACCTTGAGCGCCAACGGCGCGGCCTTGAAGGCGGAGTCCACCAGGAACAGCTCCTGCTCCGCGCCGATGCGCCGCACCCCCGACTCGATCATGCCCATGTCGAGCATCTTCTCGAAGGCGCGCACGTCGCGGAGCAGCTTGCGCATGAAGCGCCGCTGTTCGCCTGGATCCAGATCGCTCTTGACGTTGAGTTCGCCCATGGTGTGCAATCCTGTGCAGGTGTGTGGGCCGCTGTGTTCTCATATGGAATAGCGCGTGCTCGGCCTCAAGTCTACGCTCGCGGGCACCTGGCGCGCAAGCCTTCCCCCGGCGGGGCGATAGCTGGTAGACTCCCATTCGCTCCCAGGGGCGCCTGCTCGTGTGGGCTTCAGGTTCCTATCAGGTTGTACCATCAACACAAAAAGCATCGAGAACAGACATCAACCCCACCAGGGCTTTTTCATGAACTTCCCAAGGATCTCTACTCGCCGGCTGATGTTGTCGCTGCTCGTCCTGTTCGGGCTGGGGATGCAGGTGGCCTGCGGCGGCTCAAGCTCCTCGGACTCCTGCACCAGCCGCGACGACTGCGCTCGCGACGAGGTGTGCCGCGACGGCGCCTGCGCGCCGCCCGCTTCGGACGGCGTCTGCGCGGACGACAACGCCTGTCCCCGCTTCGAGGTGTGCGTCTCGGGCTTCTGCGCGCCCGAGGGCGGCTCATCCAACACGACCGGCGGGACGACCGGAGCGACCACCGGCGGGACCACGGGCGGGACAACCGGGGCGACCACCGGCGGCACCACGGGCGGGACGACCGGGGCGACCACTGGAGGGACGACCGGCGGCAGCACGGGGCGCGACCGGGAGCCGCCCCAGGTGGTCTCGGTGGTCCCCGAGCAGGGGGCGACGGGGATCCCGGTGGACGCGGTCGTCACCATCACCTTCAGCGAGGCGCTCCGCGACCTCGGCAACGGGTGGTTCGACCAGAAGATCATGATCCAGCGCGCCGACACGCTGGAGCAGATCGCGTCCACCGCCGCGGTCGATGACAGCGGCGCGATCATGACGGTCACGCCGACCGAGCCGCTCCAGCCCAGCACCCCCTACCAGGTCACGGTGGACTCGCAGCTCACCGACCTGTCCGGCAACCGGCTGCCGGACGTCTACCGGTGGCTCTTCTCGACCGCCTCCTACGACGAGTCGGCCTACGAGGAGCTGGCGCTGCGCTACGCCCCGGTCGTCTATCAGGAGATCGACGCCAACGCCGGGATCGGCCGCAGCGACTACTTCAGCAGCCTCGACTTCGACGGGGACTTCGACGCGGGCAACAACTACGACAACTTCCGCGAGGAGGTCTACCCCGCCGAGGCCTACTGGGGCGTCGTCGAGACCCGGAGCCACTACATCATCCAGTACCTCTTCTACTACCCCTCCAACTACAACGAGAACACCAGCCGCTACCACGCCCACGACGTCACCGCGACCCAGGTCATCGTCACCAAGGGCGACGGGGAGGCGTTCGTCATGGCCGAGGCCTCCACCGACGGGGAGCCCTACTTCGGGTTCGCCGTGGCGGGCAGCGGCGTGAGCGACCGGAACCAGGGGCAGCTCGTCAAGACCTTCCCCGCCGACCAGCTCTGGGACGGGACGCACTACGAGGCCTACCACGGCAAGAACTTCCACGGCTCCTGCCACTGGGAGTGGCAGCCCAACGCGGCGACCAGCATCACCGCGCCGTGGTGCAACCACGAGGAGGGGCGCTTCCTGGATGACGCGTCGAGCATCGCCTACTACCCCTCCATGACCGGTCAGCCCTGGATCGAGGCCAACTGCTCCATGGAGGACATGTGCAACGGCGACTTCGGGATCAGCTGCATGGAGGGGGTGTGCCGCGACGGCGAGGGCCAGCGCGCGCTGACCTACGGGCTGCGCAGCTTCCTCAAGGAGCTGTGGGCGCGCCGCATCGCGCTGGACGGCGACACCAACCTGTTCGGCAGCCGCTCGACCTACCGCCCCCACGAGGACAGCGGCGAGCGCCCCGCCTTTGACGCCGGGGTGAGCTTCCCGGTGACCCTGGCGGTCGTCGATGACAGCGGTAGCCGCGGGACCCTGCCCTTCATCTGGGACTCCAACGGCTCCATCTCCAACGGGCAGTGGTGGGTCGATCCGGCGTGGAGCTTCTCCACCCGCTTTGACTTCGGCGACGCCGAGTTCAGCCTCGACTACTGCTTCAACCCCTACTTCGCCATCGACGAGCGCGGCTCCGAGGGGTGCGAGTGAGCGCCGCGAAGGCCACCCTCCTGGCGGCGCTGCTGCTGGCGCTCGTCGCCTGCGGCGGCTCGCCGCGTCGCGGCGACGCGACCCCCGAGGCCGGGCCGGTCGATCCCGGCCCGGTCACCTGGGACGCCCCTCCCCCCGAGCCCAGGCCCCTCCCCGACGAGCCAGCCCCTCCCGAACCCACCCCGGACGACCCCGACGGGGATTGACCCCTGCATCTGTGGGGTGTTACACGCAAAGGTCTACGCGCGTTGGAGAGGTTGGCCGCGCCAGGTCGATGTGTGGGGGCAGTTCATGGGCTTCTTTCAAAAGCTGTTTGGCCGAGACTGGAAAGCGTTCAAGCAACGCGGTGACACCTACTTCACCAACGGGGAGTGGGGGCGGGCGCGCGGCGAGTACCAGGAGTCGCTCCGGCGCCTGGAGGGCGCCAGCGGCGACGACGTCGTGAACGCGCGCGTCGTCATCCGCGAGAAGCTGGAGCAGGTGCACCACAAGCTCTACCAGACCCACCTGGAGAGCGCCCGGACGTTGGAGCGGGACGGCGCGCATCAGCGCGCGCTGGAGTTCTACCGGCTGTCGCTCGACTTCGCCCAGTCCGAGGAGAGCCGCCAGGGGCTGCTCGACCGCATCGTCGCGCTGGAGCGCTCCATGAGCGAGGGGGCGACCTCCCCGGCCCCGGAGCGCAAGCAGGCGCATGCGCCTCAGGCGATCGACGTCAACGCCGAGCACGTCGGCAACGAGGACGAGACCTTCTTTGTCCTGCTCGCCGGGCTCGACCCGGCCCAGGCGGACATCTACGAGGCGCTCGGCGAGGAGTTCCGCCGCGGCTACATGGCGTTGATGCGCGGCGACCTGGAGCTGGCCGAGGAGAAGCTGCTCCCCTTCTTGGAGAGCGACCCCGACAACGCCTTCCTCCAGTACGAGGTCGGCCGCCTCCGGCTCGCCCAGAGCGACTACCAGCGGGCCGAGGATCTGCTGCGCGAGGCCTGCGCCTCGTCGCCGGACATGCTCCTGCTGCGCCACGCCCGCATCGAGGCGCTGTGGGGGCTGGGCGACCTGGACACAGCGGAGCGGGTCGTGGAGGAGTCATTCGAGATCGACGACGAGGACCCGGAGAACTTCCGGTACGCGGGCGAGACCTGCCTGCGCAGCGGCGAGTTCGAGAACGGGATCGAGCTGCTGGAGATGGGGGTGGAGCTTCACGGGGAGTCGATCACCCTCTACCGCCTCCTCGGCCAGCTGGAGCAGGCGCAGGGCAACGAGCGCAGCGCCATCGAGGCGTTCGAGACCGCGCTGCGCCTGCGCTGGCAGTACAACTACGAGACCGAGACCCTCTCCTTCGATCAGCCCTCGGCGTTCGCCGCGGCGAGCCTCTACCTGGCCACCGACACCAACCTGGGTCGGGCCGAGGAGCTGTTCCGCGCCCTGGTCTCCGGCTCCAGCGGGGGCGATCGGTGGGCCTTCCTGACCGGGCTCGGTCAGGTCGCCGCGCGCCAGGGCCGCCCCGAGGACGCGCGCACCTTCTACGTCGACGCCATCGCGGCGCTCCCTGACGGATCGGACCCCAAGCACCGCGAGCGCCTCACCGGGCTGCTCGCCAAGCTCAACTGAGCGCACGCGCCTTGAGGTGGGATCTGGCTGTCGCGCTTGGATGAAGCCTCCTCCACCCCTTCCGAAGACCCTTCAAGCGCTGCAGCCCGTCCTGCGCGTTCGAGGGCGGCGTTTAACGTTCGGCACGGGGCTTGCCTCTGTAAGACGACACGGGGTCCGTCATCCACACCACACCCGAGGTGCCATCATGTCCGAGTCGTCCACCCGCTCCCTCATCGCTCTGACCGTGTTCGCCGTCGTCGCTGCGCAGATCTTCGCGGGGTGCCCCCCCGAGGAGGAGACGCTCACCAACGACGAGGCCCGCGAGGCCCTGGACGAGGCGATGCTCTCCAGCCAGGCTGAGGCGCTGACCTACGAGACCATTGAGATCACCACCGACTTCACCATCGGCGCGGCGGTTGAGGACGCGATGCAGGAGATGAAGGCGTTTGTCGAGAGCCAGATCCCCTGCGCGGCGGTGACGCTCGCCGACGGGGCGCTGACGATCGACTACGGCGCGACGGGCGACACCTGCTTCTACAACGGCAAGCTCTACTCGGGCAGCCACACGGTCCAGCTCGCCAGGAACGAAGACGCCTCGGTCGAGGTCGCCCACACCTGGGAGGAGATGAGCGACGGCAGGATCACGGTCAACGGGGTCGCCACGGTCACCTGGAACCGCGACGCGCTGACCCGAAACGTCGTGCACGACCTGACCTGGAGCGACGGGGCGCGGACGGTGCAGGGCTCCGGCGATCGCACCCAGCGCCTCCTCGACGACGCGCTGGGCATCCAGGGCGGGATCCAGATCGACGGCGCCCGCGACTGGACGACGAGCAAGGGCTCCTGGCACCTCGACATCAACGACGTCGAGGTCCGCGCCCAGGATCCGGTCCCGCAGAGGGGCTCCTACGTCCTCACCAACCCCGGCGGCAAGCAGCTCTCGCTCGCCTTCTCCCGCCTCGATGATGACACCATCGAGGTCGCCATGACCGGGACCCGCCGCGATCGGGTCTTCGAGGTGACCCGCGCCGGGGCGGTGCAGGACACGACCGACGAGTGAGCCGACCCGTCACCGCGCTCGTCTCAAGTTGAGACCCCATCACCCTGGGTTGCGGCGCGGCGTCTCAAGTTGAGACCGTCTCAACTTGAGATCGCCTCAATCGAGCGCGTGGTGATCTCAGGTCGAGCCCTCGTCGATCCGGGTGACGCGGGTGACGTCCGACAGTTTGAGCGCGGCGACGAGGGTCGCGATCCCTTCCTCTGCGGTGTCCGGGTCATCGACCTGTACAAAGATGTCCATCACCCCGAGCCCCCCGCCTGCTTCGATCACCTCGCCGTAGCCCAGGTCCTCGATGCGATCTTCGAGGGTGTAGCGCAGGTCGAGCGCGTCCATGTCCGGGAGGCCGTCGCCGTCGAGCTTGATCTGGATGTGAAGCTCCATCACCACCCCTCCGAGCCAGGTTCGCCCTTGAACGGGCCGACGACGCTGCGGGTGATCCAGCCGCCGTAGAAGCCGCCAGGTTGAGGGCGGACGCGCTCGCCGCCGACGTAGCAGGCGTCCATCTGGTTGGGGTAGAAGGCCACGAAGTTGCGGATCGGCTCAAAGTCGGGGGTCGGATCGGGGTAGTACCAGGCGACCGCCTCCAGGCGACGGCGGTTCATGGCGATGTCGTAATAGAACGCAGGCCCCTTCCACTCGCACCAGGTGGAGTGGGCGTTGTGCTGGAGGTAGTCCATCTGGATGTCCTCGGGCGGGAAGTAGTAGACCGGCGGGTGGCTGGTCTCCAGGACGCGCCACCCGCGCCGCGTGTGCGCCAGCGTCTGTCCGGCGAGGATGATGGTCAGCTCCTTGGGGGTGGGCTCCAGGGCGGGGGGCCTGGGGTAGTCCCAGACCGACTCCTGTCCTGGGCCGGGCTGGATGCGCTTGGGTGGTCTCATGGTGGCTCCTGTGGTTCCGGGTGGGGCGTGACGCCCGCCCCCATTGTACCAATCGATCGCCCCAATGCTTGCGTCACGACGCCTGCTCGCCCTAAAACAGAGGAGGCTGAACGCGCGTATGGAGCTTGGCCTCATGTCCGATGTCGAAGAGTTGAAGAGACACTGCGAGGAGCTGGCGTTGGAGCTGGGCCGAGTGGGCGGCTTTGTCGAGATGACCTACCGCCTCTTCCCAAGCACCCGCAACAGCTTCACGCCCAACCTCCTGGAGCTGGGCTTCAACTTCCAGGAGATGCGCCAGGTGACGGGCAACACCGAGCTGCGCTTCCAGATCTTCCCCAACGAGATCGTCACGCCCCTCAAGAAGGAGCTGGAGGAGCTGCGGACCGCCCTCAAGGGGATGGACGAAGGCCCCTTCACCTACACCGGGGCCTCCTTCCTGAGCACGGACAACATCACCCTCTTTCAACAGCGGGTGACGGCGCGGCGGACCTACATCCAGTCCGTGCTGCGGCGAGAGCTGGTCGACAACTACGAGAAGCTGCGCTCGCGGGCGCGGCGCGACCTGCAAGCCACCTTCGAGACGCTGCTGCCTCGCCTCGGCGTGAGCAACACGCGCGATATCCTGTCGGGGCGGTCGTGGTTCGAGGACGTCTTCCCTGACAAGGCGACGCTGACCGGCGATCTGAGGCTTGAGCTGCACATCTACAACGCCCACCCCCACGTCCTCCTTCACAACGAGCGCTTCCGTCGCGAGATCGAGATCTACCTGCTCCAACCCCAGCAGATGACGATCTTCGACGTCCTGAAGGCCCGGAGCGGCTGAGTCAGGGCTCGATCCGCTGCATGACGTAGAAGACGTAGCTGTACTGATCGCTGTGTTCGCGGAAGAGGTCGATCTCCGCGCGCTCCTCGGCGAGGGTCTGGAGCGCGACCGGGTCGTCGGCGTAGCGGCCCTCCAGCTGCGCGATGCGGGCCTCGATGGGTTCGTAGTAGTGGGTCCACCAGGCCTCGGGGGGGAGCTGGAAGTGGCCCAGCTCGCGGTAGCCCGCCTCGGCGATCATGCGCTGGTTGTCCTTGAGGCCACGCATGTTCGGGTACGCCTCGCGCCAGAAGGTGCGCGGCTCGGGGCGAGGGTCATCCACGAGCCAGGTCAGCTCGGTGACCGCCATGCAGCCGCCAGGCTTGAGCAGGGGGCGCCAGGCGTGCAGCCCCGCCTCGTAGCCCATGACGTAGATCGCCCCTTCGGCCCAGATGAGGTCGAAGGTCGCGGGCTCGAACGGCATGTCGGTCATGGTGCCTTCGACGGTCTGGATCCGGTCCTGGATCCCGGCCTGGGTGGCGCGCACCGTGAGCTGTTCGAGGAAGGGGGGGTGGCGATCCAGCGCGACGATCGAGCCGCGGGTCTGCTGCGCGAGCACGGCGGTCTGCATGCCGGGGCCGCAGCCGATGTCCAGAATCCGCGGGGCCTCCGGGAGGTGGGGCAGGGCGAGCCGCAGCGCCCGCGCGGTGTCTTCGTCGCGCCCTGGGCCTTCGCGGGGGAGGTCGCTGTGTATTTCGTAGAACACGTCCATGGATCGCTCGCCTGGTTGACGCTGGCTGACTCCACACACACGCGTGGAGGGGGCGTTGATCATGAGAGGAGTCCTCTCTAGATAACTGAAATGTACGACCGTAACAAGTGCCATGGAGCAAACTTCACAGAAAACCTGGCATCACCCCGGCCCGGGTCGCAGCGAGTCGACGGTTGAGGCGTTGGGTTGGGTGGATTTTCTGGTGATGACGTCTCCAGACGCAGCGGTGCGCCGAGGTGGATGGACGGTGTTGGGAGGCGCGGGCGCCTCCCAGAAGGTGGGTTGGGGAGAGAGGGGGTGGGGGGAGAGGCCGGCGCGCGGCCTCAGGGGGGCTCAGCGCTCGTCGATGGAGACGAAGGGGCGCGCGGGCTCGCCGGTGTAGATCTGGCGAGGGCGGCCGATGGGGTAGCCGTTGGCGTGGTTCTCCTTCCACTGGGCGATCCAGCCGGGGAGGCGGCCCATGGCGAACATGACCGTGAACATGTTGGTGGGAATGTTCAGGGCGCGGTAGATGATGCCGCTGTAGAAGTCCACGTTGGGGTAGAGGTTACGATCCTGGAAGTAGGAGTCGTTGAGGGCGTGCTCTTCGAGGCGCCGCGCGACGTTGACGAGGGGATCGTTGGTGTTGAGCTTGGTGAGCACGCGATCGACGGACTTGCGCAGGAACATGGCGCGGGGGTCGTAGCTCTTGTAGACGCGGTGCCCGAAGCCCATGAGGCGGAAGTCGGAGGTCTTGTCCTGGGCGAGCCGGACGTACTTGTCGACGTCGTTGTTGTCCTTGGCGATGACGTCGAGCATCTCGAGGACGCGCTGGTTGGCGCCACCGTGGCGAGGTCCCCACAGGGCGCAGACGGCGGCGGAGACGCAGGCGAAGAGGTTGGCGTGCGAGCTGCCCACGAGGCGCATGGCGGTGGCGGAGCAGTTCTGCTCGTGATCGGCGTGGAGGATCAGGAGCTGGTCGAGGATCTTCGAGATGTCGGGGTCGACCACGTACTCCTCGGTGCGGTAGCCGAACATCATCTTGAGGAAGCGACCGCAGTAGTCGAGGGTGTTGTCGGGGTAGATGTAGGCCTGCCCCTTGGAGCGCTTGTAGCTCCACGCGGCGATCGTCGGCAGCTTGGCCAGGAGGCGCCGCGTCGAGAGCTGGACGTCGCTGGGGTCGCTGGAGTCGAGGTGATCCTGGTAGTAGGTGGACAGGGCGCACACGAGCGAGGCGAGGATCGCCATGGGGTGGGCGTTCGGGGGGAAGGCCTCGAACATCCGCTTGAGGTCCTCGTGGAGGAGGGTGTGGTTGGTGATCTGGTCCTCGAACTCGTCGTACTCGGACTTGTTCGGCAGCTCACCCTCCATCAGGAGGTAGCAGACCTCGAGGAAGGTCGAGTTCTCCACCAGCTCCTCGATGGCGTAGCCGCGGTAGCGCAGGACACCGTTCTCACCATCGATGTACGTGATGCTGCTTTCCGCCGACCCTGTGTTGACAAAGCCGGGGTCAAGGGTGATGTAACCGGTAGTCTTGCGCAGAGGCTTGAGGATGATCCCCTTCTCTCCCTCTGTGCCGACGGTCGTCTCGAGTTCGATGGTCTGATCGCCTACGGTCAGTTTCGCTGTGTCCGACATGCATATCTCCTTTTGCCGTGACCCGTCAGCCACGGGGGCGCCGTGCATTCCTACAGGGTCTACCAAGTCCACATGAGCACTACAGCATTCGAGCGGAATTCGTCAACACCCAGCAGGGTTCATTCCCACGGGATTCCTCCGACCAACACGCCCATGACGCTGAAAGCGCCGCGTCTCGCGCTCACCTCTCAACAGGAGCCTGGCCATGTTTGACTTCCTCACCGAGCTGGGGCCGTTGCCCTTCTTCACGGCGGGGCCCTGGGAGTTCGGGCCGGTCAAGATCCACAGCTTCGGCTTGATGGTGGCCATCGGGGTGCTCCTCGGGCACACCATCTCGATCCGCCGCGTCGGGCGCTTCGGTCACGACGCCGACGCGGCGCGCTCTCTCTATATGTCCGGGCTGCTGATGGGGTTTGCCTGCGCGCACATTCTCAACGTGCTCATGTACGAGCCAGCGCTGGTCCTCAAGGACCCCTTCGAGCTGCTGCGCTTCAACGGCTCGCTCTCCAGCTACGGAGGCGTGATCGGCGCGTTCCTCGGCGTCGGGCTCTGGAAGCGCTTTCACCCCAACACCGACATCCTGCCGCTCATCGAGCCGGTCTTCTTCGCCGTCCCGTTTGGCTGGTTCTGGGGCCGGGTCGGCTGCGCCCTCGTGCACGACCACCCGGGTCGCCTCACCGACTTCTTCCTCGCCGTCAACTACGACGCGCACCCGCCCGGGGGCGTGCGGCACGATCTGGGGCTCTACGAGGCGATCTGGTGGTTCGTCCTGATCATCGTCTTCTTCACCGTGGATCGGGTCAAGGGCGAGCAGCTCCGCAAGCCCTACGGCTTCTTCGGGCCGCTCCTGGCGATCCTGTACGCGCCCGCGCGGTTCAGCCTCGACTTCCTGCGGATCGAGCCCAACATGGGCGGCGACGCGCGCTACCTCGGCCTCACCCCGGCCCAGTACATCTCCATGTTTGTCTTCATCACCGGGATCGTCTTCATGCACCGCTGGGTCAAGGCGCACCGGGAGTGGAAGGAGGAGGGCGTAGAGGCGTCCGGGGCGTCCGATGAAGGCGACGGCGAGGAGCAGGAGGCGAAGGGCACAAAGAAGTCCTGACGGCTACAGCAGCGTCACCAGCAGCCAGGGGATCCGCACCCCGGCGATGACGATCAGCGGCCCCTCGCTGCCCGCGAAGTACTCCGCCTCCACGTACCCCTGAAACAGGATGTTGCCGTAGCCGAATCCGAGGTGGCCGCCCACGGCGGTTTCGTCACCGACGCGCACGGCGGGGCCGACCTCGATGGAGGGGGTGGTGCCGATGTACTCGTAGGCCCACCGGAGCGCCACCCCGCCGACGAAGGAGTCGAAGTTGTCGGCGGCGGCGAACACCTGAAAGCCGATCGCCCAGGGTCCGGGGATGTCGGGGAAGGCGTAGTAGATCGGCAGCGCGTAGTCGCCCACCGGCCAGACCGCGCCGATGGAGGCGCCGAGGCGGAAGATCCCTTCGGTCTCGCCGTCATCGCCGAGCGTCAGCCGCGTCCCGCCGAGCAGGCCGAGGCCCCCTTCGATGGACCAGGACTCAAAGTTTTGATCGACGAGTTCCCGCTCATTTCCGTTGAGCCGCTCGTAAAGCTCCTGAAGCTCCTCGGGGGAGCCGTCCCAGTTCTCGATCAGCTCCAGGAGATCGTCGAGGGACTCCAGCTCCCGGTCTTTCTGGGGAGGGCCGTCAGCGGTCTGAGCTGCGGCGGTGGATGAGGTCAGGAGCGCCCCGGCGCACAGGAGCGCAGCGACGCAGGTGGCGAGGGGGGTGGTGGAGCGCACGGGGATCTCCTGGTGAGTTGGACCGGGTGAACCCAGGTGCACTCGATCGCGGCGTCTGAGCGAAGCGGTCGGGGCGAGGTTGGAGGAGGTGAACCCGGGTTCACCTCATCCGAGGCTCAGCCCTTGAGGGCGGCGACCTTGTCGAGCTGCTCCCAGGAGAACTCGCTGCGACCGAAGTGGCCATACGCGGCGGTCTGGCGGTAGACGGGGCGCTTGAGCTGGAGGGAGCGGATGATGCCAGCGGGCTTGAGCTCGAAGTGCTCGCGGACGAGCGCCTCGATCTTCTCCTCGGGGAGGGTGCCGGTGCCGAAGGTGTCGACCATGACCGAGACCGGCTCGGCGACGCCGATGGCGTAGGCGAGCTGGACCTCACAGCGGGAGGCGAGCCCGGCGCCGACGATGTTCTTGGCGATGTGGCGGGTGGCGTAGGCGGCGGAGCGGTCGACCTTGCTCGGGTCCTTGCCGGAGAAGGCGCCGCCGCCGTGACGGCCCATGCCGCCGTAGGTGTCGACGATGATCTTGCGGCCGGTCAGGCCGGAGTCGCCCATGGGGCCACCGACGACGAAGCGCCCGGTGGGGTTGATGTAGTACTTGACCTTCGGGTCGAGCAGCTCGGCGGGGATGATCTTCTTGATCACCTCCTCGACGATCCCCTCGCGGAGGTCCTCGGTGCTGACCGACTCGGCGTGCTGGCTGGAGATGACGACCGCGGTGATCGCCTTGGGCTTGCCGTCCTCGTAGCGGACGGTGACCTGGCTCTTGCCGTCGGGGCGCAGGAAGGGGAGGATCTCCTGCTTGCGCGTCTCGGAGAGGCGACGGGTGAGCTTGTGGGCGTAGTCGATGGGCATCGGCATGAGCGCCTCGGTCTCATCGCAGGCGTAGCCGAACATCATCCCCTGATCGCCCGCGCCCTGCTCCTCCACCACGCCCATGTCCACGACGACGCCCTGGGCGATGTCGGGGGACTGCTTGTCGAGGGAGACCAGGACCGCGCAGGTCTTGTAGTCGAAGCCCTTGTCGGAGCTGTCGTAGCCGATCTCCTTGATCGTGTTACGGACGACCTGGGGGTAGTCCACGATGGCGTTGGTGGTCACCTCGCCGCCGATGATCGCGAACCCCGTGTTGACAAAGGTCTCGCAGGCCACGCGGCTGTGGGGGTCCTGGTCGAGGATCGCGTCGAGGACCGCGTCGGAGATCTGATCGGAGATCTTGTCGGGGTGACCTTCCGTCACGGACTCAGAGGTGAAGAGGTGTTCGCGGGCCATTCGTTCTCTCCGCAGGGTGCGTTGGGTTCTGTGCCGTCTCTACGTGGGCGGGCGTCGGGAACCGCAGCGAGCGGCTTCGACCAATGAAC
Organism: Myxococcales bacterium; assembly: GCA_002716585.1. Lineage (GTDB taxonomy): Bacteria > Myxococcota_A > Bradymonadia > Bradymonadales. Next base: position 9,175 of record PBBL01000073.1, on the reverse strand, counting down.
GGCGGACTATATGCACCTCCCTCCAGCGGTGTCAAGCGCGTCACCGGAGGTCGGCGGTGACGACGCGCGAGGGCAGGGCGTCAGGCGCGCAGGGGTGAGCCGCGCGGCGCTACGACTCGCGGCGCATGATGTGCCGCGCGAGCCCGAACGCCACCAGGCCGCCGATGAGGTTGGCGGCCAGCTCGGCGCCGTAGATCGCGTTCGGCCCGAACGCCCGCCCGCCCAACCAGGCGACGGGGACCATCACCAGGAAGACGCGGCCGAGGGACATCATCAGCGCGTGGCTCGCCCGATCGATGGCGTTGAGCGCTCCGTTGACGACGATGAGCACCCCATAGCCCGAGAACCCCCAGGCGGCGATCAGGAGGTAGGCGCTGATGGCGTCCAGCACCCCCGGGTCCTCCGAGAAGATGGCGGCGAACCCGTCGCGCCCGAGCACCAGGACCGCCGCGATCAGCAGCCCGTACCCCACGCAGAACGCCCCCGCCTGGAACAGGGCGCTGCGCGCCCGCCCTCGCTTCTGGGCGCCCCAGTTCTGCCCGACGACCGCGCCGATCGAGCTGGAGAGCGCGAGCAGCGGCACCACCGCGAAGCTCTGCAGCCGCCCCGCCGCGCCAAAGCCCGCCACGTGATCCTGCCCGTACCCGGCGAGCAGCGCCGTCATGATGGACAGCCCCACCGGGTTGATGGCGTTCGTCCCGGCGGCCGGCGCGCCGACCTTGATGAGCGCCCAGACGTCGCTGCGCCAGTCGGCCCGGAACAGGCTGGTCGGGTTGAAGGTGATCTGGCTCGTCTGGACCAGCGCGAAGCCCAGGACCGTCCCCGCCCCCCAGCCCGCGAGGGTGGCGTAGGCGGCGCCCGCCACCCCGAACCCCTCGAACGAGCCCACGCCCGTGATCAGGATCGGGTCCAGGATCCAGTTGGCGCCCGCGTACGCGATGAGGACCGCCGAGGAGCGCTTCGCCGCGCCCTGGCTCCTCAACACGCCGTTGCCGCCCATGTTGGTCAGGAGCAGCGGGAAGCCCAGCGCGAAGGGGGTCATGTAGGCGTCGATCAGAGGCAGGAGCTTGCCCTCGGCCTGCATCAGCTCGAACAGCGGCTCTTTGACCAGGTACAGCGTCCCTGCGATGGCCAACCCCGACATCACCGCGAGCGCCATCCCGAGGTTGCCGCGCTGCTGCGCCAGCGCCAGCTCGTTCGCGCCCAGCGCGCGCGACACCACCGAGCTGATCCCGACCATGACCCCAACCCCGAGGCTCGCCAGCGCCATGGTGACCGGGAAGATGAAGCTGACGGCGGCCAGCTCGTCCGCCCCAAGCTGCCCGATGTAGTAGGCGTCGATGATCCCGACCGACAGGATCGAGGCGATCCCGAGCAACATCGGGGCGGTCTGCTGAATCAGGTGCCCGCGGATCGAGCCGTGGGTGAGTCGGGCGTTGTCGGGCATGTCTCTCGGGGGGAGCGGGTTCTGGTGAGGGCGGTGGCCCACGACCTGTTGGGTGATATGCGTCGTTCTCCACAACGGTGCCAGGCGTCGCTCGATTCGTCGCGTTCAGGGCGACGGCGCGAACGCCTGACTCTGCGGCCTCCGCGTCGCCGTGTCCAGGGTGCTCACCGCGCGGTGAGGCCGTGGCCGCGCGACCTGCCGCGGAACCCCTCGGAACGCTTGGCGCGCCCCCGCCGAGTCGGGCTGGACGGGTTGTGCGTTGACACACCTTGAGGCCGGTGTTAAGCAGATGCCCTGGCAGGAGGGCGGCCGAACAGCGGGCCGAGGGTCTTGCACGGAGGCTAGCTTTGAACTTTCAAGACGTCATTCTCAACCTACAGCGGTTCTGGGCGGATCAGGGGTGCATCATTCAGCAGCCCATCGATCAGCCGACCGGCGCCGGCACCCTCAACCCTGCCACCTTCCTGCGCGCGCTCGGCCCCGAGCCGTGGAACGTGGCCTACGTCGAGCCCTGCCGCCGACCGGTGGACGGTCGCTACGCCGAGAACCCCTACCGCCTGGGCGCCTACTACCAGTTTCAGGTCATCATGAAGCCCTCGCCGCCGAACATCGTCGAGCTGTACCTCGACTCGATCAAGGCGCTGGGGATCGACCCGATGGAGCACGACATCCGCTTCGTCGAGGACGACTGGGAGCAGGCCACGCTCGGCGCCTGGGGGTTGGGCTGGGAGGTCTGGGCCGACGGCATGGAGATCACCCAGTTCACCTACTTTCAGCAGGTGGGCGGCTTTGAGCTGGCCCCGATCTCGGCTGAGATCACCTACGGCCTGGAGCGGATCTCCATGTACCTCCAGGGCGTGGACAACGTCTTCGACCTGACCTGGGTCGATGGGGTCAAGTACGGCGAGGTGCACACGCAGTCGGAGGTCGAGTACTCGACGTACTGCTTCGAGGAGGCCGACACCGCCTTCTTGAGCCGGATGCTCGACGACTGCGAGGCGGAGGCGTTCAAGCTTCTGGAGAAGAAGCTTGTCCTGCCCGGCTACGACCACGTGTTGCAGGCCAACCACGCCTTCAACGTGCTCGACGCGCGTGGGGCGATCAGCGTCACCGAGCGGCAGAAGTACATCGGTCGGATCCGGCGCCTGGCGCGCAAGGCCGCCGAGGCCTACATCGCCAAGCGCGAGGAGCTGGGCTTCCCGCTGCTCAAGTCCGAAGGCGCGCCCGACACGCAGCAGGTCGGTTAGCACACCACCCACCAGACAACGGCCCATGACTCCAGCGCCGCGGTCGTCGGATCGCGCCTGAGGGGCTGTTCTGGAGAACTGAAACGCGGCGGCGTGATGTGCGCCGCCCGGAGCATCAAGGATCGCGGATCATGGAGAGCCAACTCTTTCTGGAAATCGGCACCGAGGAGCTGCCCGCTCGGTTCATCCAGCCCGCGATGGATGGGCTCGCGCGTCTGCTCACCGAGCGGCTCGCGGAGCTGCACCTGGCCCACGGTGAGGTCCACGCGGTGGGCACGCCGCGCCGCGTGACCGTCTGGATCGACGACGTGAGCGATCGTCAGGAGGACCGCGAGGAGGTCAAGGTCGGCCCGCCCGCCCGCATCGCCTACGACAAGGAGGGCAACCCGAGCCGCGCCGCGCAGGGCTTCGCCCGCACCAACGGGGTGGAGGTCGGCGACCTGTTCGAGACCGAGACCCCCCGCGGCCCCTACCTCGCCGCGCGGATCCAGCACAAGGGGCGCGCCACCGCGGAGCTGCTCGCCGAGGAGCTGCCCGCGGTGATCGACGCGATCCCGTTCAAGAAGTCGATGCGCTGGGGCCATGAGACGGTCGCCTTCGGGCGGCCGGTGCGGTGGATCTGCGCGCTGTACGCCGGGGAGGCTGTGACGTTCGAGTACGGCGACGTGACCAGCGGTACGATCACCTACGGCCACCGGGTCATGGCGCCCGCCGCGATCGAGGTCACCGACGCCCAACATTACCAGGCCGCGCTCTACGAGGCGCACGTCATCGTCGATCCGGCGGATCGCCGCGCGATCATCCGTGAGGAGCTGGCCGGGCTGGCGCAGCAGGCGGGCGGTCGGGTCGTCGAGGACGAGGAGCTGATCCACGAGGTCGCCAACCTGACCGAGGACCCCTGGGGCGGGCTGGGCTCGATCGACCCCGAGAACCTGAAGCTGCCGCGCGAGGTCCTGATCAGCTCGATGCGCAAGCACCAGCGCTACTTCGCCCTCGAAGACGAGGGCGGCGCGCTGCTGCCCCACTTCGCGGTGTTCAACAACACGCGCGTGCGCGACCCCGCCGTGGTGATCTACGGCAACGAGCGGGTCCTCAAGGCGCGCCTCCACGACGGCACCTTCTTCTACGCCGAGGACCGCAAGCGCCCGCTCGGCGATCGCCTCGACGACCTCAAGCGCGTGACCTTCCTGGGCGAGCTGGGCAAGAAGGGGCTTGGGCCGACCTCCTACGATCGCACCCAGCGCCTCATCGCGTTGGCCGAGCGGGTCGCCGCCATCGCCTACCCGGAGCAGAGCGACGTGGCGAGCCAGGCGCGGCGCGCCGCCGAGCTGTCCAAGACGGATCTGACCACGCTGATGGTCGGTGAGTTCCCCGACCTCCAGGGGACGATCGGGGCCTACTACGCGCGCGCCGACGGCGAGCCGGACGCGGTGGCGACGGCGATCGGCGAGCAGTACATGCCCCGCGGCGTCGACGACGACACCGCGAGCACTCCCGCCGGGGTGTGCCTCGCGCTCGCCGACAAGCTGGAGAAGATCGCGGTCTGCTTCGCCGTGAAGCTGATCCCGACCGGCAACAAGGACCCTTACGGGCTCCGCCGCGCCGCGCTCGGGGTGCTCAAGACCCTGGAGGCGCGGGATCTCGACCTGAACCTCCGCGAGCTGGTGGACGCCTCCGTGGCGACCGCGCTGACCGACGCGCTCTACGCCGAAGGCGGCGCGGAGGACGTGGCGGCGATCATGGGCTTCTTTGAGGCGAGGCTGCGCTCGGAGCTGGTGGGCGATCACCGCTCGGACATCGTGGACGCGGTCATGGCGGCGGGCTTCGATCGGCCCCGGCATGCGCGGCTGCGGGTCGCGGCGCTCTCGGACATCGCCCGGGAGGCGGATCTGGCGCCGATCGGCGAGGCGTTCAAGCGGATCAACAACATCCTCCAGCGCAACGCGGACCAGATCCCGGCGGACGCCGAGTTCAACGCGGCGCATGCGCAGCAGGAGCAGGAGAGGGCGCTCGGCGAGCTGGCCGCTGACATCCGCGGCTCCATGCGAGAGCATCTGGGGCGCGGCGACTACCGCGACGCCCTCTCCCACCTCACCCGGTTGCAGGAGCCGCTTGAGGATTTCTTTAACGAGGTGATGGTCATGGCCGACGACGAAACCCTCCGCACCAACCGCCTCGCGCTGCTTGAGGGGTTGCGGAGCATGTTCGAGGCTGTAGCCGACGTCTCTCGTATCCATGTGGGAACATGAACCTCAGGAACAGACACCGCCCACCGTCCAGGACCCGGGCCGGGGCGATCGCGGCGTTGTGCGCGCTCGCGGCGGCCTGCGGCGTTGAGGTCGAAGGCCCCGACCCGCCGATGGACACCATCTACGAGCCCGTCGGGATGGCGCTGCACCCCTCCGGGGACTACCTGTACGTCGTCAACAGCAACTTCAACCTCTCCTACCGCGAGGACCGGGGCGGGACGGTGGTCGTCATCGACACCGACACCCTGGACGTCCTGGACAGCGGCACGATCCAGATCGGGACCTTCGGCGGCGACATCAAGCTCAACGCCCCCGCCGAAGGGGGACCGACCCGCGCCTACATCGCGGTGCGCGGCAACCGCTCGGTCACGGTCCTCGATCTGGAGGACGGCGGCGCGCGCTTCAACTGCCCGACCGACTCCCCCAGGCGCTCCAGCACCTGCCAGATATCCAGCACCAACGACGACCCCTTCGGGCTCGCCGTGACGACCTTCCCGGCGGTCGTCAACGATCAGACGATCGAGGTGGACTTCGTCGCGGTCGCGCACCTGCTCGGCGGCGACGTCATGTCGTTCACCCTCAAGCAGAGCCTCATCGACGCCGTGCCCGTCTCCGCGACGCTGACCTCGGGCGCCAACGCCGTCGAGCTCAACCCGCGGACGGGTCACTTCTACGCCACGAACCGCTTTGACGGCTCGGTGGTCGCCTTCCGGCCCGTGCTCGACCTCGACGGCGACGTCGCGGCGATCGTGGAGACCGGCACCGTGGCGATCGAGAACGCGAGCCCCTACAGCGGCTTCGACTCGCGCGCCATCGCCTTCAACAACGACGGCACCGAGGCCTACGTGAGCAACCGCGGCCCCAACAGCCTCCTGTTTGTGGACGTCGGCCCCTCGGACCTCAACTCCAACACGGGGGTCCGCAACCGCGTCATCGACCTCATGCCGCTCCCGCGCGAGCCCGCCGAGCTGCTCAGCGTCGATGTGGGGGATCGCGAGCTGATCTACGTCGCGGCCTACGAGGACTCGCTCATCACGGTCATCGACCCGGTCACGCGCACGATCCTGCACACCATCGAGATGCCGGGCGAGCCCTACGACATGGTGGTGGATCAGGTGAAGCACCAGCGGCTCTACGTGTCGCTCTTTTTGGAGAACGCGATCGCGATCGTCGACATCGATCCGGCGTCTCCCTCGTTCAATCAAGTCACCTCGGTGATCCGATGAGCCGTGCCTCCATCTACCTCTGCCTGGCGAGCGTGTCGCTGGGCGTGTTCGCGGCTGCTTGCGTCGACCCGCAGGTGCCGCCCCCCATCAGCCTGGACGGGCCGACCCGCATGGCGGTCGGCCGCGCCTGCCTCGTGGACGAGGAGGAGCCGCGTCGCCGGGTCGCGGTGGAGCGCTGCGAGGAGGGCGGCGACCTCGACGGCACCCTCCAGGAGTACGCCTACGTCACCAACAAGCTGGGCAACAGCCTCGCGGTCGCCTCGTTCAACCAGTCGATCCCCAGCCTGATCGACGTCAACCGCGCGGTCCCCGGGGTCACCCACGTGCCTGTCGGGCAATACCCGACCGACGTCGTGGTGAGCGCGGACGGCAACTTCATCTTCACCCTCAACGAGGTGGGCCAGGACATCAGCGTCGTCGCCCACAGCCAGCTCCGCGAGGTCGCCCGGATCCCGGTCGGCCAGGGGTTCAGCAGCCTGCTCGGGCTCAAGGAGCGGAACACGCTGCTCTACATGACGCCGAGCGACAAGACGCTCCACCTCATCGACTGGAGCTTCACCTGCGACGGCAGCGAGGAGTACAACACGGAGTGTGAGCCGGAGATTACCCACGACGCCCGGGTCCTCTACACCTTCCCGGACAGGTGGTCCCCGACCCGCTTTACGCTGGGCGCGGCGGCCGATCGGCTCTACGTCACCTTCGCCAACCGCCCGACCCTCGGCGTGTTCCTGTTGGACAACAGCGAGCAGACCGGCTGCATCGACGGGCGCTCGGCACCGCCCTGCCTCGGCGAGGAGCTGCCGCTCACCTACGGCTGCTCCGACCTGCTCGACAACGACGGCGACGGCCTCATCGACGCCGAAGATCCCCAGTGCCTCACCCCGGACTCGTCGGAGTCGGATCTCGACCCGGGCCTGAACCTCGTCTCGGTCTGCTCGGATGGGATCGATAACGACGGCGACGGGTTCGCCGACGCGACCGACAGCGGCTGCACCCACCCGTCGGACCTCAGCGAGACGGACGCCCTCAAGGCGATTGAGTGCAGCGACGGGATCGACAACGACGGTGACGGCCTCGAAGACGCCTTCGACCCCGAGTGCACCAACCTGGCGCTCGGCACCTGGAACCCGTGGCACGTCTCCGAGGGGCGTCGCCCGCGCTGCTCAGACGGGCTCGACAACGACGGCGACGGCGCCACCGACTTCCCCGCCGACACGGCCTGCGCTGACCCGGACTACGACACCGAGGCGGTGGTCGCCGCGGCCGCGAACGAGTGCACGGACGGGATCGACAACGACCTGGACGGCGCCATCGATCTCGACGACCCGGCCTGCTCCAACCCCGCGAACACCACCGAGCGCCAGGGCGTCGCGGTGTGCTCCGATGGGATCGACAACGACGGCGACGGCCTCGCCGACTACCCGGAAGACCCGGACTGCTACTCGGCGGCGGGCACCACGGAGGAGAAGCGCGTCGTCAACGAGTATGGGCCGGTCGCCATCGACCCCGAGGGGCTGTTCGCCTACGTCGTGGATCGGACGATCTCCCAGGTGCTCATCATCGACCTCAAGACGGGCGAGCTGCTCAACGCCAACCAGGACGTCCCGTCCGACTCCCGCCTCGGCGTGCCGGTCGGGCGGCTGCCCCTGGCGATCACGGCGCGTCAGCGTGAGCTGGACCTGGAGGAGTCGGAGGACGGCTCGACCCGCATCACCCGTAAGGTCGCCTTCGCCAACGTCGCCGCCTCGCGCGGGGTCGCCTACTACATCGAGGCCGCCGACTACTACCGCTCCTACGAGGGGGAGGCGGAGGAGCCGACCCAGGAGGTGCGCAACCTGCTGTTGCAGCTGGCCGACGCCAGCTCCTCGGATCCGTCCTCCTCGTCCATCAACTGCAACATCGACGATGACTTCATCGCCCGCGTCCGTGAGGCGCGGGACGACCCCAGCGCCGACGTGTCGTGCGAGGCCGAGGAGATCCCCCAGATCCCGATGGCCGAGGTGGAGGCGGGTGAGGAGGAGCCGGAGGAGGTGAACTTCCTGACCGTCGATCGCGACACGCTGGTGCTGGACGACAGCGGGCAGGTCGCCGAGGAGGTCGACACCCAGTTCAGGGATTACCGCATCGCCGAGGATCGCTGGACCATCACCTACGAAGGGACGATCGTCGAGCGGTCGGACACCCTCGTCGATGAGCAGCTCCCGTCCATCATCCGCTCTCAAGGGGGCGACTTCTGCTCATCTGGGGCCGAGGCGGGCGACATCCTGAGCATCACCAGCGATCCGACGCCGCTGGGCGACGGGACCAACTGCTCCGCGTATGAGGGGGTGGACCTGCTCTACCGGATCACCTCGGTGCAGAGCAACCAGCTGGTCATCGCCACGCTCACGGCCGACGAGGTGGCCAACCTCAACCGCACCAACACCGAGACGGCGGTCGTGGACCGCCTGCCCTCCCGCGAGTGCTTCGCGCGGGGCATGACGATCGAGGTGCAGCCCGAGGGCGAGTGGGTCGTGGCGGGCGAGCGGATCGGGCTCCTGGTGAACAGCCGCGGGGTGTCTGGCGTCTGCGTGCCTCGCTACGACTGGGAGCAGTTCGCCTTTCGGGCTCGCTCCGGCGAGCGCTTCGAGAACCCCTACTTCAGCTTTGATCTGACGGAGGGCACGGTGACGCCGACCCAGGGCTTCGAGTACCGCTTCCGGGTGACGTCGAACGGGTTTCGGTCGCTGGTCTTCGCGGTCGGGCCGACCAGCTCCGACATCCACCAGATCGACACCGCGTCCGGCTCCTACCTGTCGGTCGTGGACGCCGGGACGAATGTCATCCGGGTCTACGAGGCCGAGACCCTCCGCCTCCTGAACTTCCTGTTCTGATCTCCACCCTCAAACAGCGCGGTAGCGCAGCTCAACCGGCCCGAGCTGGAGCCGATCGTGGTCGCGGAGCCGCCTTGGGCGGCGCACGCGCCTGTGGTTGACGTACGTCCCAGCGGCGCTGTCGAGGTCGATG
>PBBL01000072.1 GCA_002716585.1 Myxococcales bacterium | reverse complement strand
GCGGCTCTCGGGCTCGCACGATCCCCAACCGCTCCCCAAACCCCAGGCTCCGCTCCGCGCGTTGATGGATCGAGGCGCCGTGTCCTCCAGCTGGCTGCGGACCGTCGCGCTGGACGGCGCGCGCGGGCCTGGCGCTGTGGATGAGCGCGACGCTCCTGCCCCCTGAGGTGTTCGCGATGGAGCAGGGCGCGCAGGCGGCCTGAAGGTCGCTGCGCAGCTCCAGCCACCGCACGATGTCACGGTGGCGGAGCATCCCCTCCAGCTTGCCGTCGCGCTCGACGGGCATCTGGCTGACGTCGTGGCGCATGAGGGTCTTGAGCGCGCCGGTCACCTCGGCGCTCGGGGTCGTGGTCTCCAGCTCGTCGGCGGGGGTCATGATGTCGCCCACCGTCGTGTCGGACCAGGCCTCGCGGGGCAGCGCGCGGACATCTTCGAGGCAGACCAGCCCGACGAGCTGGCGGTGCTGCACCACCGGGAAGGCGCGCGACGCGTAGACCATGAGGTAGCGATCGACGAGCTGCTCGACGGTGATCTCGGGGGTCACCTGGTGGATGTCGCGGCGCATCAGCTGCGACACCGGCAGGTCGCGCAGCAGGTCGCGCAGCTGGAGCTGCTGGTAGCTCGCCAGCGCCGCCCGGTCGAGGAACCAGCCGATGAAGATCAGCCACACCCCCCCGAGCATGCCCGACCCGAGCAGGGGCAGCGTCACCCCGAAGACCATCGCCAGCCCGCCGAGGATGAACAGCCAGGCGACGGCGCGGCCCGCGGCCGTCGCCCACCGGGTCGCCTCCTTGAGGTCATCGAGCCAGCCCCAGAGGGCGGCGCGGAGCACGCGGCCGCCGTCCAGCGGGAAGCCCGGCAGCATGTTGAACGCCGCCAGCGCCAGGTTGATCGACCCCAGCCACGTCAGCACCGTCGCGAGCGGGCTCATGGACGCCACCATCGCCTCCGGGTCGGCCAGCGCCGCCGCGTCCGGCGCGCTCGCCAGCGCCGCGCCGATCAGACAGCCGAACCCCAGCGCCGCGCTGGCCGCGGGGCCGGCCAGCGCCATCCACAGCTCCGCCTTCGGGTTGGGCGGCTCGCCCTCCATGTGCGCGAGGCCGCCGAACAGAAACAGCGTGATCCCCTTGAACGGGATCTCCTGCGCCCGGCCCGCGATCGCATGCGCCAGCTCGTGGACCAGGATCGACGCCAGGAACAGCACCCCGGTCATGAACGCGGCTCCCCAGGTCACCCCGGGATCCCAGGTCGGGTGCCACGCTGGAAACACGCTCACCGCCAGCGACGCCGTGATCAACGCGAAGATGATCAACAAGCTCGCATGCAACCGTATCGTCACACCCAACAACCTACCCAGCTTCAAGCCGTACCTCACAGCGACGTCTCCTGTCTCCAAATCCTGATGTGTGCTCGAACCCAACCGACCTGCGTCGGCTGGAGCGGCCTCCACGTGCGTGGAGCCTGCTCTGCGAAGCTAGGCCCGTGGCTTGCCGGGTCAACCAGATTGATCTGTTTTGGTGTTCTGTATGCGCTTGATTGTATACCTCATGTGTATAGTTTGTGGAGCAGTCGCCCAGAACGCATGGAAGCCAACACGGAGACGACGCATGGACAAGCAAGCGACCCAGACCCATCAGGACAGCACGCACGTCACGACCTCGGAGGGCGACTCCGGGGGCGTGGAGGTCTCGACGACGGAGGCCGTCTTCACCGAGTACATCAACGTCCTCAACCAGGCGCTCGGCGAGAACCGGGGCTCGTTCCCCTACGATCAGCTCATTCGCCTGGGCGACACGCTGATAGGCGACAAGCGGATCGGTGTTGGCGTCTTCAAGGAGGACGCCGACAACCCGCACGACTGGTTCATGGTGCAGTTCGAGGACGGGACGTTTGAGTTGATGAAGCACGGCAAGAGCGATCCGGATCTGATCTGGAAGACGCAGTCGAGTTACATCGAGGACGTGGTGCAGAACTCCTCGGAGTACATCGAGCAGCCGTCCCGGATTGATCTGGGTTGGCTCAAGCAAGCGGTCGGGATGGCCTGAGCCCCCGATCCACCGCGCACCTGAGGCGCTCGCCTCAGGGCCCATGGCCCAGCCGGGGTGTTCACCATCTTCAAGCGGACGGGCGCCCAGTGTCCGAGCTGATTGAATCCCCTGTGGCCTCGGCTGGGCCACCTCACCATCCCTCCTCCCGCTTCCCCATCACCTCTCCGATGACTTGCCGTGGTCACCCGTCGATGGCACTCTGTGTGGGATACAGGGAGCACCGCGTTCACTTCACACAACCACGGTCCACCCATGAGCAGCGACAGCGCCAGTTACCAACTTATTGTCATCGGAGGCGGCCCAGGCGGCGTGACCGCGGCGCGGACAGCCGCGCTGCAGGGGTGGCGCGTAGCGCTCATCAGCGGCGGGCCGCTGATGGGGTACGGGCTGCACGGGGCGTTCAAGTCCAAGAGCATGTACGAGATCGCGCGGGCGCACCACGCCGTGCAGACGCGCTGGGACGTGCTCAAGGGCGAGCACGACATCGACTTCCAGGCGATCTGCCGGGCCAACGCCAACGGGGCCGACGACATCCGCCGGGTCCACCGTCAGCAGCTGGAGTCGCTCGGGGTGGAGGTCATCGCCGGGATGGCGAGCTTCCTCGACCCGCACACCGTCGAGGTGGAGCTGAACGCCGGCGGGTCGCGCGCGCTCCGGGGCGAGCGGTTCGTGATCGCGACGGGGACGACGCCGCGGGTGTTGCCCGGCGTGGAGGCGGACGGGCGGCAGATCATGATCAGCGACGACGTCGTGGATCTGGAGCAGCGCCCGGAGAGCATCCTCATCCTGGGGGCGGGGGTGATCGGGTGTGAGTTCGCCTCGATCTTCGCGTCGCTGGGGTCGCGGGTGGTGCTGATCGACACCAAGCCGATCATCTTCTCGCACGACGACCGCGATCTGAGCGTCATGCTCGCGTGCAGCCTGCGGCAGCTGGGGGTGGACGTGCGCCCGTCGTCGCGCTGCGCCTCGATGACGCGCGTGGACGGGCGCGTGCACACGGACCTCGGCGACGGGGAGCCGATCGTCACCGAGGCGGCGCTGATCGCGATCGGCCGGATCCCCAACACGGCGCGGCTGAACCTGGAGGCGGCTGGGGTGCACCTCGACCGCTGGGGTTACATCTCGGTCGATAACGCGATGCAGTCCAACGTGCCGCACATCTACGCCGTGGGCGACGTCGGGCTGCGCGAGACCGAGCACGACCTGTGCCTGGTGCACGTCGCCGAGGCCGAGGGGCGCGCGGCGGTCTGGCACATGTGCGGCGACGCCCGGAGCCTGTCGACCCTCCACGTGCCGTTCCTGATCTTCACCCTCCCGATGATCGCGGGCGCGGGGATGAGCGAGCGCGAGGCGCGCGAGCACATCGGCCCCGGGGTGCGGGTCGGGAAGTACGCCCACGCGCGCAACCACCGCGCCCACGCGATGCGCTGCCAGGACGGGTTCGTCAAGCTGATCGTCGGCCCGGAGGGGGACGATCGCGTCCTCGGCGTGCGCGCGATCGGGGAGGGGGTGGACTCCATCGTCGGCGAGATCAGCATGATGATCGCCCACGAGCTGCCCTACACCTACCTGCTCAACGCGATCCAGGCTCACCCCTCCCTCTCGGAGAGCCTCCAGGGGGCCGCGCGCATCATCGCGGGGGACGCGGTCGACTACGAGCCGCTGGAGGAGTTCCAGCACATCGTCTACCTGGAGCAGTTTGCGCTACAGAAACATCCGTAGCTGCCCGATGATCGACGTGATCCGGTCGCTTGACTGGGTCGGCGTCCGCGTCTAGACTCCCCCCAACCTCCTCACCTGGCCCCGGATCGAACTCCTGGGCGAGCCAAAACGGGTGACGCACGCACGCGCGAAGCGGCAGAGGGGGTCCTCGGCTGACAGCGCGCCCGAACTCAAAGGCCCGGCGATGATACACACGCCGAGGCTCCCCCTATCCTCCTTCTACGGACGTACCAATTGAAGAGTTTCGCTGACCTTGATCTGATCGAGCCCCTCCTGCGGGCTGTCGCGGCCGAAAACTACGAGCGGCCGACCCCCATCCAACGCCAGGCCATCCCCCCGCTGCTCGACGGCCGCGATGTCCTCGGCTGTGCCCAGACGGGCACCGGCAAGACCGCCGCCTTCGCCCTGCCGGTCCTCCAGCACCTCGCGGAGGATCCCCCCTCCCGGCGCGGTCGGGCGCCCATCAAGGCGCTCGTGCTCTCGCCGACGCGTGAGCTGGCCGACCAGATCGGCGCGAGCTTCGCGGCCTACTCCCGCTACCTCAAGCACATCAAGCACACGGTCATCGTCGGCGGCGTGAACGAGAAGCCCCAGATCGAGGCGCTGCGGCGCGGCTTCTCCGTGCTGGTCGCCACCCCCGGGCGCCTGCTCGACCTCCACGGCCGCGGCTACGTCGATCTCGGCGACGTGGAGTTCTTCATCCTCGACGAGGTCGATCGGATGCTCGACATGGGCTTCATCCACGACATCCGCCGCGTCCTCAAGGCGCTCCCGGACGACCGCCAGAACCTGCTGTTCTCGGCCACGATGCCCGAGCCCATCGTCGATCTGGCGAGCTCATTCCTCGACGATCCGGTGCGGGTCGAGATCACCCCCGACGCGCCCACGACCGACCTCGTCGAGCAGCGCGTCATGTTCGTCGAGAAGCGCGACAAGCGCCGCCTCCTCATCCACCTGCTCACCGACGAGCTCAACGTCGAGCAGGCGATCGTCTTTACCCGCACCAAGCACGGCGCCAACCGGCTGACGAAGCACCTGAACAAGGCCAACGTCAACGCCATGGCGATCCACGGCAACAAGTCCCAGAACGCGCGGCGCCGCGCCCTGAACGGCTTCCGCGACGGCGACGTCACGGTCCTCGTGGCCACCGATATCGCTGCGCGCGGCATCGACGTCGCGGGCGTCACCCACGTCTTCAACTTCGACCTCCCGAACGAGCCCGAGGTCTACGTCCACCGCATCGGCCGCACCGGTCGCGCGGGCGCCGACGGCGTCGCCGTCTCCTTCTGCGACGACAGCGAGGGCGGTTACCTGCGCGACATCGAGCGGCTCACCGGCGAGGAGATCGAGGTCGTCGAGGAGCACCCGTACCACTTCCAGGAGGCGGTGCCCGCGCCCGACACCCGCAAGCCGCGTGGCCGCAAGCGCTCGGGCGGCTCATCGCGCCGCTCCAGCCGGTCGCGCCGCTCCGGGGGCTCACGTCGCTCGGGCGCTTCGCGTCGCTCCAGCCGGTCGCGCCGCTCCGGCGCCAGCCAGCGCGAGGAGCAGAACACCCAGCGGGCCGAGGCCGATGAGGCCGCCGAGGCGCCGCCGAAGCGCCGCCGCCGTCGTCGGCGTCGTCGCTCGCGCAACAAGGGGCAGGAGGCCGCCAGCGCGACGAACGCCAGCGCGACGAACACCGCCGAGGGCCGCGGTGACAACGACGCCCGTCAGGCCGGGAGCGACGACGCGACCGCCGCCGCCTCCAAGCCGCGCCGCTACCGCCGCCGCCGACGCCGCAGCGGCATCCCGGGGTCGCCGCGCGACGACTCGGGCAGCTCCTCGCGCCGCGAGGACGACGACGGCAGCCGGACCACGTACCGCCGTCGCCGTCGCCGTCGCTGAGTCAGATCGCCCACGCGCCGTGAGCGCGTGGGCTCATCGTCGCTGCCCGATGCAGTGACACCCGTGCTCGGGTCGTGTTACAAGTCGAGCCGGACCTGATGATTCAGGCGCAGGGAGCCGGAAGACGTACATGAGCGAGAGCACAACCCAAGAGCAGACCCGCAACCAGTTTGGAACCTTCGGTGGCGTGTTCACCCCCTCGATCCTGACGATCCTCGGGGTGATCATGTTCATGAGGACGGGCTTCGTGACCGGCCAGGCCGGGATCTTCTACGCGGTCCTGATCCTGGCCTTCTCGAAGCTGATCACCTTCCTGACCGGGCTGTCGATATCGGCCATCTCAACCAACACCGAGGTCAAGGGCGGCGGCGCGTACTTTTTGATATCGCGCTCGCTCGGCCCCGAGTTCGGCGGCGCGATCGGCCTGACCCTCTACCTGGCCCAGGCGTTCTCGGTCCCCTTCTACATCCTGGGGTTCGTCGAGGCGCTGACCATCTCGGCCCCCTGGGCCAGGGAGATGGTCCTGGAGGTGGGGCTCGTCACCACGGCGGTCCTGTTCATCATCAACTACATCGGCGCCGGGTGGGCGATCAAGGCGCAGTACTTCATCCTGACGGTGCTGGTGCTGGCGATCATCGCCTTCATGGGGGGCGCGATCCTGCGCTTCGACACGGCGACCTTCATCGCGAACAGCGTGCCCATCTACACCGAGCCGAAGTACAACTTCTGGACGGTCTTCGCGATCTTCTTCCCGGCGGTGACCGGGATCATGGCGGGCGTCAACATGTCCGGGGATCTCAAGGACCCGGCGCGCTCGATCCCCCAGGGGACGTTGATGGCGATCGGGGCGGGCTTCCTGGTCTACCTGCTCCAGATCCTGTTGACCGGCGGCAGCCAGACCCGGGCGGAGCTGGTCGGCGCCCCCTATGAGACGCTCCTCGATCACGCGCTGTTCGGGCTGGACTTCTTCGTCATCGGCGGCGTCTTCGCCGCCACCATCTCCAGCGCCATCGGCTCCTTCCTCGGCGCCCCGCGGATCCTCCAGGCGTTGGCGCGCGACAACATCTTCCCCGCCCTCAAGCCCTTCGCCAAGGGCACCGCCCAGGGCGACGAGCCGCGGCGCGGGCTGTGGCTGACGCTGCTGCTGACCTGCATGGTGCTCTTTGTGTCGGACGCGGTCGGCGGGGACGCGCTCAACATCGTCGCCGCGGTGCTGACGATGTTCTTCCTGTTCACCTACGGGATGACGAACATGGCCGCCTTCGTCGAGTCGGTGAGCGGCAACCCGTCGTTCCGCCCCCGCTTCCGCCAGTTCCACTGGATCACGGCGCTGCTGGGCGCGATCGGCTGCTTCGGGGCGACCTTCCTGATCGACCCGGTGGCGGCGCTGGTCGCGATGGGGATCACGGTGGCGATCTTCATCTACATCGAGCGCCGCGTCCTCTCGACCACCTTCGGCGACGCGCGCCGCGGCCTCTACTTCGCGCGGGTGCGCAACATCATCTTCAGCCTCTCCCGCATGCCCGCCCACCCCAAGAACTGGCGCCCCACCACCCTGGTCTTCTCGGGCAACCCCGAGAACCGCCTCGGGCTGGTCACCTACGCGACCTGGATGGAGCACGGGCGAGGGCTGGTCACGCTGGCCCAGATCGTCGTCGGGGACGTACACGAGCTGCTGGAGGAGCGCCAGGAGGCGCTGGAGAACCTGACCCGCTACATCCGCGAGGAGAACCTCCAGGCGTTCCCCGAGGTGATGGTGGCCCCATCGGTCGATCAGGGGATGTCGAGCCTGCTCCAGGGCCACTCGCTCGGGCCGCTCAAGCCCAACATGGTCTGCTTCGGGTGGTCGGACAAGCCCGAGCGGGCGCAGCTGCAGGCCTCCCACATGCGCCTGTCTCAAGAACTCGGGATGAGCCAGGTGGTCCTCATCGATCGCGAGGTCCCCGCCTCGGTCGAGCGCCACCGCATCGACGTCTGGTGGCGCGGCCACCGCAACGGCTCCCTGATGGTCATCCTCGCCTACCTCATGACCCTCAACTGGGCCTGGTCCGGGGCGACGATCCGCATGCTGCGCGTCGTGAAAGACACGGACAACGTCGATGAGGCGCGCCGCGAGCTGTTCGACCTGGCCGACGCCTCACGCATCCCCATGGAGATCCAGATCGTCTCGGCGACGGGGGAGCCCTTCAGCGAGCTGCTCGCCGCCCAGTCCCGCGACTCCGACCTGGTGCTGCTCGGCTTCCAGCCGCCCAGCGCCCAGGACGCCGACCGGTTCCACGCCCATTACAGCGAGCTGGTCCGGGAGCTGCCGACGACGCTCCTCGTCAGCTCGTCCGGTGAGGCGGATCTGCTGGCGTAGGCTCAGGCGGCGTCGATCGCCGCGGAGCGCGCCGGGGCGGGGTCGTCCTCGTCGTCTCGCTGGAGCTGCTCCTCCAGGAGGTCGGCCCAGGTCTCCATGTAGAGGATGACGTCGTCTCGATCGTTGCGGCGCAGCCACCGGCGCCCCCCGGGGAGCCGGGCGAGGATCTTCGGATCGTCCAGATCTTCAAGGTGGCCGATGTCGGCCTTGCGCAGACCCAACTCAAAGAGCTGTTCGAGGATGTAATCCACCGGCAGGCCGCTGCGTGGGCAGTGATCGACCGCCAGCTCGCCCCAGTCCCCGCCGCGCTTGAGCGCGGCGGCGTGGATCTCGGCCTTGGAGAGCTGCGTGACGGTCTGGGCGAGGTGCCCGCAGTTGCAGGCGCCGAGGTGACCCCACTGGTAGGTGACGCGGGTGCGGAGCACCCAGGCGGTCTTGCGGAGCGCGGTGATCAAGGATCGGTTGGCGGTGGCCATGAGGTGTCTCCTGGTATGGCGAGCCGCGCGGGGAGCAGCTACGTTGATCTTCGTTGCGGCGCGCCCCACATCGTCGGTGAGCCCGCCTGCCCCCCAATATAGGGGGCCTGTTCGATCTATGCCAACGCCCGGGGGCGTGATGCCTCGCCGCGACGACCCGACGGTTGGTGGCGTGGTTTTTCACGTCTCCCGTTCTTGACCCATCATGTGCAAGATAGGACTGGACGGGCGCGCCCGCTGTGAGAGCCTCCTGTGTGGGGAGGCCCTCGGAGGGCGCCAGAGCGGCCAGGGTGAGGCCGACGAGGCGACTATGAACGTGACCGTATTGATCGACGCCATCGTGCGCCAGACCACGGTGCTGATCGCCCAGCTGGCGACCACCGCCGGGGTGCGCGCGCCGCTGGCCCACATCGCCAACCAGATCTTCCTCGACCTGGTGGGTGAGCTGGAGGAGCAGGGGGTCGGTCAGAAGGTGATCGCCGACATGTTCGGGCTGGCGCTGCGCTCCTACCAGCAGAAGGTGCGGCGCTTGTCGGAGAGCGCGACCCAGCGCGGCGTCTCCCTGTGGGAGGCGGTGTTTCAGTTCCTCCAGGAGAAGGAGGTCGCGACCCGCCCCGAGGTGCTGGAGAAGTTCAAGTTCGACAACGAGGCGAGCGTGCGGGGCATCCTCAACGACCTCGTGGAGTCTGGCCTGGTCTACAAGACCGGGCGCGGGCACTCCACGATCTACCGCGTCACCAGCGACGAGGACATGTCGCTGGCGTCGGGCGATCCGCTGGAGTCCGCCAGCTCGCTCGTCTGGGTGCTGGTCTACCGCCACGGGCCGATCCGCCTGGAGGAGCTGCGCGAGCAGCTCCACCTCGACGACGAGCTGCTGCTCAGCTCGCTGGAGCGCCTGGAGGAGGACGGCCGCATCGACGCGCTCCACGACGACGGGGAGGTGCGCTACTCCTCGTCGCGCTGCGTGATCGAGCTGGGCGACAACGCGGGCTGGGAGGCGGCGATGTTCGATCACTACCAGGCGATGGTGGCGGCGGTCTGCACCAAGCTGCGCAACGGCGCCACCCGAGCGCTGCCCGACGATCGCATCGGGGGCAGCACCCTCTCCTTCGACGTCTGGCCGGGTCACCCGCACCAGAACCGGGTCTACAACCTCCTCAAGCGGACGCGGAAGGAGGCGATCGATCTGTGGGACGACGTCGCCAGCTACAACACAACCAACCCCAGGCCAGCCGATCAGGTCGAGAAGGTGACCTTCTATGTGGGCCAGACCATTCAAATCGATACGACGCAGGACAACGATGAGGACTGAACTGATCCAGAACCTGGCGCGGTGCCTGTTCGCCGCGTCGCTGCTCTTGAGCGTGGGGTGCTCCGACGAAGGGGAGACGCGCGTGGACAGCCAGACCCACTGGCTGGAGCTGTGCGAGACGACCGCCGACTGCGAGGGCGGCTACATGTGCCTGTGCGGCGTCTGCACGGTCACCTGCGAGGCCACCAGCGCATGCGACCTCCGCACCGAGGACGGGGAGGAGGGGAGCTGCGTCACCCCGGGCTCCAGCGCGGGCTTTGAGCTGTGCGACGCCGTGGGCGAGGCGCCCGCGACCGGCGGCCTCTGCCTCACCGCGTGTGGGCCGAGCAACCCCTCCTGCCCGGACGACCTCCTGTGCGTCGATGGGGCGTGCATCCGCAACCCCAACACCGCCTGCGATCACTCCCAGGCGCCCCCGGACGGCCTCTGCGACGCCGAACAACGCGCCGCGCCGGTCCTCGATGACTCCGGGTGCATCGTCTCCTGGGAGTGCGTCGGCACCGGAGCGTGCGACCCCCTCGACCCGGACGTCTGCGTCAACGGCCAGGTGCCCGTCGAGGAGGTGGACGGCCGGGGGTGCCCGATCATCACGTGCCTCGAAGCAGGAGTTTGTGAGCCCGGCGAGGGCTACCTCCTGGCGGAGATCCCGGCGCCGAACGCGGTGGAGTGGGAGCGGGCGGTCGCGTCGTGTGAGGAGATGGCCGATCGCTGTGACGTGCAGGGGCTCTCCCTGGACATCACCGCGGCCTACTCCGAGACGCTGGGGCCGCCGCTGGCGCGGTGCTCGTGCGTCTGCCCGGAAGCGGACGGCGGCGCCTGTGAGCTGGGCGAGCAGTACCCGGTCGGCGAGTTCATCGCGCCGCTGTCGGATCCCGGCGCGCTGGCCGAAGCCTACCGGGCATGCCTCGATATGGAGGAGGTGTGCGAGCCAGGCTACGCGATGGACGTCGTCGGCACGCCGGAGGACGACGAGATCGTCCGCCTCGACTGCACGTGCAGCTGCGCGAGCGCGTGCGAGGACGCGCTGCTGACCGAGGAGTGCCCGCAGGGGACGGTCCCCGAGCCTGTGTTGGACATGGAAGGGTGCGTGCTCGCCTGGACCTGCGTCGAGGCGCTGTGCCCCCCGGTCAGCCTCCCCGAGTGCACCGAGCGCGAGGAGCTGCGCGAGGAGGTCGACGAGGCGGGCTGCGTCTTCCCCTTCTGCTGGCCCATCGACTTCGACTGCGGCGGGGATGGGCTCGCCTGTTTTACCACCACCGAGTACTGCGAGGAGATCCAACCCGGCGTCCCCGGTCCGCCCGAGACCACCTGCCGCGAGATCCCCCCCACCTGCCAGGTCACCCCCCCGCAGTTGCCCGACTGCGCCTGCCTCGCCGAGCTGCTTGAGCCGGAGGCCGACTGCCGCGTCTCCGAGCAGGGTGAGATCCACGTCACCATCGCGCTCCCCTGAGCCTTCTGGGCTTGCCCTCTCCTCATTTGGGGCGTATGATATGTTCAGTGTTTGCTGGACGCGCCCCAGGTGTGAGCATGCCCAACCAGTCCTCTCGTCCGAAGTTTGAGCTGCGGCCCTACCAGAAGGCCGCGATCGAGTCCGTCTACGAGGCCCGCGCCCGCGGCGTCAAGCGCATGGTGGTGTGCTTGCCGACCGGGGCGGGGAAGACGGTCATCTTCTCGCAGCTGACGGCGCGGGAGGCGCAGGAGCGGCACGTGCTGGTCCTGGCCCACCGCGAGGAGCTGCTGGAGCAGGCCCGCGACAAGCTCGACCGAGCGATGGAGGGGCGCGTGCGGGTCGAGATCGAGCAGGGCGCTCGGGTCGCCTCGCCCGAGGCCCGGGTCGTGGTGTGCTCGATCCGCTCGTTGCGCGAGGAGCGCCTCAAGCGCTTGATTCAGGATCGGGACATCGGGTTGGTCATCTACGACGAGTGTCACCACGCGACGGCGGACGACAACCGTCGGGTGCTGGCGCAGCTCGGCGCGTTCGATCCACACTGGCGCGGCACCCTGCTCGGCTTCACCGCCACCACGACGCGCGGCGATGGGGTCGGCCTCGACCTCGTCTTTCAGGAGATCGTCTACACGCGCAGCATCCTGGAGATGGTCCGCGACGACTACCTCGTGCCGCTGCGTGGCTACCGCGTCTCCACCATGGCGGACCTGCGGGCGCTCACCTCCGCCGGGCTCGACTTCAACCAGGACGAGCTGGCCGAGGCGGTGGACATCCAGGAGCGCAACGCGCTGGTCGCCCGCGCCATCCAGGAGCTGGCCCGCGACCGCCGCACCATCGTCTTCTGCGTCACCGTCGCCCACGCCCGCAACCTCGCCGCCGCCCTCCGCCTCCTCGGGATCCCGGCGGCGACGATCCACGGCGAGATGAAGCGCGACGACCGCGCCCGCACCCTGGAGAACTTTCGCCGGGGCCGGTGGCAGGCGATCACCAACGTCGGCGTCCTCACCGAGGGGTTCGACGACCCCGGCGTCTCCTGCATCGCCATGGCGCGCCCGACCCGCTCCCAGGGCCTCTACGCCCAGTGCATCGGGCGAGGCACGCGGCTCGCCCCAGGCAAGGAGGACTGCCTGATCCTCGACTTCGTCGACCTGTCGGACCTCAGCCTCGTGACGCTCCCGTCCCTGTTCGGGCTCCCCCACGCGCTCGACCTCGACGGCGAGGAGGTCGGTGAGGCCCGGCAGCAGCTCTGGCAGCTGTCGCTGGACTTCCCGGGGTTTGAGATCGAAGCCTCGGAGATCACCCTCGACGAGATCAAGCGGCGTGCGGAGAGCTTCGATCCGCTGACCATGGACATCAACCCTGAGGTGATGGCGATCTCGCCGCACGCCTGGGTGTCGCTGGGCAGCGCCGGGCTCGTGCTGCACTTCCAACGCAAGCGCGATCGGCTCTCGGAGATGCTCATCCTCGACAGCCGCCGCCGCGGCGCGAACAAGTACCAGGTCTACTTCGATCAGGAGGAGGTCGCCAGCTTCTCCACCGTGGAGCAGGCGATCGAGGCCGTTGACTACGAGATCCGCAAGATGGGCGCGCGCCCCGCCGAGACCGCGCGCGACGAGGCCCCCTGGCGCCACGAGCCGCCCAGCCCGAAGCAGATCGAGGCGCTCCGCGCGCTGACCCCGCCCCGCTCGGCCACGACCGCCGGCGAGGCGGTGCGCTACCTGGCGTTCGCGCGCTACGCGCGTAAGCGCCGGTTCGTCCGTCCCCCGGCCCGTTGACGGAATCTCACTCTGCGCCGACGCCGTTCCTCCACGTGCGTCGACGACGTGGCGTCTTGTTGTCGCGACCTGCCCACCGCCTGCTATACTGATCGGGCTGGACAAGGGTTTGCTTCGAGCGGGTTATGTTGAATCACTTCCAGAAGGGGGGCTCTCCGCGCCGTAGCCGCGCGCCCGCGCGCGCTGCGCTCCGAGGGTGGGCGTGCGCGCTCGGGGTGGCGTTGGTTTGTGGCGCATGCACCTCGACCACGACGCCGTCGTCCAACAAGCCACAGCTGCGCGGCGCGGGCTCCTTCATCAACGCCCACCAGACGGCCGACGGCAACGCGCCCCTCTACGCGTCCTCCCACGCCCTCGTGATCGGGATCGACGAGTACCCCAACGCGACCTCGCTGTCGGGGGCGGCCCGAGACGCCCGCGCCGTGGCGCAGGAGCTGGAGGAGCGCGGCGTGCAGGTGGAGCTGCTCGTCAATGAGGAGGCGACCCGCAGCGGCATCCTCAAGGTGCTCACGCAGCTCATGAGCGAGCGGGTCCACGAGGACGACCGCTTCATCATGTACTTCGCCGGGCACGGTCACACCGTGGGCGGCGGCGACGACGCGATCGGTTACCTCCTGCCCCACGAGGCGGGCTTCGACGACGTCGCGATCTCGGGCATCTCCATGGGCGACGTCCAGGATCTGTTTCGGGTCATCAAGGCGCGCCACGCGATGTTCGTCGCCGACGCCTGCTACTCCGGGCTCGCGCTCCCCCAGATGCGGGGCCACAAGGACGCCGCGATCCCCGGCTACCTGGAGCGCGCCCTCCGAGCGGAGACGCGCGTCGCCTTCGTCGCAGGCTCCAGCAACCAGCAGGTGATCGACAACTGGCAGGGCCACGGCCTCTTCACCTACTTCTTCCTCGCCGGGATCCGCGGCGGCGCCGACTTCAACAACGACCGCCTCGTCACCAGCCAGGAGCTGCTCACCTTCGTCTCCGATCGGGTCCAGCGCACCGCCTACGACATGTTCGCGGGCCACGCGCAGGTCCCCCACATGGGCAAGGTCGGTGAGGGGGACCTCGTGTTCGTCGCCTCAGGAGGGCAGGGCGGCGCCGCCTCCCCCGGCGCGCTCCAGACGACGCGCGGCGACACGTCCGCCGGGGCCTGGCTTGAGCCCGAGGACGTCAGCCTCCTCTGCCAGCACCCCATGGCCTGCGTCGAGGTCGGTGAGCTGTTCCTCGCCAAGGGCCGCGCCCACAAGGCGGCGGTCTTCTACGAGTACGCCTGCACCCACGAGGTCCTGGAGGCCTGCGTGCAGCACGGCGTGATCGCCGAGGAGGTCCTGAAGGACCCGAAGCAGGCCCGCGCGCAGTACACCCGGGCCTGTGAAGGCGAGCTGGCGGAGGGGTGCCGACGCCTCGGGCTGCTCGCGGAGGTCGGCCCGGTGGTGACGCGCGATCGCAAGCTCGCCGCCGACTACTACCGACGCGCCTGTGAGCTGAACGACGGCAGCGAGGGGTGTGACGAGCTGAAGGCGCTCTGCGAGCAGACCAACACCCTGAGCGCCTGTCAACCCTGCGCTGAAGGGGCCCGCTACATCGTGTCCCAGGGGTGCTCCTGCGAGAGCGAGGCGATCCACGTCGCCGGACACGGCTGCAAGTGCCTCGACGGCGCGGAGTACAACGACGGGTGCTCCTGCGCGGGCGGCGCCCGCTACGTGGCCGGTCAGGGGTGCGCCTGCGAAGACGGCGCGCGGTACGAGGTCGCCCAGGGCTGCGTCTGCCCGGAAGATCAGCGCTACTGTGTGTTCGGCGGCTGCACCCCCAAGGAGGAGTCCTGCCCGGAGGGCGTCGCCCTCGCCTCGCTCAAGCGCGAGGAGACCCCGCCGCCGGATGCGACGCTGCTCGTGCCCGATGAGCATGACGTTCGGACCGTCAAAGCTGAAGACGACAAGCCCGAAGATGACGAGTACGACGCCCACATCCGAGCGGGGGGCGGTGAGGATGGGGTCAAGGCGGAGAGCAAGTCCAAGAAGCAGGCCAAGGTGCCGCGCCCCAGGCTCGGCGCTGGCTCAGGCTCCGGGGGGTGGACGATCGGCTTGGGTCAGGAGAACGCTCCGAGCGACCTGATCGAGGCGAAGCGCCAGGTGGCGCTGGCGCTGCAAAAACAAGGCGCGGCGCTGCGCACCTGCCACGCGCGAAACATGACGGAGCCGGTGACGATCGAGCTACGCCTGGACGTGCGGGCGGGCGGTCTGGGCGGCCTCGACGTCCTGGTCCGCGAGGGCGAGGCGCCCGCCGCGTTCATCGCCTGCGTGAAGGAGCGCGTCGAGTCCACGCCGCTGCCTACAGGGTGGGAGTTCGAGGCGGCGCGCGTGTTGACGTTCGGCGAGTGACCGCGACGGTTCAGGCGTTGGCGCCGAGGAACACCTCCGCGTCCTCCAGCAACCCGTCGAGCCCTTCCCAGCGCAGCCCCTCGACCTGAGCGGGCTCCTGCGCCGTCCCCCCATCCAACGCCGCGAAGAACCGGGTCGCCGTCACCAGCGCTCCGGAGAGATCGGCCCCGCGGAGGTCAGCCCCCGCGAGGTTGGCCCCTTCGAGGTCGGCGTGGCGGAGGTCGGCGCGGCGGAGATCGGCGCGGCGGAGATCGCAGCGGGTCAGGTTGGCGCCTCGGAGGTCCACCTGGGAGAGGTCGGCGCCGCGCAGATCGCAGTTCTTGAGCTGGAGATCGCGTAGGTCCCGATCCAGGGGGGACCAGCCGCGGAGATCGACGTGGAGGATGACGCGCCCCCGGTACTTGTCGAGGCGCCGGGCCTGCTTGAAGCGCTCCAGCATGGGCACGCTCAGGTCGCCGTGGACGTAGCGCTCCTCCTGCTCGGCCCAGGGGTCGGCGTTGTTGTGGTAGCCCGACTCGCGCTCCCAGAACCCGAGCTGATCGTCGCGGAGCAGCTCAATCCGGTGCACCCACTTGAGGCTCTTGTAGAACCAGCGCGAGGGGGTCAGCGTCCGCAGCGGCCCGCCGTGCTTGACCCCCAGCGGCTGGCCGTCCACGCCGTGCACCAGCCAGGTGTCCTCCAGCGCCACCTTCAGCGGCAGCGACGTGTCGTGGCGCCGCGCCGAGTACGCCTCAAAGCGAACAAAGCGCGCGTCGGCCGTCGGGCGCGACGCCTCCAGCAGCTCCGCCAGGGGCACGCCCGTGAAGACCGTCCCCAGCCGCGACCACCCCGTCACGCAGTGGATGTCGACCTCGCGCTCGCGCTGAGGCCGCGCCATGAACTCCTCCCAGCTCCACGTCCGCGGCGCCTCAACCTCTCCGCGCACCTCCAGCCGCCACGTCGTGGGATCGAGCGCCTCGGGGGTGGGCTGACGTTCGCCGATGGGGGGGAACCGCGTGGTGAGCACCTGCCCGCTCGGCAGCTTGATCGGTGGATCGCTCATGGGCTCTCTTTTGTGCTTTTCAGGTGTTTGATTGAGTCGCGTTTGTGACTATAGTTGGAACGATCCTGATGGGTGACGCCTGGCGTCTATGGACGTTCAACCTCGTGAACCGCTCATCGGACGCGGCGTTGTGCGTCTCTGCATCCAGCCGCGAGGCGACCATCAGGTTCAACCTGATCGGGTGGCCCTTCCGGCTTGTAGCACGTCCTCATCGCCTGTTGCCAGCCACCACCAACCCACTGACCTGACATCACTTCCGACACTCCTGACGCGCGCCTGCGCGGGGAGGTCGGCTCAAGGCTCCTTGAGCAGCTCGGTCAGCTGCTCAAGGAGCGTCGAGGGCTTGAAGGGCTTTTGGAGGAAGGTGCACCGCTCGGGCAGCGACAGCGCCACCCCGCGGGTGTAGCCCGAGATGATCAGCACTGGCAGGGCGGGGTGGCTGTCGCGGATGGACTCGACCAGGGCGAAGCCGTCCATGCCCGGCAGGACAACGTCGGTGATCAGGGCGTCGATGTGAACGCGCCCGGAGGTCTTGAGCGCCTCCAGGCCATCGCCCACGGCGTAGACGACGCAGCCTGCGCGGTCCAGGGTCCGCTTGAGGATCCTGCGCAGCAGCGGCTCGTCTTCGACGAGGAGCACCACCCGGCCCTCCAGATCGGCCCAGCTGCTCCGGCGCTGGCGCTTCGGGGCGGGGGGCGAGTGGCGGCGCGCGGGGTAGAAGATGGAGAAGAGGTTCCGGGAGGGCTCGATCGTGAGGAAGCCGCCTCCCCGCTTGATGAGCCCATACAGGGTGGCCAGCTCCAGGTGTTCGTGGCGCACCATGTCACGCGCTTCGCTGAAGGGCTCGTAGACACCGGGCACGATCTCCTCGGTGAGGGGCTCTCCGGTGCAGGACACGCTCAAGGTGGCGTAGCGCCCCGCGGGGATGGTCTCGTGGGCGGTCGCGTGAGGGGCGTTGAAGGACGCGGCGCCCGTGGCGACCTTGAGCGCCCCGCCGCCGTTGGACATGACCTGACGCGCGTGGAACGTCAGGTTGAGGAGCACCTGTTGCAGGAGGGTCAAGTCGAGGCTCACGTCCGGCGACTCGTCGATGTCCATCTGGAGCGCGATGTCCGTTGGGAGCAGGCGCTCAAGCATGCCCGAAAATGATTGGATCGCCGCGCTCACGTTGAGCGGGCTGGGGTCTGGGGGCTCGTGGCGGCGGCTGAGCGACAGGAGGCGCCCGGTCAGCGCGGCGGCCCGCTCGGAGGCGTCTTCGATCGCGTCCAGCTCGATCTTCAGAGCGTCGCTGTCCGACCCCGCGGCGCGGGCGAGCGTGGTCGAGCTTTGCACGATGGTCATCAGGTTGTTGAAGTCATGGGCCATCCAGCCCGCCAGCTGGCCGAGCGCCTCCAGGCGCCAGTTGTTCTGGATCTGTCGCTCCATCAGGAGCCGATCGGCCTCGGCCTGCTTCTCCAGGGTCAGATCCCGCGCCTGCCCCCAGATGAACTGCTCACCGTCGTACTCCACGCAGGACGCGGTGACGTGGACCGGGAACATCCTGCCGTCCGAGGTGCGCATCGCGCTCTCGAAGCTCAACGGCTCCCCGGCGACGAGCCGGGGGGCGACCTCGTGGAGGAACGTCGCGCTGGACATGGGGTCGATGTCCCACAGGTGCAGCCCCTGAAGCTGCTCCAGCGTGTACCCGAGGCTGCTGAGCGCGGCCTGGTTGGCGTAGCGCACCCTCCCCGAGAGCGCGAAGAGGAACATGGGCACCACCGCCTGATCGATGATGTTGCGATACATGCGGTTCTGGACCAGCTCCAGATCGCGCAGCTCGATGGAGTAGCCCAGTATCAGCGGCGACCGCCCGGCGCGGGGCATCAACACGCCGTACTGATTCAGCACCTCCGTCCACCCGCCGCCCTTGACCCGACAGCGCAGCGAGATGGCGGCGCGATCGTCCGGGCCAAGCTCCGCGAGGCGGCCCAGCAGCGCCTTGAGCGCGTCGGCGTCGTCGGGGTGGATCAGATCGTCCAGGATGGAGCCGCTCCTGGCGGCGATCTCCTCGGGTGACCACCCGCCGACGGCGCGGTTGGTGTAGATGAGCCGCCCATCGTCGAGGTCGTAGACGTGGAAGTTGGTCCTGCTCTTGAGCATCACCAGCTTCAACAGCGACGTCGCGTCGCCGCCCCAGCCGCAGACGGTCAACTCACGCAGCAGGCTCCCGACATCAAACGGGTTTGTCATGGTGGGCTCGACTTGTATGGAGTTGTGGGTGTGACCACGTTGTTGAGTTCAATGTGGCACACGCGACGCGCGGGTTGCAACAACCTGCCGAGACCAGCTCCCCTCGCGCGCTCCAGAAACAGAACAGCCCAGACATCGCCTTTGCGGCGTTTCGTAACAAGGTCGCGCTCAGAGCGCGGCTTCGAGCCCGGCGAGCGACATGCGCGACTTGGTCAGCACCATGCCGATGTTGGCGTTCTTGTTGCAGACCACCACCACCGCGTGGTCGGTGTACTGCTTGCAGCGCATGAAGACGTGCAGGAGGTTGTCGCTGAAGAGGCGTGGTTCATGAGAGGGTAACAGGAGGGTAGGGTTCGAGGGACCCTCAATGGTAGCTTGAGATTGCGAAATCCAACCAAGCGCCACGGAGTCCCTCGACATGTGTACTTTGACCGCTGACGCCGCTGCTGACAAGCTCCCCGCCGCCTCACTCTCCGCCGAACAACGTGCCCAACTCGCCACGGCTGCCCTGATACCAGGCTCCATCTCCCCACTCTCCCGTCAAACCGGCACCTCCAGAAAGTTCATCCGCCGACAACGCGACAAGGCCCGCGCTGCCATCCATCAGGCGTTTGAGCCCCTACCTGACGACGCCGAGGTGCTGTTCTATCTGCCGGTGACCAAGGCCTGGTTGTGTCAGTTCGTCCTCGTCCTCGTCTTCACCTGCCGCGCCTCCTATCGCCGCGTTCAGGACGCGATGAGCTGTCTGCTGGACACCTCCATCTCCCTGGGTTCCATTCACAACCTCCTGGCTGCTACCCACACCGCCGTTCGCGCTCTTCACCGAACAGAGGACCTCGCTGCCATTCGCATCGGTGCTCACGACGAAATCTTCCACCACAACAAGCCCGTGTTGGCCGGAGTCGATGTGGAGACGGGGTACTGTTACGAGTTGGGCGACTATGGCTCCTGTGATGGGGACACCTGGGCCCTCGTCCTCATGGAGCTGCAAGACCGTGGACTTGACCTCGACCACGCCATCGCCGACTTCGGCAAGGGTCTGCGAGCGGGCTACGAGCGAGCCTTGCCAGGTGTGC
The DNA here is from genome assembly GCA_002716585.1 of Myxococcales bacterium. Classification (GTDB taxonomy): domain Bacteria; phylum Myxococcota_A; class Bradymonadia; order Bradymonadales. The sequence goes on along the minus strand of PBBL01000072.1, from coordinate 10,927 downwards.
CGTTGTGGGGGGATCACCACCACATCCTCGCTCCGCTGACCGAGCTTGTGGGCTACCTCGAATCCAAAGCCTACAAAGCCATCGAGCGCACCGAGGCCATCGAAAAGAAGATGGCGCGAGCCCGTGCTCGCGGTCAGGGGCAGAAACACTCGCGCAACCTCGGGCACAAGCGTCAACAAGCGCGTGATGCGATTGAGCTGGCGGATGACGTGAGGGTGTTGGTTCGGTGGCTGCGCTGGGATGTGCTCCGGTTGTGCGGCCCCGATGCCAGCACAAGGCTGAACCTGTGGGAGTTCATCACAGCGGAACTTCGGGCGCGCTCGCATCGAAGCAAGCGGGTCAAGTCGGTGGTGAGGTTGCTGGAGACAGTGCGCGATGAGGCGTTGTTGTTCGCGCACCATCTGGACAAGACACTGGCAGTGATAGCCGATGAACACGGAGTAGACGTGTGGTGGGTGCGCTGTGTGGTGGAGTGCGAGGGGCTCAAGCCAGACAGTCAGCGGTACTTTGAGCGAGAGGGGGAGTTGAGGGCGGTGCTGGGGCACAAGTACAGGGCGATACACGAGGCGGTGTTGGAGGCGTTGAGGTCGGTCAAGAGGGGCAGCGGGGACGTGGAGAACCTCAACGGGCAACTGCGCAAGTACTTTGAGTTGAGGCGGGTGCTGGGCGACAAGTGGTTGGAGATGCTGAGGTTCTACTTGAACCACCACCGACAGGGGCGCAGCCGCAGACCCGGCGGCTCAGGCAAGAGCCCTGCGGAGCGGCTCAAGGGGCGGCGTCTGCCGCATTGGCTTGAGCAGCTCGGCTACCAGCTGTTCAAGACGGCTGCCTGAGCCTCTCCCCTCCGCCATCGTGTCTTTCTCCCCGCCCACACCGGACAGCTCTGTCTCCTGGGACCCTACGACCCCTTCTTTTGAACCACGCCGGGAATGGCGAAGTGGCAACCCAGCAGCTCAGACAAGCCGCGCCAGCCGCGACGACTTTTAAGGAGCTTTAAGCTGCGCTCCAATCGTGTACTGTCTACCTTGTCATGGGCAGGACCGGACGCGCCTGCCCCAACACCCCGAGAGGCCCACGATGACGCAAGAGACGACCAGGCACACCTCCCAACGCGCACCCTGGATCGCGGTGGGGTTGATCATGGGAGCGTTGAGCACGTTGACGCTGACGGTGATGGCGGACGGCGACCCGACGACCGACGCGGTGCCGAGGATGCTGCCGTACCACGGCATGTTGGAGCTCAACGGGGCGCCGGTGCATGCGGTGGGAGACGAGGCGATCCCGCTCCGGTTCGAGCTGTACGACGGGCCGGAAGGGGCGTTGGTGTACCAGCAGACGCAGCGGGTGGAGGTGTTCGGGGGTCGGTTCACGGCGACGATAGGGCCGGTGGGCGATGATGGGGCCGGGGGCGCGGTGGCGATCACGGACGTGGTGTCCGCGGCGGACGATCTGCATCTGGGGATGACGCTGCTCAACAACGAGGAGGACCCGGACGACGACGTGACGCTGGCGAACCGGCAGCGGCTCGCGGCGACGCCCTACGCCCTCTGGAGCACCTCGGCGGCCCGCTTTGAGGTCGCCACGGACCTGAACGTGGGCCGGGACCTGCGGGTCGGCGGGGACGTGGACCTGGCGGCGAACACCATCGACGGCGACGAGATCACCGACGGCACCATCACCCTGGGCGACATCGACACCGCCGCCGTCTTCGGCGAGGGGTTGGCGGGCGCCCCGGTGGGCGTGGACACGGCGTGGCTCGACGGCCGCATCCGGGGCTGGGTGCGCGGCCACTGCAAGATCGTCTTCGGCCACCGGGACAACTGCTCGGGCTGCACCGACGACCCAACCCGGTTCATCACCGCGCGCGCCAACAACACCTGCGCGGGCGCCCCCCCCAACGGCACCGGCGGGAACACCAAGTGCCGGAACGCGTGGGCGGGCTTGAACTTCAGCGGCGAGGTGGACGGCAACGACATCCTCTACATGCGCCTGGACTGTGACTGAGGTCACCAGGGGTTGACGCCGGGGTGCTCCTCGAAACCGCTTTGTTTGTAGGCCATGTGCTTGATTTCACTTGGCCTCGGCACCATTGTTAAAGGGCAATGAGGTGCATCACGGCGGGTTCACGCGGCCGTGTGAAGCGGGGAGCGGCAATGCCTTCGTCCATTGAAGATGTCGAGGAGGCTCACCAGCAGATACCCCACTCGGTCTGGCTGGAAGGCCCCGAGTACTCCGCCCGACAGATCGGCGTGCGTGGGATCGCCTACGAGACCTACCTCACGGCGAGGCCGACGACCGTGCCGCCGCACGTGCTCATCTTCTACACGTCGGCCGACACGCCCATCTACCGCAGGATCAGGAGGACCGAGGAGCGCGCCCAGGTGCGAACGGGCGACGTCTCCCTCCACCCGGCCGCGACCCGCTCGCGGTGGCGTTGGCGCAACCCCATTCATGTGTTGCACGTCTACATCTCCCCGGCGTTGATGCGGGCCGTCGCCCGTGAGTTCTATGCGCGGGAGCCCGGCGTGCTGAAGCTCAAGCACAGCCTCCGGGTGGAGGACGGGGCGCTCTCCAGGCTCAGCGAGGAGCTGGTGAGTGAGCTGGCCGGGGAGCCCGAGCCGGGCGCTGGGGTCGCGGTGCGGGCGCTCGGCGATCAGCTCGTCGTCCACCTGCTGCGGCGGCACGTGTCCAACCAGATCACCGACACCGACCGCGTCTCCAGCCTCCGCTCCTTCGTCGCCGCTCCCCTCGGCGAGCCGCTCGATCTCGATCAGCTCGCCGCCCACATCGACGTCGGGCGGCATCACCTCTGCCGCTTGTTCAGGGACTGGTACGACATGTCCCCGATGGAGTACGTCCGCGAGCAGCGCCTGGAGGAGGCGCGCTGGTTGCTTGAGGCGACCGACGAGCCGATCGGCGAGATCGCGCTCCAGGTCGGCTTCTCCGACCAGAGTCACCTCACCCGGTGGTTCAAGCGGCACTTCGGGCAGACCCCGGGGCGGTGGCGGCAGCGGCGCGGCGTCGCGATCTCCGACTGAGCCTGCTTCATCCTGTTTTTTCTTCTATCCCACCATCACTGGGTTTGACGCGCTGCGTCAGCACAACCCTTCAACGCCTCGACGCACGTTCAAGACGGAGTCGGGGGGCCTCCTTAGGTTGTACTCTGGCTGGTCAACGTGCTCCCAGGGCCGATCCGATGAACGCTGTGTCGTCGTCGGGTTGGAGCTGAGGTTGGAATGAGGTCGTGGTTCATCACGGCGTCGTGGCCCTCGTGCACCCTGGTTGTGTGTCGCTGGCTGAGGTGAAAATCATCAACACGATGGAATCAGGAAGAACAAGGAGGAGAGCACATGGCCCTTGACAACGCGACTCAACAGTTCCTCGCCGCGATGGCGGAGCAGGGAGGAAAGGGGCTTCACGAGATGACCGTCTCGGAGGCCCGTGGGCTCGGTGGCATGCTGAAGGAGCTCTACGGTTCGGGCCCCGAGGTGGCGCGGGTGGTGGACGTCACGATGGGCGAGGACGCCATCCCGGGGCGCGTCATCGTGCCGAACGGGGAGGTGCGGGGGGTCTTCATCTACTACCACGGCGGGGGCTGGGTCATCGGCGCGCTCGATGAGTTCGACGCCCTCGGCCGGAAGCTCGCGGTGCGGACGAAGTGCGCCGTGGTGCTGGTCGACTACCGGCTCGCGCCGGAGCACCGCTTCCCGGTGGCGGTCGACGACGCCTACGCGGCGCTGGAGTGGGTGGCCGCGCGCCGCGCCGAGTTCGGGGGCGCCGCGGACGCGCCGATCGTCATCGGGGGCGACAGCGCGGGCGGGAACCTCACCGCCGTGGTCGCCCAGCGCGCTCGGGACCGCGGCGGCCCCGAGGTCGCCCTCCAGGTGCTGGTCTACCCGGTCACCGACGCCGACGTCGACAACGCCTCCTACACCGACCCGGCCAACGCCCTCATGCTCACCCGCGAGGCGATGATCTGGTTCTGGGATCACTACGCCCCGGACGCCTCACAGCGGGCTCACCCGGACGCCTCGCCGCTCCAGGCCGACGACCTCAGCGGGCTGCCGCCTGCGCTCGTCCTCACGGCCGAGCACGACGTGCTCCGCGACGAGGGGGAGGCCTACGCCGAGGCCCTCAAGGCGGCGGGCAACGCGGTTGAGTTCCACCGCGTCCCCGGGCAGATGCACGGCTTCTTCACCATGCTGAACCTGCCGGGCTCCCAGACCGGGCTTGAGCACGTCGGCGACGCGGTAGACGGCGCGCTCGGCTGAGCCGCCTGGAGCCGATCACCCGCGCGGGCCTCGGGGCAGTGAGGCCCGCGCAACACGCACGCAAGACAGGAGAGCGATACACCATGAGCGACCACACCACCAAACGGAGCAACGTCGATGCCGTCATCGTCGGAGCGGGCTTCGCGGGCATGTACCAGCTGCACACGCTCCGCGAGCTTGGCCTGAGCACGCGGGTCATCGAGGCGGGCAGCGACGTCGGCGGCACCTGGTACTGGAACCGATACCCCGGCGCCCGCTGCGACGTCGAGAGCATGTCCTACTCCTACTCCTTCTCACCGGAGCTGGAGCAGGAGTGGACCTGGGAGGAGAAGTACCCGCCCCAGCCCGAGATCCTCAAGTACGCCCAGCACGTCGCCGACCGCTTCGACCTGCGGCGCGACATCACCTTCGACACCCGCGTCTCCCGCGCGGTGTACGACGAGGAGGCCAGGCGGTGGAGCGTCTCGACGGACACCGGCGAGACGATCTCGGCCCGGTTCCTCATCATGGCGACCGGGTGCTTGTCCAGGCCGAAGGCGCCGGAGATCCCCGGCGCGGAGCGCTTCGAGGGGGCGATCTACCACACCGGGACCTGGCCCCACGAGGGGGTGGACTTCTCGGGGATGCGCGTGGGGGTGATCGGCACGGGCTCGTCGGGCATCCAGTCCATCCCGGTCATCGCGGAGCAGGCCCGCGAGCTGACGGTCTTCCAGCGGACGCCGAACTACAGCATGCCGGCGCACAACCGGCCGCTGGAGGAGGAGGAGGTCGCCGAGATGAAGGCCAACTACCGCGAGTGGCGCGAGAAGCAGCGCATGAGCGGGTTCGGCGTCCCCGTCCCGCTCCCGACCCAGAGCGCGCTGGAGGCCACCCAGGAGGAGCGCGACGCGACGTACCAGCGCGGGTGGGACGCCGGGAGCCTGACCGAGCTGATCACCTCCTTCACGGACACCCTCACCGACCGCGAGGCCAACGAGACGGCCGCCGAGTTCATCCGTGGCCGGATCCGCGAGATCGTCGATGACCCCGAGGTCGCCGAGGCGCTCTCCCCGCGCAGCTACCCGATGGGGACCAAGCGCCCCTGCCTGGACACGAACTACTACCAGACCTTCAACGAGGCGCACGTCGAGCTGGTGAACCTGCGCGAGACCCCGCTGATGGAGATCACCCCCAAGGGGGTCCGCACCTCCGATCAGGAGCGCGAGTTCGACGCCATCGTCTTCGCCACCGGCTTCGACGCGATGACCGGGGCGCTGCTGGCGGTTGACATCCGTGGTGAGGGGGGGCGCTCGCTGCGCGACAAGTGGGCGGAGGGGCCGCGCACCTACCTGGGGCTGATGATCGCGGGCTTCCCCAACCTGTTCACCATCACCGGGCCCTCCAGCCCGTCGGTGCTCAGCAACATGATGGTGTCGATCGAGCAGCACGTCGAGTGGATCACCGACTGCATCGCCCACATGCGCGAGAACGACCTGCGCACGATCGACCCGACGGTCGAGGCGGAGGACGCGTGGGTCTCCCACGTCGAGATGGTCGGTGACGCCACCCTCTACCCCCAGACCGACTCCTGGTACATGGGCGCGAACGTCCCCGGCAAGCCGCGGGTCTTCATGGCCTACATCGGCGGCGTCGGGGTCTACCGTGAGAAGTGCGACGAGGTCGTCGCCAACGGGTACGAGGGGTTCGCCTTCCACCCCTCACCGGCCGCCTGAGGCGCGGCGGGAGGCGACGGGGGCCGCGATGATGTCGCGGCCCCCGTCGCCGTTCTTGAGCCCTACAGCGCGGGCGGGGTCAGCCCGGCGCCCTCGATGATGGCGTTGACCACGCTGGGGTCGGCCAGCGTGGAGGTGTCGCCGATGTTGCTGACGTCGCGCTCGGCCACCTTGCGCAGGATACGGCGCATCACCTTGCCCGACCGCGTCTTGGGCAGCCCGGGCACGATCTGGAAGGTGTCGACTCGGGCCTGCGCCCCGATCTGCGTCCGCACCACCCCGTTGAGCGCCTTCTCCAGCGCCTCGCCGCCGTCGCTCTCGCTGTCGGGCTGGAGGACGATGTAGGCGTAGACGCCCTGCCCCTTGATGGGGTGGGGGTAGCCGACGACGGCGGCCTCGGCCACGTCCTCGGCGCTGATGAGCGCCGCCTCGAACTCGGCGGTCCCCATCCGGTGACCGGAGACGTTGATGACGTCATCGACGCGCCCGGTGATCCAGTAATAGCCATCCTCGTCGCGGCGGCAGCCGTCCCCCGTGAAGTAGCGCCCCGGGTAGGTCGAGAAGTAGGTCGCCACGTAGCGGGCGTGGTCGCCCCACACCGTGCGCGCCTGCCCCGGCCAGGAGTAATCGACGCACAGGTGCCCGGAGCAGGGCCCCCGCAGGATGCGGTTGTCCTTGTCCACCAGGACCGGCAGGATGCCCGGCAGCGGGTTCGAGGCGGCGCCCGGTTTGGTCGGGGTCGCCGGGGCGATCGGGGCGATCATCATCCCCCCCGTCTCGGTCTGCCACCAGGTGTCCACGATGTTGCACCGGCCCTCGCCGACCACGCTGTGGTACCACTCCCAGGCCTCGGGGTTGATCGGCTCGCCCACGGTGCCGAGGACGCGCAGCGAGGAGCGGTCGTACTTCGTCACGAAGTCGTCGCCCTTGGCGGCCAGCGCCCGGATCGCGGTCGGCGCCGTGTAGAAGGTGGTGATGCCGTGGCGCTCGACCATGTCCCAGTACCGCCCCGCGTCCGGGTAGAGCGGGGTGGACTCGAACATCATCGTGGTCGCCCCGTTGGCCAGCGGCCCGTACACGATGTAGCTGTGCCCCGTGATCCAGCCCACGTCCGCCACGCAGGCGTAGACGTCGTCCTCGCGCAGGTCGAAGACCACCTGGTGGGTGTAGCTGGTGTAGGTGATGTAGCCGCCGCAGGTGTGCACCACCCCCTTGGGCTTGCCCGTCGAGCCGCTCGTGTAGAGGATGAACAGCGGATCCTCGGCGGCGCACTCCACCGCCTCGTGCTCGGCGCTGGCGGGCTCGACCACGTCGTGCCACCAGACGTCGCGCCCCTCGGTCCAGCCCACGTCGCTCCCCGTGCGCTTGACGACGACCACGCTCTTGACGCTGTGCTCGCCCTCGCAGGCGGCGTCCGTGGTCTCCTTCAGCGGGATGGTCCGACCGGCCCGCATCCCCTCGTCCTGGGTGATGACCATCTCGGCGCCGCAGTCGCGGATCCGGTCGCGGAGCGCCTCCGACGAGAACCCGCCGAAGACCACCGAGTGGATCGCGCCCAGGCGCGCGCAGGCCAGCATCGCCACCGCCGCCTCCGGCACCATCCCCATGTAGATGATCGCCCGCTCACCCTTCTTGAGCCCCAGCTCCGACAGCGCGTTGGCCGCCTTGCACACCCGCGCATGCAGCTCCCGGTACGTGATCCGCTCCACCGCCCCCGGCTCGTCGCCCTCGTAGAGGATCGCCACCTTGTCGGGGCGCTCCTCCAGGTGACGGTCCAGGCAGCTCTCGGTGATGTTCAGCGTCCCATCGCTGAACCACGAGAACGGGCCGTCCTTGACCGTGCTGTAGCTGCCCTCCAGGCCGAGGGTCGGCGCCTTCCGCCAGGCGATCCGGTCGCGGGTCTGCTCCAACCAGAAGCCGTCCGGGTTGTTGCGCGCCCGGAGCCACTCCCGGCGCCAGGCGTTCATGTCCGGGACCGAGCTGGGCGAGCCTGCTGAGACGCGTTCGGGGACCTCGTAGAGTGTGGGGGTGTCGGTCATGCTGTCCTCTCTCCATGTTGGGCGTCGCGGCGAGTCCGTCGGACGGACCTCGAACAGCGCGCCCGGTGTCGTGTCGCGCTCCCTGCTGACCCCTCGACCTGGGGTGGTCGGGATCATCCGCTGCGGTGGATGGTCAGGGCCACCTTTGTATGTACCAGATGTCAGGCCCTCATCACCAGGGGCGAGGCGGCTGGAAGGGTGGGGGAGGCGACGCCCGCGACCTCTGGGGTGGCACGTTGGGGTGGGCGAAGGGCGCGCCCTTGCGCTCGTCGCACCTCTCCAGGTTGCGTCACATAAAGTGGACTTTTCCATCGCCGGGTCGGTAGGCTGGGGGAGCTTGGACCGCCCAGGAGCCACGATGACGAACGAGAACCCCCCCCGAATCCCCAAGGAGACCCCCCGCGAGGTCATCGACATTCGCCACGGCGAGGGGATGCACTTCGGCCTGAAGGGGCTGGCGCTGATCGCGCTGTGCCTGCTCGCCGCGGGCCTGGCCATCTACCTGCCGATCGCCTACCAGCGCTCCGGGTGGCTGTGCTTGATCATCCCGGCGGCGGCGGGGCTCGGCGTCGCGCTCTGGGGTCGGATCACGGAGCGCCTCCGCCGCCGCGTGATCATCGAGCGCGGCGAGCTGCACATCGGCCAGTTGCAGCAGCTGGAGCCCATCTCGAAAGGAGCCTTCTCGGCCACGGTGTCGCGCGGGGTCTCGTTCCCGCTCTGCGTGCAGAAGCGCTACTTCGTTGATCCTGAGCAGACGGTGCGGGAGGGCGATGAGGTGGCGATCCTGCTGCACCCGACCGAGCTGATCAAGTCCGAGGCGGTGCTGCCCGAGCTGGAGGGGATCGTCTTTGACGTGTCGGAGGATCTCCGCCCGCGGCTGGAGCGCCGCGGGGAGGGGGAGATCGCCGAGGCGGAGCCCGTCGGTGAGGTGTCGGCGAAGCTCAGCGACGGCGAGGTGCGGTGGGACGGGGAGGGGCTGTCGCAGCGTCGGGGTGGGGAGGAGGCGCGGGTGCGGTGGGATGAGCCGCTCGTGGTGCAGCTCGCCGCGTGGCTCCTCTCACGGCAGCGGGTGGAGCTGGCGGTGACGGTCCGCAACCGGGGGCTCGCCGGGGAGGGGGCGCGCTTCGTGGTGGAGCTGCCCCAGAACGCGGTGGATCGGGAGATCCCGATGCAGCAGGTCGCCGCCCCGCGTATGCGGGTGGAGGACTTCAAGCGCCTCTGGCCGACGCTCCAGTGGTACGCGGCGCTGCACGGGGAGGTGGTCGAGGGGGTTGATCTGGCGCGCGAGGCGGTGCAGCGTCGGCGCGCCGTGCAGAACCAGCGCCTGGAGCGCCTCTTCGGGCCGACCCTCGGGGCGGTGGCGACGCTCATGGTGACCGTCGGGGTGCTCTACGGGACGCACCCCGTGTTTGAGCAGCAGGCCGACTGCGAGGCGGGCCGCGTCGACGCCTGCCTGACCCTGGTGGACTGGTACAAGCGCGGGCAGTACGTGAGCGTGGACCCGGAGGCGAGCCTCCGGTACGCGAAGCGCGGCTGCGACCTCAAGAGCGCTCAGGGGTGCTTCGAGGCCGCCGAGCTGAGCGACGACGTCAAGCTGCACGCCCGCGCCTGCCGCTTGAAGCACGTCGAGGCGTGCTTTCGGATTGAGGACTTCGCCCGAGCCTGCGAGGCTGGTGATGGGAGCTCCTGCCTGCGTGAGGGGCAGGCGTCGCAGGAGCACGCTCCGCGGTTGGCGCTCCCGCTCTTCATCCAGGGCTGCAACCTCGGGAGCAAGGGCGCCTGTTGCCGGGTCGCCCAGATGCACCTGGACGGGCACACCCGCTCGTCCCGCGCCACGGAGAGCGGCTGTCAGCTCGCGGTCCGGAACACGTGCGCCGCGCTCCTCGAGCGCCCCGCGTGCCAGTGAGCGGCTACTTCTCGTCGTCGCCCTCGGCGTCCTCGTCCTTCTCGGGCTTCTTGACGGCGCGGAGCGTCTCGTGGTGGGTGATCTCGGGGGTGCCCGCCTTCCACTGGAGGGTGACCGTCGCGTCCTCAAAGCCTGTCTTGCGCAGCGTGAGCCGCACGAAGGCGTCGTCCATCCTCGGCAGCCCCTCGATCGTCGCCGGGGTCACCCCCCGCACCTCGCCGTTGATCACCACCTCCGCCTCGGGCGGGGCGGTGGAGACGACCAGCTTGCCCGGCTGGGGCTCCAGCGTGAAGTGCAGGTCGAGCGTCTCGCCCGGCTGCACGATGATGTTGGTGCGCTTCTTCGGGAGGTAGTTGGGCAGGTTCAGCTCGATGGCGTAGGGCGTCATCGGCTGGACGTTGTCGATCAGGAACGGCGTGTTCGCGGCCAGATCCACGCCGTTCAGCTCGATTCGGGCGTTGGGCGGCACCGACGTGATCTTGATGTGCCCCGGATCCGGCTCCTCCGGGGTGGCCACGAGCCGATAGAGGCCGTACACCCCGAACACGACCACGATGAACAGGACCCCCGCGCCGCCCGCGACCCAGCGGTTCGTCGCCAGCGCCGCCAGCGTCGCCAGCGCCCCCTCGCCGTCCTCTCCAGCGGAGGTCGAGCGCCCTCGGCGCGCCACCCGGACCTTGCTGTCGACGTTCCCCTTCGAGCCCTTGACGATCCGCGGCCCCTTGAGCGGCTCCCCCTTCTTCTTCTTGTTCTTTCGGGAGCTTCGACCCGATCGCCGCGCCTCGCTCCCGCCGGACGCCTCCGCCTCCGCCTTCGGCTTGCCTGGCTTGACCGAGCCAGGCTTGCCCGCCGCCTTGGCGCGGGCCTTGGCGGCGGCGATCTTCTCCTCGCGGCTCATCGGCTTGTCGCCACCACCGCCGCCACCGCCACCACCGCCCTTGACGCGGGCGCGCATGTCATCCTGGTTGGCCTTGGCGCGGGCCTTGGCGGCGGCGATCT
>PBBL01000071.1 GCA_002716585.1 Myxococcales bacterium | reverse complement strand
TGTCAATCTGGAACTGGTGAGGTTGGTGGGTGAGCTGTCGCGCGAATTCTCTGAGGCAACCCGTGAGGCCGGTATGTGGAAGGAGCGGTGCGCGGGAACTGAGAAGGTGTTGACAATCTGCTCACCCGAGCAGGCTCCAGGGCTGTTGTCTTCCAAGGAAAGCCTGAACATAAGGGTGTCAACCGTGGGAGAATACCAGCGATTGACTGAACGAATGATAGGTTTGTCAACATCTTCCTGACACAAACACCGGCTAACTTTTCGCCTGGTACCAACTTTTGGGTCTGGACACCCCTTAAAAGTCTGTTCGGAGCCTTAATTAACTTCGACATTGCCGTAACTGTAACAAAGCATCGTCGTTTCATCGAGAGAACTTGTTTTGAATCAATCTCCAAAAGACATCAAGAGTCTGTTTTGTCTGTCTTTTGTGTTGATGTTTATGTGTGTTATGGTAGCTTTTGTGTCTTGTCAGAAAGAAGATAGTAAGAGGGGTCGAGTGTTTGTAGACTTAGGTGATGGTTATGTGCACATTGAAATGTCACCGAGTGAAAGCATACATGTGTCTAGAAATTATGCATTAACCCTAGAAGAGTTTGAGGTGTCATTGGGGGATGGCTTGTTTTCATTGGTGACAGTAGATGGCAATGAAGGTGGAATGCACTTATCGATAGATTTAAACACTGAAGACAATTTAAGGTTGTATGATTTAAAAGATAGTGTGGTTATGTATAGCGGTCCAGGGGTTACTATTGATATTCAATTTCTTAGCGATGGAGGGAGGAGTGAGGTGGTTCAGATTCTAGATGGTGTCTTGGTCGTGTCTTATTGTCGTGCGACTAAGAAATTAGTCTTTGAGTCTGTTGATGCTGTATATACAGAAGGTGTTTTGAACAGGCATGAGGTATATGTTTATGTTGAGTTGTTAACTGTTGATGATATGAGTTATGTTTTTGGTGGTAATATATGTAGTGAGTGACTGGGCTGTGTGTAGGTGTAGGGCTTGTCCGTAACGTCGTCACCTGGACAGACCATCAGGTCATTGCGGCTCGGATAAAGTCCGATGACAAGGGAGCCGCCATGTCTGCTCCGAGAGGGTTTCCTCTCCGCAAGGTTCCACCTGACGAGGTTACGGACAAGCCCTGGGTGTACGGGCTGGTTGTCTTTTCGGTAGCCTTTCAGTTGCCCGTCTATGACGGGGTCGAGAAGATTGTTATAGCCGATAAGACTGAGGTCTGAGTGCGCAATGGTTCGGACAGTCTTGAGATGAAGTGAGGAAGTGAGGAGGGGTGCCGAAAGACAGGTCGCTCGTGGTATGAGGAAGTTATCTAGATATTTGTTCACCCTGATGGAACAATTACGCGAACTTGCTCGACTCGAACAGGGACTTGAGCATCCGATCGACGCGCTGCTGGATCTCGCGCGCGGCCGGGGTGCCGATGGCGCCGAGCGCGGACTTGATGTCGTTGAGGTTCTTGAGCTGGCTGAAGAGCTGGATGTCGCTCAGCTGCTCGCCGGAGGCGAGGACCTCCTCGATGAGGCGGACCTCCTGGATGAGGTCTTCGAGGCTGGCGCCGGGGCCACCCTTGCGGGTGACGTTGGGGTGGGCCTGGTAGTACTTGTCGAGGACGGGGTCGATGATGTCGCGGAGGATGTCGCGCTGGTCGAGGTTGTTCCAGATGTGCTTGAGGATGAAGAAGTCGGACTCGTCGGCGCTCTGGCGGCCGTCGAACAGCGCCGAGGCGGCGAACAGCTTGAGCAGCTTGATGACGCGGCGGTCGCTGACGGTGATCCCCTCGTTGCGGACCTGGAAGACGAGCGCCTTGTAGCGCGAGATGAACTCGGGGGAGAAGCGCAGCGCTCGGGGGAGCTGGGCGTGCATCTCGTGGATGGACTGGCTGTTGAGCAGGTACTGTGGGCCCTTGCTGCGGGTCTCCAGCTTGGCGGTCTCGTAGGCGAGCCCCTTCTCGATCAGGCCGTGGAAGTGGTAGCTGTCGAGGTTGTCGCTGTAGACCCGGAGCAGGAAGCGGTCGTAGATCGCTTCGAGCGCCTCGTCGTTGGGGACCTCGTTGCTGGCGCCGAACAGCGACAGCAGCGGCACCTCGACGATCGTGGAGCCGTTGGCGAACTTGCGCTCGTTGAGGATGGTGAGCAGCGAGTTGAGGATCGCCGAGTTGCTCTTGAAGACCTCGTCGAGGAAGACGATCTCGGAGGTGGGCAGCATGTTCTCGATGCGCCGCATGTAGGTGCCCTCGCGGAACACCCGGATATCGACGGGGCCGAACAGCTCGTTGGGCTCGGTGAAGCGGGTCAGCAGGTACTCGAAGTAGTCGGCCTGGATCAGCTGCGAGAAGCGGCGGATCATGGCCGACTTGGCCGTCCCGGGCGGACCGATGAGGACCATGTGCTCACCGGCGATGACGCTGATGCACAGAAGCCGGATCACCTCCTCCTTGTGGAGGAAGTTGGCGTTCAGGGTGCTCGCCACCTGACGAAGCCGGGCGATGGTCTGCTGCATGAAGAACCCTCCTCTCCTGGTGCGGCCAGAGCCTTCTGGTGTCGCCGCCTTAGATAACAGGAGATCGACCCGGCTGCCAAGTCGATCGCTGCGTCCGTGCGCCAGCCTCTTTACGCGTCGTCGGTGATGAACGCCTCGCCGACCTCCACGCGCCAGACCCGTTTGGTGTCGTCGTCGTCGTCGCTCAGGGGCGAGAGCGCGATCGGCACGTCGGGCAGGAAGCGCGACACGGTGTGGATGTTGGTGCGGGTGTGGAGCGAGGGCGGCAGGGTCAGGAAGCGACCGCCGCCCGCCATCGCGAGCGGGAGGATGAGCTGGTCGGCGAGGTAGCGGCCGACCGGGACCTGCGCGGCGAGGTATTTGTGGATCTCGTCGATGGCCCAGGTGGCGACCTGCTCGGCGCGGACGCCCTTGGAGCCGAAGCCGGTGAACACCTCACAGACGTGCTCGCAGGACAGCTCGATGCTGACGACGTTGCCCGGCCCGAGTGAGGCGTTGGCCGCTTCGAGGGAGAGGGCGTCGCTGGACCAGGAGAGGCGGTCGCCGACGGTGTCCAGCTCACGGCGCCCGATGCTGTGGGGCAGGTGGGCGACGATGGCGCGGGCGCGGCGCCCGGTGATCTCGCCGCGCTCGGTGAGCGTCAGGGGTTGGAGGCCGTCCTTCGGGGGGGTGACGGTCGCCGTGAAGCGGCCACCGCCCGCGGGGTAGAAGCCGGGCCGCTCCAGCTCCAGCTCGATCTGGGCGCCCATGCGCTCCAACAGGGGCGCGAAGGCGAGGGCGAGGAAGTCGAAGGAGGGGCTGCCCTGGTTGTGGGTGCCTCCTTCGAGGGTAAGCTGCGAGGGGCCGGACGCGGTCAACAGGGCGGGCAGCACGGTCTGGAAGACGAGCACGGCGCTGCCGGCGCTGTGGATGGCGAAGTGGAACTCACCGGCCTTGACGCGCCCGGGCTTGAAGGTGATCTCGCGGGAGCCGATCTCGGCGCCCTCGACGGTGGCGCCGCCGACGGCGGCGGCGGCCTGCACCGCGGTCAGGTGTTGGCGCATGAGGCCAGGGCGCTTGCGGCCCGCGCGGATGTGGGTCAACCGCAGCGGCGTCTGCGTGATGAGCGAGAGCGCCAGCGACGAGCGCAGGATCTGGCCGCCGCCCTCGCCCAGGGAACCGTCGATGGTCAGCATGTGGGCTTCCTCTTGAATCAGCCGGACGTCGCGGGCTGGTGAGCGTCTCCAGGCGCCTCGGGCGCGCTGAAGCCCCGCGGGGTGGTTATCGACACGGCAAGGTACCGAAAACCGCGGTGGGACGCCAGTGTTGTCGCGCGCCGCGGCGGTCAGGGGGGCAGGGTGGGCTTGATTCTCTTGAGCGCTCGGGATAGGTTCTAGCGGCGCGCCGACCCCGCTCCCGCGCGGCTCGAACCGCAGGGACGCCGCCGTCAACAGCCTCCGCCGGGGTGGACCTGGCCGAGCGCGCGAGTTATCCCACAGGATAGGAGACGCGTATGCCGCGACAGAACAAGGTGCTGCTGGGCCTTCTGGGGACGACCCTGGATCGCGGGCAGGAGATCACCCGCTGGGAGCGCTGGCGGCCCACGGTGGCGCTGTTCCAGCACGAGGATCTGCTCATCGACCGCTTTGAGCTGCTCTACCAGCGCGAGTTCACCGACCTGGCCAACCGGGTGATGGAGGACATCCGTCACGCCTCGCCCGAGACCGAGGTGCGCGGGCACGTGGTCGAGTTTGAGGACCCGTGGGACTTCGAGCCGGTCTATGAGGGGCTCCACGACTTCGCGCGCGCCTACCCGTTCGACCCGGACAACGAGGAGTACCTGCTGCACATCTCGACGGGCACCCACGTCGCCCAGATCTGCATGTTCCTGCTCACGGAGGCCCGCTACTTCCCGGCGGCGCTGATCCAGACCTCCCCGCCGAACCGCAGCAACCGCGACGTGGCGGGCTCGTATCGGGTGATCGACCTCGACCTGTCGAAGTATGACAGCATCGCGACCCGCTTCCAGGAGGAGCAGGACGAGGCGCTCGACTTCCTCAAGGCCGGGATCGCGACCCGCAACGCGGGCTTCAACCGCCTCATCGAGCAGATCGAGCGGGTCGCGATCGCCTCGCGTCACCCGCTCCTGCTGACCGGCCCCACCGGGGCGGGCAAGACCCAGCTCGCGCGTCGGATCTACGAGCTGAAGCGGGCGCGGCGTCAGGTGAGCGGTCGGTTCGTCGAGGTCAACTGCGCGACGCTGCGCGGCGATGGGGCGATGTCCACGCTGTTCGGCCACATCAAGGGGGCGTTCACCGGCGCCCAGCGCGATCGCCCCGGCCTGCTGCGGGCCGCGGACGGTGGCCTGCTGTTCCTCGACGAGATCGGTGAGCTGGGCCTCGATGAGCAGGCGATGCTGCTGCGCGCCATCGAGAGCGGCGTGTTCATGCCGCTCGGCTCCGACAAGGAGGTGGAGAGCGACTTCCAGCTCATCGCCGGGACCAACCGCGACCTCGGCGCCGAGGTCCGCGACGGCAAGTTCCGCGAGGACCTGCTGGCCCGCATCAACCTGTGGACCTTTCGCCTCCCCGGGCTGCGCGAGCGGCTGGAGGACATCGAGCCCAACCTCCTCTACGAGCTGGATCAGTACGCGGGCAAGATCGGCGAGCGGGTCACCTTCAACAAGGAGGCGAGGACCGGCTTTCTGGACTTCGCGACGAGCCCGGACGCGGCGTGGAGCGGCAACTTCCGCGACCTCAACGCGGCGATCACCCGGATGGCGACCCTCGCCCCAGGCGGTCGGATCACGGTGGAGGAGGTGGAGGAGGAGATCGGCCGCCTTCGCCGCAGCTGGCACTCGGCCGAGGACGCCGGGGAGGGCGGGAAGCTGTTGCAGCGCTTGATTGGGGCGGACGGGGTCGAGCAGCTCGATCGCTTCGACCGGGTACAGCTGGCGGACGTGGTCATGGTCTGCCGTCGCTGCTCGACCCTGTCAGAAGCGGGGCGCCTTTTGTTCGCCATCAGCCGGACCCGCAAGAAGAACGTCAACGACGCCGACCGCCTCCGCAAGTACCTCGCCCGCTTCGATCTCCGCTGGCAGGAGATCAAAGCCCTCGCGTGAACGCTCAATCGGCGTCTGGAGCGTCCGGTGCGTCTGGATCCGCGTCGGGGGCGTCCGGTGCGTCAGGATCGACGTCCGGGGCGTCTGAATCGACGTCCGGTGCGTCAGGATCGACGTCAGGATCGACGTCGGGAGCGTCTGGATCGACGTCGGGGGCGGTGTCCGGGTGAGTGGCGTCGCCAGGTTCGGGGGCGTCGGCGGCGCTGGTGTCGCTGACGCCGCCATCTTCGGGCGAAGGCTCCGCGTCTTCTTCGGCGTCGGGGTTCTGGCCGCCGTCTTCTGGGGGGGCGTCCCCGGAGTCGGCCTGACCGCCCATGGTGGAGTCGAGGAACATGCCGCCCGCGTCGTCGGCGCCGCCCGAGGCGTCCTGGGAGCTGGAGGTGTCGACGCCCGGGCCGGTGTCGGTGAACTCGCCCGGGTTGCCGACGTCGGTGCCCGCGGAGAAGCAGGCGCTCAAGCCGAGCGCCCAGGCGAGCACCAGGAGCAGGCCGACCCGGCCTGCCCAGGACGTGACGCGCTCATCAGATGGTTGTCCAATGCGTGTCATGGGTTCAAGCCTCGTCGTCAGGGTCTGAGGGGACCTCGTTCAATGGGAAGAACTGGAAGTTGAGCTGGTAGACGCAGGTCGGCTGGTCGTCGCGATCGCCCAGGTCGAGCAGCGTCTCGCGGAAGGCGTGGATCCGGTCCTTGAACTCGGCGATCCGCTCCGGCGAGATGCACACCGTCAGCGCGCTGATGTCGCGGTGATCCCGGTGCACCAGCTCGATCGACTCGCTGGCGCGCTCCATCATCTGGCGGTGGTAGTTGCCGATCGCCAGCGAGCGGACCTCGTGCCCCGTCGTGACGCTCGCCTCGCCGCGGTGCAGCGCGCCGTCGTCGTCGCGCTGCAACAGCCCCAGCTCCAGCAGCACCTCCAGGCACTCCTCGGCCTGCGCGGCCTTGATCGGAGGCAGGAGCTGGCTCGCGATCCAGTCGGGGTCTTCGACGAAGTCCGCGCGCGCGACCATCTCCCGGATCGCCGGGTAGTACCAGTGCGAGAGGTAGTCGAAGAACGCCCGATCCAGGCGCCGCGCCTTGCGGAACCGGCGGCTCGCCGCCACGTCCTCGAACGCCTGGTTCTTCTTCGCGGCGGTGTCCGCCTGATCGAAGTGCACCAGCGCCCGAAAGAAGCGATGCTCCGAGCCGGTCAGCTTGAGCGCCTTGGCGAAGCGGTCGATGCTGTCGTTGCTCAGGTTGCGCTGGCCGTCCATGACGAGCTTCAAGAAGTTGGGCGACGAGTAACCCGCGCGCCGGGAAAAATAGCGGTAGCTGAAGGCGCTGTTGTGCACCTTCGCTGCGTCGTAATAGTCCTTCAAGTAGTCTCGGTAGTCCAGGTACTCGAAGATGTCGGGCTTCCAGTCGCTCATGCCATCCGTCCTCCACAGGTAGAATACGACCCAGGTCGCTCGAACGCAAGAGCGATCCCGTTGCTGTGGTGTATTCGCGCCGTATACAAAATCTGCGTCGAACGCATGGACACAACGTGAGAATACGACTTAGATTGTCTCTGGCGCCATCAGGGCGGCCTGCAAGAACGGGCGCAGCGCCCGGGAGACACCCAGGGAGAACCAAACCATGCGAACCAGCCTCTCATGCCTGCTCATCGTGTTCATGCTCGGCGCGGTAGGTTGCGGCGACGACGAATACTCGGACGGCGAGTCCAGCAACTCGGCGTCGGGGGGAGACACCGGGGGTGTGATGGGCGCGGGCGATACGTTGCCCGGCGAGGACACCGGGATCACCCACGACGACACCAGCGAGGCTGACACGGGCCTGTCCGACACCGCGGCGGCGGAGGACACGCGGGGCCGTGAGACCGGCGTGATCGACACCGACATCAGCGACACCGACGTCGAGGACACCTCCTGGCCGGACTGCGGCGGGGTCCCGGAGGACGCCTCGGCGTGCGGCGAGGACACGTGGGGCGAGGCCGACGCGTTGCCGGACGCCCCCGACGTGGCGGACGCCTCCGATGGGGTGGACGGCGGCGGCCAGTGCGCCGAGGAGGCGCCCGCGACCCAGGAGGTGTCGGTGACCCTGCACAACGTCGGGGAGTCGGCGCGCTACCTGACCTTGTCCGGGCAGGGCTGCGATCCGTTCGAGGTGCGACCCGTCGGAGGCGAGCGCCTGCCGCTCCAGGTGGGCTACCTGTGCGGGTGCGAGTGTCCGGCGCCGCCCGCGCCAGCGGTGGCCGAGATCGTGAGGCTGGAGCCGGGCCAGAGCCACACCGTGACCTGGGACGCTCGGGCGCTGGACGTCTGCCAGCGGGAGACCGACTGCGAGGACTGGACCGTCTACGAGCCCGACGGCCACCCCCAGCCGGTCGCGCCTGGCGAGTACGTCATGGCGTTCGGGTGGTCGGAGGCGCTGCCGCCGCACTGCGCCGAGGAGGACGGGGAGGTGTCCTGCGACCCCTGGTCCGCGAGCGACCCCTTCGGGTCGATCGGGCTTCAGGAGCTGTGCCCGGACGTGGAGCGCGTTGAGGTGTCGTTGACGTTGCCCGAGAGCGGCGACGTGATGGTGAGCGAGAACGTGCCTTGAGGAGGGCGCGCAGCGGCTGAGTGACGGTGTTACTCGTCTTCGGACAGCGCGGCGCCGCGGCGCTCGGCCTTCTCCCACATGCGCAGGTAGGCCTCGGCGGAGCGGAACAGCGGCTCCAGCTCCTCGTCGCCGACGTCGTGGCGAATGTCCTCGATCAGCTCGGGGAACATGCCGATGTGAACGAGCCCCTCGGTGTTGTAGTCGACCGCCCGCTCGCCGAGGCGAGGCTCGGTGAAGGTGACGTCCCCGGCGTAGGAGGTGAAGGGGTAGAGGACCGGGTCGGTCTGCTCGCGCCCGCACCCGTCTTCGCCAAACCGCCCGTCAGGCGCGCCCGCGAAGCCGTTGAGGTCGTAGCTGAAGGGTTCGGCCGGGTAGCCGCCCTGCTCGACGCTGAGCGCCACGCGGCTCCGCCGGTTGTCGCCGCGCGAGCCGGGGCGGTTGGGGTTGGCGCACCGGCTGAACCGCGACGTGGAGATCCCGCCGAGGGCGTAGACGCGCCCACCGTCGTTGTTGCCGTGGGTGCCGACCGGGGGGTAGTCGTTGGCCTCCAGCATGGCCATCGCCTCGACGTAGGAGCGCCTCGGGAGGTGGTCGACCTCGATGATCATGCCACGGCGCATCAGCTCACGGATCAGGAAGTCGCCCTGGGGGGTGAGGTTGCCCTTCTTGCACCAGTCCCCGTCGGCGGACTCGGGCAGGAGCCGGTCGGCGTAGGTCAGGAGGGCGTCGATGGGGTCTTCGACGAAGGCGCTCACGTCGGCGGGGGCGTCGGCGAGGTACATGTCGCGCGGCTCGTTGAGGTTGGCGAACTCCAGGCCGCCGCGATCGAAGCCGGGGCCACGGGTCGGGCAGTCCTCCTGGGTGAAGTCGGACCAGTGGCCCGTCTGGATGAAGTTGGCCGCCTCGAAGATCCCCCGGTGGCCATCGCCGGGGGAGAACACGTTGTCGTACTTGTGCACGGGGAAGATCGCCCGGACGCCCTTCTCGTGGTAGGTGTCGAGCGCCTCCAGGATGTCGCCCTCGTCGCACCGCGCCTCTCCCTCCGGGGGGGTCAGGACGCAGTTGAACAGGTTGGAGACTTCGATCCCGAGCACCACGGCGAGCTTGCCCTGGTTGATCACCTCCCGCGCCTCCGCCGGTGAGGTGACGACGCGGAACCAGCCCTCGCCGGGGCCACCGTTCTGGGCGTCGATGTAGCGCTCCATGCGCCAGGTCTCGTCGATGCCGCGGTCGATCGCGACCATGTCGTTGCAGCTGTAGCGGACCTGCTGGATGTTGCTCCCGACGATCAGCTCGCAGATGGTCTGGTTGCTCGTGCCGTGCTGGACCAGGAGGCGCAGCCCGCTCATCCAGGCGCGCTTGATCCACATGTAATATTGGGTCTGGTGCGTGGGCGAGTCGGGGCCGTTGGGCCAGTCGGTGAACTCAGGCCAGCCCGCGGTGGCGTGGTCGGGCTCGGGCAGCTCGCCGGTGACGAGCGCCTCCAGCAGGTTCGCGAAGTCCTGCCGCCGCCCGAACCCGTAGCCGAGCAGATCCTGGCGCCCCTCGGCCCCATGGAAGGGCTCGCAGGAGGGCAGCGCGTGCTGGACGCCCAGCGGGTGGAAGGCGGCGCCGTGGAAGATCCCCCCGCCGCCAAACCCGAAGTTGGACATGATGTGGGTGTGCGGCTCCGCGAAGCCAAACACCGCGCCGTCCTCGAACTGGCGAGGCTCGACCTCGCCGCGGGCGTCCAGGCTCAGCTCGGGGTGGTCGGCGCAGCCGGTCGCCTCGCTCAGCGTGAGGAGCGCCGCGTCGTGAAGGCGCGACCCGAGCCCGGTGGCGGTGAGGTAGCCGCCCGACTTGAGGTGGCGGAGCTGAAAGCGCTCGGGGTCGCGGACGGAGCCCTCCAGCGCCCACTGGGCGCCGGGCAGGTAGTCGTCGTCGAGCAGCATGACGTCCGAGAGCAGCTCCGCCTCGCGGGTCAGCGGCTCCCCGGGCTCACTCGCGACGACGTAGCGCGCCTCGGCGTCGTAGAGCAGGTAGGTCCCCAGGTCCGACGCCCTCATGTGGAAGCGCGACGCCTCGCTCGCCGTGTCCGCCGAGAACGCGAACCCCTCCTCCGTGGCGGTCAGGAAGGCCGACGTGTCGCTGTTCGGGGCTTGCGCCTCGATGGTGTAGCAGCCGCCCGCGAACCCGTAGACGCGCGGATCGTCGATGATCGGGCCGAGGTCGGGCTCGGTGTCCTGGGCGACGTCGACCGCGACGTCCTCGGGGGCGTCGGGGAGCGCGTCGAGTTCGACGTCGCCCTCCGCCGCGTCGCGGGCGGCGTCTTCCTCGCCCGCGGTGTCCTGCCCGGTCGCCGCGTCCTGCGCGCCGCCAGACGCGCCGTCGTCACTGCATGACGCTGCGAGCAGGAGCAGCGCGCTCATCATCGCTGTGTGCCGAATCACGTGTCTCATGGCTCCTCGGGGGTTGTCCTGGGTGGTCCACGCCAGGCGCGTCGCGTCCGATTGGGCGGCATGATAGCAGAACGCGCGCTCACCTTGTGGGTGATCGGGCGCGGCGGCGCGAGTTGGTATAAGATGCGCCCCTGAGCTGCGGCGCGGCGCGCTTCGCTGGACATGCACCCAACCAGGACCGGGAACCATGCGCATCCTCCTCTCTGAAACGGTCGATCCCGACGGCGCGATGTGCCGTTGGATGAGCCCTGATCTGGAGGCGATGGGTCATCAGGTCGTGGTCGTGCCGACGCAGGAGGCGATCCATCGGCTGGGGGTGAGCGGCCACCAGCTGCTCCTCCTGGAGCTGGTCGAGCGCTGGCGGCCGGATCTGATCCTGGTCCACCCCCCCTACGATCACCTCAACCCCGAGGTCTGCGCGAGGCTGCGGGGTGGCGGGGCGCGGCTGGTGACGTTCGCGTTCGACGACGACATCTTCCTGGACGATTGGCGCGCGAGCGGGGCGTGGGGCGACCTCCTGGAGGCGCTCCGGCAGATGGCGGACCTCGCGCTGACCACGAGCACGCGCGCCGCCGCGGCGAGCGGAGGCGTCGTCCGCGCGATCCGATGGGCGATGAGCCCCCCGGAGCTGCCCCCCGCGTCGCCTCAGGAGCCAGGGCGCGTCGTGCTGGTCGGGCGCGCCTACCCGGGGCGCGTGGCGCTGGTGCGACGCCTGGCGGAGGCGAACGTCCCCGTCCTGGTGCGTGGGCACGGGTGGGAGCGTCAGGAGCCGCCGGGGGGCTCGGTGGATCTGGGCGGCGGCGTGGACGCGGACACGATGTGGTCGCTCTATCGGAGCGGGGGGGTCGTGCTCACGACCGGTGGGTGGGAGGGGCGCGATGTCCCGATGGTCAAGATCCGCGTGCTGGAGACCGCCTTCGCGGGCGCATGCCAGGTGGTGGCGTGGTCGCCGGATCTGGGAGGGTACTTCACCCCGGAGGAGGTGCCGTCCTACCGCAGCGAGGAGGAGCTGCTGACGCGGCTCGATGAGCTGCTGTCCGACCCCGAGGCGCGCGCCCGCTGCGCCGCGGCGAGTCGGGCGAGGGCGCTCGCGGAGCACACCTGGGAGACGCGGTTCGAGGAGGTGCTGGAGGGGCTGCGGCGAGCGGGGCGCCCGGCTCGGGACAGCGCCCCGGGGCCGGTGGGGTGCGCGGCGTACGCGCTGCTGATGCAGGGGCTGGCGATCACCGCCGAGGCGACGCGGCGGTACGGCGCGGCGGCAGCCTTCTACGGGCATGCGAGCGCCGCCGGAGCGGGGGTGAGCGCGCGGCTGGGCTGGTGCCGGAGCCGGTTTCAGCAGGGGGCGGCGGCGGAGGCCGCCGCGGGGCTGGAGGCGCTCATCGGGGAGCTGGACGAGGCGGTCCACCCGGGCGCGGCCCGCCTCCACGTCCACGTGAACAGCCCGGTCGTCGGGTCGGGGCTGGGCGTGGCGCGGCTGCTGTCGCCCGGGGTCGAGGCGCGCGCGTTCTGGCTGTCGGCGCTGGCCCGGGTGGATGAGGCGAAGGCGCTGGCGGCGCTGGCCGCGATGGACGATGATGACGTGGTGGTGCAGGTCGCCTCGCTGCTGTCGCCGGAGGAGGGGACGGCGCGGGGGTTCTGGCTGGCGTTGATGAAGCGCGCGCTGGCGGCGAGCCCTCGGACGCTGCGGCAGGCGCAGCGGGAGCGGGCGCCGGGGTGGCGCGCGTGGGTGGAGGGGGTGGAGCGTGACGACGCGTGAGCGGTTGGAGATCCCGAGCCCGGTGGTCGTGACCGGCGGGGCGGGGTTCCTGGGGAGGGCGGTGGTTGAGGCGCTTGAGCGCCGCGGGGTCGGGCCGGTGGTGGTGCCGCGCAGCGCCCGGTACGATCTGGTGGCGCCCGGGGCGGCGGAGCGCCTGCTGGAGGACTCCGGGGCGCGCACAGTCATTCACCTGGCGGCGGTCGTGGGCGGGATCGGGGCCAACCGCCTGGAGCCGGGGCGGTTCTTCTACACCAACCTGATGATGGGCGTGCAGCTGATGCACGCCGCGATGCGCGCCGGGACGGAGCGGTTTGTCTCGGTCGGGACGGTGTGCTCCTACCCGAAGACGCTGCCCGCGCCGTTTCAGGTCGAGTCGCTGTGGTCGGGCTACCCCGAGGAGACCAACGCCCCCTACGGGCTGGCCAAGAAGATGCTGCTGGTCATGGGGCAGGCGTACCACCAGCAGTACGGCATGGCCGCGACCCACCTGATCCCGGTCAACCTCTACGGGCCGGGCGATGACTTCGATCTGGAGCGGGGCCACGTCATCCCGGCGCTGATCCGGAAGTGCGTCGAGGCCACCGAGCGGGGCGCGGCGCACATCGACGTCTGGGGCGACGGCTCACCGACCCGCGAGTTCCTCTACGTGGAGGACGCCGCCGAGGCGATCGCGTTGGCCGCGGCGCGCTACCAGGACCCCGCGCCGCTCAACCTCGGCTCCGGGGTCGAGATCCGCATCCGCGACCTCGCCGAGCGCGTCGCCGCCGAGGTTGGGTTCACCGGGGAGCTGCGCTGGGACGCCGCGCGCCCCAACGGGCAGCCGCGACGCCTGGTGGACAGCCGCCGCGCCCGGGAGGTGCTCGGGTGGCGCCCCGAGGTGTCGTTTGACGAGGGGCTGCGGCGGACCGTCGCCTGGTTTCGAGCGCACCGAGGCGACCGATGAGCGAAGGACGGCGACGCGCCCTCATCACGGGGATCACGGGGCAGGACGGCTCGTTCCTGGCGGAGCTGCTGCTCGCCCGCGGGTACGAGGTGTGGGGGCTGATCCGCAAGGCGAGCCTGTTCAACACCCAGCGGATCGATCACCTCTACCAGGACCCCCACGCCAAAGACGTCCGGCTGCACCTGCGCTACGGCGACGTGACCGACGGCGCCAGCCTGCTGCGGCTCGTGCAGGAGGCGCGCCCCGATGAGGTGTACCACCTCGCGGCGCAGAGCCACGTCCAGGCGTCCTTTCAGCTCCCAGAGCTGACCGCCGAGGTGACCGGGCTGGGCACGGTGCGGCTGCTGGAGGCGCTGCGTCAGGCCGGGTTGGCGCAGCAGGCGCGGTTCTACCAGGCCTCGACCAGCGAGCTGTTCGGCGACGCGGCGACGTCGCCCCAGGACGAGGAGACGCCGATCCGCCCCTGCTCGCCCTACGGCGCAGCCAAGGCGTACGCGTTCCACATCGTGCGCACCTACCGCGAGGCGTATGGGATGTTCGCGGTCAACGGGATCCTGTTCAACCACGAGAGCGAGCGCCGCGGCGAGACGTTCGTCACCCGCAAGATCACCCGCGCGGTGGGGCGGATCGCCTGCGGGCTTCAGGAGCGCCTCTACCTCGGCAACCTGGACGCGGAGCGCGACTGGGGCTTCGCGGGCGATTACGTCGAGGCGATGGCGCTGATGCTCCAGGCGCCGGAGCCGGTCGATCTGGTGATCGCGACCGGGCAGCGGCGCTCGGTGCGCGAGTTCGCGGCGCTGGCGTTCGAGCGGGTCGGGCTTGACTGGGAGGAGCACGTGGAGATCGACCCCCGCTACCTGCGCCCGGCGGAGGTCAACACGCTGGTGGGTGACGCGTCTCGGGCGCGGGAGCTGCTGGGGTGGCGACCGCGCCTCGAGTTCGAGGCGCTGGTCGCCCGGATGGTGGACGCCGATCTGGCGTTGGCGCGCCGCGAGGCGGCGCTGCGCCCCTAGGGGCAGGCGTTGAACGCGACGTTGAGGAGGTACGCGCCTGCGTCGGCCGCCGCGTAGGCGTCAACGATGATGAAGTACTGCACCCCTGGCTCGGCCTCGAACTCCACCTGGGAGTCGAACACCTCGCCCGCGTCGTCGTTGCAGTCCAGCTCGGTGACCGGGTCCGTGCAGCTCGTGCGGACGAAGAGGACGGTGTCGACGTCGTTGTCCTCGCTGCCGAAGGTGTCCACGCAGACGGTGGTCGCCGCGCCGACGGTGAGCGCCCAGATCTCATCGAGGCCCATGGTGCCCTGGGTGCAGTCGGTCGTGCCGGCCTGGAAGTCGTCACTGGCGTCGCTGTTGTCGCCCGAGTAGGAGCCCTCGGCGGTGATGGTGTCCTCCGGGGTGAAGACGCAGGCGCCGCCGGTGCCCTCGCACGGGGGGTTGCCCGCGGCGGGGGTGCCGAGGTTGCCGTCGGTGTACTCGGCCACCCCGGCGCACCAGTCGTCCCCGATGGAGCTGTCGCGGCTGAGCGAGGCGCCGCTGTCGATGCTCGGGAAGTCGCCGCCGTTGGTGTAGTCGAGGCGGTCGAACTCCACCCCGTCGCACTCGAAGATGACCGAGTCCATGTCGTTGTTGAGGTTGAAGCTGAAGGTGCCCATCGGCGTCACCCCGCCGAAGTTGGCCGGGTCGTCGGTGCGCCCGATGATCCCATACTGGCCGGTCCCCAGCACGACGCCGGTCAGCGCCGCCTCGGCGCCGGAGCTGTCCTTGAGGACGCAGCCGCTCAGGTCGCGCTCGCCGAACGTCATGTTGTGCAGCTCGATCCACTCGCCGTCGCTGTCGTCGATGGTCGCCGGGTTGTACATCACCTCCGTGATCAGGATCTCGCCGATGGAGGGCGGCATGCCGTTGTTGGTCTCCTCGGTGCAGCGCGCGGGCTCGTCCGGGTCGAACCCCTGAAAGCAGACCTCGCCGTTGTCGGCGCAGTTGGCGCGGTTCGCCTCCGGGTAGTCGCAGGCGGGCGCGCCGTTGTCGTCGGTGCAGGTGCCCTGCGCCGCGTAGGTGACGAGGGTGTCGCCGTCGCAGGTGGCGACCGGGGCGTCGTTGCAGGGGTTGGGGTCGCAGACGTCCTCGGCGGCGCAGATGGGGTTGGCGCGCCCGGGGGTGCCGAGGTTGCCGCCCGCGTAGTCGCCCGCGCCGAGGCACCAGTTGGCGCCGTCGCCGTTGTCGCTGTTGTTGCGGGCGCCCGCGTCGAGGCTGAGCGAGGCGCCGGTGCCCTCGGGGAACGCCCCGCCGTCGTCGTAATCGACGCGGTCGAAGACGTCGCCGCCGCAGACGAGGACGACCGAGTCGCCGCCGTCGCCGTTGTTGAGGCCAAACCCGAACGTGGCGACCGGGGTGACGCCGCCGTAGAAGGAGGGGTCCAGGGTCTTGCCGAGGATGACGTAGTCGCCGCCGGGGATGACCACGCCGGTGAGCGGGTCGCCGTCGTTGTTGTCGTTGTTGTCCTTGACGACGCAGCCGCTCAGGTCGCGCTCGCCGCTCGTGGTGTTGTACAGCTCGATCCACTCGGCGTCGTCGTCGTCGAACCCTTCACCGCTGGGGTTGTACATGATCTCGGTGATGATCACGTCGCCCTCCTCGGCGGCGGGCGCGGCAGGCTCCACGCACGCGCCCTCGCTGCACACCTCGCCCTCACCGCAGAAGTCGCGGATCTCCTCGTAGGTGCACTCGGCGATGCCGTTGTTGTCCCGACAGGACCCCACCTCGGCGTAGAACTGGGCCGTGTTCCGGTCGCAGAACGCCTCGGGCGGGTCGTTGCACGGGTTGGGCTCGCAGGCGGGCACGTCCTCGCAGATGGGGTTGGCCGCGCCGGGCGTCCCGAGGTTCGGCGCCGCGTACACATCGACGGCGGGGCACCAGAAGTTGCCCTGGTCGTTCTCATCGACGTTGACCCGGTTGGGGTCGAGGCTCAGCGCCGCCCCCGTGGCCGCGTCGAAGTCACCATCGACGTCGTAGACCACCTGGTCGATGACCTCGCCGTCGCAGTCGAGGATCACGGAGTCGCCGTCGTTGCCGAGGTCGAAGTCGAACACGCCGATCGCGTCGATCCCGCCGTTGGCGCCCATGTCGTCGGTGCGCGCGAACACGACGAAGGCCTCGCTCGGCACGATCACCCCGTCGGTCGAGGCGCTGTTGTCGCCCGCGTCGCGCCAGGCGCAGCCGGTCAGGTCCAGCGGGGTGTCGGTCTTGTTGTACAGCTCGATCCACTCGCCCTGGGCGTCGTCCAGCCCCTCGGGGTCGTACATGATCTCGGTGATCACCAGCTCCCCGGGCAGCGGCTCGTTGCCGGTCCCCACGGGGACGCAGGCGCCGCGTCGGCAGATGTCGCCGGTGTCGGTGCAGTCGGTCTCGACCTCGTCGTAGTCACACACCGGCGCGCCGTTGTCGTCGGTGCAGGTCCCCTCGTCCTCCGAGCTGAGCAGGACGTCGTCGTCGCACTCGGGCGGCTCGGGGGTGGTGCAGGGGTTGGGGTCGCAGACGTCCACCGTGGTGGTGCCGCCGGTGGTGCCGCCGGTGGTGCCGCCGGTGGTCCCCCCGGTCGTGCTGTTCGACGTGCTGTTGCTCGTGCTGCCGCCGGTGCTGTTGCTCGTGCCGTTGCTCGTGCTGTTCGAGGCGCTGTCCGCGGGCTCGCTGTCCGCGCAGCCCACGCTCGCGAGGAGGGTGATCGACAGGAGCGCCGCCCACATCGAGCTGCGGCGCCGGTGCGGTCTGGATGGGTTGATCTCGGCGTTCATGGGTGCAGGGCTCTCCTTGCTGTGACCGCTCACGTCGGGTGAGCGCGATCCATCGAGGTGTCGTGACGACGGTTGACGTCTCAAGGGAGGTTATCGCATCTCGGCGGGCGATGTTGCGTCGCCGCCGCAAAAAAACAGGTGGCGCGCGCGACAAGCCCCTTGCGCTCCGGGTCGCGAGATACCACACAAGACGAGGGTGGGTGAAGCGACGCGAGAAAACCGAGGTCCGTCATGGTGAAGATCCTGTTGGTGTTGTGCTTGATGGGCGGCTGGGTGGTCTTCCTCGTGGCCCTCCGAGGTCTTCGCGAGGCGCGCGAGCGGCGCAGCCGCTGGGGGATCAACCTCGATCCGGTCTCCTGCCCGGACTGCGACCTGCCGATGCCGCCCGTCCGCACCCCGAAGAACACCCGCCAGGCTCTGTGGGGCGGCTGGACGTGCCCCGACTGCGGCTGCGAGATGGACAAGTACGGCGAGGCGATCGCGCGACCCGAGGGCGCGGGCGTTCAGGGGCAGCGCCACAAGGGATAGCCTCCGCATGCACGACGACAACGCCTCGCTGGCCGAGCTGCGAGGGAGGGTCCATGAGCTGCCCTCCCCGGACGCCTACCTCCAGATCATCAAGCTCGCCCACGAGCAGTGGGAGCATGAGCCCGAGGCGTGGACCCGGATCTGGGCGCCCTACCTGAGGGAGCACCTGAGCCGCGTCACGCCGCCGCCCGTCACGGCGGACTGGGACCCCTCCAGCGGCGCGCTCTTCTTGAGGCTGGAGGATCCGCTGATCCCCTTCTACCCGATGGACGAGTGGCTCTGGGTGCAGTGCGTCTCCGACCCCGCGCCAGGCTGGTTGGAGCTGGTGTGGAGCCTCAAGGTCCCCTACGACGCGGAGGCGTCTGCTCGGGCGACCTTCCTCAAGCGCCTGGAGGAGGGCCGCTTCGCTGGGCTGAGGCACCTCTACCTCCATCGCGCCGAAATCGGACCTGAGGGGGCGCGGCGTCTCGCGGCCGCGCCGCTGGGGCGCCTGACCACCCTGGACCTCAAAGACAACGAGCTTGGCCCGGAAGGCGTGAGGGCGCTGGCGGCGTCTCCCCACCTGGAGCGCGTCGCCCACCTCAACCTCGCCAACAACCACGTCGGCGCCGAAGAGGTGAAGGTGCTCGTCCAGGCCCCCATCACCCAGGGGTTGACCCTGCTCCAACTCGGGGGAAACGACCTGGGCGAGGAGGGCGCCCGCGCGATCGCGCACGCTGAGGGGTTGAGCCAGCTCACTTCGCTGGGCCTCGCGACCAACCGGCTTGAGGACGCGGGGGTTCGCGCCATCGCAGCGTCCGAGCACCTCGGTCGGGTGGAGCAGCTCAACCTGGATGGGACCCGGTGTGGTGATTCTGGGGCGCGGGCGCTCGCGGTGTCGCCCGAGTTGACGAGGCTGACGCAGCTCTACCTCAGCTCGAATCGACTCACCGGGGCAGGGGTGCGGGCGTTGGCGCGCTCGGCGAACCTGCGCCACCTGCGTCACCTCACCCTCCATTACAACGTGGTCACAGACGCGGAGGCGGCTCGCGCCATCGCCGCGTCGCCCCACCTCGCCCGCCTGACCCACCTCGATCTGCGCGGCAACCATCAAGGCGACGCGGCGGCGCTCGCGCTCGCCGCCTCGCGCCACGTGACTCGCCTGCGTCACCTCCAGCTGGAAGACACCAGGCTGGGCGACGAGGGGTTGACGGCGCTCGCGGCCTCTCCTGCCTTCAAGCACCTCACCAGCCTGGCGCTCGGCTACAACCAGATCACCGATCAGGGCGCGCTCCGCCTCGCCGAGTCCACCACGCTGTCTGAGCTGGAGAGCATCTACATCTACCACAATGAGCTTACGGAGGTCGGTGAGCGTACGCTCGAGGCGCGGCCCTGGACCGTGGTGACTTGAGCGCCTCGCGGAGCCTGGCCCGGTGTTTGCTTCTCTCTGCGTGAGGCCAGGTCTCCAGGGCGGTGGCAGCGCCCCCGAGAGGTTGGGCGTCTCAGTTATCTGAGACCTGGTGTGGAGTATTTCTGAAGCGTGTGGGGTCTGCTGTGAAGTACGGGCTGGCTGGTGTCCTGGTAGGGGTCGTGTTCGCCTGGGCGTTGACAGGGTGTGTTGAGGACGACGCGACCTACAGCGGGTCGAGCGTCACCGGGGCGAGCGATCAGGAGAGCGGCGATCAGGCGAACGGCGGCGCGGCCGCTGGAGGTGGGACGTCCACCGTGGACGACGGCCGCGTCGTCGATGAGCCCGACATGTACAACAGCAACGCCACGAGCGGCGGGCTGGGCGTCACCAGCGCGCCCGGCGGCGGCGCGGTGATCGCGTCGGGTGGGGTGGAGCTTGGGGTGACGTGCGCCGTCGATGGCCTCGACGGGCCGCCGCTGGGCGACGGCTTGACGGTGTGCGGCGCGTCGGAGCCCGACGCGTGCCGGGACAACGCCCCTCCGGTGCTGGGCACGCCTCAGTTCCTGGTGGACGGCGCGGTCCGCGGGCAGCTCGACGCGCTGCCCGCGGACGGCAAGATCAACCTCCTCATCCCCTACGAGGACGCCAACTGCAACCTCGCCTGCGGCATGAGCGACGAGCTGCTGTTGGGCGCCAACTTCGAGGGGCGGGTGACGCGCGAGCTGTCCAGCGAGCTGCCCTGCCGCAGCCGCAGCGACCTGCCCGGCTCCTGCCTGAGCGCGACCCTCTACGTCGATCCTCACGTGAGCGGCGAGCACACCTTCACCCTGGAGGTCGCCGACGCATGCGGCGCGTCGAGCGCTCCGCTCGGGATCACGGTGCGGAACTGAGCGCTTGATGTGGCCGTCTGTGCCCAATTTCACGACATCGAGGCGGCTTGAGTCGAAGCGCGCGGGGCGTTACCCTGGTTCGGCGCGCGTCATGGCGGCGTGTCACACGAACAGGTTGATCCATCATGCACTCACCGGCGATGTCCTACGGGCGCGGCGCGTTGGTCGCTGTCCTCGTCGCGGCGCTGAGCGCCCTCTGGGGCGCGACCCAGGCCGAGGCCCAGACCTACCGACACACCTGGACCACGACGGCGGACTTTGAGGAGGGCGCGTTGACCAACGTCAACGCGGCGTCCGATCAGCTTCAGCTGAACCTGGGCCAGATCGAGACGCCCTACCTCTGGGTCTCCAACTCGAACTCCAGCACGGTCGCGCAGATCGAGACGGCGACGGGTCAGGTGGTGAGCGTCACGTCGCTGCCGGGCTCGAACCCGTCGCGGACGGCGGTGGACATCGACTTCAATTGCTGGGTCGCGGTGCGCGACACGGCGGGGCGCGCCTTCAAGATCAGCGCCGAGGACGGCTCGGTGCTCGGGCAGACCCCGACGGTGGGGCAGACGGCCCGCGGCGTCGCGATCACGTCCGCCGGGGAGGTGTGGGTCTCGTCGTCGGAGTTTGACGGGCGCGGCTACGGCTGGATGAAGGTCGATCCCATCACGTTCCAGCCGCTGGTGGAGTTCCAGAACGTCATCGGCAGCTACGGGCTGGCGATCAACCCGTTCGGCAAGATGTTCACCACCACGAGCTGGCTCGGCGACGCGGGCGTTGAGGACTCCGTGCAGCGCCTCAACAGCGCGACCGGCGAGGTGGAGCAGCGCTGGAAGGTCAACCCGGCGCTCGGGCCGGACGGCGCGGCGCTCTACGGGATCACCGTGGACCTCAACGGCGACCTCTGGGGCGCGGTCCGCTACCCGGGCAGCAGCGTCGTGTGGATCGACGGCGATCACCAGTGCCCCGACGGCGCCACCGAGTGCGATGTGAGCGTGGGCGATGGGATCCGGCGCAACATCGACGTCCGCCCGATCCTGTTCGAGTCCGGGGCCTACGAGCCGAGCAACGCCAACAACGCCCTCATCTATGGCCGCGGGATCGCGGTGGACGCCAACGGCTTCGTCTGGGCGGTCTTCAACGACCGCACCTCGGCGTCCGATCGCGACACCCCGGTGCAGCAGAGCTACGCCGTCAAGGTCGACGCCGCCACCGGGGAGCCCATCCTCGCCACGCCGACCGGGATCAACTCGGTGGGGATCACGCCGGACGCCAACGGCTTCATCTGGGTCGTCAACCAGCGCGGCGGCGGCCCCAACCTGATCGCCCACGCCTGCCCCGAGGGCGGCGACGACAGCGGCAACGGCACGGTGACGAAGCTGCGGTCGTCGGACGGCTCGGTGGTCGCCACCTACCCCACCTG
>PBBL01000070.1 GCA_002716585.1 Myxococcales bacterium | reverse complement strand
CGCGGCCACGCAGGTCCGGGTTGGGGACGATCACGCGGCGGTCGAAGCGCCCCGGGCGCAGCAGCGCCGGGTCGAGCACATCGGGCCGATTCGTCGCGGCGATCAGGATCACGCCCTCGTTGCTCTCGAAGCCGTCCATCTCGACGAGGAGCTGGTTGAGGGTCTGCTCGCGCTCATCGTGGCCGCCGCCGAGGCCGGCGCCGCGGTGGCGCCCCACGGCGTCAATCTCGTCGATGAAGATGATGCACGGCGCGTGCTTCTTGCCCTGCTCGAACAGGTCGCGCACGCGGCTGGCGCCGACGCCCACGAACATCTCGACGAAGTCCGACCCGGAGATCGTGTAGAAGGGGACCCCGGCCTCACCGGCGATGGCGCGGGCGAGCAGGGTCTTGCCGGTCCCGGGAGGGCCCATGAGCAGGACGCCCTTCGGGATCCGGCCGCCGAGCTTGGTGAACCGCTTCGGGTCGCGCAGGAACTCGACGATCTCCTGAAGCTCCTCCTTGGCCTCCTGAATCCCGGCGACGTCCTCGAACGTGACCTTGTTCTGGGACTCGTTGAGCAGGCGCGCCTTGCTCTTGCCGAAGCTCATCGCCTTGCCCCCGCCGCCCTGGATCTGGCGCATGAAGAGGAAGAAGACGAACAACAGCAGGATCATCGGCAGCCAGGTGATGAACAACGCCTGCCAGAACGATCCCTGGTCTTCGGACTTGAAGGCGTAGGTGATCTCGTTCTGGCGCATCAGGTCGCGCAGGTCGGGGTCCACGACGCCGACCGTCTTGAAGCTGTCGCGCCCGTTCTTGCCGAACTCCTTGGCGCCTTCCGGCGTGAACTTGCCCTGGATCTCCATGCCGGTGATCGTCGTCTCGGCGATCTGCCCGGTCGCTACGGCGCGCTCAAACTCCGAGAAGTTGATCTCCTCGCGATCCTCGGAGTTGTTGGCCATGATCTGCCATACCGACAGGAAGATCAGGATGAACACCACCCACAACAGGATGGTCTTGGCTGATTGCTTGTTGAACAACGGTCTATCCTTCCCTGATGAAAGGGCTCCAGGGTCTGTGGCGGTGTGTCGTCATCATCACGCGTGGGCGTTGTGGTGGGTGTTGGCGATGAACACCTCGCACACCAGGGGCTCGGGGAGCCCTCGACCTGTCCTCTTGAACAACGGAACGGGCATGGCTTGATTCAATTCGCCGCGCGGCGTCGATTCGCCGCTTGACTCGCCATCATAGGTCAATCGCCAACCCAACTCAATGGAAGAACCAGGATCAAAACCCCGGTCGCTCCACAACCTAAGCACGCTCCCCGCACCAACAACCGACTTTATGTCGGCATGCTTCGTCGCGTCTCACTGAACAGGGCGCGTCACCCTGTTCACTCATCGGCGATCGCTGGCCCCCACGAGAGTATCAACAGCTCACGCGTGTCGCCAGAGATCAGCGCCGCTCGCGTACGTACCACGCCGGGCACCCACAGAACATTCCCGCCCCCGTCGCACACCACCGCCGCCCAGGGCCTCGCCGCGCGCGCCACCCGAGCGTCGGACAGGAGCGACCTCAACGCCTTGCTCCCTCCTCCGAAGCGCGCCACCCGCTCCCCGCGCCCCGCTCGCCTCACCACCAGCGGCCACTCCACCTCGCCCGCGTCCAGCACGGCGAGCGACCGCGCGCCTGGCCCGCCGCCCTCCGCCGCCTCACAGCGCGCGAGCCACGCGTCACGCCCCACCACCCCCTCAAGCCGAGCCTCCAACACAAACTCGCCCCACGTCGCCCGACCCGGCGCGCCCTCCAACCCCACCTGGCCCGTCGGAGGCGCCTTGACCCCAGCCTCTCCCGCCTGAACCATGAGCAGCCGTGGCTCCACCTCGACCTGTCCACCATGAACTTCTATTACAATGCC
This sequence comes from Myxococcales bacterium, assembly GCA_002716585.1. GTDB lineage: Bacteria > Myxococcota_A > Bradymonadia > Bradymonadales. The sequence goes on along the minus strand of PBBL01000070.1, from coordinate 24,858 downwards.
CGTACGTGAGGCTCCCTCAACCAGCCGGGTCAAGCTGGCGCGATCGGGTGGGTGCTCCACACCCGCCTCCACCAGCGCGCGCCGCACCACGTGGCGCCTCAACAAGGGGGTCAGCGCCGCCAGCCGCCGCCGCTCCAGCGCCACGCCGCCGGTCCGATACCATGGCGTCGGCGCGCGTGTCTCCTCGAAGGCCTCCCGCACGACCGCCTCCAGCAGCTCCCGATCCTCTCGGAGCGTCTTCAGGCTCCTGAACACCGGCGCCTCTCCCTGGGCGGTCTCCAGGAACGCCGGGATGACCTGGTGCCTCAACTGGTTGCGCCGTCGATCGAGCAGCGCGTTGCTCGGATCCTCTCGCCAGCGCTGCCCGATCGCGATCAGCGCCTCGCGCAGCTCCCCGCCGCGCAGCCCCAGCAGCGGGCGCCCGACGACGATCCCCCGGTCCTCCTCGGCGCCGCTGAGCCCCTCCAGCCCGATCGCGCTGCGGATCCCGCCGAGCCCGGTGAGGCCAGCGCCGCGGCCCAGCGCCAGGAGGAGGTTCTCCAGGTTGTCGTCGGCGTGGTGCGCCGTCAGCAGGGCGGGCCGCCGCGGCGCGTCGGCGCGGAGCGCCCGCCCCATCAACGCGTAGCGGGCCTTGCGGGCGGGGCCTTCGATCGAACCGGGGCGGGCGGCCAGCTGCGGCCCCTCGGGCAGCTGGAGCGACATCAACCTCAAGCCCGGGCCGAGCGCCTGCGCGGTGTCCTGGCACCACGCCGCGTCCGCGCCGCTCCCGTCGCGCAGCTGATGATCGACGTGGAGCGCGAGCAGCGGAGGGGCGCCCTCCTCCCAGGGGAGGGCGCGCAGGGCGGCGATGAGCAGCGCGGTGGAGTCGGCCCCGCCGCTCCAGGCGATGGCGACGTCGGAGCGTTGGGGGTCGCGCCCGAGGAGCGCGCGCAGGTGTCGGGTGAGGGCTTCACCGATCGGATCAAAGCGCGACGTGGGCATCCTCAGGTGAACCGGTGCGTCACGGGGCCTCGAAGGGCCTCATGGGGTTGGTGAACTCAAGGGTCTCGCGGCGCACCCGCTCGCTCCCCTCCTGGGGGTTGGCCATGCGCTTGATGAGGGTCGCGACCACGCCGTGATCGAGCGCCCAGTGCCCCTTGTGGTCGCCGTCGTAGATGACCAGCCCGACGATGGCGCGCAGCTCGCCGCGCTCATCAAGGATCGGCGCCCCGATCGGCGCTGTGCGCGTCTCCAGGTGCCTGTAGAACGCGAGCGCCTCCTCGCCGGGCGCGCCGAGGCGGGCGGGGAGGAAGGAGATGGTCTGATCCGGGGCGATGGTCGGGTTGGTGAGGGCGTAGGGTTTCCGCGCGTGGTCGGCGAGCGGCACGGCGCGCGCGCTCGCTGGAGTCGGGGCGTCGAGCACGGCGAGCCCGAGCGCGGGGTCGTTGAGGAGGATCCGGGCGGGGTGCCACGAGCCGTCCGGGTGGCGGATCTCGACGGTCCGGGCGCGCTGCAGGAGCTGGGTCGCGGTGACGAGGAGGCCTGGCTCGTCGCGCTGGCCGGGGAGGGCGATCAGGACCGCGGCCCCTTGTGCGGGCGTGTCGGTGACGCTGGCGTAGTGGGGGCGGTGCAGGTCGAGCGTCACGCGCACCGGGAAGACGGAGGCGCGCATCTGATCGATGTGGCGCTCGTGGTCGGCGACCCGGGTCGGGCCGGGCAGCTGATCCGGGCGGATGATCTCGACCTGGTTGCGGGTGACGGCGTCGTCCTGACCCCACGTCTGCGTCGTGAGCAGGAGCCCGAGGGCGGTGATGAACAATGGCAGGGGCAGCTGGCGCAGCATGAGGCGCTCCTCTCCGACACAGGTTGTGAGGTGACGGGCGCTTTTGTGTGACGACCCTCCTCGCGCGGTGGCGGTGATCGGGCGCCTGAAGGGGTGGGCGCTGGCCTTCGCGCCGCCGCTCCCGTCGGCCTCGGACCTCAAATGTCTACCAGAGCAGGGCGGCGAGCAATTTTTTCGGGAACTTTCCCTGTGGGATGGTGTCGGAACGTGTGTAGACGGCAAGCGAGCGCGCTGAAGGGAGCGCCAGGAGGGTTTGTCGTCGCTGCACCCCACCTGCCAAGGGGGGATACTCCTGGAATTTTCCTTGACGATGTCAGGAACGGGCCTGTACTTTAATGCCCTTTCAGGGGCGGTGCGATGGGCACCGAGGACCTGTCCCGAGCCGTATCCCGGCGAGACGCCCTGGGCTCAACGCGCAGGGGGCTCTGAGTGAACCCGTTACAGCTCGCGCTTCGCGGGTAGCGGATTGACTCGGAGAGCCGGTGGCACGGGAACACTAGAAGTAAGGATGATTCGGCCGTGGTTGATATGAACCAGAATCTACGAGTGGCGCTGGTCTGGAATGGGACCGTGTTTCAGGAAAAGACCTTCAGTCGGGTCAGCGGAGACACGATCTCGGTCGGTGACAGTCGCGACAACGACTTCACGGTCCCGGCGGACGGACTGCCCGAGACCTTCGAGATGTTCAAGCGGACGGGCGGGGGCTATGTCTTCCGTCTGACCGATGCGCTCTCGGGCAAGGTCCACTACAACGACGAGGATCACACCGTCGAGGAGCTGCTTGAGGCCAAGGGGATCAGCAAGGTCGGCTCGGCGCAGTCCTCTGGGAACAAGTCGGTCAACATCTACGAGGGGACCCTGTCGCCAGGCGACTGGGGCGTGGTCCAGCTCGGCGACGTGTCGATCTTCTTCCAGTTCGTGGACAACGACGCGGCGGTGCTCTACCGCCCGCCGTTCAACCGCGACATGATCGTCGTCTCGGGGACGATCCTGTTCGCCTTCCTGGCCCACTTCATCTTCCTGCTCGTCTGCGAGCTGAGCTACGATCCGAACGTGGATCGAGCCAACCTTGAGATCCCCGACCGCTTCGTTCAGTTCATCGCCGAGGACGTCGATGAGCCCCTCGAAGAGGAGGAGGAGCTGGACGAGCCCGAGGAGGACACGACCGGCAAGAAGGCGGGCGGCGAGGAGGGCAAGTTCGGCGACCCCGACACGGACATCCCCGAGTCCAAGATTCCCAAGTCCGACGGCGAGATGGTCGACAAGATCGACGTCAAGAACATCGGCATCAACAAGGCGCTCGGCGCCAACGTGCTCGGCTCCGGGCCGCTCAAGAACCTCTTCGGCAGCAGCGAGGGCTTTGACGCCAAGATGAACGTCGCGATGAGCGGCGAGGGCAACGTCCTGGTGGTCGGCCGCGGCGCGGGCGGCATGGGGATGCGCGGCACCGGCCGCGGCGGCGGCGGCGAGGGCTTCGGCCGCGTGCACGGCATGGGTAAGGTGGACACCGGCGGCGGCAAGGGCGTCAACGCCAAGATCGGCGGCAAGGGCAAGGCGAAGGTCAAGGCGAAGGTGGGTCGCGGCGCGGCGCGGGTCGGCTCCTTCTGTGAGAAGGGCAACATCCGCTCGGTCGTCGGCCGCGGTACGGGTGGTATCCGCTACTGCTACGAGAAGGCCCTGCAGACCAACCCCACGCTCAGCGGCAAGGTGGTCGTCAACTGGACGGTCAACATGTCGGGCGGTGTCATGAAGGCCTTCGTCAGCAGCTCGACCCTCGGAAACAAGGGCGTCGAGAGCTGCATCACCCGCGTGGTCCAGCGCTGGCGCTTCGCCCCCCCGAAGGGTGGTAACTGCGTCATCTCCTACCCCTTCACCTTCAAGGGCGCGCAGTAGACATCCACCGCACGTGAACGTGTGCAGAGGGGCGTCGGGCCGGAAGGTCCGACGCCCCTTTTGTCTTGGGCGCGAGGTGACGCCGACGAGGGTGCGTCGATCTGACGGGTTTTTCGTCGCTCGCGATGCGTCGTCGACGTTTAGATCGTTGGTGGGGTTGCTTCCGTTGAGAGGTTGTATCCGCAGGGCCACACTGGGCCAGGTGTGTCGAACGTGTCCTGGTTGAGCGACGCGACCTCAGCGTGTCACGCGTGGGCGGCGGGGTGGGTTGGCGCCTGAAGGAGGCGATCCAGGCGCGCTCGTCCGTGAACAGGAGGTGTTGGTGTTGTGGCGCTCAACCTGGCACGCGATCTGCATTGGTTTTGAGTGGGCGATGAATCACAGAGCGGCTTGGGAGCATATCCTGAGCGTGCGTAGACGAATGGAGTGATGATCATGCGCAGCACGGCGACATTCACGGATGGCCGCATCCACGTCACGTTGTACGAGGGGGCCTACGATCTGAAGGCGCTCCCCGTATCGGATCAGTTGATCTACGAGGCGCTCCTGGAGGACTACGTGTGCGGACGCGCGTTGTCCGAGATGGAGCTGAGCTTCGAGCGCACCGCGCTGCAGGCCTGTCGGGCGGTGAGCATCTCCGAGGAGATCCAGGCGATCTACCGCGATCTGTGCCGTCGGGTGACGGTGAACGAGCTGAGCCGCGACGTGGAGTTCGCCGAGGGGCTCTGCCCGTGGCGACCGGAGCAGACGCGCCAGTTTGTGGAGGCCGCGTTGGCGTAGTGGAGAGGGCGAGGAGGTGAACCCGCTGCGCGCGAGGCTTAGATGGTAGTACAAAACACGAGATGGAATGATAGACCCCCAAGGGTCATCGACCTGAACCCGAAGCGAGTCTCGCTTCGGGTTTGGTGCTTTTTGGGGGGTGTCAGCGCGTTGACAGAGGGGGGTGTCAACGGGGTGACGTGGCTCACCGCGTGCTGGTCAAAAATTCGTCGGGGTGTGACAGCGGTGTCAGAGCGGGTGGGGTTCAGCGATCCGAGATATGGATTTACGGATGATGTACGGGGGCAGGGTGCAGACGCAGCGACGTGGTTGAGGCCTGTGATGGGGCGCACAACGGGTGCTGTGTATACGGGGGTGTGAGGAGGTTGTGGATTTGAAGTGGGCAGGGACGGAATCGAACCGCCGACACGAGGATTTTCAGTCCTCTGCTCTACCGACTGAGCTACCTGCCCGCCACCACAGTCGCTTCAGGAAGACCTGAAGCGTGGCGGAGTGTGGGTATAAGCGATGGGCTGTGACGTGTCAACGCTTTTTTGCATCGACCTGAAAGTTGCTGAGACGGTGCGCGTCGGGTTGGCGTGTGGGTGTCGCGAGGGGGGATTGGAGAGGGGGCTGGTGGGGGGCGCGCGTGTGCACTGACAAGCCAGCGTGACAGTGCCTGACCTCAGCGGGGTCGTTGAAGCGCGGTCACGCGAGGTGAGGGCGTTGGGCCAGGGGGTGGGGGAGCGGCCCTCCAGGGTGCGTGGTCTGGGGCGGAGGGGCCATTTACTCCGATGATCACGATCTCGAACCAGGATGCGGCACGCACCTTGCTCTATATCATGGGTGGTTGAGTGCGCCCTGTGGCTTGATAGCAGACGTTGAATTGTGTGTGGCCGTGAAATGTGCTTCACTGAGAGCGTCGTAAGGTACCGACCGTGCGCGACTGCCACGGTTTGGGAAGGTAAATCGAGGGCGTCGTCGACCCACCCGGGTTGGGTGGTCGGCTTGATGGGGACGTGACAAGTTTTGTTGACACCAGCACGAAAACAATTCGAGCCGTCCGTCGAGGACACCTGTTGTGAAGCCGTTGGCGCTCAGCCTGCGGAGGGCGTCGTCGCCCTGACGCGAGGGGGGCGCTCCGCGCTGGTCTGGCGCGGCCTCCTGGCGCTCGTCATCACAGCGTTTCTGGCGACGGCTTGTGGTGAGGATGGCGGTGGTGGCAACCCATCCGTCTCCAACGCCAGCAACACCACCGGTGTTGACAGCGGCATGTCCAATGGAAACGAGGACACGGGCGCTCAGGATTCAGGCGACACGGAAGACACCGACGATCCCCAGGACACCGGCGAGGACACGGGAGAAGACACGGGCGAACCCGATGACACCGGGATGGACACCGGTGAGGACGCGGGCGACACCGGTGAAGACACCGGCGATACGGGTGAGGACACCGGAGAAGACACGGGCGACACCGGTGAGGACACCGGCGACACGGGGATGGACACGGGCGACACCGGTGAGGACACCGGTGACACCGGGATGGATACCAGCGAGGACACCGGCGAGGACACTGGCGACACGGGTGATCCGCAGGACACCGGTGAAGACACCGGGGCTGATGACACGGGGATGGACACGGGCGACCCGCAGGACACCGGGATGGACACCGGGACCAACGACACCGGGATGGACACGAGCGTGGACACCGGGCCGATGGATACGGGCCCGCTGCCCGACATCGACATGATGCCGGACGCGGAGGAGGGCTCCTTTGAGGAGAGCTGCCTGTTTGCGGAGATTGGTGGGTGCTACGGGGTGAGCCCCGAGGTGCGCAGCTGCACGATCAACGCCGAGACGGGCCTGCTGGAGGCCGGGTTCAGCGGGGGCGTGCTCGGGCTTCGTCAGAGCGTGGACGGGGACGGCATCTACCGCATCGACTTCTGGAACCAGAGCGAGCTGTGCTTTACGGCGACGAGCCTGGACGCTGAGGCGACCGGGTGGGACGTGGAGGTGGCCGCCAACGAATCGATCGTGCGGGTGGAGTTCTCGGGCGGGATGGCGACGGTCACCTGCGGCGACGACAGCACCGAGCAGTGGACCGAGCAGGATCTGGAGGGGTACTTCCCGACCATCATCGAGGCCGACGATCCGTTGTGCGAGACCGTTCAGGCGCCTGAGTGTGGCCTGGGCGCGGACTGCGACGGGGTGTCCTGCTGCGAGGTGTCGGGCACGACCCGCTGCCTCCCGGGGGCCGTCTGCCCGGCGATCCCGGCCCCTGACTCGGGCTTTGGGGACAACTGCCTGACGGAGATGCTGGAGTGCTTTGGTCACGCGCGCATCCCGCTGGCGTGCTCCATCGACGACAACATCGGCGTGTCGGAGATCGAGTACACGCTGGGGCGGACCGCGTCGTGGCTCAGCGACGGGTTCGGGGCCTACTCCCTGACCACGAACGGCTTCCGGTCGCAGTGCTACCGAGCGGACGTCATGGGTCGCGAGCAGGGGGACTGGTCGGGCATCACGTTCACCGACCCAGGGACCGGGGCGATGCACGAGGTGGAGTTCGACGGGGGGCAGGCGATGCTGACCTGCGCCGACGACAGCACCTTCATGTTCAGCCGGGACAGTCTGCTGCAGTTCGTCCCCGAGGTCCCCGACGACACGGATCCGCTGTGTGAGGTGGAGCCGTTTGTCGGCTGCGTGGACAACGGCGGTTGTGAGAGCGGCGCGTGTTGTGACGCGGTGGAGGGGCGGCGGTGCGTCGCCCGCGTGGAGTGCCCGGAGCCGGACAACCTCTTTGAGGACAGCTGCCTGTTCAGCGCGTTCGCCTGCTTTGGCCTGGATCACGAGGTGGGCTCGTGCGTGGACTACGGGGCGCTCGCGAACTACACGGAGGTCAACTACACGGACGGCTACCAGTCCTTCTACGCCCAGCAGAACGGTCAGGACTCGTTCCGGACGGAGTTCGGCGGGTTCCTCTGCTTTGACCTGGTGAACATCAATGACGGCTTCGAGGTGCTCTCGGGGCTGGATGGGCAGAGCTACCAGGTGGAGCTGGGGGAGGTGGAGTCGCTGGTCACCTGCCCGGACAACTCCAGCCAGTCGGTGTTGACCGATCAGCTCCTGGCCTTCTTGCCGGAGCGGCCGGACGCCGCGACGTGCAGCGAGCCGATGGTGGAGGACGAGTGTCAGACCGCGGACGACTGCTTCGGGGGGCAGCTGTGCTGCCCGGGCGGCGATCGGGCGGTGTGCGCCGACGACTGCGATCTGGCGTCACCCCAGCAGATCTGCGCCAACGAGGGCGAGTGCGGCGACGGCCTGGAGTGCTGCGCCGTGCAGGGGGGGAGGGTGTGTGACGTGGGGGTGTGCGGCGACGAGGTGTGTTGCTTCACGAGCTTCACGGACGTGTGCGCGCCGACGGACGTGTGCGATCTGGGCCGCCTGTGCGACCCGGAGGACGCCAACGCCTGCCCGGTGAACGGGGAGACCTGCTGCCGCGGGGTGGAGTCGGATCTGTTCCTGTGCCGCGCCGATCAGTTCTGCCGCGACTTTGAGCCGCCGCTGTGTGATGGGGACGGCGACTGCGACGGGCTGGTCAACGGCACGTGGCGCTGCTGCCCGACCGGGCAGGGGACGTCGGCCTGCTTCAACGTGGATGACACGGGCGGGCAGTGCATCGATGAGGGTGAGCGTTGCTCGGAAGACGCGGAGTGCGGCGAGGGCGAGGTGTGCTGCGGTGACGAGGGCGACCGGTCGTGTGTCGCTGCGCTGGAGTGCGAGGACACGTGTGGGAGTGACACCGAGTGCCCCGGGGAGCTGGTCTGTTGTCGCGAGACGGATCGCTGTTCCAGGCCCGAGGACTGCTCGACGGCCCAGGTGTGTCAGACGAACGAGGACTGCGACAACGGCGCGATCTGCTGCCAGGCGGGCCCCGAGCCCATCTGCACCGCCGCGGACGCCTGCCCGGCCCCGTGCGGGGGCGACATCTCCTGCGGCCCGGGGCGGATCTGCTGCGGGAGCCAGGCGAGCCCGTTCGGGCCTCACTGCACGCTGCCCGGCGAGTGCAACGACGTCGCGGAGCGCACCTGCGATCGGGACTCCGACTGCGGTGATCCGCGGGTGACGCTGTGCTGCCGCACGATCGACGTGCCCGCGTGCACGCCGACGGAGGAGTGCCCGCTGCCGTGCGCGGTGGACGAGGAGTGCGTCGCAGAAGGGGCGGTGTGTTGTCAGAACGGGCAGCGCACCCCGACCTGCACCCCGGCGGCGGAGTGCAATACGACGCAGCCGGGCGATCCGTGCGAAGGCGAGGGGAGCTGCAGCGCGGGTCAGGTGTGTTGCGCCTACGACAGCTTTGGCTCGATGTGCATCCCCGAGGCCGACAGCGCGCTGTGTGGTCAGCCGATCCCGGACGCGGACTGCTCCGGGTCGCCCGGCCAGTGCGCGGAGAGCTACCCGGGGTCGGTCTGTTGTGACGTGGGCGGGTCGGCGCAGTGCGCCAACCCGGCCGACTGCGACGTCCCCGAGTTTGATCTGTGCAGCACGGACACCGACTGCGGTCCGTCCGGTTACCGCTGCTGTTCTGAGACGGTCAATGGGTCGTGCACGAGCTGGCGCCTGAACTCCTGTGACGGCGACATTTCGTGCGGGGGCGACAACGACTGCGCAGGCTCACAGGTGTGTTGTGAAGCGCTCGGCGGCGTATGTACCGCTGCGGATCGCTGTCCATAGAATTCCAAGAGGTGATCGACTGTGTCCGAAAATACAACACAAAGGGGGTGGGAGGACGCCATGTACCAACCACAGAAGATTCGCACGTTCATCTGGCTGATCGCGTTATGCGTGGGGTTGGGGTTCGCCTCAACGGCCTCAGCTGACACCTTCGGGCACAGCCATCAGGAGATCGAGTACACCTGGTACAGCACCAGCGGCGGCTCGACGGTGTCGCTGAGTGATGACTCCTACGCGACGGTGAACATCGGGTTCCCGTTTGCCTTCTACGGGCAGACCTACACCCAGCTCGCCATCGGCAGTAACGGATATCTGCAGTTTGGCAACGGCGACAGAACGGATTACTCCCCGGACGCGATCGCCAGCACCAACCCCCCCAACAACTACATCGCCCCGTGGTGGGACGACCTCAACCCGTCGAACGGTGGGACGATCCGTTATCGGACCACGGGCTCAGCGGGCCAACGTCGGTTCACCGCGGAGTGGAACAACGTGCGCCTGTACGGGAGCACCCAGGTGGCGACGGTTCAGGCGACGTTGTTCGAGTCGAGCAACTACATCGTCCTGAGCATCAACAACTCGCCGGTCGGGTACACGCACACCATTGGTATCGAGGGGCCTGGCGGGACGGACGGGCAGCGGATCTATTGGGGCAGCGCGAGTCACAGCCAGCAGTCCTGGTTGATCCGGGCCCCGATCGTCAACAACTCCTCGGGCACCGGCAACTGCGGGAGCGACGACACCTACGTCTGCAACTCGGCGAACTACACCTTCAACACGATCTCCGACGAGGTGATCCCGCCGACGGGCTCCTACTCGCTCTCGACGGCTGGCTACACCTGGTACACCCCGTCGAGCCGCACCACCGTGTCGCTGAGCGACGATGACACCGAGCTGGTCAACCTGCCGTTCTCGTTCAGCTACTACGGCAACAACTACACGCAGGCATACATCAACAGCAACGGCAGCGTGTCGTTTGGGAGCGGCTACGCCTACCCCTACAGCACCTCGGGCAACAACATCCCAAGCACGCTGACCCCCAACAACATGATCGCGGGTCTGTTCATCGACCTCGATCCGCGGGTCAGCTCGGGGGTCACCTACGGGTCGATGAGCATCGGCGGGGTGCCGGCGTTCGTCGTGTCCTACGACAACATCCCGATGTACTATTATGGGACCTCCAACGGATCGGCGCGGTTCCAGATCATCATGTTCAACAACGGGACGATCCGCGTCAACATCAACTACCTCACGAATGGCCCCAGCGCGCGGCCGTCCTGGGCGACCTACTACCTCGTCGGGATCGAGAACAGCAGCGGCTCCAGCGGGCTCCGCGCCCTCTATGGGAGCGGCAACCTGTCAAACCGGAGCTACATCTTCACGCCCAACGGCGCGCCGAGCGCGGGCTCGGGGATCCTCTGGTCGGGGCCGACGTCCTACAACCTGTTTGGCTGCGACGACGCGCGCAAGTCGGTCTCGCTGCCCTTCTCGTTCCAGTACTACAACAACACGTACAACACGCTCTGGGTGGGCACGAATGGCCTCGCGGGCTTCACCCGGTACGCCTCGTGTGACAACTCGTTCTGTGGCTTGAACGACTACTGGCCCGACCCGATCCCCACGACCGCGATCCCCAACAACTTCCTGGCGCCGACCTGGGCGGACTTCAACGCCTGCCTGGGGGGCCAGATCATGTACGCGGTGCGTGGCTCCGCGCCCAACCGCCAGGTGGTGGTTGAGTGGAACGGGATGCAGAACTACTGGGACAACAGCAAGATCTCGACGGTGCAGATGATCCTCCATGAGGGGAGCCAGCGGATCGATTACAACCTCCAGACGGTGCGCAACCCCACGGCGCCGACCTACGAGGTCGGGATCGAGAACAGCGCCGGGAACGGGGGTATCCGCATCGCCAGCGGGTCCGCCAACATCACCTCCACGAGCTACCGGATCACGCGCGCTCAGACGTGTGATCCGGCCGCGCTCGGTCAGAGCTGCACGTACGGCGCGGAGCAGGGCACCTGCCGCACCGGGATCACCACCTGCTACAACGGCGGGGTGCAGTGCTCCCAGCACAACTGGCCGCTGACCGAGGTGTGCAACAACGCGGACGACAACTGCAACGGCACGACCGATGACGTCGCCGACGCGCTGCGGACCACCTTCTACCGAGACGCGGACAGCGACGGCCGCGGCAACCCCAACAACACAACGCGGGCCTGCTTCCGGCCGTCCGGCTTTGTGACCAACACCAACGACTGCAACGACGGCGACTCGTCCACCTACCGAAACGCGCCCGAGCTGTGTGATCTGGTCGATAACAGCTGCGACTGCGCCGCCAACGGCACCTACGTGGGGACCGGGGCAGGGGTCGCGCAGTGCGGCTGCATCAACGGTCAGGGGGCGGGCTGCAACGAGGGCGTCCCCACCACGACCTACTACTGGGACAACGACAACGACACGTACGGTGGCACGAGCAGCATCAACCTGTGCAGCCTCAACCTGCTGCCTCCGCCCATTCGGGCCCGCTACAGGACCCAGGGTGGGGACTGCAACGACAGCGACTCCTCCATCAACCCCGGCGCGTCGGAGATTTGCGACGACGGGGACGACGAAGACTGCGACAACCAGATCGACGAGGGGTTCAACCGGAACTGGTACCTGGACTCGGATGGGGACACGTTCGGCGGCTCGCTTCGCACGCTCAGCTGCGCGCGGCCGCCCAACCACGTCCGCAGCAACAACGACTGCAACGACGGCTACGCGCTGACCTACCCCGGGGCGCCCGAGATCTGCGACGGTGCGGACAACAACTGCAACAACCCCATCGACGAGAACAACCCCCTGCGCGAGGAGCACCCCGACTACAACCCCAGCAACCCCGCCTCGCCGCAGTACCAGACCTTCCCGCCGACCTGCTTCACGGGGCAGGCGGGTGAGTGCAGCGGTTCGGGCGTGAGCCAGTGCGCGGTGGACGGCGTGGGCGGTCAGGTGCTGTGCAACGTCCCGGACGTCGCCGGGTTTGGCAACACCTCCCAGGTCACCATCCCCGACGGGCTGCTTGACCGAGACGACGCGGAGGTCGGTGGGACAAACTACAAGCTCATCACGTCCAACGGGCGCTACCTGTTCAACCTCGCCTACAAGGGGACCACGGGGTACAACGGGTACAAGATTCGCGTCTTCGATCCTGAGGATGGCTTCAGCCTGGTCAAGGAGTTCGATGTCGGGACGGTGTCCTACTACATCGACGGCATCTCGGCGCGGGGCAACGTCCTCTACGCGGTGCAGTGGTCGGGCTCCAACGGGGCTCGGGTGATTGAGATCGACTGGGTCAACGAGCAACTCATCGGCACGCGAACCCACAACCAGGGCTCCACGCAGGCGATTGAGGGGCAGTACGACTGGGTCAACGACGTGTTCTGGCTCGGCGCCCTCCGCTACGGCGCCCGGGTCTACCAGTACAACGGGGAGATCTCCTCGGCGGCGTTGGACGACAGCAAGACCTTCACCATCCGAGGCACCATCAACTCGGGCGCTGGCACCATCGCGAGCGACGGCCGCTTCCTCTACGTCAAGCGTTGGGGTGGGAGTTACCCCGGCACGGACGACTTGAGGCGCATCGGCACGGGTTACGGTGGGACGGTCGCGGGCTGGGACTACGGCTCGCTGGGGAACGTGTGGACCACGCTCAGCACCACCTACCACTCGGACGGTTACGTCTACATCGCGGGCACCTCAGGGAACCAGCTTCAGCGCGTTCGGGTCACCGAGGATCGCATCGAAGTGTGCGACAACGTCGACAACAACTGCGACGGCGTGATCGACCACGTGGCGGGCGCCGCCATCGAGCGCGACTGCTCCACCGACTGTGAGCCGGGTGTTGAGGTGTGTCAGGCTGGCTCGTGGCTGGCCTGCACCGCGCAGCAGCCCACGCCTGAAGTCTGCGACGGCCAGGACAACGACTGCGACGGTGAGGTCGACGGCCTCGCCGCCAGCCTGACCTGCGATCGCGGCTGCGGCCCCTACCGGCGCTTGTGCGTGGGCGGGGTGTTGGAAGAGTGCATGGCCCGCGCGCCCGAGCCCGAAATCTGCGACGAGATCGACAACGACTGCGATCTGGAGGTGGACGAGCCGCTGGACGAGGTGTGTGGCTGCATCTACCAGCCTGTCTCAGGCGATCCGATTGCTCCCTCTCTTGAGTGGATGTGGAGCGCGTCCTCGACGACCATCCATCCGGTCTACGACGAGGTCATGATGACCCCGGTGGTCGCGAACTTGACCGACGACAACGGTGACGGGTTGATCAACGAAGACGACATCCCCGAAGTGGCGTTTGTGACCACAACAACTGCTTATAAGCTTGGGGGTTATCTCCGGGTTGTGGACGGTGGGACAGGTCAGGAGCGCTGGGTGTACACGGGCAATAAGGTTACTGGAGCCTCTTCTCCGGCTATCGCCGACTTGGACAACGATGGGACGCCCGAGGTCCTCGCGTATGGCTGGCGTAACAGAGACGAAGGAAGCACAAGCAACGCTGGCTTGATTGCGCTCGACCACAACGGCAACGAGTTTTGGATCAACGAAGACGTGAACAGCGCCAACATCCGGCAGATGGGTTCACCCACCGTGGCCGATATTCTGCCTGGTCGCCCTGGTTTCGAGATTGCAGCTTGCCATTGGCTCGTCGGCGCCGATGGTCAGACGATCTGGGGCAATGTGCCAACTTCTCTCAACAACAACTGTACTCCAGCTGTTGCTGATCTGGATCCCAACAGTCCGGGTTTGGAGATTGTCGTCGGTGGGAGGGCGTACCGCGCTGATGGACAGATCATGTGGGCCAACGCGGAGGTCTTGGATCTCTGGGGGAATTACGATGGTGCTCCTGCCATCGCCGATCTCGATGGTGACGGGCGGCCTGAAGTGATCCTGGTACGTAAAGAGATCCTGGTACTGGACGCTTTGACCGGTGTTCTGGTGGCCTCGATTGACCCGGCGGATCCGAGCGTCGGAGTGGATAGTGATTGGGGTAGCGGTGGTGCTCCCAACGTGGATGACTTCGATGGTGATGGGCTGCCTGAGATCGGTACCGCAGGCGGCAACAAGTACGCGGTCTTCAAGTTGGTGCCTGAAGGTGTAGGGGCACGGCTTGATGTCCTGTGGGACTCCCCAACGGTGGACAACTCCAGCAAGGTCACTGGCTCATCGGTGTTCGACTTCAATGGAGATGGACGCGCTGAGGTGGTCTACAACGACGAGTACTATCTGCGGATCTACGATGGTGTGGATGGGACGGTGATCTTTGAAGAGGCGAACGGCTCTGGCACGCTGGTTGAGTACCCTGTTGTTGTTGATGCTGACAACGACGGTAACGCGGAGATCCTTGTGGGGCGCAACACGATCGGTTCAAATTGCACTGCTGAGTGTGAAGGTCCCCTCGCTGGCTTGAGGATGCTGGGGGATCCGAACGACAACTGGGTCAACACACGCGGTATCTGGAACCAGTACGCCTACCACGTGACCAACATTCGCGACGACAGCAGCGTGCCGTCGCCCGAGCCGAACAGCTGGACGGCCAACAACTCGTACCGCAGCAACTACCAGGGGTTTGGCGATCGGTTCGCGGCGCCTGATCTGGTCATTGATTCTGTGGGTCCCATCGAGTACGGACCGGACGCAGGCAACTGGCCAGGGACCAGCGTCCCGTACTGCCCTGCCTGGGCTCAGGTTGACGTGACCGTGTGCAACCAGGGCGACGCGCCGGTGCTGCCGGGGTTGGTCATCAAACTCTATCTTGGCGATCCAGAGAACGGTGGCACCGAGGTGGCTACGGGTGTGACGCAGGGGCGTCTGGAGTTTGAGGCTCCCAACAACTGCGAAGATGTCACGATTGGTTTCGCCAGCGATGTGGAGGGCACGTTCACCCTCTATGCGAAGGTGGACGCCGACAGCGTTCAGAACGAGTGCGTTGAGGACAACAACGCCTTTGAGGTGGGTCCGGTCACCCTCCAGACACATCCCGATGAGGAGTTGTTCTGCGACAACGTGGACGACGACTGCAACGCGGCCATCGACGACGATCTCTACCGCGACTGCCCCGAGTGCCCTGGTCGCGATCAGGAGTGCTCTGCGGGGGTCTGGCTCAATTGTGTGAGTGGTGAGGTCTGCGACGGCTTCGACAACGACTGCAACGGCATGACGGATGAGTCGCCTGCGACGTGTGGTCAAGGCGCGGCTTGTTCGTGCAGCAACGGCACGTGTGGCTGCGTCGAGACCTTGACGGTGACCGACAACTGCTCGCCTGGCTGTCCGCTGGGCACAGTCTGCAACGCGGAGCTTGAGTGCGAGCCCTACTGCGAGTTCGATCACGCTTGCCCCAACGGCCAGGTGTGCAACTCGGAGAACGTCTGCGTAGATGCTGGCGAAGTCGAGCAGCCTGCGTCGTTCAAGGAGGCCTTCCAGGACCCTGAAGAGGCGAGCGAAGGCTCGGGGGGTTGCTCCGTTGGCCCGCTCTCCGATGAGGGGGTTGGCGGTCTCGGTGCGTTGCTGCTCTTCGCTGCCGGTCTCCTCATCTTCCGCAGGAGGTGAACATCGAACTGGGCTCCGTGGCTGGTTTTCGGTCACGGAGCCTTGAGTTCGTCAGTTCTACTCTCAATTTCCTTTCACAAACCATGCCTTGCAACGAAAGGATCGAACCGATCAACAACCCTGCTGAGCGCGCCTTGAGGCACCCGATCATCCTCAGGAAGCTGTCCTACGGCTCTCATTCATGAAGCGAGGCCCTGTTCTCGTCAGTCGAGCAAACTGTCCCGCCGTCGTGGTGTCGCTTCATTGTAAATGAGCAACAGGCCTCCGCGCCGTGAATCAGTCCGAGCGCGGTCTGCATTTCATCGAGCGGGTCTTGAGCATCCGTGAGACTCTACGTCGCTAGGGCCGCAACTTCTACCAGTTCCTCGTCACTCTCTGGCAGCGACAACCTCTCGACATCCTCCCTGCCGAGGCTTCTCCTGCCTGACCCCCTCGGTGAACGGTTACTCCAAATGCAACAGGAATAAGAGTGCTTGAGTTGAATACAGTTAGAATTCCTCAATCATGACGTAGTATGAGAATGGCTCTTGTAAGAGGTTGGTTATATTGACTGTTGGTTCGTCTATGTTTCCATCGAATTGGCTTGTTATTGGTGTGTATATGCTTATTTGGGTGTTTGTTATGTTGAATTCTGTTAAGATGTATCCCAATCCACTCAATTCGATCTCAATCATGTCTGTTTCTGTAGGTTCTTGGAGGTTTATTGTCCATTTGATTGCAGGCACTGTGTTTGCTAGGCCTAGTTTGAATTTGCTGCTTTCTCCGCTGCATAGCTCATAGAAACCATCTTCTGGGTGTCTTGTTAGTGAGAATATGTCGAATGAATCATTTATTTCTGAGCGTGGTATGCATGTTGTTTCACAGTTGTCGCCAATGTTGTTGTTGTTTAAATCTTCTTGATTGGGGTTCGGGTTTATAGGGCAATTGTCGTCGCAGTTTAAAGTGTTGTTGCTTGTGCATCTGTTGTCTGTTGTTGAACCTGAGTTGTCCCCATCATCTAAGATTCCATCGTTGTCTTGATCTGGATCGCATATATTACCAATGAAGTCGTTGTCTGAGTCAATCTGGTTGATGTTGAAGAGATTAGGGCAGTTGTCATCGCAGTTGAGTCGATTCCCCGCCGTGCAGGGGTTGTCACCGGGTACACCGCTGCCGTCACCGTCTTGAAGAATCCCATCTCCGTCTCTGTCTGGATCGCAACTGTCGCCCAGTGAATCGTTGTCCATGTTGCTCTGATCGGGGTTGGGGGTGAGGGGGCAGTTGTCGTCGCACCAAATGGTGATCCGAACGCAAGGGTCGTCGGTCGGGTCGCCTGACCCATCGCCATCGTCGGGTATCCCGTCGCCGTACGTGTCGACGGCAATGAGGTCATCGCAGATGTCCCCGATACCGTCTGCGTCGGCGTCGATCTGGTCAGGGTTGAGTGTGAAGGGGCAGTTGTCATCGCAGTTGGCGGTGTTACCTGCGGTGCAGGGGTTGTCGGCGGGATCGCCTGAGTTATCACCGTCGCTGGGGATGTCGTCGTTGTCGGGGTCTGGATCGCAGGCGTCGCCGACGCCGTCTGCGTTGGCGTCGGCCTGGTCAGGGTTGGAGGTGAGGGGGCAGTTGTCGTCACAGCCGATGGTGTTTCCGCCTGTGCAGGGTTCGTCGTTGGGGTCGCCTGAGCCGTTGCCGTCGCTGAGGATGGCGTCGTCGTCGGGATCGGGGTCGCAGGCGTCGCCAATGGTGTCCTGATCTATGTCGGCCTGGTCGGGGTTGGGTGCGAAGGGACAGTTGTCGTCGCAGGCGACGGTGTTGCCTGCGGTGCAGGGGTTGTCGGTCGGGTTGCCGGAGTTGTCGCCGTCGGATGGGGTGTCGTCGCCATCGGGGTCCGGGTCGCAGGCGTCACCGATGTCGTCGTTGTCGATGTCGGCCTGAGAGGGGTTGGGGGTGGCGGGGCAGTTGTCGGTCTCGGTGGGGACGTCGTCGCCATCGGGATCGGGGTCGCAGGCGTCTCCGACGCCGTTAGCGTCAGCGTCGGTCTGGTCGGGGTTGTCGGTGGTGGGGCAGTTGTCGTCGCAGTTGGCGGTGTTGTTTGCGGTGCAGGGGTTGTCGGTGGGGTCGCCGGAGTCGTCGCCGTCGCTGGGGACGTTGTCGCCGTCGGGGTCAGGGTCGCAGGCGTCGCCGATGCCGTCAGCGTCAAGGTCGGACTGCGTGGGGTTGGTGGCGGTGGGGCAGTTGTCGTCGCAGGTGGCGGTGTTGCCTGCGGTGCAAGGAGTGTCGTTGGGGTCGCCGGAGTCGTCGCCGTCGCTGGGGATGGCGTCGCCGTCGGGGTCGGGGTCGCAGGCGTCGCCGACGCCGTCGAAGTCTGCGTCGGTCTGATTGGGGTTGGGGGTGAGGGGGCAGTTGTCGTCGCAGCGGGTTGTGTTGCCCGCGGTGCAGGGGTTGTCGGTGGGGTCGCCTGTGCCGTCGCCATCGGAGGGGCGGGTGTCGCCGTCGGGGTCGTGATCGCAGACGTCTCCGAGCCTGTCGCCGTCTACATCCGATTGGGACGGGTTGGGGATGCGAGGGCAGTTGTCGTCGCAGGAGGCGGTGTTGCCGTTGGTGCAGGGGTTGTCGATGGGGCTGGCGGTGTTGTCGCCGTCGGAGGGGATGGTGTCGTTGTCCTCGTCGGGGTCGCAGCGGTCGCCGATGCCGTCGGCGTCGAGGTCGGCCTGGTTGGGGTTGGTGGCGGTGGGGCAGTTGTCGTCGCAGGAGGCGGTGTTGCCTGCGGTGCAGGGGTTGTCTGTGGGGTCGCCTGAGCCGTCGCCATCGGAGGGGATGGTGTCGTTGTCGGGGTCGGGGTCGGTCGGGTCTTCACAGGCGTCTCCTGCTCCGTTGGAGTTGGCGTCGGCCTGGTCGGGGTTGGGGGGGAGGGGGCAGTTGTCGTCGCAGGAGGTGGTGTTTCCGTCGGCGCAGGGGTTGTCGGCGGGGTCGCCGGAGCTGTCGCCGTCGCTGGGGACGTTGTCGCCATCGGGGTCGGGGTCGCAGGCGTCGCCGATGCCGTCGCCGTCGAGGTCGGCCTGTGTGGGGTTGGTGGTGGTGGGGCAGTTGTCGTCGCAGTTGGCGGTGTTGCCGTTGGTGCAGGGGTTGTCGGTGGGGGCGCCGGAGTCGTCGCCGTCGGAGGGGATGGTGTCGCCGTCGGGGTCGGGGTCGTTGGGGTCGCCGAGGACCTGGAGGTTGGCGGTGATGGGAGGGAGGTCGGGGTAGGAGGGGAGGGAGATGACGATCTGGGCGCTGCCCGGGTTGAGGGCGGTGAGGGGTGTGGTGAGGCAGCCGTCGGTGTGGGTCCGGGGGGTGTCGAAGAGGAGATCGGTGACCTGGAGGCGAAGCTCGGCGCCGTTCATGGGCAGGGCGTTGGCGGTGGTGCAGTAGCGCAAGGGGGCGACGTCGCCGACCTCCAGGGTGATGGGGTTGGCGGGTGGGGTGGTCCAGGAGAGCGTGACCGTGCCGGGGTTGGCGCGGAGCGCCCAGGTGTCCGCGAGCACGACGCGGTAGTCGTCGTCGCGGATGATGGCGACGTCGCGCAGCTCGCGGCCGGTGCCGATGGAGGAGGCGAACTCCTCACCGCGGACGGTGAGTTCGAGGTAGGCGATCTCGCCGGGTTCGAGGAGGCCGGAGGCGGGCCGGGCGCGGACCCAGCGGGGGGTGTCGATGGTCCAGCGGAGGGGGGAGTCGAGGGAGGTGTTGCTGAGGCTGTGGTAGACGGTGTGTTTGTGGGCGGGGAAATAGATGTTGGAGGGGGCGAAGCGCAGGGGGGAGGCGTTGGCGAGCGGGACGAGGGGGAGCTGGACCCGGACCCGGCGGCCAGCTTCGGCGGGGGTGCGGGTGAGGGCGGAGAACTCGGCGTAGCCCTCGCGCTGGGCGGTGACGCGGTAGAAGGTCTCGGGGGTGAGGTTCTGGTTGATGAGGTAGTAGCCGTCGGGGCGGCTGAGGATCTCTCGGGTGATGGGGAGGCTGAAGACGGTGGCGTCGGCGAGCCCGGTGTTGCCTGCGGACCAATCGAGGGTGTGGCCTTCGATGCCAAAGCGCTCGGTGGGGAGGCGCGCGGGTTCGGGGGAGACGATGGTGTCGCCGTCGCGTTGCTCGCCGTCGCAGGCGAAGGCGGCGGTGAGCAGGAGGGCGAGCGAGGCTCGGGTGAGTAGGCGGCGAGGTGTCTTCATGATCGGAGCCTTGCCCGTTCACGCGTCGGTGAAGGGTCCGGAGGTGTCAACTGCCAACGGCGAGGATGATGAGGCGAACGCACCTTGCCGTTATGCAGGACAGGTTTTTGTTGTGTCAAGACGAGCAGGTTTCCGACTTTGTCCTACCTGTGAGCACAAGAGGAGGGGGTCGGAGGGGGTGCTCAAGGGGGGTTATCGCCCGATGGCGGGCGATGTTGCGTGGGGAGGCGGAGAAAGGTTCAGGAGAGGAAGGGGTTGGTGCGTTTTTCCTGGCCGATGGTGGTGGGCGGGCCGTGGCCGCTGAGGACGAGGGTGTCGTCGGGGAGTTCGCTGGTGAGGCGGTCGAGGGATTGTCGCATGGTGGGGAAGTGGCCGCCGGGGAGGTCGGTGCGGCCGATGGATCCGGCGAAGAGGACGTCGCCCGAGAAGATGACGGACTGCTCCTGGAAGTAGAAGCAGATGCTCCCGGGGGTGTGCCCGGGGGTGAGGAGGACGCGGGCGGTGAGGTCGCCGAGGGTGACGGTGTCGCCGTCCTTGAGGAAGACGTCTGGAGGGGGGAGGGGGGCGAGCGGGATGCCAAACATGCGGCTCTGCATGGGGGCGGCCTCGTAGAGGGGCATGTCGTCGCGGTGGAGGTGGATGGGGGCGTCGGTGAGCGCCTTGAGGTCGGGGAGGGCGACGACGTGATCGATGTGCGCGTGGGTCTGGAGCAGGAGGCGGATGGTGGGGGCGGGGTCGAGGGCGTCGATCATGGCGCGGATGCGCGTGGGTTCGGCGGAGCAGTCCACGATGGCGCCGTGCCCGGTGTGATCGCAGGCGATGACGTAGCAGTTGGTGGCGAAGGCGCCGAGGGGGGCGGTGCGGATGCGCAGGCCAGGGCGATCGAGGGTGGTGAAGGACATCTGTGAGGCTCCATCGGCGGGTTGGGGGCGCCGTGCTGTTGGGGGTCGAGGCGACCCATGACGGCTTGGGGGAGGGTAGGCCGGTGGGGGGACGGGTGTCAAGGTGGGGAGGGTTGACGTGGGGGGCGAGATGGGCTACTGTTCTTGTGTTTAGTTGAACAGGCGTTTCGTGCTTGTGGAGGGTAGACGATGAGCATGGTAGAGCGACCGACAGTGCGGCACCTGGCCGCGCGAACCCACCCTGAGATCTATCGACCGCTGGTGGACGCGGCGTTGCTGCGCGTGGGCGAGTTCTGTGGCGCGGACCTGCGGGGCTTGCAGCGGGCGTTGGCGCCGATCGAGGTGGAGCGGGGGGGTGGGCGCTTGAGCCTGGGGCCGTGGGGTTACGTGGAGGAGGCGCTGTGCAGGGCGCGCCCGTTGGTGATGGGGGCGCGGCTGCGGGAGGCGCTGGGGTGTGGTTGGTTCACCTACTTCATGGAGGGGGGCGCCGATCGGTACGAGGGGCATGCGTTGATCGAGGACGCGGGGGCGTTGTCGATGGACGCGGACGTGTGGGGGGTGCCGTTGTTCCTGGAGGCCTACCCGGAGGAGGCGTGGCCCTTCTTGAGGCAGCAGGCGTACGTGGGCGGGTTCGACGAGGACGTGGTGGGGTTGTGGCGTCGGCCTGGGGGGTATTCGAGCCTGTGCCACGCCCACCCGGAGGGGTTCTGGGTGTTGGGGTACGACGCGGTGGACTTTGTGGAGCGTGCGGCGGCGCGGCTGGACTGGGTGGAGGCGGGCGATCAGTCGCTCGGCGGCGCGGCGTTGCTGTCGGCGTGAGCCTGGAGGTCGTGCAGGGCGAGCGTGAGGGCGACGAAGTCGTCGAAGGGGAGCTGCTCGGCGCGGCTGCGCGGTGAGACGTTGGCTCGGGCGAGCAGGGAGTCGAGCGCCTCGGGGGTGAGGTGCGAGAGGCCGTAGCGGAGGGAGTTGCGGATGGTCTTGCGGCGCTTGGAGAAGGCGGCGCGGGCGAGCCGCTCGAAGGTGGGGAGGAGTGCGGGGTCGAGGCGCGGGGTGTCGCGGACCGAGAAGCTGACGACGGCGGAGTCGACCTTGGGCGGAGGAGCGAAGGCGCCCGGGGGCAGGGTGCGGATGAGCAGGGGGTCGGTGCGGGCGGCGACGGCGAGCGAGAGGCTGCCGTAGGCCTTGGAGTTGGGCTGGGCGACGAGGCGCTGGGCGACCTCCTTCTGGAACATGAAGGTCCAGCGCTCGAAGTGGGGGGCGTCGGTGAGGAAGAGGGTGAGGATGGCGGTGGCGATGTTGTAGGGCAGGTTGCCGGCGGCGAGCCAGGGTTGGGGGCCGACGCCGTCGAGCAGGGCGTGCGGTGGTTGGGCGAGCGCGTCGCCTTCGATGACTGTGAGGCGCGCGCTGGCGTCGTCGCCGATCATGTCGCGGAAGGTGGTCTGGAGGAACTCCACGGCGCGGCGATCTTTTTCGATGGCGACCACCCGCGCGCCGGTCTGGAGCAGGGCGTGGGTGAGGACGCCGGGTCCGGGGCCGATCTCAAGGACGACGCGGCCGGGGGCGGCGCGGGTGTCGCGGGCGATCGCCTGGAGGGCGCTCTGGTCGGTGAGGAAGTGTTGGCCGAGGGCGCGCGAGGCGCGTTGGTGGAATGCCTGAATGAAGCCGGTCATGAAGCTCGCCTGGTGTGCGGCGCCCGGAGCGGCGTCCGAGCGCCTCGTGTGGGGCTGTCGCTGTTGGTAGCGGAGTTGGCGCCCGAGGGCAAGCGATGGAGCGACGAACGCCGGTTGACAGGGAGGTGAGTCCCTGTTTATCCTCCGCCTCACTATCCGACCAGAGCTCACCCCGACAGGTTGGAGCGATGGGGTGGGTTGGCGTTGAGTTGGGCGGTGGCCTCTGCCGGGGTGTGAAAAAAATGTCCGGTTCAGGTCCGCTGTCCAGTCCATGCGGGTAGGCGTGTTTGATGGGGCGAGGGTCGTTGATGGGACCCACCCCTTGATGAACACGACGTGTTCGACCCATGAGATCCCCTCGGCTCGTCAAGCTCCTCAAGTCCGTGACAGGAGAGGAGCGAGCCGAACAACAACACGTGCGAGGCCTGCTGAGCCAGCGAACTGGCCGCCGCCTGCACCGAGTGAGAGGAGAGAGTCCAATGCGTAAGCTCGCGTGGCTGCTGATGCTGATCAGCATGATGTCCTTCGTCATGGTGGGTTGCCCCTCCAAGCCGGAGCCGGAAGCGGAAGAGGTGGAGGAGTCGGACGACGAGGAGGAGTCCGACGACGAAGAAGAGGCCGATGACGAGGAGGAGTCGGACGACGAAGAGGAGTCGGACGATGAGGCCGCCGAGGCGGACGACGAAGAGGAGTCGGACGACGAGGAGAAGGACGACGAGGCCGCTGAGAAGGACGACGAGGAGAAGGGCGACGAGGAGGAGGCCAAGGACGAGGAGAAGGACGACGAGGCCGCCGACGCCGACGACCTGCCGAGCCGCGAGAACTACATCGAGGCGACCGTGGCGATTGGCTGCACCGACCTCGACTCCAACCTCGACGCGAGCCAGAAGACCGATCGGCGCAAGGAGCTGCTCGCCAAGTACGGCTTCACCGACGACACCTACAGCAAGGCCCAGGACAAGTACAAGGAGGATCCTTCGGTCAAGCCGGTGTTGACCGCGCGGATCACCCAGGACGCCTGCAGCAAGGACGCCGAGCCCAAGAAGGATGAGGCCGCCGACGAGACGGCCAAGACCGACACGAAGGACGGCGACGCGAAGGACGGTGACAAGACCGAGACCAAGGACGGCGACGCCAAGAAGGACGACAAGGACAAGGAGAAGGTGACCTACGGGACCTTCCGCGGGACGCTGCGCGGCGGCGGGCTGCGGGGCACCATCATGCTCTCCATCCGCTCCAACCGCCTCTCGGGCAACATGAAGGGCACCAACAGCGGCGAGAAGTTCGTCTCGGGCCTCTCCGGTTCGGTGCGCGGCGCGACCTTCTCGGGCTCGGGCGCGAACAAGGGCACCTCGCTGCGCGTCTCGGGCCGCATCGTCGGCAACCGCGCGACGGGCTCCGTCTCCGGGACCATCAACGGGAAGCGCGCCTCGGGCAGCTTCACCGCCACCCGCTGAGCGTCGCTCCCCCCTCCCCCTGAGGGCGCCCTGGCCGCTGACGTGGCTGGGGCGGCCCCTCACCCCCTCTCCCACACCCCCGCTGGCGCCCACGCGTGTTCGACACGGGGCGGCGCGCCTGCCGACTCCCCCCCAGCAGCGCTGGTGCGCTGGAAGCGGCGCCTTTGCGCCTGCGGGGACCCGGCTGCTATGATGTACGCTCCGGGCAGGACGCCCGTGCACAGCGTCAGGGATCATGAACGACCTGCTTTACAGGATTGTGGAGCGGATGCTCCTCGGTCAGGGGATGAGCCGCAACAAGAACTTCGCCGCGTTCGAGGATCCGAACCTGCGGAGGGCGACGCGGATCGTGCGCCACCTGCGCTCCATTCAAGACGATCTGCGCCGCTACGGCCCGGAGTGCGCGGTGACGCTGGAGCCCGCCGAGCCGCCGCGCGACGCAGCCGCGGCCCCCGATCCGCAGGGGTGGGGCGGGGGGCGCCGCCTCCTCCTCGTCATCACGCACCTGCGCAGCCGCCGAACCGCCTACCTCACGGAGGAGGAGGTGCGGCTCCTGCGGCTGGATCCGGAGGTGGACGCGGTGCTGTCCGCGCTCGAATTGCAGGAGGCCTCCTGAGCGCGCTCGGCGAGGGGCGCGTCGCGCTCGTCGGCGCCGGGTTGCACAGCGGCGAGCCGACGCGAGGCTGGTGGTCGCGCGCCCCGAGCGTCGGGCTGCTGGGGTGGGTGACGCCGAGCGGCGACGTGGTGCCGATGGGGCCGGAGGCGGCGCGGCGGGCCAGCGGGGTGCTCGCCACCGATCTGGAGGGGCCGCGCGGTGAGCGCCTCCGGACGGTCGAGCACTGGTTGGCGGCG
>PBBL01000069.1 GCA_002716585.1 Myxococcales bacterium | reverse complement strand
GATGGCGTGCGTGAAGCGGTAGGCGGCGCTCAGCGGCTGCTCGGCGTTGGCCCCGGCGACCTCCTTGAGGCCGATGTTCAGCTGGCGCATCTGACCGGCGGCGCGGTAGCCGATCCCGAGCTGGCCCTGAGCCGAGGCGCCGGTCAGCGCGGCGAGGTTGTTGAAGTCGTAGAGCGCGACGCCGCGGCCGCGACGGCGACCCTCATGGCGAGGGAGCACGAAGCCCTCCCCGGCGAAGACGGCGACGTAGTCGTCGTCGCTGGTGGAGTCCAGCGCCCGGCCGCGGAGGATGTAGCCGTAGTGCTTGGCCTGACGGTTCTTGAGGCAGGAGGTCAGCTGCCAGCTCGCCCGCTCGCCGTCGGCCTCCCACCGCTTGCAGGTCGTGTTGGCCTGGGTCAGGGTGACGGGCTCGACGGAGGAGGTCAGCAGCTCGATCGCCTCCTGGGTGCTCTGCCGCAGGCCGTTGATGCCGCGGAGGAGGTCCTCGGTGTGTTGGCGGAGCCCGGCGGGCTGGAGCCCTTGCTCGACTGTGCTCAGCCCCTGCTCGGAGGTGATCACCTCGTCGGAGGACATGGACATCGACAACATCTCGTCGTTGGGCAGCGCCTCGACGAACTCGTCGCTCTCGCCGCCGACATCGCCAACCGGCGTGGTGCTGTCTTCGGAGTCGGCGCACCCGGTCAGGGCGGCGGTCAGCGTCATCAGCGCGGTGGCGAACACGAGGGCGTGGGTTGAGGTCTTCATGTCAGCGTCTCCTTGAGCAGGGCCCATCACGAGCCGTCGGGTGTTGGCGCGGTCGGTGGCTGTGCCCACGGCGTCGCGCCTCGACAGGACTGCATTGCGAGGGGCGTGCCAGGATGACAGGACGTGGCGTCGAAATGTCATAAGTGCCGCGATAGAGGCGGTCTGAGGTTGGTTTTTGTCGCTGGTGGGTGGATGGAGAGGCGTGATTCAGGCGGTTTTGGTGACGTAAGTAATGTCAATATGTCGCTATGTGTCTATTTTTGTCGGGTGACGGCCTCTTCCTCCACCACCACCTCCTCCGCTTCCTCCGCCGCCGCTTCCTGGGTCGCTCGCTGCGGTGAGCCTCCGACGGCCTGGAGTTGGGCGTCGAAGTCGCTGAACAGGCTGGCGTCTTCGCTCTGCTCCGGGTTGAACGCCCGAGGCGCCTCCGGCTCCAGCTCGGCGAGCTGATCCTGGAGCGGGGCGTCGTCCTCGTCCGCGCTGGAGTAGACGATGTCGCCGATGCGAACGTCGAGGTTCCCCCGGACCTGGCGCGCGAGATCGGCGGCCCGCAGCTCCGACCGCTGCCGGGGGAAGGTCAACAGGGTGTCCCCGCCCTCGTCGACCTCCTTTTCGGCCTCCAGCTCGGTGAGCAGCTCCTCCAACACTGGGATGATCTCGGCGTCCCGGATCACGCCCAGCGCCTCATCGACGTCGCGCTGGGCGTTGTTGTCGGCGCTCGGGAGCGCGCGGAGCCGCGACAGCAGCTCCCGGACCTGTGCGGGCAGCTCCTTTTTGCGCAGCGGCGTCCCCTCCGGGCGCGCCAGGTGGCGGAAGATCACCAGCAGCGCCCCTCGCCGAATGTTACGGGCTCGCCGCTTGCGGTTCTCGGCGCGGACCGCGAAGCTTCGCACGAACGGGATGGCGAAGTAGAGCAGGCTCACCACGAGCGGGATCGCCGACAGCGGGATCGCCGCCAGCGCCCCGAGGTTGAGGATCGGGAACAGCGCCACCGGGGCGATCACCGACATCGCCATGGTGAACAGCGCCATCCCGCCGATCGCCATGTTCACGCCCATTGAGTTGCCCGTCAGCGGCCTGTCCCCCTCGAAGCGGTGCCAGGCGGGCGGCGCGGGCTGGCTCTTGCGCCCCTCGTTGCCCGCCGTGACGCGCAGCTCGTGGAAGGTGTAGAGCAGCTCCCCCGCCTCGGTGACCTCGACGTCCCCCTCGTAGCGCGCGAGGAGCCGCGCCAGCTCCTCCTCGGCCTCCTCGACGCTCACCCCGGTGCGCGAGATCAGCTCGGTGCGGGTGATGATCCCCTGGTTCTCCTCGATGAACGCCAGCAGCTCGCGCTCGTTGGCCAGCGGCGGCGGCTCCGGCACCTGCGGCCCGAACACGAACGAGAAGACGTCCTCGTAGAAGTGGTGCTTGCGGCTGCGCTCGGTGCGGTAGGTGTCACCCACGTACCGGGCGTCGAGCGCGCCCGGCGTCCTCAGCGTCAGCGGCCGCCACCCATGCGCCCTCGCCGAGTCGTCTCGCCCAAACCCGACGCCCGGCGCGTAGATGTCCATCATCGGCACGTACATCACGTACCCGACGTCCCAGAACCACAGCGACTCGAACAGCGCCCCGAAGCACCCCTCGCCCTCCCCGACGTCGACGACGTCGGGGACATCTTCGAGGAGCGCGACCATGGCGACGACGGCGGCGATGATCAGCAGGCAGAAGACGACCACGTAGCCCACCAGGATCAGCATCGTCGTCAGCTTGAAGCCGAACACGAAGGCGCCGCGGAGCGTCTTCATGAACCGCTGCCAGCCGTCCGACGCCCTGACGCGGCGCTCCATCGAAGGGTGGAAGAGGTAGAGCAGCTCGCCGTTTTCATCCACGGCGAGGTGGCTCCGGTAGAGCCCGAGCATGGCGCGGACGGTCGTCTCGGCCCTGGCGCGGGGCAGCCCGGTGTCGCGCACCAGGTCGCCGAGGGTCGCGCGGCCCTGGCGGGCGCGCAGGGCCTCGACCAGCTCCTGCTCGGCGGCGCGGTCAACCTCCACGGAGGGGGCCGCGAGCAGGAGCGTCCAGTGGCCGTGGGGTGTGTGCATGTTGTGCGCTCCGCTCCTGGCTGGCCGTTTGGATCAACTCCCGCTACGCTCGGGGGACGTCTCGGGGCGCGCTCATGCTACCATGAACCAGGGGTGGCCCGGAGCGCCCTCGACCTGATCATGGATCGCCTCGGAGACGATGTAAACCACAGGGAAGTCATGCGCGTCTACATCGGGTGCCTCGCGTTGATGATGATGGCCGTCGCCTGCCGCGGCGACTCAAGCCGGACCGCCGCGGCGCTGTCCGAGGGCGACTCGAACACCCAGGAGGCCTGCGCGGCCTACGAGCCCAACGACGCCCCCGGCGTGGCGACCCCCTTCGAGGGCAGCGGCTCGCTCCAGGCCCGCGTCTGCGGGCGCGACGATCAGGATTGGTTCGCCCTCGACGCCCAGGCGGGCGATCTGTTGACGATTCGGCTGGAGTTTCGTCACGCTCAGGGCGATCTCGACCTCTATCTGTACAACGGCGACCTTGAGGAGATCGCCCGCTCCCAGTCTTCGGATAACGATGAGTTCATTCAGCTCCAGGTTGAGCGCTCGGACCGCTACACCCTCCAGGTCTTCGGCTACGAGGGGGCGAGCGCCGACTACACCCTGCTCGTGCGGCGCAACTCGGACCCGGGCGACTGCGACGAGGACGCGTATGAGGACAACGACGTCCCCGAGGACGCCCAGCCGCTCGGCGAGGTGCGCGTCGTGAGCGGCCGCGTGTGCACGGGGGACGATGATCTGTTTGCGGTGGAGCTGCCTGCGGGCGTGATCCTCAACGCGAGCCTGGCGTTCACCCACGACGCGGGCGATCTGGATCTGGAGCTGCTGGACGCGGAGGGCGCGTCGTTGGCGACGAGCGACTCCTCAACGGACGGCGAGTTCATCCGCCACGCGATCGAGCGCGAAGGGCGCTACACGGCGAGGATCTTCGGTTATGAGGGGGCCTCCAACAGCTACACGCTGTCGTTGGAGCTGGAGGGGTTGGCGCCCACCGGGGAGCATCGGGTGTCGGGTCAGGTGACGTTCGAGGATCCGATCTTCGATCCGGTCGCCGGGAGCTACTCGGAGACCACCTGGGCGCCGCTGCCCGGGGCGGTGGTGGAGGTGTTGGAGCGAGGCTCGGAGGAGCTGCTCGGGTCGTCGGTGACGGACGCGCAGGGGGGCTACGCGGTGCAGTACGACGGCGCGAGCGCCGCGCAGATCAAGCTCCGGGTGTTGTCACGGGTGCGTGAGGAGGCCGCCGTGGACGTGGTCGATGGTCAGCGCCAGCTCTACGCCGCGGTCCTCACCGAGGGGCTCCAGCCCCCATCGGAGGCGCCCGAGCAGGTCGCGGCGGTCCAGATCCCGCTCGCGAACGGCGTCGCGGAGCCGTTCAACGCGCTGGAGGCGACGCGGCGCGGCTTCGTCTGGTGGGGGGCGCAGGTTGGCTTTGAGGAGCCGCCACCGCCGCTCCACGTCGTCTGGCAGCCGGGCCGCGCGCTGTCGTGCGGCACCTGCTACCAGCACAGCGACTCGCCGCCGTCCATCTACCTGCTCGGGCTCCTGGACGACAATGACGCGCTGGACGACCCGGTCATCCTCCACGAGGTCGGCCACTACGTGCAGAACACCTACTCCTCCGACGACTCGCCGGGGGGCAGCCACGACGGCACGCCGACCGACCCGAGGTTGGCCTGGGCGGAGGGGTGGGCGACCTTCTTCTCGTCCATGGTGCGAGGTGACGTGGCTTACTATGACACCCTGGGAGACTGGTATATCCTTCATGATGTTGAGGAGCCGGACCCGGATTACGGAGCGTTCACCGGGCGCGACATGAGCGCCGACATCAGCGAGTACCTGGTGGCGTCCATGTTGTGGGACATCTACGACGCGTCGGAGGGGACGCGCGCCGACAGCGTCGCGCTGGGCCTCGGGGCGGTCGAACCGCTGCTGGACCACCTCCGCTCGGGCGAGCCGCGGGTGCGCGGCGTGGAGGGGGTCGATCTGGTGGACTACCTCGACGGGCTCCACTGCGCCGAGCCGAGCGAGGGGGCGGCGTTGGGGGATCTCATCGGGGAGGTGCGCTTCCCCTACGACGGTCGCAGCGGCTGCAAGCTGCGCGCGCCGGTCACGATCGAGGCGCAGGTGGAGAAGGGTCACGTCTGGTACACGGCGACGCCGCGCCGCCCGGTGGACGCCCTGTGGCTGATGCGCTGCGAGGCGTTGAGGGGCTGCGCCGTGATCGGGGAGTCGGGGCCAGCGACGGCGCTCACGCCCGTGCGCGCGGCGCGCCCTGTGCCGATGGACGCGGGCGGGTGGATCGAGGCGCGGTTGGTTCGCGGCGGCGGGATCTGGACCGCGGTCGCGTCACACGGTAAGAGAGGTGCCGTCGAGGTCGCGCCGTGGACCCCCGGGTCACCCGCGGCGGACGGACGACCTGTGGTCGAGGCGCGGTTGGGGAGCCCGCCTCGGTGAGTTCTGCTCGTGTGGGGCGGTCCCGAGACCCACCACGCGGGCTGGTTTGGATGAAAGCACGCGCGAGAGAGACGGTATGAGGCACTACATCAACGGTCGATGGGTTCCGGCGGCAGACTCCTCGGAGGTCTGGGTGTCGCGGTCACCGGCGGACGGGACCGACGTGCTGGGTGAGTTCGCCGAGGACGAGGCGGCGGTGGAGGAGGCGATCGCGGCGGCGCGGCGCGCCTGGCCAGCCTGGGACGCGCTCGGCCCGGAGCGGCGCGCGGAGCACCTGCGGGCGTTGGCGAGCGCCTTTGACGCGCGCAAGGAGGAGGTCGCCGATCGGATCGCCCGCGAGGTGGGCAAGCCTCGCTGGGAGGCGCTCGGTGAGGCCGGGGCGCTGGGCGCCAAGGTCGCGGTGACGCTCGCAGACGGGATGGAGGCGGTGCAGGAGCAGGTGTTGACCCCGGGGACCTCCTGGATCGACGGCGGCTACCGTTATCGACCGCTGGGGGTGTGCGCGGTGATCGGGCCGTTCAACTTCCCGCTGCACCTGCCGAACGGGCACATCATCCCGGCGCTCGCGACGGGGAACACGTGCGTCTTCAAGCCGAGCGAGCTGGCCCCGGCCTGCGCCGACCTCTACATGGAGATCGTCCACGAGGCGGGGCTGCCGCCCGGGGTGCTCAACATGGTCCAGGGGCGGGTCGCGTCCGGGAAGCGGCTCGTGTCCAGCCCCGACGTCAACGCGGTCCTGTTCACCGGCTCGGTGCATGCCGGGATCGCGATCCGACGCGCGACGGTGGAGCAGCCCTGGAAGCTGCTGGCGCTGGAGATGGGGGGCAAGAACACGGTGCTCGTGTTCGAGGACGCCGACCTGGACCGCGCCGCCTATGAGATCGGCACCGGGGCGCTCCTGACCACCGGGCAGCGCTGCTCGGCGGCGAGCCGGGTGGTGGTGGCGGAGTCGCTGGTGGAGGGGCTGCTGGCGCGGCTGGAGCGGATCTGGGACGGTGTCCGGGTGGGGCACCCGCTCGACCCCGACGCCTTCATGGGGCCGCTGATCAACGCCGCGGCGAAGGAGCGCTTCCTGGCGGTCCCCGAGAAGGCCGCCGCGGAGGGGCTGATCGCGGTGCGGACCAACCGGCCCGCGCAGGTCGACGGGCCTGACGGCCCCTACGCGGGTCACTACGTGCTCCCGGCGCTGTGGCGCGCCGAGCCCGACGCGGTGGGCGGTGAGCACGACACGTTGGAGATCTTCGGGCCGGACGTTATCGTGCACGTGGTCGCGGACGGCGACGAGGAGAGGATGATCGAGGTCGCCAACGCCACCCCGTTTGGCCTCTCGATGGGGGTCATCACCGCGGACGTGGCGCGGTTCGAGCGCCTGGCGCGGCGGCTGCGCGCGGGCATCATCAACTTCAACCGGTCGACGGTCGGCGCGTCGAGCCGCCTGCCCTTCGGCGGGGTGGGCAACAGCGGCAACCATCGGCCCGCGGCCGTGCTCGCCACCCGGTACTGCACCTACCCCGTGGCGACGCTCCGTCAACCGATGGCGCTTGATCCCGACACAATCATGACCAGATTCCCTGAGTTTATGCATGGAGAGCGCGGCGAGTGACGCGCGCCCTCCACACGATGAGCCCGGGCCGTACCCTGGAGCGGCGCGCTGTGACGACACACCTTGGATGAGTTTTTGGAGATGACGACCTCAGCGAAATCAGGCAACGCCCTATACGGGCTCCTCAAGTCCATGCGGCCAACCCAGTGGGTCAAGAACCTGTTTGTTCTCGCCCCGCTGGTGTTCGCGCTTCAGTTGTTCAGCGTCCCGCATGTGCTTCAGGCGGTCCTGGGCATGTTCCTGTTTTGTATGATCTCGGGCACGGTCTATCTGATGAACGACGTCTTCGACGTCGAGAAGGATCGACAGCACCCCACCAAGCGCAACCGCCCTATCGCCTCGGGGATCCTGCCGGTGCGGATGGCGATCATCGCCTGTGTGGTGATCGGCGTCGGGAGCATCGGGGCGTCGTTCGCGGTCGATTGGCGCTTCGGCGTGGTGGCGCTGGTGTACCTGGTCGTCAACGTGCTCTACTCGATGAAGCTCAAGCACGTCGTGTTCATCGACGTGATCACGATCGCGCTCGGCTTCTTGTTTCGCACGATGGCCGGGGCCTTCATCATCGACGTCGCGATCTCGGAGTGGCTGTTCGGCTGCACCTTCCTGCTGGCGCTCTACCTCGCGCTCGGCAAGCGCAAGCACGAGATGATCCAGGCGGGGACCCGGCGCGGTAAGCAGCGGCGGGTGCTGGAGCGCTACCGGCTCGATTACCTCAACCACGCGCTGCTCGGCACCGCTGGCTTGACGATCGCCGCCTACACCGCCTACACCCTCTCGGTGTCGCTCCCGAGCAAGCCCTGGCACTCGGGCGCCGCCCCGGCGCCCGACGCCCCCTACCTCTACGTCACGATCCCGTTCGCCATCGCCGGGATCATGCGCTTCTACATGCTCGTCTCCAAGGCCGAGAGCGCGGACAGCCCCACCGATCGGATGATCCGAGACATCCCGTTCATCCTCAACCTCGTGATCTGGGGTGTGGCGGTCCTGGCGATGCTCTACGCCAAGGTCCTGATGGGTTAGCTCTCCTCAAACAGGGAGTCCACGATCAGCTCGGCGAGGTCGCTGGAGTCGACCTGGTAGTCGCCGCGGGCGATCTGCTCCTGGTACCGCTTCAGGTCGGGCTCCGCGTGGTGTGATCGGGCCTGGGCGCTGAGCTGCGCCACGGCCTGGCGCAGTCGCGGGTGGATGAAGGGGATGACCCGAGCCGAGCCGCGTCGCTCGGTGGGGCGCGCCGTCGCGTCCTGGCCCTTCGTGGGGAAGTCCGAGAGCTGTAAGATCTTTTCGGCCACCATCGCTCCTCCTGAGGGAACACCCGCAACACCTTGAAAGCCGCCTTCTCTCTCAAAGACCTGGGTATTCACACTGGCCGCACGCCGTGGCCCCCCATCCGATGTGAGGGTTCGACCTGTCGGGCCTTGTTGAAGTATCGGCGGTTGGCCCGCTCGCCTTAGCCTGGTGTGTCGATCGGACATCGATCCGGCGCCAACGGACGCAGGAGGTGGGGGATCAGGAGGGCTTGCGCGAGGGGTTGAGGTTGAACTGCTCGGCGGCGCGCCGCCCGACGAGGATTTGACCGTCCGCGGCGCGCTTGGCGTACTTGAGCGCCTGGAGGACGGTCTTGTCGCGTTGAGGTCGGCCGTTGGTGTCGGTCTTGAAGGGGCCGGCGGCCATCCCAGCGCCGATGCTGAGATCGGGGAACTCCTTCTTGATGCGGTGCAGGAGGTAGGGCAGGCCAGCGAGCATGCGCTCGGACTCGGCGGTGCGCGAGAGCCCATAGGTGGCGGTGTTGCCCTGGCGCTCGGCGGCGATGATCGGCCCTCCCTCCTCAATCCAGGCGCGGAGTCCTTGCAGGAGCCGCGGTGAGGGAGAGACCTTCTGGCCGCTGGCCCGGTCGCCGGTCATGAAGGCGATCACGACCCCCTTCTCGACCGACTCTCCGATGGACGGGTTGGGGGCGACGCTCGGCTGGGGCGCGCCGTGGTGCAGGAGCGGGTCGACGTCGGCGTTGAGCTGCTGGCGCGACATGAGCGCCGGGTCCTGCTCGCGCCGCTCCATCCTGGCCTTCTGGAGCGCCTCGGCCAGCTCGGTCTCCAGCAGGCGGTCGAAGATGGCGATCACCTCCGCGGCGCTGGTGGGGCGGTGGGCGGGCTTCTTGGCGAGCAGCTGATCGAGGAGGCGCTGGAGGCCGGGGTAGCGCTTGAACTTCGAGTCGGCGCGGACGAGCTTGGCGGGCTTGGAGTCGAGGATGTGATCGAGCAGCTTGTCGATGTTGGGGGCCTTGGGGTAGGGCAGGTAGGAGGTCAGCGCCTCGAACATGAGGACGCCGGTGCTGTAGAGGTCGCTGCGGGCGTCGAGCCGCTTGCCCCGCACCTGCTCGGGGGACATGTAGCAGGGGGTGCCGACGGTCATGCCGACCTCGGTCAGCGGTCGCATGTTGCCTCGGGTGAACTTGACCAGCCCGAGGTCGGCCAGCCGCAGCCGCTCCTTGCTGTTGGACAGCTCCTCGATGAGGAGGTTGTCGGGCTTGAGGTCGCGGTGGAGGATGCCGTGGGCGTGGGTCGCCTCCAGCGCCAGCAGGAGCTGTCGGAACAGGTGCACGCAGCGCAGCGGCGACAGCACCCCCTCCTGCTCGACGACCTGACGCAGCGTCCGCCCGGGCACGTACTCGAGCACCATGTAGTACTCGCCGTCCTCGGTGGTGCCAAACGAGTAGAGCTCAAGGAGGTAGGGGTGGCGGACCTGGCTGAGGGCCTTGGCCTCGCGCAGGAAGTACTCGCGGTCGCGTCGGGAGCGCTGACGCTCGGGGCGCAGGATCTTGACGGCGACCTTGCGCTCGGTGAGCGCCTGCTCGCCGAGGTAGATCACGCCCATCCCCCCTTCGGCGATGACCGAGCGGACGCTGACGTTTCCGACCGTCTTGCCCACGTACTTGTACTCTTTGGTCTCGGTCTCCTCGCTCATGGGCACCTTCTCCTCGACACAGGCGCGCGCCCTCCCACCATGCGTGGTGTTCGCCGCGCGGAGCAGTCACCTGGCGTCATTCTCTCAACAGGAGCGACGTCTGGCAAAATCCTGGCGCGACGTCGCGAAGCGTGAGCCTGTGTTGTTGCACGATCCAGAGCACGTTGGTCATGTTCCCCGACCCCCGCCTCAAAGTCAATCGTGCCTGAGCCTTGCGTCGTCGGTCGTGACGACCTATAACAAGGCACACAGCGCGGCTCGCACAAGGAGCCGACCCCATGATGCGAATGAGGAGGGTGCCCAGGCGGCACCCTTCGGTCGTTTTTGGCGCCGCGCGCGAGGTTTTGGAGCAACGAATCATCCCATGAGCGCGATGAAAACAGACGCTTTGGAGTCACAAAGCCCGGACGGGAGCCGCCCCGAAGTTCAGTCTTCGGCCAGCCTAAGTCACGGCGGCGAGGGGCGCGCGCCTCAGGTGCGGCGCGTGCTCTGGGGGGTGCTGGGGGTGACGCTGTGCGTCGCGGCGCTCAAGGGGGCCGCCGGGGTGCTCAGCGGCTCGGCGGCGCTCCTCGCGGACGCGGTCCACTCGGCCTTTGACGCCGCGAACAACATCCTCGGGCTGACCGCCATGGGGGTGGCGTCGCAGCCACCCGACGACGACCACCCCTACGGGCACCACAAGGCCGAGGTCGCTGCGGCGCTCCTGGTCGGGGTCGGGATCCTGTACGGCGCCGTCGAGATGGGGCGCCATGTGTTCTCGGCCATCCTCTCCAACGGCCACGCGCCCGAGATCAGCCCCTGGACCTGGGCCGCGGCGCTGGTTGGGCTGGTGAGCAGCGCGCTGCTCGCCCGGTTTGAGGCGTCCGAGGGGGAGCGCCTCGACTCCGAGCTGCTCCGCGCCGACGCCGCCGACACCCGCTGTGACGCGTGGACCACGCTCGCCGCGCTGGTCGGCATGGGGCTCTCCTCCGTCGGGTTCGCCGCGGCGGACATACTCGCCGCGCTCATCGTCATGGGCATGGTCGCCTTTACGGGCGCCAGCATCATCCGTCGCGGCTTCGGGGTGCTGATGGACCAGTCACGGCTGGACGCCGATGAGGTGAAGGCCGTGGCCCATCAGGTGCCGGGGCTGCTCTCGTGCCACGACGTCCGCTCGCGCGGGATGCGGGGACACGTCCACCTCGACCTGCACGTCACCTTCTGCCCCGAGACGACGCTCGCCGAGGCGGGCGAGCGGATGCTGCTCCTCAAGCGCCTGCTCCACAGCCACTTCGTGGACGTTCAAGACATCGTGGTCCAGCTCGAGCCGCACCTCCCCCACCACCTGCCCGCCCCCTCGCCCATCCATGTGCCGGGCAAAAATCGGGAACCTTCCCGGTCCCTCGTTGTCCATTGATGACGAGACCGTCACAGCTCATCGGGGCGTAACACACCGCGCCGATGTTCTCCCTCAAGGGACGCTCACTGCGCAGACGAGCCGCACCACCTGCGGGACACTCGTGCACAGGCCGCGCTGTGTCGTTTTGAAGAGATGATTTTTGGGTTTTAGGCAATATCAAGGAGGGACGGTGATGACGGAGAACGGGCAACGCGAGCAGACGACGAACATGGTGGGCTACGTGCGGATCGCGCGGGGGCCGTTCCTCCTGGAGGACAGCTGCGTGTCTCCAGGGGCGACGTACGCGCCCACGGCGCCAGGCGCCGACAGCGATCTGTTGCCTCGCGGGGTGGCGATGATCGCCCACCGGGGGCAGGCCCTTGAGGTGGTGGTGTCGCGAGGGATGTCGGGCGTCGCGGTGCGCGATGGCGTGTCGTTCGAGTTGGGTGAGCTGTGGGAGGCGGGGTCGATCGCTCCGGCGCGCGGCGGCCTGGGCCGCATGGTGTTGCGGACGCGCGACCGCCTGGAGCTGCGCCGTGATGATTACCGGATCACGATCGAGGCCGAGCCGCAGGTGCTCCCCGGGTCTCTGCCGGAGGCGGACGACCCTGAGCGGCGCACGTCGCGCGTCTCGGGGGCGGTGTCGGCGGCGTTGCACCTGGTGGTCCTCCTGCTGGCCTTCATGATCCCGGCGCAGGGGGTGGCGCTGGATCTGGAGGACGACCTGGAGCTCTCGGAGCGCTACCTCCCCACGGACACGTTCGCGAGCGTGCCCGTGCCGCTGCGAACGCAGGGGCGCGATGAGCAGGCCAACGTGGTCGACGCCGAGGTCGAGCGCCTCGTAAAGGCGTCGCTGCCGCAGCGCGAGTCGGAGCCGGGGCCGATCGCCTCGAAGTCCACCCGCCCGTCGCCGCGGCGGTGGGCCGAGGGGCGCCCGGAGGGGCAGCGGGAGGCCAACAACAGCGGGGCGCTGGAGGTGTTCAGCAAGCAGGGGGCGCTGGCGCTGGGTGATCTGGACGCGTCGACGCGCAACCTGACGCCGGGGGCGTCGGCGGCGAGCCCGGCGCTCGGGCTGCCTGGCGGGCTCGGCGGCGTGCCGAAGCCGGGCGCGGCGCCGGGGGAGCGCTTCAAGGTGGCGCCCGGGGGGCTCCCTGACGGCGTTCGGCGCCGCGGTCGAGGAGACGAGGGGATGTTGGAGGAGCTGCCGAAGGACGATCGTCGTCCGCTGGTGCCGACGTTCCGCCCAGGCCCCCCGGTGGTCCAGGGGTCGCTCTCCAAGGCGATCATCCGCAGCCGGATTCGCGCGAACCGGGCGCGCTTCCGTTACTGCTACGAGCAGGGGCTCCAGCGTCAGCCCGGGCTTCAGGGGCGGGTCGTGGTCCACTTCACGATCGCCCCGACCGGGCGGGTGACGACCGCCAACGCGGCGTCCTCGATGGGTGACGCGGCGGTGCAGGGTTGTATCGCCGCGTCGGTCCGGCGCTTGAAGTTCCCCGAGTTCCCCGAGGGGCTGGTGCGGGTCACCTATCCCTTCACCTTCGCGCCGCGCTGACGCCCGCCTTGGCCGTCATCGATCCGAGGTCGGAGGGCAGTCGGCGTCGGTTGTCCGGTTGACAGCCTGGGGGGGCGGTTGTATCTTTTTGGTGTGTGAAGAGGTGACCCCACTCAAGGCGCGTCGCGCGACCCTTGAGACGCGTGGACTCAATAGACGAATGAAGATCGGCTCACTCCAACATACACTGCACACGCTCACTCGAGGCGCGCTGCCTGCGCTGATGATGGTGTGTTGTCTGACAGGCTGCGTGGACGAAGACGGCGACGCCTGGTCGGACAACGCCCAACAGGAGCTGCTCTACAGCCTCTCATCGGGGCGCACTCCGGGGGAGGAGCGGCTCGCCGGTGAGCTGGAGGGGCTCCTGCCGGGCGACTGGACGCGCGCCGCGGACGATGGTCAGCCCGAGCTGCACATCACCTTCCTGGGCCACGACGCCGTCACGGGCGACATCGCGCTCCTGCTTGAGGACGTCGAGGTGCACCCCACGCGGGTCGTGCTCTCGGACGACCAGGCCCTGCTCATCCTGCCCGAATACAACCGCAGCTACCTGATCGAGCACATCGACGCCGATACGCTCGCTCTACAGGAGCTGGAGACCTCCGAGCGGTTTGTCTACCACCGCAACCACTGACGGGCGCCAACGCTGCGCTTGTTTTTCGCTCCCATACATGTCATACCTGAATCCTCGCGGTGGTGAGTCAGGGCCAACGCCACAACATCACGTGTTGGTCGGAGAGATGTTGTACCATCAGAGGTGGTACGCGCTTCGGACGCAGAGGTGCTTGAGGCCATCGCCCCTGAGGAGGTTGGTGTGAAGATCTGTACGACATGTGGTGCAGAAAACGAAGGCGACGATCAGATCTGCTCGACGTGCGGGAGCCCGCTTTTTGCCCGGGCCGTCGCCGTCGCGAAGATGACCAACGAGTTGGAGTCCATCGACGAGCCCCCGGCTGAGCTGCTCGCCGCCAAGGCCGCGGCGGAGGGGGCGGAGCCCTCGCCCGCCCACGTCGAAGACCCGGGCGCTGAAGACGCGACCGTGGCGCTGGACTCCGCTGCGTTGCTCGCGCAGCTCGATCAGATCGAGCACGAGAAGTCCTTGGCGGAGGGCGACGAAGAAGAAGACGACGAGGTCGCGGCGACCATCGCCATGGAGATGCCCGCCGCGCTCGCCGAGCTGGACGGCCCGCCGCGCGATCCGGGCGTGGAGGACGAGACGGTCGTCATGGACGGCATGTCCCAGGAGCGGCTCCAGGCGCTCGCCAGCGCCGAGGTGGCGGCGATCCGGCGCGACGCCGCGCCGTCTGAGGAGGAAGCGTCGATCGAGGTCGATACGTCGGCCGCCATCGGCGACGCGATCGCGGAGGCGATGGGCGAGGAGGCCGAACCTGAGGTCGCCTCGGAGCCCGAGGGCGAGCCGGACGCCGAGGATGAGGACAAGGCGCCCGAGGCGAACCCCGATCTGCTGTCGGCGATGATCGACGAGACGCTCGCCGAGGGGTCGAAGCGGATCCACGCGATCCCTGAGGAGGCCCCCGAGGTCGATATCGATGGGGTGGAGGACGTGCCCACCATCGCCAGGCCGGAGAAGGAGGCCCCCTCCTCCTCGTCTGGGGGCGGCGCCTGGCTCGCGGTGGCGATCGTCGTCATCCTCGTGGTCGCGGCGGCTGGTGCCGTCTTCCTGCTCCCGATGTTTGGCGTGGAGCTTCCATTTGAGCTTCCGTTTGAGCACCCGCTCGCGCCCAAGAAGTGATCTCCTGCCCCAGGCCCCCCCTTCGTTGGAGGGCCTCTGGCATGAGCGCGCCGCGCTCGTGCTGTATCCCCTGACGACGAGGATCCTCCTCGTGAAGCGGCACCCTGAACCTCCCTGGTGAGAGGTTGTGGTCTCTGGTGTGACACCTGGGGGGCTTGCCGCTAAAGTCTGCGTGTGTGCCAGGTGGGGCGCGGAGCCCCGAATCTTGAGAGCGAGGTGGCGTTCATGAAGCGAGTGGTCTGGTGGGTTGCGTGTCTCATCGTGGGCGGTGGGGTTTCGATGGTGGGGTGCGGCAACGACGACGCGGCGCCGGGGTCGCCGATGTCCAACGGGACGACGGCGACCAACAACGGCACGTCCACCGGGGGGACGGGGGGGACGACCGGCGGCACCACGGCGAGCAACACCACGACGCCGACCAGCAACACGACCACCGGCTGCATGCCCGTCGAGGAGATCTGCGACGAGGCGGACAACGACTGCGACGGCCGCGTCGATGAGGGGCTGACGAGCAGCGACGTCAACAACTGCGGCGCCTGCGGCCAGGTGTGTGAGCGGACGAACGCGTCCACTGTCTGCCAGGCGGGGGCCTGCATCCTGGTGGCCTGTGAGGAGGGCTTCGTCAACGCCGACAACAACCCGGACAACGGCTGCGAGCGCAGCGCCTGTGAGCCGACCAACGCAGGCGTGGAGGCCTGCGACGAGGTGGACAACGACTGCGACGGCGAGGTCGATGAGGACTTCGGCGTGGGCGAGTCGCTCAACCACTGCCTGGGGTGCAACACGCCGTGCGACCTCGACAACGCCTCGGCGGTGTGCGGCGCGGGGGCCTGCCTGGTCGACGCCTGCGACGAGGGGTGGCTCGATGAGGACGAGCAGCCCGAGAACGGCTGCGAGGCCGAGGTGTGCATGCCCACCAACGGGGGCGTCGAAGGGTGTGACGGGGTGGACAACGACTGCGACGGTGAGGTCGATGAGGACTTCGACTTCACGTCGCCCCTGACCTGCGGGTCATGCACGCTCCAGTGTGAGATCGAGCACGGCGTGGCCGGGTGCGACGCCGGGATATGCACCTTTGAGGGGTGCGACGACGGCTGGTTCGATCTCAACGACGACCTGGAGACGGACGGCTGCGAGTACCTGTGCGAGGCGACCGATCGCGCCGACGAGGAGATCACCTGCGACGGCCAGGACAACGACTGCGACGGTGAGATCGACGAGGGCAGCGGCGACGGGGTCCCCTGCATGCTGGGCGACACGCTGGAGGGGACGCTGGAGTGCGACGCCGAGGGCGGCTTGAGCTGCCGCGCCAACCCGACGGACGAGGAGTTCGTCGATCTGTGTGGCGCGGTCGCTGGCGTCCTGACCGCGGAGGGTGGCCCCTACCGGATCAACTGCAATGAGG
Organism: Myxococcales bacterium; assembly: GCA_002716585.1. Classification (GTDB taxonomy): domain Bacteria; phylum Myxococcota_A; class Bradymonadia; order Bradymonadales. Next base: position 58,520 of record PBBL01000069.1, on the reverse strand, counting down.
TGCTGGTTGAAGGGGGCACCGAGCTGGTCGTTGAGCAGGGCGCCGAGATCTACTCCGGGTTCGCGGCTCCGGTGACGGTGGTCGTGCAGGGGGAGTTGACCTCGATGGGGGCGACCTGGACCGGGGTGACGCTGCGCGTCCAGACGTCGCGCGGTGGCGCGACGCTCCTGGGGGACACCCTCGTCACCAACTCGGGCGGTCAGGTGCTCATCAACATCCCCGACGCGAGCCAGACCGCGGTGGTCGCTGAGGACGTCACGCTGGACGGCGCCGGGCGTCCTGGGACCGGGATCGTGGTTCAAGGAGCGGGGGTGCCGCAGGGGGCGTTCTCCTGGTCGGGTGGCAGCGTCCGCGGCCTGACGGTCGGGGTGCAGCATGAGGCGAGCGGCGCGCTTGAGCTGGACGGCGTTGTGGTGGAGGAGGTCCGCACCGGGTTCGCGTTGGAGGGGGCGGCGGCGCTGGTGGTGAGCGACGCCATCGTGCGCAACGCCTCCGGCGCTGACGCGGTGGGCTTCGACCTGTCCGGGTTGGACGGCGCGCCTGACGTGACGCTTCAGAACGTCACGTTCGAGCAGCGGAGCCGCGACGCGGCGATCAAGCTCGACCCGGACTGGTTGGGTGTTGTCACGCTGAGCGAGATCGCCGTGGGCGGCGATGAGCTCCCGGGGGTTCACCTCGTGGGCGACCTGGACGAGCTGGACGAGCTGGTGTTGGCGCCGCTCGGTGGGGCGCTCTCGGCGTTCGTGCCGGTGGGCACCGTGACGGTGGTGGAGGCGGCGACGTTGCGCGGTGATGACGCCGTGTCGCTGCGGGGCGTGGGGGACAGCCTGCTCCGCGTGAACGGGGCGCTGGAGTTGACCGACACCTCCCTGGATGACGTCGCGGTGGAGGTGGAGGCGACCGGGAGCGCGACGCTCGACGGGGTCACCATGACGCTCACCGGGCTGCGCGCGGTCGCATGCCTGGTGACCGTCCAGGGGAGCGGCGAGCTGGAGCTGCTCGACGCCACGCTGCTCGGCCAGCAGGACAGCGGCGGCGTGTGCATCGAGGCGGTGGACGAGGCCCCCTTCCTGACCGGGACGCGGATCGAGAACTTCGGCCAGGGCGTGGTGGCCCGCAACCTGGGCGCCCGCGCGCCGCTCTCGGACATGACGCTGCACGACAACGCCCTCGGGATCCTGGTCCAGGGGCTCACGGCGCCCCTGGTGTTCAACAACACCTTCTCCTCCAGCGCCGACCAGCAGATCGTCGCGCTGCGCTTCGACGTCGGCGCCAACCCGGGCGGCCAGGTCTCCAGCAACACCTTCGACCTCGATATCGGCGACCTCGCCTACCACATCGATCCCGACAACCTCGCCACAGACGGAGGCACCGTCTTCGGGCCGAACACCTGGGCGGACCGTCAGCCGGAGAGCATCCTCATGTCCGGGCGTCAGACCTCGGAGGAGGTGAGCCTCTACGCCATCACCGAGCTGGATCCGCTCGATGAGCCCTTCCTCACGGTTCAGATCCCCGACAACGTCGAGGTGTCGGCCGGGACGCGGCTGCTCATCGCGCCCCAGGACTTCCAGATCTGGACCCTCCAGGGGCTGCGGGCGGCGCCGGGCGAGACCTACCTTCAGGTGCGCGGTGAGCTTGAGATCGAGGGGCAGGGGGTGATCGTCTCGGATCTGCCGATCCTCTTTGAGGCCAACAGCACAGGGAGCATCTCCAGGACCACGCTGATCAGCAACCGCGCCGACCTCGCGATGGTCGAGATCGCCGACGCCGCGCCGATCATCGGCGGGGAGGGCTCGGTGAGCGCCTGTTCGTTCACGGGGTCGAACACGCGGGACGGGACCGGGGTGCGGATCTCCGCGTCGCGCCCCATGTGCGTGGACGGCGCGATCTGCCCCTTCATCGCCGAGAACCAGTTCCGCAACCTGGCGATCGGGATCGACGTGGCGTCGGGCGACTTCCGGGGGGTCAACGACTTCGACGACGCCAACCCCAACGAGGACACCGTCCCGATCAACGTGCGTCGTCAGTGAGGGGGGCTCATGGCTGCGCTCGTGTTGGTGGCGCACGGCTCGCTCAAGAACCCGGACTCCAGCGCGCCGTGCCACGCGCACGCCGAGCGCATCCGAGCGCGAGGCGTCTTCTCCCAGGTGCTCGTCGGGTTCTGGAAGGAGGAGCCCTCGCTCAGCCGTGTGTTGGCCGGTGTAAAGCCGGGTGAGTCGGTCTTCGTTGTTCCGTTCTTCATGTCCGAGGGGTACTTCAGCGCCCGCGTCGTGCCTCGGGAGCTTCACGCGCACGGCCCCTGGCCTGTTCAGGTCACCCGGTGTGAGGTCGTGGGCACGCACCCCGAGATGACGGACGTCATCCTCGCGCGCGCCTTGAGCGCGTTGGGCGACGAGGAGCCTGGCCGCGCGGCGCTGGCGATCGTCGGCCACGGGACCACGCGCAACAAGCGCTCCTCGGAGTCGATCCGCCGCCAGGTCGCGCTCATCCAGGCCCGCGGGGTGTTTCAGGAGGTCGTCGCGGTCTTCCTGGATGAGGAGCCCCACGTGTCGGAGGTCTACGACCTGATGACGGCGGAGCGGCTCGTGGTGGTCCCGATGTTCACCTCCGACGGCTTTCACACGCGCGAGCAGATCCCGACCTTCCTCGGGCTGGCCCCAGAAGGGGGCGCGGAGCTGCCCGTGGTGGGCGCGGAGCGCGGGCGGCGGGTGTGGTGCACGGCCGCGGTGGGGCTGGAGCCTCGGATGGTGGAGGTGATCCTCGACCGGGCGCGCGAGGCGGGCTGGGATGGCGCGGCGTCGGGCTCGGGGGCGCTCGCTCCGGGCGCGGCGAGGTTTTTGGAGGAGGTGCGTCGGCGCGGTGAGGTGGTCTGGGGTGAGGTGGCGGTGTCGGCGGCGTCGGAGGGGGCCTTTGTGCTCACGTGCGCGGCCTCGGGGGAGGTCGCGCGCGACCTCGGCGACGCCCAGGCGGTGCGCCGGTGGTGTCGGTTGGACGCGAAGGGGGGGTATCGGCGGCTGGCGACGGCGCCGACCCTTCGGACCGGGTGGCGCCTCGGCCCGGTCGACGCGCGTGAGGCGAGCTGGGCGCTGGAGGCGCTCTACCCGGGGCGGATGATCGCGCTGAAGCGGGTCGCCGAGGGAGCCACGCCGCGATCGCTGCGGTGGGTCGCGGAGCGCCACACCGGGATGTTCGCCCGAATTCAGGCGACGCGCCTGGAGGCGCTGGAGCGCGTCACCTCGGAGACCTGCGGGGGCTGCGTGTGTGCGCGGCTGTGGGGCGTGGAGGCGGCGCGAGAGCCGCTTGAGGCGCTGGCCCGTGAGGCGGTCGAGGCGCCGCGGCCTCCGTGCCTTGAGCCGTGCCCGGTGGTGTTGGACGAGGCCGCCGCGCGCGATGAGGGGGCGGTTTGACGCGGCGATGGGAGGCCCCTAGTCTGGGTGACGTCATACGAGCCTGTGTGGAGGCGTGGTCGCGCGACGATCGCGCCGCGCTCAAAACCGCCGCAGCGCCTCAACTGCGCCGCCGCGTCCCCCACGCCACCGGGTTGATATCACGAGGACCGAGCGGAGCTTGAGCCATGACATCGGCTGTGTCGAGGAGGCGTGAGGACGCGCACCTGGTGATCGCGATCGCCGACGGGGATCGCGACGCGCTGGCGTCGCTCTACGACATCTACGCGCCCATCATGCTGGCGACCGCCCACCGGATGATGGGCGATCGTCGGGAGGCGGAGGATGTCCTCCACGACGTCTTCCTGGAGGTGTGGCGCAAGGCGGGGACGTACGACCCGGGCCGCGCCAAGGTCAAGACCTGGCTCCTGCTGAGGCTCCGCAGCCGCGTCCTCGATCGCCTCCGCTCGGCTCGCCACACCCGGACCGTCCTCATGGAAGACAGCCCACAGCCCCTCCTGGAGCGCCACGCGAGCCCCGACGACCCATCGCAGGGGCCAGACCGCGCGACGGTGCGCCGCGCCCTCATGAGCCTCCCAGACAAGCAGCGCGCGGTGTTGGAGTTGAGCTACTTCCGGGGGCTGTCGTCGTCGGAGATCGCCGCCGAGGAGGACATCCCGCTGGGGACGGTCAAGTCGCGCGCGGCCGCGGGGCTCGCGAAGCTCCGCAGCGGGCTGACGCATGAAGGGGGGGTGTGAGCATGGAGACCCAAGACGAGTTGATCCGTTACCTGCTGGGGGACCTCGATGGCCCCGATCTGGACCGGCTGGAGGCCCGGCTCAAGCGCGACCCGGCGTTGACGCGTGAGCTTGGGGCGCTGGAGGACGCGCTGTGCGCGATGTCCGAGGCCCTCGACCCCATGGAGCCCGCCCCCGAGAGCCGCTCGCGGCTGCTCGGCGCGCTGGAGCCGGGGGCGCGCTTTGAGCCCTGGGTGGGGCGCCTGACGCGCATGCTCGATCTGGCGGAGGAGGCGGTGCGGGGGCTCCTCGCGTCGCTCGACGCCCCAGACGCGCCCTGGGAGCCGGGGCCGTGCGAGGGGGCGGCGCTGATCCACCTGCCGACCGGGCCGCGCTTCGCGGGGGCGCTGGCGGGCTTCATCCGGGTCGAGCCGGGGGTGCGCTTCCCCCACCACAAGCATGCGGGTCGCGAGGTGGTCCTGGTGATCCAGGGGGGGCTCCTCGACAGCTCCGGGGCGGTCCTCCGAGCAGGCGACGAGAGCGTCATGGGCGAGGAGACGGAGCACGACTTCGTGGCCCTGGAGGGGCCGCCGCTCATCTACGTGGTGACCCTCGCGGAGATGGTTGAGTTCTCCGCGCTGTAGCTCAGCTCGCCGCCTCCGCCGCGGTGGTCAGCCGCATGCCCGCCTCGGAGAAGCCTTGGAGGCGCTCCTGGGCGATGGTCGGGAAGTCGAGGCCGGGCAACGGCGCCCCGCTCGCGTCGCAGACCGGCGGGACCGGGCTCATGCAGTCGCTGAGGATCACGATCCGCTCCATCAGCGCCGGGGCGGTCGCCTCAAGCCGCGTCTGGAGCGATTGCAGCGTCGCCGACACGCAGTGGCTCGACGCCTCGCCCCACACGTACACCGTGTCGTGGGTCATCAGCAGCTCGAACAGCTCCGTGTTGAACCCCCCGACCTGCCACCCGTCGATCTCCTTCACCTCCGGCTCCAACACCGAGTAGTTCTCGGTCATCGGGTGCTCCCCCTTGGTGAACAGCCGCGTCTGGGTCTGGCGCGCGACGCTGTGGTAGTGGGCCACCTCGAACAGCGCAGGGACCAGCGCGTGGTCGGGTGAGCCGAGCAGCGTGTGGTAGGGCCAGACTGTCAGCACGTAGCGCCCGGTCGCCTCCAGCAGCTCGCAGTAGGCGATCACCCGCTCGACGTCGCGGATCGGGAGCCAGCGCCTGCCGCGGACGTCGTCCGAGGTGATGACGGTCATCGGCGGCGGCATCTCCCCATCGGCGTCGCTCCAGAAGGCGGGGTGGAAGATCTGGTAGGCGCGGTGGGTGTCGAGCGAGAAGATCAGCGTGGTGATCCGCTCCAGGTTGTCGAGGATGAAGCGGGCGCCGCGCTGCATGTCCCCGACCGCGCCGGGCACGAACAGCGACGCCCCGGGCGTGCTGAAGCCGACCTGGCAGTCGATCCCGAACACCGCGACCCGCGTCGCGTCCTGGCTCGCGGGCCTCACCTCGCCGCGGAGCGCCGCTGCCTCACGGGCGATCTCGGCGTGTCGGGGGAGGTAGAGCTGCTCAAATCGATCCAGCTCGAAGAAGGAGGGGGTGTGTGTGTTGCTCATCGCGTCCTCACTGGGTCAGAACCGTGTCGAGGCGTCATCCACGCGGAGCGCCGCCTTCTGGTTGCGATCCGGGGCTTCCTGTTTGGGCTCGGTGCCGCGCACGAAGGGGAGGCTGATCCCCGGCTCCCCGTCCTGGGAGGCCATCCCCAGCTCGCGATCGACGCGGTGCATCTCGATCATCTCCGGCGGCTCGCCGAGGATCTCCTGCTGAGGGCGCTCGTGCACGGCGGCCTTCATGTACCGCAGCCAGATCGGGAGCGCCACTCGCCCGCCCGTCTCGCCGCTGCCCACCGGGCGGTCGTTGTCGTCGGCGCCGACCCAGACGCTGGTCAGGATGTCGCCCGTGAACCCGACGAACCACGTGTCGTAGGCGTTCGTCGTGCCGGTCTTGCCCGCGACGGGCACCCCGAGCGCCGAGGCGCGCCCCGCCGTCCCCGCGTAGACCACCGCGCGCAGCAGGTGAAGCATCTGGTAGGCGTGGGCCTCGTGCAGGACGCGCTCGGGCGAGTCGAGGACGCTGCGGATCAGGCGGTCGAGGCGCGCCATCGTCGGCGCGGACGCGTCCGCGAAGTGCCCCCGATCCAGCTCGATCCGCCCGTCAGGCCCCTCGACCGTGAGCAGCATGCGCGGCTCCATCCGCACGCCGCGCCGCGCGAAGGTCCCGTAGACCCGCATCAGGTCCCAGGGCTTGACGCAGCTCGCGCCGAGGCTCAACGCCTCGGTGACGGCCATCTCGGTGGTGATCCCCAGCCGGTAGGCCTGGCGCGCGGCCTCCTCCGCGCCGATGTGGTTGAACACCTGCACGCTGGGCAGGTTGCGGCTGCGCGCCAGCGCGTCCCGCAGCAGCAGGTGCCCTGAGAACTTCCAGTCGGCGTTCTTCGGCGCCCACACCTCACCGCCCTCCTTGAGGACCTTGAGCGGCGCGTCGGCGATGACCGTGGCCGGGGTCAGCCCGCGCTCCAGCGCGCGGCTGTAGACGATCGGCTTGAACACGCTGCCAGGCTGCCGACAGCCGTGGATGGCGCGGTTGAACTGGGAGCGGTCGAAGTCCCAGCCTCCCACCGCGGCGCGGACGTAGCCAGTGTCGATCTCGGTGGACAGCAGCATCCCCTCCACCCGGGGGAGCTGATCGAGGCGCCACCCGGTGTGGGTGGGCAGCGGCTCGTCGTCCTTGCGGCGCTTGCGCTTGCGGCGACGTCGGATCGTCTCGCCGGGAGCGCGGACGGTCCAGGTGTCGTAGGCGACGACGATCACGTCACCCGGGGCGAAGGCGTGGCCGAGGTCGGTCAACTCCGCCGCGGCGTTGCGCTTGCTGGTCCGATCGTAGGGGAAGGCCCAGCGGGCGCTGTGGAGCGGCACCGAGACCTCGATCCCACCGACGGAGACGGTCATCGCCCCGGGCTATACGTCGCGCACCAGCCCGACGTAGGGCCGCATCGGGACCGGCGACCAGCTCCCCTCCTTCGTCCCGTAGACCTTCGCGGCGCGGCGCTCAAACGGCTCCCAGTACCCCTCGGCGACGTGGGCGAGCGGGCCGCGGTAGCCCTGGCGGCGGTCCACGGCGCGCAAGCCGCGGGCGACCGAGGCTCGGGCGTGATCCTGGAGCGTGGGGCTCAGCGACAGCGTCGCCTGGTAGCCCCCCGTCTCCATGGCGTCGTCGCCGTACATCTGCTTGAGCAGCTCCCGCGCCTCGACCGAGGCGTAGGGCGCGGTGTCCTCGTCCCCGTCCCAATCATCGCGGAGCGTGAGGGGCTCTCGGGTGTGGGCGTCGGCCTCGTCCTGGCTCATGACGCCGAGGGTCACCATCCGTCGGAGGATGAGCCGCCGCCGCTTCAACGCCCGGTCGGGGTTGCGGAACGGGTTGAGCGCGGTCGGTGAGTTGGTGATGCCCGCCAGCAGCGCGCTCTCGGCCCAGGTCAGCTCGGGGAGCGTCTTGTCGAAGTAGATCTCGGCCGCCGCGGCGACCCCCTGAGCGCCCGCCCCGAGGTAGATCTGGTTGAGGTAGACCTCCAGGATCTCGGATTTGGAGTAGCGCGCCTCGATGCGCCGCGCCAGGAACAGCTCGACGATCTTGCGATCGTAGCTCTCCTCGTTGGACACGACCGACTTGGCCAGCTGCTGCGTCAACGTCGAGCCGCCCTCCACCACGCGGCCCGCCGCGCGGTTGCGCAGGAAGGCCCGGGCGATGGCGATCGGGTCGAACCCCTCGTGCTCAAAGAAGGCGTCGTCCTCGGCCGCGAGGAACGCGAACTTGACCCGCGCCGGGATCGCCTCGTGCGGGACGTGGGGGCGGCGGCCCCGGATCAGCCCTCCGACCCGGGTCCCGTCCGTCGTGACGATCTCGGAGGCGTGGGGGGAGCGCATCAGCTCCAGATCGGGCGTCGGCGGGACGCGCTCCAGGTAGCTGGAGAGGAACACGGTCGCCGCGATCCCGACCGGGATCGTCGCCCAGAGCGCGATCACGATGAGCGCCCGGACGCAGGCCAGCGCCCAACCACCGCGGCGTCGGTTGGTGAGCGCGACCTGGGGTCTTGAGGTTCGGTAGCCTCGCATCTGCTCCGTGGGTTGACGCGTGAATGCCGCGCCCTGTTGCTGCGTTGCTCTGGTGCACGACGGCGCTCGGGTGACCTGGACCCGGGCCTTGTTGGGATACCACGGGGAGGCCACGGGGACAATTTCTCGACGGCGATCGAGGGTGGGCGCTTGTCTCGCTCAAGCCACTGACAAGAAAAGGAAAAGGGATGGGGAGGTGGTGAGCCTCGCGCCATCCCTTTTCAAGGTCGTCTGGTGCAACGCCTGCTGCGAGACCCACCTCCCGACAGGAGATCGGACCCGCAGCTGGCGCTGCGGTGAAGCTGAGCCTGTACGGGGCCTGGGTGTCCAGGCTCTGGCCCCACCATTGGGGCCCCTTCACGTCCCCTACATAAAGCAGATCGCGTGCCAGGTTTGGGCAGGACCTCCCTGCGCCACCTGAGCGACCTCGGCGAGCCTCCTCCCCAACCAGGCGTGGCCGAGCATTCACAATCCAGGGTGTGAACGTGCGTTGACACCCCCAACAACCGCGCTGGACTTGCGACCTGGCGCCGCGAGCCGTAAGACAAGCTCTCACTCCTCAGTCGAGTGGGGTGGCGAGGCGGCTTCAGGGAGCAGGTGGTGGAGATGCGAGACATGATCAGGAACACGACACCCACGCGTCACGAGGTGGCGTGGCTGCTGCTCGGGGCGCTGCTCTGGAGCGTGGCGTCGTCAGGGTGCACCGCCGATCAGCGCCCCGAGGCGCCCGAGCAGGCGCAGCTCAAGACGCCGACGACCTCACCCGAGCCCGACCCGGCGCCCACCCCGACGCCCGAGCCGCCCAGGCCGTCCTGTCACCTGTTCGAGCCCGCCGACGCCTGGCCCGAGCTGGCGCCTGAGCCGACCGAGCCGCCTCTGGACGTCTACCTCTGCGACGACACGACGGCGCTGGGTGAGCTGGAGGAGGGGCGCGCGCCGTGGCTGGTGGACGCGCCCAACCCCGAGGCCGAGATCTCACCCTACGACGATCCGATCGCGGTGCGGGGGGGGATGGCGATCTACCGCCACGCCATGGACGAGACGGTGCGCGTGGCGCGCCTGACGCCGCTCCTGTTTGGCAAGACCCCACCGCTGAATGAGACCCAGCTGCGCTACTTCCGAGAGAACCCGCGCGCGGCGCGCGAGGCCCACGCGATCTGGTCCGAGGAGGGCCGCTCGCAGTGGACGAAGATCCGCTCGCTCGTGGGGCGCTACACCAAGCGCGACCCGGCGCACCTGCGGAGGGTGTTGCTGCGCAGCGGCTACCTGTTCGTCGAGGAGCCCTTCACGGCGCAGATGATGTTCCGACGGCTCCGCCTCGATCACCTGTTCTCGGAGGAGGACACCGAGATCTTCTTGCGGCGTGGGGCGGTGACGCACCGGCTGGAGCGCCGCGACGACGATTACGTCTACACCGAAGGGCCGCGCAAGGGGGTGCGGGCCAGCCTCCTGGTGTTTGATCGGGTCGCGACCGACCCCAGGGAGCTGAGCGGCGAGTACGCCTGGGACATCGATCGCCTCAGGAGGCCGTTGGCGCTGCGGAGCTTCGCGGTGCAGGGGCTCTCCGCGGATCGGCTCACGGGGCAGGCGTCGCTGCGCGGCGGGGACACCTTCAAGGCGACGGCTTTTGTGAAGGAGGAGCGGACGGTGTTGGCGCTCGTGGTGCCCCCCGAGCGGCGCCAGGCGGTGCTGGACCAGGTCCGGGTCGATCGGCGCGACGCGGCGATCATGGAGGGGATCCTCCAGTCGGGCGAGCAGATGGTGGACGAGCGGCTGCGCTTCGATGAGCCGCGGACCGAGGAAGGGCAGCAGGACGGGCTGCTGCGGGAGGTGTGGAAGCGCGCCTATTCGAGCAAGCGCCGCGGCTACGTCGTCAACGGGGACTACTACCCGGTCTACGACCGGCAGGGCCGCCCCTACGTGCCCCAGGTCTGCGTGGACTTCATCATGGACAGCCCCGAGCGCTGGTCCGGGCGCTGGTGGCGCCCGAAGGGTGACGAGCCGGGGCGCACGGAGGGCTTCCTGGACTTCACGGATCTGGTGACCCACCGGCGGCGGGTGAAGGCGCTGCTGGAGTTCGCGCGCGAGCACCCGGACAAGGCCGACCTGCTCCACTTCGACGAGGGGCGCCGCGCGCCCTACCGCGACAAGGAGGGGTTCTACGCGATGGTTTCCGGCATGCGCGGCGAGGTCTTCGAGGGCGACGTCCTCGTCATCTACGGGCTGCGCGACGACGGGCGGAACCACTACCACTCGTTCTACGTGCACACGACCGACCCGATGAGCAACACCCCGATCCTGCTCATGGCCAACGCCGGTATGGCGAGGCTTCAGGTGTGGCACGACGTGATGAAGTCGGCGCCGCGGCGCGCGATCCATTACCGGCTGCGGTTTCGGCCAGACTGGATCGACAAGCAGCGCGAGGCGTTCGAGGTGGAGCGGGCCGAGGCCCGGTGACACGGCCTAGAAGAGGTCGTCTGGCGGGGGCATGTCGCTGTCGTCGATGTAGACGGGCTCGTCGCTCATGGGGATGTAGCCTCCATCCATCGGCCCGGGGTCGCTGTCGTCGTAGGCCCAGGGCGGGGCGCTGCTGCTGCTGACCGGGTCGTTGTCGGACGGCGGGGGCACGACGTCGGCGGGCGAGGAGGGCGCGGCGGCCGCCGCGACGGCGGTCACCTCGAAGGCGTCGAGCCAGTGCTTGGAGCCGTCGTCCGCCTCGACCCCGACGCGCATCCCGTCGCCGAACTTGCTGGCGCCGTACCAGAAGACCGACCCGGCCATGCCGTCGCCCCACTCGACGCGGCTGCCTTTGGCCAGCGGCGGCCCGTCGCCCGCGTCCACGTTCTGGCGAGGCGGCGCGACCTCGGCGGCCTCCTCGTCGGTCGCCTGGACGTCGTTGGCGCTGACCCAGTAGGTCTCGCCGTCGTTGCCCTTGACGCCGAGGCGCGTCTCGCCATCGTTGTACTTGTCGGGGCCGGACCAGAAGACCGTGCCGATGACGCCTACGCCTTTGTAGCCCTTGATGATCTCAACGCGTGTGCCCTTGTCCATGATATGGCCTCTTTCTGTCGATGAATCCCCGTCCTCGCCGATGAAGGCGCCGAGTGAACCCAGGTTCACCTGGATAGCAGGTTGTGGCTCAGATGCCCAGGTAGGCCTCCTGCACTTCGGGGTTGGAGAGCATCTCACGGGCGTCGCCTGAGAGGGTGATCTGCCCTGTCTCGATGACGTAGGCCCGGTTGGCGAAGTTGAGCGCGAGGTGGGCGTTCTGCTCGACGAGCAGGATGGTGAGCTGCTCCTCGCGGTTGAGCCGCCCGAGGATGGTGAAGATGTCCTCGACGATCAGCGGCGCCAGCCCGAGCGAGGGCTCATCGAGCAGCAGCAGCCGGGGCTGGCTCATGAGCGAGCGGCCGATCGCCAGCATCTGCTGCTCACCGCCCGAGAGGGTGCCGCCGAGCTGCGAGATCCGCTCCTTGAGGCGCGGGAAGTAGGTGTAGACCCGCTCCAGGTCGGCGGCGATCTTCTTCTTGTCCTTCCTGAGGTAGGCGCCGATGTTGAGGTTCTCGGCGACGGTCAGGTTGGCGAAGATCTGGCGCCCCTCCGGGCAGAGGATCAGCCCCTTGCCCACCCGGTTTGGCGGGGAGAGCGCGCCGAGGGGTTCGCCGTCGTAGGTGACCGCGCCCTCGCTCGGGAGGTTCAGGCCCGCGATGGCGCGCAGCGTCGTGGACTTGCCCGCGCCGTTGGCCCCGATGAGCGTGACCACCTCGCCGCGCTCCACCGTCAGGCTGATGCCCTTGATGGCGTGGATGTTGCCGTAATAGACGTGGATATCTTCGACCTTGAGCATCGATCTCTCGCAGCGCGGTCAGCGGTTGTCGTCGGGGTCTTCGAGCGAGGGCAGCGCGATGCTGCTCCACCCCGACTCAGGCAGCTCGTCCTCGGCGGGTTGCTGGGGCTCCTTCATGGCGTTGAGGCCGACGCCGCTCTCGATGGAGGGGATGCCGATGCTGCTCCACCCCGACGACGGCACGTCGCCCCCCGGCGCCGCTTCAGGCGCGTTCGCCTGCGGCGAGTCGGGCTCCTCGGGGATGGAGGGCAGGGCGATGCTGCTCCCCCCCGACTCGGAGATGACGTCCGGGGTGTTCTGCGCCTCGAGCGCCTCCTGCACCGCGGGGCGGGCGGACGCGTCCGGGGTGGGCGTCTCGCTCGGCGGCTCCTCGTCGGTGGGGGGCACCTCGCGGTAGGTGATGGCGGCCATGAGCTGGGTGCGCGCGCTGGTGCGCGGGATGTTGGGCTGAGGGGCGGTCACCTTGCGCGGGTTGTCCTCCACCTGGAGGTCGGGCGTCTGGGTCGTAGGCGCCTCCGGCGTGGGGGAGGGCGCCTCGGGGGCCGCCGGGGCGCCTGCGGCTGGCGTCTTGTCAAGGGCCTTGAGGCCGACGCCGCTCTCGATGGAGGGGAGGCCGATGCTGCTCCACCCCGACGAGGGCACGTCGTCCTCGGCGGGCGCGGCGACCTCCGAGGCGCTGGCACCCTGCGAGGGCTTACCGAGGGCCTTGAGGCCGACGCCGCTCTCGATGGAGGGGAGGCCGATGCTGCTCCACCCCGACGAGGGTACGTCGCCCCCCTGGGGGGTGGCCTCCGGCGAGGCTTGCGCTGCGGCGGGTTGAGGCGCGGTGAGCGCGTCCTCGCTGCCGATGGCGGGCAGCGCCATGGTCCAGCCGCGCTCGGGGACGACGTCTGGGGTCTGCTTCGCTTCGAGCGCCTCCTGAACTGCGGGCCGCGCGGACGTGCTCGGGGTCTGCAGGGGGTCATCGAGCGAGGAGGGCTCGGGGTCGAGCGACGGCGCCGGAGCGGCCTGGCTCGGCGTCGGGTCGGGCTCGGTGACTTCGGTGACCGCGGAGGCCGGGGCGTTGACCTCGATCCCCCGTGTGGGGAGCGCGTGCTCCTCGGGGAGGGCGCTCAAGAGCATGGTCGCCGCCTGGGGCGCGCTGGCCTCGGAGGCGAGCTGCTCCTCGTGGGCCATGGCCGCGGCGCGATCGGCGACGTCGGTGGGCACTGGGACGGTGGTGCTGAAGTCCTCCTGGGGGACCGCGTCGCGGAGGGTGTCGCCCCCGTCGGTGAACGCGTCGGCCTCGCGCTGCGCCTGAGCCTCGGCCACGGCGGCCTTGGCGAGGTCGCTTGGGACCGGCACGGTGTCCTTGAAGGCGTCCTCTGGGGAGAGCGGCGCGGCGGAGGCGTTCTGCGCCTCCGCCAGGTTGGCGTCGGGCGCGGCGGGGGGGGCGCTGGCGCCGAGGCCGCGGGCGGTCGGGGTGTGTGGGCGCGTGGGCGGGCCGCTCGGCGTGGGGAGCGCGTCGGCGGCCTGGTTGAGCGCCTGCCGCGCGGCGGCGTCCGCCGCGACGGTGGCGGCGATGGCGCTGGGGATGTTCGGCGAGGTCTCCTTGAGGTCGGCGTCGCCGCGCGGGGGGCGCCCGGGGGCGGGCGGGGCCGGGACGGAGTGACGCTCGGGCTCGGGCTCGGGGGCAGGGGCGGTCGCGGTCGCGGAGGCCTTGGCGGCCGGGATCGCGGGGATGGTCGAGCGCGCGTCGGAGGGGGCGGCGGGCGCCTCCCCCTGCTTGGCGCCGAGGTCGATGTCCACGGCGGAGTCGCCGAGGTAGGCGGCGATCACCGCCGGGTTGCTCTTGACCTCCTGAGGCGTCCCCTTGGCGATGATCTTGCCCCGATCGAGCACGATGATGCGCTCGCAGAGGCGCATGATGAACTTCATGTCGTGTTCGATGATCAGGAGCGTGAGGTTGAAGCGGGAGCGGATGTCGCGGATCATCGCCATCAGCTCCTCGGTCTCCTGAGGGTTCATCCCGGCGGCGGGCTCGTCGAGGATGAGCAGGTTGGGCTTGGTGGCCAGCGCCCGGGCGATCTCCAGGCGGCGCTGCTGCCCGTAGGCCAGCGACGCGGAGCGCTCCTCGGCCACGTGGTCCAGCCCCATGGTGCGGAGCAGGCTCATGCTCTTGTGTTGCACCCGGGCCTCCGCCTCGCGGAACTTGCGGGTTCGGAAGATGGAGTCGAACCAGGAGTACTGCGAGCGGACGTTGTAGGCGGTCTTGACGTTCTCAAGGACCGTCATCTCCTCAAAGAGGCGGATGTTCTGGAACGTCCTGGCGATCCCGAGCGCGGTGATGCGATCGGGGGAGAGCCCGGCGGTCGGGGTGCCGTTGACGTGGATCGTGCCCTCGGTCGGGACGTAGACCCCGGTGATGAGGTTGAAGACCGTGGTCTTGCCCGCGCCGTTGGGCCCGATGAGCCCGACAAGCTCCTGGGGCAGGATCGTGACGTTGAAGTTGGAGACCGCCGTCAGCCCGCCGAAGCGCTTGACGACCCCTTTAACCTCAAGAAGCGGTGTCTGAGTCATGGTTGTCTCCTTACGGCGCGGCTGGGGTCTGTGTGTCGCCCCGTTTGCCAAAAATCCGTTTCCACAGCGCGGTTTGATAGATCTCTTTGTGACCCAGGAGCCCCTGCGGGCGGCTCACCATGACGACCACCAGCAGCAGCGCGAAGAAGACCTCGCGCCACGCCTGGATCTCGGGTGGCATCAGGTTGAGGATGACCTTATCGAGCGCGTAGAGCAAGATGGTCGCCAGGACCGTCCCCGACATCGAGCCCATCCCGCCGAGGACCACGTACAGCAGGATGTAGATCCCCTTGATGAGGTTGAACTCCTTGGGCTCGATCTGGGTCATGTAGTTCGTGTAGAGCGCCCCAGCCAGCCCCGCGAACCCAGCGCCGATGACGAAGGCGGCGACCTTGTAGCGCGTCAGGTTGACCCCGAGCAGCTCGGCCGCGGTCTCGTCCTCGCGGATGGCGATCAGCGCGCGGCCGTGGGTCGAGCGCAGGATGTTGCGGATCACGACGTAGGTGATCACCGCCATGACCACCAGGATCGTCAGGTAGAGGCCGACGTAGGCGATCTCGGTGTCGCGGCTGCGCGGGATGAGCAGGTAGGGCACCTCCAGGCCGCGCGCCCCGCCGACCGACTCCGTGTTCTGGGCGATGATGCGGACGATCTCCCCGAAGCCCAGGGTGGCGATCGCCAGGTAGTCGCCCTTGAGCCTCAGGCAGGGCACCCCGACGATCAGCCCGAACAGCGCGGCGGCGGCGATCCCGGCGCCGAGGCTCATCACGAACCAGGCGACGGTCACCGCCAGCCCCGGATCGGTCGGCATCGTGAACAGGATGAAGGCGCCCGCGGCGTAGGCGCCCGCGGCGAAGAACCCGTGGTGGCCGAGGCTGAACATCCCGGTAAAGCCGTTGATCAGGTTCAGGCTCAGCGCCAGGATGATGAGGATCGTCACATGGACGAGGTGGTCGAGGGCGAAGTAGAGCATCAGACCTTCTCTCCCTCCTCACGGCCGAGCAGCCCGGAGGGTTTGACCATGAGGATGACAATCAGCGCCACGAAGGCCACCGCGTCGCGGTAGCCCGTGTACTCGCTCGGCAGGTAGCCCTGGACCAGCGCCTCCAGCAAGCCGAGCGCGAGCCCGCCGACCACCGCGCCAGGGAGCGACCCGATGCCGCCGACCACCGCCGCGATGAACGCCTTGAGCCCGGGCAGGAACCCCATGAAGGGCTCCACCTTGCCGTAGCGCATCCCCCAGATCACCCCGCCGACCCCCGCGAGGAAGGCGCCGATGAAGAAGGTCGCCGAGATGACCCGACCGGAGGCGATGCCCATCAGCTGGGCCGCCTCCGGGTTGTAGCTGACCGCCCGCATGGCGCGCCCGACCTGGGTCTTGTGCACCAGGAGCCACAGCAGCGCGAACGAGATCACCAGCGCGAAGATGATGATCATCTTCTTGGTGAAGACCGGGATCGGCTGCTCGACGAAGAACCCCTCCAGCGGCTCCCCGTGCCACGTGTAGATGTCCGGGTCGCGGTACTCGGTGAGCACCTTCGGGTCAAAGGGCTGATCGGGGTTGACGAGCACCTGGCGGTTCTCGGAGACGTCGCCGAGCACCGAGGTCACGTCGTGCAGGACGTAGACCGGCCCTTCGAAGGCCTCGCCGCTGAACTCCTCGGCCTGCTCGAAGGTGATGAAGCGGCGCGGCTCCGGGTAGCCCTTCTGCTCCGCGGTGAAGACCTGGATGCCCAGGTTCTGAAGCAGGAGGCTGACCCCGAGCGCGGTCAGCAGCGCCGCGATGCGATCGGCGCCCTGGAGCGGCCGGTAGGCCAGCCGCTCCGTGACGACGGCCAGGATCGCCGACGCCAGCGCCGCCGCCAGCACCGCCACCAGGAACGCCATCAGCGTCCCGAGCGGGTAGGGCAGCGGGAGCCGCTCGATCCCGGCGTACATCAACACGAAGTAGCCCGCGAACGCGCCCACCATGAAGAACTCGCCGTGGGCGAAGTTGATGAGCTTGATGATCCCGTAGACCATCGTGTAGCCGAGGGCGATGAACGCGTAGATGCAGCCCAGGCTGAGGCCGTTGAGGAGCTGATCGAGGAAGTACATGAGGCGACGCTCCCAGCAAGAGGGACGGTCGAGGCGGCCCGCTCAGGAGCCGCTGGGGATGCGCTTGAAGAACTTGGCGCCCGCGGGCGACACCTTGAGGATGACCACGTCCTTCTCGGCGTTGCGATCGGCGTTGAGCGTGATGGTGCCGGTGATCCCGTTGAGCTTCGAGATGCCGTTGATGGCGTCCTTGAGCTTGGCCGGGTCGGACGACCCGGCGCGCTTGAGGGAGTCGTGCAGCGCCATCGTCGCGTCGTAGCCCAGCGCCGCCATGGCGCCGGGGACCTTGCTGTAGCGCCCCTTGTACTTCTTGACGAACGCCTGCACCTTCGGGTCGTTGTCGTCCGCCGCGAAGTGGGTGCTCATGTAGATGTCGCCGGTGTAGCTGCCCATCAGCTTGTAGAGGTCCGGCGAGTCGATGCCGTCGCCCGCGACGACCGGGATCTCCTTCCAGCGGTCCCCGGCCTGCTTGAGCATCGGGCCGACGTCGCCGTAGTAGGCCGGCACGAACAACACGTCCGGGCTCAGCTCCGTCACCTTCGTAATAAGCGCGCTGAAGTCGGCCTCGCCCGCCGTGAACGACTCCTCGCCGACGATCTCGCCGCCGCCCTTGGTGAACGTCTCGCGGAACGCCTTGGCGAGCCCGACCGAGTAGTCGCTCGCCTTGTCGACGATGATCGCGGCCTTCTTCTTCTTGAGGTCCTCCAGCACCAGCTTGGCCAGGACGCTGCCCTGGACCGGGTCGATGAAGCAGATGCGGCTGACGTACTCGCCCTTCTTGGTGATGTCGACGTTGGTCGAGGCCGGGGTCATCAGCGGCACGCCCGCCTCCTGGGCGACCTTCGCGCCCTTGAGCGTGTTGGTGCTGGCCACCGAGCCGAGCACCGCCTTGACCTTGTCGATCTTGATGAGCTGGCTGACCAGCTTGGCCGTCTCGGTGCTGTCGCCCTTGTTGTCCTTGAAGACCAGCTCCAGCTTCGGGCCGTCCTGCTCCTTGAGCTCCTCCAGCGCCAGCTTGATCCCGGCCAGCGACTCCTCTCCGTAGGTCGCCGTCTGGCCCGACAGCGGCAGGACCGCGCCGATCTTGATCGCGCCCGCCGCGGGCTTGTCGCCGCCGCCCTCCGCCTTGCCGCCGGTCTGGCCGCCTTCGCCGCCACCCTTGTCACAGCCGAACGCGGCCAACGCGAGCACCACGCTCGCCACCGCAACCCATCTCCATCTGTTTGGACGCATCATGACATCACCTCCAGGTTCGAGTCCGCGCTGACCGCACGCCAGCTTATCGAGGTATCCGAGATACTGCATGTCTGTTAGCAAAGGGCGACCTCTCAAGTCAACGTGGAGCCCCCGAACCGGACGGCGTCGCCGCGAATCCAACCCGGTTCGGGGCGCCTCGGCCGTGACCGGAGGCCTGAATCTGGTATAGTCCCCCCGCCCGACATGACCCGGAGCTGCCACGTGAGCGACGACCCCAACACCTTCGACCCCCCTCGCAGCCTGCTCGACTCCCTCGCCGAGGCGACCGGGGGCGACCTGACCGCGGGCTCCTTCGATCCGAACAACGATCAGCTCGACCCGGAGATGTTGCAGGTCCTCAAGTGGTACCTGCTCCCCGTCACTCGCTACTTCCGCACGGAGGTCCTCGGCGCCCACCTGCTGCCGCGCGACCGGGGCTGCCTCTGCGTCTCGAACCACGCGATCTTCGGGATCGACTCCGCCGCGCTCCTGACCCAGACCTACATGCAGACCGGCCGCATGCTGCGGGCGCTGGGCGAGCACGTGCTCTTCAAGCTGCCGCAGCTCGGGCAGTTCTTCGCCCGCTTCGGGGTGGTGGACGGCAACCGCGACAACGCCGTGCGCCTCCTCCAGGCCGGGGAGTGGGCGATCTGCTACCCGGGCGGCACGCGCGACTCCCTCAAGGAGAGCCACGAGCGCTACCAGCTCAAGTGGCACAACCGGATGGGCTACCTGCGCTGCGCACTCGCCGCCGACGTGCCGATCGTCCCCATCGCCGGGATCGGGATCGACGACGCCTTCGTGACGCTCGGGCGAGAGCGCCTGCTCGGGCGGACGCTGTTTGGCAGCGCCCGCTACGATCTGCCGATCTTCGTCGGGCTCGGGGCGCTCCCGATGCCGGTCAAGTTCACCTTCTACATCGACCGCCCCATCGACCTGCGGGCGCGCTACGGGCTCGGCCCCGAGCACGCCGACGCCCCCGCCAATGAGCTGCTCCCGGTTCACACGGAGATCTGGAGCCACACCCAGAAGCTGATCCGGGGCCACCTCAAGCGCCGGGTGAGTCGGTTCTTCTGACCAGGCTGACGGAGCCCCGAGCCCATGCTGACCCGTTGTTTGATCGACACCGACGCGCTCACCGAGAACATCCAGGCGCTGCGCTCGACGCTGTCGCCCGGCGCCCTGATGGCCCCGACGGTCAAGGGCAACGCCTACGGCCACGGGCTGGAGCTGACGGCCCGGGCGTTTCTGGAGGCGGGCGCCGACTGGCTCTGCGTCGACGCGCTCGCCGAGGCCCGGACACTGCGGTCGGCGGGCGTCGAGGCGCCCCTCTACGTGCTGGGCTACGTCGGCCTGGATGAGCTGGAGGAGGCGCTGACGCTCGGCTGTCGGCTGGTGCTCTACAACCGCGAGACCCTGGAGCGGGCCTCGGCGCTGGCGCAGCGGATGGGCGTCACGGCGCGGCTGCACCTGAAGGTCGAGACGGGGAACAACCGCCAGGGGCTCGCCCCGGACGCCGCGCTGGCGCTGGCGCGTCAGGTCGCGAGCGCGCCAGGCGTGGAGCTGGAGGGGGTGGCGTCGCACTTCGCCAACATCGAGGACACGACCGACCACACCTACGCGCGCTACCAGTCCGCCGCGTTCGCCGACTTCTGCCGGGCGCTTGAGGTGGAGGGGCTGAGGCCGCGGCTGCGCCACATGGCCAACTCGGCGGCGACGCTGCTCTGGCCGGACACCCACATGGAGATGGTCCGCCCCGGGATCGCGGCCTACGGGATGTGGCCGTCGCGGGAGACGCTGGTGGCGGCGCTGCTGGCGGAGCGGCCGCGCTTCGAGCTGCGCCCGGCGCTGACCTGGAGCTGCCGCGTCGCCCAGATCAAGGAGGTCCCGGCCGGTGAGTACATCGGCTACGGCTGCTCCTACCGGACGACCCACCCGACCCGGCTGGCGATCCTGCCGGTGGGCTACTACGACGGCTACCCGAGGAGCCTCAGCAACCTCGGCTACGTCTTGATCAACGGCCGCCGCGCCCAGGTGCGTGGTCGGGTGTGCATGAACATCACCATGGTGGACGTCACCGACATCCCGGCGGCTCGCCTGGAGGGCGACGCGATCCTCCTGGGGGCGTGCGGCGAGGAGCGGATCACGGCCGAGCAGGTGGCCGACTGGGCCGGGACCATCAACTACGAGGTGACCACCCGGATCGGCGCCCACGTCCCTCGCCAAGCGGCGCCGGGCTCAGCCAAATGATTCATCATACCAACGGATGTAGATAAGGTCGCGCGATGAACTCAGTGAGCTGGATGCGAATATCCTGAGTCAATCCAAATGGCTGAGTTCATCTGCGCACCGCTGCTTCGCAGCTCATCTGGTACAAACGGTCGCGCGATGAACTCAGCGCGCTGGATGCGAAGATCCTGAGTCAATCCAGATGGCTGAGTTCATCTGCGCACCGCTGCTTCGCAGCTACCTTTCTACACGAGTTCGTATGAGTCCCTCTCCCGCTTGAACAACGACCCGGAGCGGCGTACGCTCCGGGTCGTGACCCAACGGCTTGAGGAGGCTTCCCATGCACCACCGCACCCACCTCGCGCTCTCCGCCTGGCTGCTCTCCGCGCTGATCGCGTTGACCTGGACCCCCGACGTGGCGAGCGGCCACCCGTCGCCCGGCGACCTGGGCTTCGTGCAGGGGACGTGGACCGGCGTCGGGTACCAGCAGGACGGCGACAGCCAGACCTGGACCATCGCGCTGACCGCCGACGTCGCCAAGAAGGCCTTCGCCATCGCCTACCCGTCGCTCAACTGTGGGGGGATCTGGACGGTCGAGAAGATCGAGCCCAACCGCGTCTGGTTCCGCGAGCGGATCACCTACGGCAAGACCCGCTGCGCCGATGGCGGGCGCGTCGTGGTCACCGGGATCAACAACACCTGGATCACGTTCTCGTGGTTCGACGCCAAGGGGACGCTGGGGGCGTGGTCGACCTTGAAGAAGGAGTCGCCCTGAGGCTCACGCCTCCTCGTAGGCCTCCAGCGGCAGGCAGGAGCAGACGAGGTTCCGGTCGCCGAACGCGTCGTCGATGCGACCGACCGCGGGCCAGAACTTGTGCGCGCGGACCCAGGGGGCGGGGAAGGCGCCCTGCTCGCGGGGGTAGGGGCGGTCCCAGCCGTCGCTGGCGATGTCCTCGGCGGTGTGGGGCGCCATCTTCAGCGGGTTGACCTCGGCGTCCAGCGCCCCGTCCTCGATCGCCTGGATCTCGGCGCGGATGGCGATCATCGCCTCACAGAAGCGATCGATCTCCGCCAGCGACTCGCTCTCGGTCGGCTCGATCATCATCGTCCCGGCCACCGGCCAGGAGATGGTCGGGGCGTGGAACCCGTAATCCATCAGGCGCTTGGCCACGTCCACCACCTCGACCCCGGTCGTCTTCTTGAAGTGACGCAGATCGATGATGCACTCGTGGGCCACCAGCCCGTTCTCGCCCTTGTAGAGCACCGGGTAGTGGGGCGCGAGGCGCCGGGCGATGTAGTTGGCGCTCAGGATCGCGACCTGGCTCGCCTGGGTCAGCCCCTCGGCGCCCATGAGCCGGATGTAGACCCACGAGATCGGCAGGATGCTGGGGCTGCCCCACGGCGCCGCCGACACCGGCCCGATCCCGGTGTCGTGGCCGCCGCCGACCTCGACCTCCGGGTGGCTCGGCAGGTGGGGGGTGAGGTGGCTGGCCACCGCGATCGGCCCCATGCCCGGGCCGCCGCCGCCGTGGGGGATACAGTTGTGTACGATCGCCCCATTGGCCATGAACGAGTGAAGCTCGGCCACAGTCAAATCGTAGACCTCATGCTCACCTGCGGGCCGCACGTCGATGACCTCAAGGTGGATGGTCTGTTCGATGAAATGGCCTTGTTGGTGGGCGTAGGTGATGGAGTACTCTTCTCCCTGGGGGGTGTGATCGCTGAACCAGCCATCGGCGCCAGCACGCTCCAGGTAGGTGTCGAGGGTCGGCATGCCGGTTGTCGTACCATGGCTGATCGCAGGAAAGACAGCGCGACGGCGTGTACGTCGAACGCCTTTGATTCCTGCTCGGAGGCCAATGCTCCCCTCTATGGCGCGAACCAGATGTTGGCGTGAGACCCGCGCGTTCCCTTCAAACCCTGCGAAGTAGGGGTTCAGGATAGGACTGGCGTTGGCGACCATCTGATACGCTTCTCGGGTCGCAGCTTGCCAGATTGGAGTGGGACCTCTTTTGGCGTACTTGTCTGAGGTCTCAACCAGCTCCAACGCGTTTCTGGCCACCTCCATGCGTTGGGAGTGGACGGTTTCCTTCAGGCGCCACCACGAGGTTGCTGCGGTCAAGCGCGTCGTCTTGTGTGCACAATAGCGAAAGCCAACGCTTCTGGCGAAGTGGCTTCCCCAAGCAAGCCGCAGTTCACAGCGCCACCGTTGTTCCTGATCGTCAGTCTTCAGCGGTATGGTCATACGGGGTCTGGTGATTTTGCCGATGTCAGAGTCCACGCCCAATCTTGCTAGACCCGCCTGGATGTCTCGCATCAGTCGCTTGAGCGCCAGACGGTTGGAGCGGGTCTGGCTGAAACGGACCGGCATCATCGTATTCGGATTAGCCTCTAGATGAACCATGAGGGGAGCTGAGCCATCGCCACCAAACAGGCCGCCGAAGAATTCGCGCAGGAGCGCCAACGGCGTCTCGGTGGCGTTGATTACATCAGGGAGGCTTGAGGTGCTGTGGACGCGCCGACCTGTCTCTCCGAAGCCAGCGAGGGCTTCAAACGCTTTGAGGAGCTGCACTGGCAGGCGGATAGAGAAGATGTCGTTGGTGGTCGAGATGCTCGGGGTGGCGCCTGTGAGGGCCTGGATATCACGCAGCGCCTTGCCTGCGTCGTATCGGGTACCAAAGTACAGCCTGATCTGGCGGCGACCTGTTGCTGTTTCTTCGCTGTAGGTCCCATCGGACAGCGCGAAGCCGAGGAGGCGGAAGAAGGCGAGCGTTCGATCGCGATTGGCCTGCGTGTCCATGCTGAGTGAGATCGGACCATATTTCGCTCGGAAGGTCTCTTCGGCGGAGGATGGCTGATCATGTGGCGCTTCGGGGCCAACACGAACGTGGTGTTCGCCAGCGACGAGGTCACCTGCTTCAACCCACCCCTTCGTGGTCAGGATGCGGTGATCGGGTGTACACATGAAGGTTCGTCCATCTGCCAAGGTGACCTCCACACAGGACTTCTTGCCTGTGTGATAGACCCCCTCCAACCTGGCTCCGCGCACTCCACCTTCCGCTTCTGACCATGCCATCACCCGTTGGCCGACGTTCAGCTCCTCGATCGGTCGCTGAACGCCGTTCTCCAAACGGACCAGAGTCCCCTTGGCCAGGCAGAATGTCTTGTGAAGGTTCAGGTGGCAAACGTCCGCCCCGTATTTACCTGGGCGACACAATCCCACCTGGGCGTTGAGGTTGGCGCCGTCCAGATAGACCTGACCGCCGTGCTCGTGGACGAGGCCGCAGATGTCACGGATGGAGGCCTCGAAGACGCCGTGGGTGGACGGGTAGGTGACCATGAGGGCGGCGAGCTTGTCGCTGTGCTTCTCGGCCTTGGCCTGGAGGTCGGTGAGGTCGATGTTGCCCTGGTCGTCGCAGCGGACGACGACGCCCTTCATGCCCGCCATGACCGCGCTCGCCGGGTTGGTCCCGTGGGCCGACTCGGGGATCAGGCAGACGCTCCGGTGGCCCTCGCCGCGGCTCTGGTGGTAGCGGCGGATGACGAGGAGCCCGGCGTACTCGCCCTGCGAGCCCGCGTTGGGCTGGAGCGAGACGGCGTCGAAGCCGGTGATCTCGGCGAGCATCCCTTCGAGCTGCTGAAAGAGCTGGTGGTAGCCGCGGGCCTGCTCGCTCGGGGCGAAGGGGTGGAGGCCGCCGACCTCGGGCCAGGTGACCGGGATCATCTCGGAGGTGGCGTTGAGCTTCATGGTGCATGAGCCCAGCGGGATCATGGAGGTGGTCAGCGACAGGTCGCGCGACTGGAGCCGGTGGATGTAGCGCAGCAGCTCCGTCTCGGAGCGGTGGCTGTGGAACACCGCCGGGGTCAGGAACGGGCTCGTGCGCGTCAGCGCCTCGGGCAGCCCCGCCGCGGGCAGGTCGGCGGCGAGCGCCTCGGCGGTCCAGGTGATCCGCTCGGGCTGGCCGTCGCTGAAGACGCCCCACAGGTCGCGCAGGTCGGCGACGGTGGTCGTCTCGTCCAGGGAGAGGGTCAGCCGGGCGCCGTCCACCTGGCGGAGGTTCATCCCCGCGTCGCGGGCGGCCTGGACGAGCCGCGCGGTGTGCTCGCCGGGCTCGACCAGGAGCGTGTCGAAGCAGGGCGCCTCATCGACCGACCAGCCGAGGCGCCGGAGCCCCTCGCCGAGGACGCGGGTCATGAGGTGCACCCGGGCGGCGATCCGCGTGAGCCCCTCCGGGCCGTGGTAGACGGCGTACATGCCCGCGATGATCGCGAGCAACACCTGGGAGGTGCAGATGTTGCTGGTGGCGCGGTCGCGGCGGATGTGCTGCTCGCGGGTCTGGAGCGCCAGCCGCAGCGCGGGGCGGCCGTCGCGATCGCGCGAGACGCCCACGAGGCGCCCGGGGATGCGGCGCTTGTACGCCTCGCGGGTGGCGAAGTAGGCGGCGTGCGGGCCGCCGAAGCCCATCGGCACGCCGAAGCGCTGCGTGTTGCCCACCGCCACGTCCGCCCCGAACTCGCCGGGCGGCCGCAGCAGCGTCAGCGACAGCAGATCCGCCGCCACGATCACCAGCCCCCCCGCCGCATGCACCCGCCCGCAGAGCGCCTCATAGTCCTCCACCGCCCCGAGCGTCGTCGGGTACTGGAGCACCACCGCGAACACGTCGCCGCTGTCCAGCTGGAACGCGTCCGGCGCGGCGACCTCGATCGTGATCCCCAGCGGCTCGGCGCGCGTCTGGAGCACGGCCAGGGTCTGCGGGTGGCAGCCGCTCGACACCAGGAGGCGATCGCCCGTCTTGCGGCTCGCGATGTTGTAGCACATCGTCATCGCCTCGGGGGCCGCCGTGCCCTCGTCCAGCAGCGAGGCGTTGGCGATCTCCAGCCCGGTCAGCTCCATCACCATGGTCTGGTAGTTGAGCAGCGCCTCCAGCCGCCCCTGGGCGATCTCCGCCTGGTAGGGCGTGTACTGCGTGTACCAGCCCGGGTTCTCCAGGATGTTTCGCAGGATCACCGGCGGGGTGATCGTCCCCGAGTAGCCCATCCCGATGTAGGAGCGCGCCACCGTGTTGGCGCCCATCATCTCCCGAAACTCGCGCAGCAGCCTGTGCTCGGTCGCGGGCTCTCCCAGATCCAGCGACTGCTCCATGCGGATCGCCGCGGGCACCGCGGCGTCGATCAGCGCGTCGAGGCTCGACAGCTCCAGAGCGGAGAGCATCTCCGCCACGTCGCTCTCCCGTGGGCCGATGTGGCGGTGGATGAAGCGGTCGCTGGGCTTGAGCAGGTCAGCGATGGCGGTCGATGGGGTCTTGGTCATGGTGATGATGCCTTGGCATGTGAGCCGGTCGCTCGTGGAGGTGCACCCTGTCCTTGCGCCTTCTGGCACATGGCGCCCCGCCGCGTCAACATTCCTGAATCGCCTCGCCCCGTCAACTCCTTCTGGCACCCCACGCCGTGATGCGCCTCATGGAGAGGGGGTTGGGCGAGGATGTCGGACAATGTCGTACGATGTCGCCAATACGTATTGACGGTTATGGTCCACTTCATTACCATGTAGAAGATATCCATGATGCATGCAGTTTTGCTCAAGAGATGACTGCACATCGATGTGGTTTTTGCAGGAGCAACGCCGTGATTGACCAGAAGATGATAGCCCGCGTGGTGGGCGTGGTGTGTTTGGGGCTGACCGTGGCGTGTTCGGGGGGCAACCCCGGGCTCCCCTCGGGCGGCGGAGGGACCACAGGGTCTTCGGAGACCGGTGGGACGACCGGCGGCGGCACGACCGGGGCGACCACCGGTGGGACGACCGGCGGCACGACCGGTGGGACGACCGGAGCGACCACGGGCGGCACGACCGGCGGGACCACCGGGGAGACGACCCAGGGCGACGGCGCGATCATCGGCGACGGGCCGGTCGTCGAGGCGCACCTGGATCAGCTCCAGATCGAGGCCGGGGAGGTGCCGCTGGAGGTGCTGCGGTCGCACGGGGAGCTGCTGTTCACGGCGAACTTCAACACGCTGGACGGGGCAGGGCGCCCCGAGGCGACCGGGACCGGCGCCGATCGGTCGATGCGGATGATGCCGGACAACTTCAACCGGATCTCGGCGCCGGACGCGAACGCCTGCTCGGGGTGCCACAACCTGCCGCGGACGGGCGGCGGTGGTGACAACGTCGCCAACGTCTTCGTCCTCGCCCAGCGCCTGCCGTTCGTGAACTTCGACGGTGGGGAGGGCGACGGCGACGCGCCGCAGACGCTGACCGGGGTGGCGAACGAGCGAAACACCGTGGGGATGTTCGGGGCGGGCTACGTCGAGCTGCTGGCCCGCGAGATGACCGCCGACCTGCACACCGTGCGCGATCTGGCGCTGGAGCGGGCGCGCCAGCAGGGGCGCAGCGTGCGCCTGCCGCTGATCACCAAGGGCGTGGAGTTCGGGGCGATCACGGCGGGGCCCGAGGGGACGCTGGACGTGACCGAGGTGGAGGGGGTGGACGTGGACCTGATCATCAAGCCGTTCCACCAGAAGGGGGCGGTGATCTCGCTGCGCGAGTTCTCGAACAACGCCTTCAACCACCACCACGGCATCCAGTCCTCCGAGCGCTTCGGCGACGGCGTTGACCACGACGGCGACGGCTACACCAACGAGCTGACCGTCGGCGACATCACCGCGGCGACCATCTACCAGGCGACGCTCCCGGTCCCGGGCCGCGTCCTGCCGACCAGCCCCGAGGGGAGGGCGGTGGTCGCGCGCGGCGAGGAGCTGTTCACCGGGTCGATCGACGCGGGGGGCTTCGGCTGCGCGACGTGCCACGTGCCAGCGCTCAAGCTGAACAACCCGGTGTTCACGGAGCCCAACCCCTTCAACCCGGACGGGAACCTCAAGCCGGACGACGTCGCCGCGCCGGTGGAGGTCGATCTGACGATGGAGGGGCCGGGGCCTCACCTGGCGAGGGGGTCGGACGGCTCGGTCATGGTGCCGCTGTTCTCCAACCTCAAGCGCTATGATCTGGGCGAGGGCGCCGAGATCGAGCTGAACAACGAGCAGCTGGAGCAGGCGGGGATCCCGACCTCGCACTGGCTGACCAAGAAGCTGTGGGGCATCGCCAACGAGCCGCCCTTCCTGCACCACGGGCGGGCGTCGACGATCTCGGAGGCGATCGACTGCCACGGCGGGGACGCGTCGGCGTCGCGCGCCGCCTGGGCGTCGGGGACGCCCGAGGAGCGGGCGTCGGTCGTGGAGTTCCTGGAGACGCTGCAGGTGTTGCCGGAGGACGCCGAGTCGGTCGTCACCTTCGCCAACGACTCGGGGGTGATGGGGGACGACCCGGCGGTGACCTTCCACATGACCCAGGACGAGATCGTCGCGGGGCGGGTGTCCCACGAGGAGCTGTTCGAGCACGGCAAGAACCTGTTCCGGGCCAGCTTCAACGCGCTGGACGGGGCGGGGCGCCCCGAGGCGACCGGGACCGGCGCGTCGCGGGCGCGCCGGGAGGGGAACGAGGCGTTCAACCGCATCTCGGGGCCGGACGCGAACGCCTGCTCGGGGTGCCACAACCTGCCGCGATCGGGCGGCGGGGGCGACAACGTCGCCAGCGTCTTTGTCCTCGGCCAGGCGCTCCCGTTCGTGAACTTCGACGGCGGCGAGGGCGACAACTTCGAGGAGCACACCCTGACCGAGGTCGCCAACGAGCGGAACACGCTGGGGATGTTCGGGGCGGGCTACATCGAGCTGCTGGCCCGCGAGATGACCGTCGAGCTGCATGCGCTCCGCGCCGAGGCGCTGGCGCGGGCCGAGGTGACCGGCCGCGACACGCGCACGCCGCTCATCGTCAAGGGGATCAGCTTCGGGGCGATCACGGCGAAGGCGGACGGCACGGTGGACACGTCGGAGGTGGAGGGGGTGGACGCGGACCTGATCATCAAGCCGTTCCACCAGAAGGGGGCGGTGATCTCGCTGCGTGAGTTCGCGAACAACGCCTTCAACCACCACCACGGCATCCAGTCCTCCGAGCGCTTCGGCGACGGCGTCGATCATGACGGCGACGGCTACACCAACGAGCTGACCGTCGGCGACATCACCGCCGTCGCCATCTACCAGGCGGCGCTCCCGACCCCGGGCCGCGTCCTGCCGAAGGACCCCGAGGCGCGCGAGGCGGCGATGCTGGGCGAGCTGCTGTTCACCCAGATCGGCTGCGGGACGTGCCACGTCCCGGCGCTCAAGCTGGACAACCCGGTGTTCACGGAGCCCAACCCCTTCAACCCGGATGGGAACCTCAAGTCCAACGAGGTCGAGCCCTACGCCTTCGACCTGACGACCCAGGGGCGGGCGCCGCGGCTGCCGCGCGAGGCGGACGGCTCGGTCATCGTGCCCGCCTTCACCGATCTGAAGCGCCACGACATGGGGCCGGAGCTGAACAACGAGCGCAAGGTCCAGGCGGGGATCCCGACCGAGATGTGGCTCACCCGGAAGCTGTGGGGCGCGGCCAACGAGCCGCCCTACCTCCACCACGGCCGCGCCACCACCATCACCGAGGCGATCCTGGCCCACGGCGGTGAGGGGGAGGAGGCGCGCGAGCGGTTCGAGGCGCTCAGCGACGCCGAGCAGAACCAGATCGTCGAGTTCCTCAAGACCCTCCAGGTGCTGCCCGAAGGCGAGACGCGGCTGGTCATCGATTAAGCCGCGGGCGGAGCCCGGCGAGCGGGGCGTCGAGCGGCGCCGCGCCGCGCCCCTCGGTGGAGCGCGCCCTACCGCGCGTCGGTTGGACGCCATCGCCCTGCCGTCGGGGTCGCATCGTTTGACACGACCACCCCTTTTGCGTATTGCAGATAGACGCTTCGGGTTCAAGACGGGCACACTCGTGGGCGAAGTGCAAAAACGAGTACCGAGAATCACAGGGTGGAGAGAGGCATGAGTGAGCGTCGTAGGTCCGCCGCGCAGCGGGCGCGGTGGGTGTGGTGGGTGTCGACGGTTGCGGCGATGGCCGTGCTCCTGGTGGCTGGAGCGGCGTGGTCGCAGGACGACGCGGGTGACGACGGCGCGGAGGCCGACGTCAGCGTGGACGCGGAGGCCGACGCCGGAGAGGGCGCGGGTGACGGTGAGATGGTGTCCGGCCCGATCCTGGGGCCTGCGCCGACGCTGAACGCGGTGACCGGGCTCTACCACACCGTGTCGGCGCAGACCGGCCCGGTGGGGACCTACCGGCTGGCGCTGTTCGCGCAGTACTTCACGGCCGACGACGTGGTCCGCACCAACGACGAGAACACCCGCTTCATCGGGAACCTCGGCTTCTCGGTGACCCCGCTGGAGTGGCTGGAGCCCTACCTGCTGCTGATGGCGCGCTCGAACAGCAACACCTTCAGCAGCCCCGAGACGGTGCTCGCCCAGGGCGACATGGCGGTCGGCAGCAAGGTGGTCTACCCGGTGGACAAGGGGCTGTACGTGGGCGGCGACCTGCGGGTGATCGCGCTGACCGGCGCGGGCTCCACGACGTTCGACCTCAGCGCGGCGAGCGTCAAGCTGTCGGCGCTCGGCACCTTCGACGCCACCGAGCTGGACGACCCCGCGCCGGTCAAGGTCCACCTCAACCTCGGCTACTTCCTCGACAACTCCGATCAGCTCCTCCCCGAGGACGAGGCGGGGCGCAAGCTGATCCCCAGCCGCGTGGAGCGCTTCGCGCAGGGGACCTCGGCGTTCAACCAGTTCCAGATCGGCCTCGGGGTCGAGGTCCCGCTGGAGTACGTCACCCCGCTGGTCGAGTACAACCTCGGGATCCTGGTCGGCGACGAGCCCGCCGAGCTGTGCGAGGACCAGCCGCTGGAGTGCCCGTCGTCGGCGGGCTTCGGCGGCAACCCCCAGACCCTCACCCTCGGCGTCAAGGGGCAGCCCGTGGAGGGGCTGGTCCTCAACGGCGGCGTGGACATCGGCCTCTCCTCCGAGGACGTCCAGGGCGTCCCCGCCACCGCCCCCTACAACATCCTCCTCGGGCTCTCCTACATCTTCGACCCGACCCCGAAGGTGATCACCAAGATCGTCGAGAAGGAGACCCCGGTCGAGGTCGCCCCGCCCATGGGCTACCTGCGGGCGAAGCTCGTGGACGAGACGACCGGCAAGCCGGTCGGCGGCGCCATCATCACCTACCCGGACGGCGACTACACCCGCCAGGCGTCGGACGCGAAGACCGGCGAGTTCCGCTCCTACGAGGTCAGCCCCGGGGAGCTGCGCTTCATCGTCGAGCACCCCGAGTACAAGACCGCCAAGATCAAGCGGGACCTTGAGGAGGGCGAGAACACCCTGGAGCTGAAGCTCAAGCCCGAGGGCGAGACCGCCGTCATCGCCGGTACGGTCAAGACCTCCGCCGGGGACCCGGCGCAGGGCGTCGTCAAGCTCACCAGCGCCAAGAAGAGCTACGAGGTGGCGCTGGAGGGCGGCAAGTTCGCCCAGACCGCGCTGGTCGGCACCTACACCGTCGCCGCCACCGTCCCCGGCTTCATGACCGCGGGCAAGGACGTCACGATCGGCGCGGGCGGCGACGTCAACCTGTCGCTTGAGCTGGCGCCGCGGCCCGCCGCCAGCAGCGTCACCCTCAGCGGCAACAAGATCCTCATCGAGGGGATCGTCCCCTTCGACGACGACAACAACCTCGCCGAGGAGGCCAAGCCGATCCTCAACCAGGTCGCCGCGGCCATGTTCGAGAACCCCCAGTTCCTCCGCGTGCGCGTCGAGTCCCACGTGGACGACCGCGGCCCCAAGGCCAAGCGCGAGGAGGTCACCCAGAAGCGCGCCCAGGTCGTCCTCAACTACCTGGTCAGCCGCGGCGTCGGCGCCAAGCGCCTGGAGGCCAAGGGCTTCGGCTCCGAGGCCCCGCTGGTGCCCAACACGTCGGCTGAGAACCGCGCCATCAACCAGCGCGTCGAGTTCACCATCATCACCAACCGCTGAGCCGGAGGCCGCAGCCGCGAGGAGACCCACCCCCATGTCCGACAAGTTCTCGGCCAAGCTCCGCGAAGGCAGCGACTACACCTTCATCCAGATCCAGGGGGTCATCGACGAGGACAACCACCTCGCCTCCCTCCTGCGCCAGGCCACCAACCGCGACACCGTCGTCATCATCGACCTCGGCGAGGTGACGCGGATCAACTCGTGTGGCGTGCGCGACTGGGTCAACTGGCTGGGGGAGGTGCAGCAGGCGGCCCGCGAGGTGATCCTGATCCGCTGCTCGCCCGCCATCGTCGGGCAGGCGAACATGGTCACCAACTTCTGCGGCGACGCCATCATCCACAGCTTCTTCGCCCCCTACTTCATCCCATCGTCCGAGATGAGCGTCGACAAGCTCCTCTACGTCAGCCAGTTCCCGGCGCAGGGCGCGGTGCGCGCCCCCAGCTTCGTCTCCGAGGAGACCGGCGAGCCGATGGAGTTCGACGACTTCGAGGAGTCCTACTTCGCCTTCCTCGACGGCCTCGACCGCGCGCGCCTCAACGCCCGCGTCCAGGACCTCGTCCAGCGCGCCTCCCCCGACCTGGAGATGAAGATCCGACAGCTCAACGAGGGGGACCTCTCCCAGTTGACCGGGCCGGTCAACACGGCGACCCTGGCGACCCCGCCGCGCGAACACGCGGCCGGGCTCGACAAGCTCATCAGCTCCGCCTCCGACGCGCGCCGCGCCGGTGAGGGGCTCTCGGCGGGGACGCAGCCCACGCCGCTGCGCCCGGCGCCGCAGCGCCCCGACCCGGAGCCGCCGCGTCCCGCGCCGCCCGAGCCGGTGGCGCCGCCCCCCGTGGCGCCCCCGCCGATCGGCGGGCATCAGCCGCCGCCGACCGTGCCGCGCCCGCCGGTCACCGGGAGCCCCGGTGGAGGGAGCGCGACGTTGATCTACGGGCTGATCGCGGCCGCCGTGGTGGTGGTGATCATCCTGATTGTCCTGGTGTTCACGCTGACCCCGGCTTGAGGTGCCCCGATGACCCTGCCCGCGACGCTCGACGAGCACGTTGAGGCGATCCGAGCCCTCCAGGGGGCGCTCCTGGACGCCTGGGTGGTGGTGCGCGCCGAGGCCCCGCGCGCGGTGATCGCCTACAACCGCCCCTTCTACGCGATGTTGCCGCGGCGGCTGGCCCGCAACCTCGAAGGGCGCGCGCTGGCCAACGTGATGCGCTTTGAGCTGTCGAGCCAACCGCTGGAGCTGGCCGAGGCCTGCCTGGAGCAGGGCCGCGCGGTGCGCTACGACGAGGTGAGCGGCCAGGCCCAGGGCGACGGCGGCGAGCGGTTCAACCTGATCGCCGCGGCCGCGCCGCTGATCGGCGGCCACGGGCTGCCGGTGGGCGTGCTGGTGGTGCTCCGGGACGTGACGGACGAGGCGCAGGTCCAGACCAAGTACCAGCAGATGCTCAGCGACGAGGCCGAGCGCCGCGCGGGCCTGGAGGAGGCGCTGCGGCGCCGGACCCAGGAGCTGCTGACCGCCAACGACAACCTCAACGCGATGCAGCGCGAGCTGATGGACACCAAGAAGGGGCTGCTGTTGGAGCGATGACCCTCTCCCTACGGGCCAAGATCATCGGCGCCAGCGCGCTGTTGTTGATATTCCTGGTGTCGCTCTACGCCGTCTTCCAGGTGCGTATGGCGACTCAGGATCTGGAGCGCCAGACCGAGCGCCTCCGCACGCTGCGCGTCGAGGCGGCGCAGGCCCAGGGGACGCAGGCGGTGCTCGCGGTGGCGTCGAGCAGCCACTTCTGGATCGCCGACAACGACTTCACCGCGCTGGACGGTCAGCTCAAGCCCGTCGTCGAGGAGGCGCGCGCCACCGATCTCCCGATCGCCGAGGCGCTCATCACCGATCACGAGGGCGAGGTGCTGGCGTCTTCCCGGGCGCGCCAGGATCGCCCGACCGTGCCGCGGGTGCCGGAGTTCGCGCAGCTCAAGGAGCTGACCCGGCCCCAGATCGTCATGGAGGGCGCGCCGCTGCCGACCCGCGTGCGGGTGGTGGCCCCGATTCGGGACGACACTGGTCGGCTGTGGGGGTTCACCCGCTTCATCTACGAGCTGGAGGGGTTGCGCAAGGATCTGGAGGAGATCGAGGCGGAGGCGGTGGCGCGGCGGGCGGCGATCTGGCAGCGGGCCGGGCTGATCGGGCTCCTCGTGGTGGCGCTCGGGGTGCTCGTGGCGGTGCTCCAGGCGCTGGCGATCACCCGCCCGATCGTGGCGCTGTCGCGCTCGGCCAACCGCATCGCCGAGGGCGACCTGTCGACCCGCGTCGCCGTGGCGACCCGAGACGAGATCGGGACGCTGGCGAGCAACTTCAACCACATGGCGGATCGGATCGAGGGGCTCCTGGCGGAGACGGCGGCCAAGATGGCGCTGGAGAAGGAGCTGGAGGTCGCCCGGATCATTCAGGAGACGCTGTTGCCTGGCCAGGGCGTCGTGGAGCGCCCCGGGGTGCGGTTCGCCGGGGCGTTCCGGTCGGCCTCGACCTGCGGCGGCGACTTCTGGACCCACGCCGACCTGGCGGGCGGGCGGTTGATGCTGGCGGTGGGCGACGTGACCGGCCACGGCGTCCCGAGCGCCATGATCACGGCGGCCTGCCGCTCCGGCATCGACACCCTCCTGTCGGTCTCCGACGGCCAGCTCGACGCCCCGCGCATGATGGCCGAGTTGAACACCACCATCCACTCGGCGGCGCAGCGGCGCTTCTTCATGACCTTCTTCGCGGTGGTGCTCGACGCCTCGCGGCGGCGGCTGCACTTCGCCAACGCCGGGCACAACTTCCCGATCCTGGTCCGCCGCCAGCCGAGCGGCCGCTGGAAGAGTCGCGGGCTGGTCGCCCGCGGCAGCCGCCTCGGCGACGTGCTCGGCTCGACCTACGAGCCGAAGTCGGTCGAGGTCGGCCCGGGAGACCTGCTCTGCCTGTACACGGACGGCATCACCGAGTACCGTAACGCGGAGGGACAGGAGTTCGGGGAGCGCCGCCTGCGGCGGCTGCTGGAGCGGGCCGCGAGCGGCGGGGTGGCGCCGGACGACGTCGTCGCGCAGGTCATGGCCGAGGTCGAGGCGTTCGCCGCGGGCGAGGTCCAGGAGGACGACATCACGCTCGTCGTGGCGCGGTTCGCGTAGGCTGGGGGTTGAGGTGTTGGAGGCGGCTGAAATGAGGTGGCGCGTGTGGGGGCTGGCCCTCGGGCTGGCGCTGAGCGCCCCGCTCGTCACACCGCCCGCGGCGCCCCTCGCCCAGGGGCGCTACCAGGGCTCCACCGAGGCGGAGAAGCTGCTCGCCGAGGGGCGCCGCCTCGAAGAGGAGGCCGCCGCGCTCAAGGAGCAGCGCCCGGACGAGGCGGAGGACCGCTACGAGGAGGCCGTCGGGCGCTACATGGAGGCGATCCGCAGCGACCCCGAGCTGGTGGCCGCCTACGTGCGCCTGGGCTACACCTTCTACGCCCTGGAGCGCAACGAGAAGGCGGTCGACCTGCTGCGCCCCGCCTTGCAGCGCTGGCCCGACCACGTCGAGCTGCACCGCGTCTACGGCACGGTGCTCTACGGCATGATGGGGCGCCGCGATGAGGCGGTCGGCCACCTGGAGCGGGTCCACAAGGCGACCGCGACCGACCCCGACTACTTCGACGTCGCCTTTCTTCTCGGCAAACACCACTACGAGGCCCGCGACTGGCCCCGCGCCGCCGCCGCCTTCCGCGCCTACCTCGCCGCCCAGCCCGAGGACGTCCGCATCCACGGCACCCTTGGGAACGTCTACCTCAAGACCGACAAGCTGGAGCCTGCGCTGGCCGAGTTCCGCTTCGTCCTGTCGCTGGAGCCCGGCAACGTCCCGGCGCAGATCAACATCGCCAACATCCGCTTTCGCCAGGGGCGGTGGGACGACGCCATCGCGGGCTTCTCCGCCGTCCTCAAGGACAACCCCCGTCACATCGGCGTTCACTTCAACCTCGCCTCCAGCTACTACCAGGCCGGGCGGTGGGACGAGGCGCTCACCCACTACGAGGCCCACGCCAGCCACCGCCCGAAGCACGTGCCGACGCGCTACATGATCGGCCTCTGCCACCTGGACAAGGGCGAGGTGGCCGAGGCGCGCGAGGCGCTGGAGGCGACGCTTGAGGTCGCCCCCGAGCACGCCCGCGCCCACTGGCGGCTGGGGATGCTCGACCACGACGCCGGGGACCTCGGTGGGGCGCTGGCGCGCCTTGAGAAGGCCCACGCGCTCCAGCCGGACCACGCCTGGACCCTGATCGCGCTGGGCGACGTGCAGCGCGACCGGGGCGAGCTGGCCGACGCCGTCGCGCGGCACCAGGAGGCGATCCGCCTGGACGCCAGGAACCCCGCGGGGCACGTCGGCCTCGGGCGCGATCACTTCGTCGGGGGCGACTTCGCGCAGGCGCGCGACGCCTTCGGGCGCGCCTGGGGCCTGGAGCGTCGCGGGCTGCACGCCGAGCTGTACGCCGTCGCGCTCGTGCGCCACGGCCGCGAGCGGCTCGCCGCCGGGCAGGCGGGCGCGGCGCAGGAGGCGGCGCGCGACGTGCTGCGGCTGGGCCAGCCCCAGAAGGGCGATCCCCCTTCGGCGCGGGCGAGCGCCGCGCGCGTCCTGGAGGCCCACCTGCTGCTCGCGGCGGCGGCGCTCGCCGGGGGCGACGAGGCGGAGGCGGCCCGTCAGGTCGCGGCGGCGGTCCAGATCAACCCCGAGCACCCTCAGGTGCGGCTCGCGGCGGCGCGGGCGGCGCTCATGAAGGGCGACCCGGCTCGCGCGGTGGCGCAGCTGTCGCCGCTGCTCAAGGAGGGCAGGGCGCCGTCGGCCGCCGTGGCGACGACGCTTGGGCGCGCGGCGGCGGCCCAGCAGCGGTGGGGTGCGTCGCTGGAGTGGTTCGTCCAGGCGCGGGATCTGGGCCTGGCGCCGGAGGCGGCGGAGCGCAACGTCGCCGTGGCCAGCCTGCGCCTCGGTGAGGCGTCGAGCCAGACCGAGGACTGGCGAGGGGCGGTGGGGGCGCTCAAGGGCGCGGAGGCGCTCAGGGGGCGGCTGACGCCGCTGGAGGCGATCCGGCTCGACCTGGCGCTCGGGGTGGCGTACGCCGAGGCGAACAACTACGGCAAGGCGCTCGGGAAGCTCAAGCAGGGGGTGGCGGCGCTGCGCAAGCTCCCCGTGAGGGAGCGGGCGGCGCTGCCGGGGGCCGATGAGGCGGCGCTGGATCTGCGCCTGGCCTACGTGCATTACCGGCTCGGGCAGTGGGAGCGGGCGATCGCGCTGATCGAGCGCCGCCGCTTCAAGCCCGGCCCGCAGCAGGTGCAGGCGCGTCAGCTGCTGGCCAATGCCTATGTGCGGCAGGCGAGCAAGCTGTTTCGCGCGGGTCGGGCGCGGCCCGCGGAGCTGCTGCTGCGCAAGGCGCAGCGCGCCGACCGCCGCGACGAGGCGGTGCGCCACAACCTGGCGGTGCTCGATTACGCGAAGGGGCGGCACGCCAAGGCGGCCGCCGTCTTCAAGGCGGCGCGCGGGGTGCCGGAGGCGGTGTTCAACCAGGCGATCTACCTGGACGACGTCAAGCGGGACAAGAAGCGCGCCTTTGAGCTGTACGGCCAGGTCGCCGCGCGTGGAGGGCGGCGCGCCCCGGAGGCGAAGCGCGAGGTGGCGATCAAGAAGCGGGTGTTCGGGTTTGGGGTGAAGGAGCCATGAGCGGCGACAGCGAACAGAGGCGATGGGCGCTGACCGCGCTGATCGCCGCGGCGGTGGTCTTGAGCGCGGCGTGGGCCCAGGCGCAGGAGGGCGACGCGCCGAAGCCAGGGGGCGACCGGGTGTACACGATCGCGCTCTACGCGCCGGACGTGCTCTTCTCGGACGCGATGGGGCGGGCGAACTTCGTGCAGAGCGTGGCGGCGGCGCTCACGAAGCGGACGGGCTACCAGTTCAAGGGGATGTCGTTCGCGCGGTCGCGGGACTTCTCGGGGCGCGGCGGGGTGGACTACGCGATCATCGGCGGGACCCACTACGCGTCGTCGGGCGGCGGCAAGCCGGTGGCGTGGTCGGGGGCGGCGCCGCTGGCGCTCATGGTGCGCCCGGGCACGGTGTCGGGGGTGTACCAGCTGCGGGGCAAGACCCTGATCCTGCCCCGGTCGGGGAGCATGCTGGAGGGGTTCGTGACCGGCTCGGTGTTGGGCGGGGAGCTGCCCGCGCGGGAGTTCTTCGGGAAGGTGATCTACACCAAGGACGTGGGGGCGGCGCTGGCGGCGGTCAAGCGCGGCGCGGCGGACGCGACCCTGGCGTTCGCGCCCTACGCCAACCAGGGCGGGCTTCAGGTGCTGGTGACCGGCCCCAACGGGCCGCTCCCGGTCGCCGTGCAGGTCAACCGCAACATCGACCCGGAGGCCGCCGAGGCGATCGCGAAGGGGTGGCGCGGGCTGGGCGCCGCCGGTGGCGGGCTGGTCAAGGGGTTCGGCGGTGGGGGCGGTGGGCTCCAGAGCTTCCGCGGCGGGGTCGGCGGCGCGGGAGGGCGCCACCGCCCCGAGATGACCGACGGACGCGTCGTGCGCGTCACGTTCGAGCCGCTGGAGCCGCCCGAGGGGGGCGGCGACCCGTTCACGCCCGGCGCGCCCGTGGAGCTGGTCCCGGCGCCCGCGCTCCCTGAGGGTGAGTGATGTCGAGCAACCCCACGATCCTGATCGTCGCCCCGGAGCCGCGCGCCGAGCCGCTGGAGCCGCTGTGGCGCTGCCTGGAGGCGCTGCCCGCGCGGATCATCGCGGCGCCTCCGGGCGCCGACGCGCCCGACGAGGCGCCGAGCGCCGTGGTGGTGGCCTGCGACCCGGAGGCGCCGGTGCCCGAGGGGCTTGAGGCGGTCCAACCGGCGCTGGCGGCGCTCGGCGCGCGGGGGTGGGGCGCCAAGGCGACGCTCATCAGCCCCTATCGGCGCGGCGGCGGGGCGCTGCTGGAGGCGCTGGAGGCGGCGGAGGTGGCGCACCTCATCTCGTGGCACGACGCGGGGCTGTGGCGCCAGGTGGCGCTGGGGGTGCGCAGGCGACTGGCGACGGGCGACGCGCGCTGGGGCGTGGCGCCCTGGCTGGAGGGGGCCGAGGGGGAGCGTCGGGAGGTGACGTTGAGCCGTCAGCGCGACCCGCTCCTGGACGAGCTGGGCGACTTCGCCGCGGCGCGCGGCGTCAACAGCCGGGTCGCGACGCTGGCACAGAGCGTGGCCGACGAGTTCATCATCAACGCGGTCTACAACGCGCCGGTGGACGAGGCGGGGGCCTTTCGGTACGCGCGTCGGAGCCGCACCGAAGGGGTCGAGCTGCCGCAGGAGGACGCCGCGACGTTCTGCTTCGCGTCCGACGGGGAGCGGCTGGCGGTGTCGATCCACGATCGGTTTGGGAGCCTCACGCCGGAGACGGTGCGGCGCTACCTGCTGCGGGGGCTGCGCAAGGGCGACGATCAGATCGAGCACAAGGACGGCGGGGCGGGGCTGGGGCTGTACACCGTCCTGGAGGCGACGACCCGGTTCATCGTGCGGATCGCGCCGGGCGCGGGGACGGAGATGATCGGGATCTTCGAAGGCCCCGGCTCCTACCGCCGCTGTCTGGGGCGGCCGAAGTCGTTGCAGCTCATCACCGAGACCTGAGGCAACCCGAGGGGCGTCACGCGTGGCCTCGGGCGACACCTCCTGTCACCTTCCTACATGAAATTGTGTTAAGCGACCCGAGCCGGGGTGGACATCGGGTGGAGGATGTTTAACGTTCGTTAGGACGCGCTGGCCCGGTCCCGGTTTTTAAAGGGGCCGGAATTTTTCAGTTGCATTCCTAACGGGCGTTAAATAAAACGTCGATGCATCACCGGGCGTGGATCCACGCCGAGCTTTCCCCGAACCCATAGCATGACGAGGAACATCAAGGAGGGTGGAGAGGAGCAGGGGCGGGTTTGCTTAACGTTCGTTAGAGCGCTGGACGCGGGGCCAAAGGGGTAGAGCGAGATGGCCGAAGAGGTTGAAGGGAGGCAGCGGGCCTTGTCGGGGGTCGAGGACGGGAGCATCCGGGAGCGGATCCTGACGGAGGCGGCGCGGCTGTTCGCGGACAAGGGGTACGCGGCGACGTCGGTGCGGGAGATCACGCAGGCGGCGGGCGCGACCAACCCGATGATGTACTACTACTTCGGGAGCAAGGTGGAGCTGTACGAGGCGATCCTGAGCGAGAGCATGGATCGGCTGTCGAGCCAGGTGTCGGAGATCCTGGGCAGGCCGGGGACGTTCTCGGAGCGCCTGGTGGAGCTGATCACCTACCACTTCGAGATGGTGGTGGAGCGCCCGGACGCGACGCGGCTGTTCTTTCGGGTCTTCCTGGGGCCGGACGAGGAGAAGCAGCTGATCGCGAGCATGCGGCAGATGTCGGACAAGCACGAGTGCTTGATGGCGCAGGCGATTCAGGAGGCGCAGGAGCGCGGCGAGCTGCGGCCGTGCTCGTGGCGCACGCTGGAGATGTTGCTTGGGGGGATGATCATGCACCCGATCCTCAAGTACCTGGATCACGAGGACGTCGAGCTGAACCGCGAGACCGCCGAGGCGCTGGTGGAGCTGTTCATGGCGGGCGCAGGGCGAGAGGGGTGACACGTTGGGCGGTTTCCGGGGTTTGAATCACGTGGTATCGGTGGAGCAAAGGAGAGGATCGATGGAGGGTGGTGACGAGTCGATGGTGTCCGAGGAGCCAGTCAGGCCACGGGCGGCGCACCTGCGTGGTGCCTTGTTGTTGATCCTGACCGTGGCGCTGGCGCAGCTCATGAGCGGCTGCGGCGGCGGTGACAAGGAGGGGGACGGCGCGGCGAACGCGGTGGAGCCGGAGAACCGGGTGACGCGGATCCAGACGGCGACGATCGAGCCGGTGGCGTTCACGGACTACGAGCTGCTCACGGGCGAGACCGAGGCCGAGGACACGGTGACGGTCTCGGCGGAGAACCCCGGGCGGGTGATCGCGGTCAACTTCAAGGAGGGCGAGCGGGTCAAGGAGGGTCAGTGGCTGGTGCGGCTGGACGTCCGCTCGGACGCGACCCGCTCCGGTCAGCTGCGCGTCGCGCTGGAGCAGGCGGAGCGGGACCTCAAGCGGACCGAGGAGCTGTTCGAGAAGGGGCTGGCGACGCCCGCGGACCGGGAGCGGGCGAAGCTCCAGGTGGACAACGCGCGCTACAACCTGCGGCTGACCCGGGTCGGGATCAGCAAGAGCACGGCGGTGACGCCGCTGGAGGGGATCGTCGATCAGGTCCACATCGAGCAGGGCGAGTACGCCGGGCCGGGGACGCCGATCGCGACGATCGTCAACTACGACACCATCGTGGTGCGGGCCGGGCTGCCTGAGTCCGAGCTGCTCTACGCCAAGGAGGGCCGCGAGGTCGTGGTGCGGGTGACCGCCCTGAACAAGGAGGTCAAGGGGCGCATCCGGCGGATCGGGGTCCAGGCCAACACGAACAGCCGCACCTTCCCGGTCCAGATCGAGATCGACAACGCCGAGCACGCGATCCGGCCCGGCATGCGGGCGGACGTCATCCTGCCGACGGCCCACTATGAGGCGGGGGTGCTCGTGCCTCGGATGGCGCTGCTGGAGTCGCCGCAGGGCTCGTCGCTGTTCGTCCACAAGGGCGGCAAGGTCGAGCAGCGCCGGGTGAAGCTCAGTGAGGGCAAGGGCGCGTACGTGCTGATCAAGGAGGGGCTGTCGCTGGGCGAGGAGCTGGTGGTGACGGGGCAGCAGTTCCTGACCAACGGCGAGCCGGTGGAGGTCACCGAGAACACGCCGTGCTGCGCGAAGGCGTTCGCGGCGCAGGAGGCCTCGCTGGCCGAGCGCGACGGGGTCAGGCTGCCTGGCAAGTCGCAGGAGGCCGGTCAATGAAGCCAACGAACTTCAGCATCGACCACGCCGTCGCGGTCTACGTCC
The DNA here is from genome assembly GCA_002716585.1 of Myxococcales bacterium. Taxonomy (GTDB): domain Bacteria; phylum Myxococcota_A; class Bradymonadia; order Bradymonadales. The sequence continues at coordinate 17,385 of PBBL01000069.1, read as the reverse complement.
TGATCCTGATGGTCGTCGTGGGCGGCTTTTTGGCCTACGTCAGCCTCCCGCGCGAGGCGGCGCCGGACGTCACGATCCCGCTCGTGGTGGTCAGCACCCCCTACTACGGGGTGGCCCCGGCGGACATCGAGTCGCTGGTGACCCAGCCGCTGGAGCGCGAACTCAAGGGGCTCAAGGACGTCGATGAGATCACCTCCTCCTCCGCCGAGGGGGTCTCGATCATCACGGTCAAGTTCCAGCCCAAGGTGGTCATCGACGACGCCCTCCAGAAGATCCGCGAGAAGGTGGACGCCGCCGAGCCGGACCTGCCGCCCGACGCCGAGGACTCGACGATCACCGAGATCAACTTCTCGGAGCTGCCGATCATCCTGGTCAACCTGTACGGCGAGGCCGATCAGGTGCTCCTGAAGCGGGTTGCCGAGGACCTGGAGGAGGAGTTCGAGGGGATCCAGGGGGTCCTCGACGTCGTCGTGACGGGTGGGCTGGAGCGCGAGATCCAGGTGACCGTCAAGCCGAGGCAGCTGGAGCACTACGGGCTGTCGCTGACGGACGTGATCAACACCCTCCAGCGCGAGAACGTCAACCTGCCGGGCGGCTCGGTCGACATGGGCGAGCTGAGCTACCTGGTGCGGATCGACGGCGAGTTCAAGACGGTGCAGCCGATCCGCGACCTGGTGATCAAGGAGAAGGGGGGGCAGCCGATCTTCATCCGCGACGTGGCGGACGTGGTGGACGGCTTCAAGGAGCCGACGACCTACTCGCGCTTCCAGGGCGAGACGAACGTGTCGCTGTCGATCCAGAAGCGCGCCGGGGAGAACCTGATCCGGATCACGGACGAGGTCAAGTCGATCCTCGCCGCCTACCAGCGGGACACGATGCCGCACGGGGTCAAGGTGGCGGTGACGGCGGACAACTCCAAGCAGATCCGCTCGATGGTGTCGGACCTGGAGAACAACATCCTCACCGGGCTGATCCTGGTGGTCGGGGTGCTGTTCTTCTTCATGGGCGGGGCGCGCAACAGCTTCTTCGTCGGGGCGGCGATCCCGCTGTCGATGCTGGTGAGCTTCGTGGTGCTGGCGGTCCTCGGGGTGACGCTCAACATGGTGGTGCTGTTCTCGCTGGTGCTGGCGCTGGGGATGCTGGTCGACAACGCGATCGTCGTGGTGGAGAACATCTACCGCCACGCCACGTCGGGCAAGAGCCGCGTCGACGCGGCGCGGGACGGCGTCGCGGAGGTCGGCTGGCCGGTGATCAGCTCGACGGCGACGACCGTCGCGGCGTTCGCGCCGATGCTGTTCTGGCCCGGGGTGATGGGCGACTTCATGGGCTACCTGCCGCTGACGGTCATCATCGTGCTGATCAGCTCGCTGTTCGTGGCGCTGATCATCAACCCGGTGCTGTGCAGCACGCTCCTGCGCGTCAAGCTCGGCACCGAGGGGACGAGCGACGAGGACGTGCCCGACAACTTCGTCTACAACTTCTACCGCGTCAGCCTGGAGTGGTCGATCCGCCACCGGGTGATCGTGATGATCCTGGCGACGGGGGCGCTGTTCGGGACGTTCGCGGCCTACGGCGTGCTCAACCACGGCATCGAGTTCTTCCCGAGCGTCACGCCGGATCGCGCCTTCGTGATCGCCAAGGGCCCGGACGGGACCCGCCTGGAGGCGACCGACGACATGGCGCGCCACCTGGAGGCGATGCTCATGGGCAAGGAGAACGTCAACAACGTCGTCAGCGAGGTGGGCATCAGCGGCGGGGGCAACCCGATGGCGGGCGGCGGGGCGTCGAGCCCCAACACGACCCGCCTGGTCATGGAGTTCCCCGACACGGACGACCTCGTCGAGGACCCGGACGACACCCTCAACGCGATCCGCGCCTACACGGCGAAGGTGGCCGGGGCGGAGTTCGAGGTGCAGACCGAGGGGATGGGGCCGCCGTCAGGCTCCCCGATCAACCTGGAGATCATCGGCGAGGACTACCAGACCCTCGGGGAGCTGTCGCGGCAGATCCGCGACCGCATCAAGAAGATCGAAGGGGTCGTGGACCTCAAGGACGACTTCGTGAGCGGTCGCCCCGAGATCCGGGTCGAGGTCAACCGCCGCCAGGCCGCGCTCACCGGGGTGAGCACCTCGCTGATCGCCAACACCGTGCGCTCGGCGGTCAACGGCACGACCGCGACCAAGATCCGCGACGGCGAGGACGAGTACGACGTCGTGGTGCGCCTGGAGAAGCGCTACCGGCAGAGCGTGGACGACATCTCCTCGCTGACCGTGCCCGGTCGTGACGGGGCGCAGGTCCCGCTGCGGGAGCTGGCCGAGCTGAAGACCTCGGGCGGCACCGGCACGATCCGCCACGTCGATCTGGACCGGGTGGTCACGATCGAGGCGAACGCCGCCGACGGCTACCTCGCCGACAACCTGCGCAAGCAGATCACCGCCGACCTCGCCGAGTTCTCGCTGCCGCCCGGCTACTCGACGCGGTTCACCGGAGAGCAGCAGGACCAGCAGGAGTCCCAGGAGTTCCTGGGGCGAGCGCTGCTGATCGCGCTGTTTCTGATCACGCTCGTGCTCGTGACCCAGTTCAACTCGATCCTCCAGCCGATGGTGATCGTGGGCTCGGTCGTGCTGAGCCTCATCGGGGTGCTCTGGGGGCTGATCCTGACTGGGACGCCGTTCGGCATCATCATGGTGGGGATCGGGATCATCTCGCTGGCCGGGGTGGTCGTCAACAACGCCATCGTCCTGATCGACTACATCAACCAGCTGCGCGACCGCGGCTACGATCGCGAGAAGGCGATCGTCCAGGCGGGGCTGGTGCGCTTCCGCCCCGTCCTCCTGACTGCCGTCACCACGGTGCTCGGGTTGGTGCCGATGGTGATCGGGGTGTCGGTCGACTTCGTCAACATGCGCCTGATCATCGGCGGCAAGTCGGTGGAGATGTGGAGCTCCATGGCGAGCACCGTGACCAGCGGCCTGATCGTCGCCACGGTGCTCACCCTGGTCATGGTCCCCGTCATGTACTCCCTCGCCGACGACGTCGGGCGCCTCTTTCAGCGCCTCGCCGACCGCTTCGACTCCGACCCCAACACCGGCTCGGGCGGCGGCGACAGCCAGCCCGGGGTGCAGACCGGGCGGCTGGCGGGGCTGTTCCTGCTGGCGGTGGGCGGCTCGGTGGCGATCTGGTTCGCTTTCAGCCCCAGCGCCGCCAGCGCCCAGGAGGCCACGGCGCCCGCGCCGCCGCCGATCGGCGAGGTGACCATCCCCGAGGTGGAGATCCCGTCGTCACGTACGCTGACGCTCGCTCAGGCGCAGCAGGAGGTCGTCGAGGCCAACCTGGACGTCAAGCTCTCCGAGGAGCGCCTCGTGCAGGCTCAGACGCTCCAGGGGCAGGCCTGGGCGCTGCTGCTGCCCAGCGTCACGCTCCAGGGCACCTACACGCGCTTCGATGAGGAGATCGCTCAACCGGGGATCGGGGTCATTCGGCCGCAGGATCAGCTGGTGTGGCAGGGGACGGTCCAGATCACGGTCTTCAACGGGCAGGCGATCCCGTTGCTGCGCAACGCCTACATCGCCGAGGAGCTGGAGGGGCTGACGGGCGATCAGGTCAAGAACCAGCTCGTGGAGGTGACGACCAGCACCTACTACCAGCTCCTGGCGCTCAAGCGGCTGCGCGACATCGCCGAGACCTCGCTGGCGTCCCAGGAGGTGCTCTACACCGCGGCGAAGGCGCGCTTCGAGGCGGGGGCGGGGACCGAGTTCGAGGTCACCCGGGCCGAGGTCGAGGTGATCAAGGCGCGCAAGGAGCTGGCGACCAACCGCCTGAGCTGGCTCACCGCCCGGGAGGGGCTCGCGGTGCTGCTCAACTCACCGCCGGACTTCGACGTGGTCGAGCCCGGGCAGCCCGCCGAGCCCCCCTCGGCCGCCGAGCTGCTGGAGGAGGCGAAGCGCGAGCGCGCCGACCTCAACGCGCGGCGGCTCCAGCTGGAGTCGATCGACAACGAGGTCGACGGCACCTGGTGGCGCTACGCCCCGACGCTGGTGGCGCGGCTCAACGGTACGCGCCAGCCCTCGACCGCCTTCAACCCGCAGACCTTCTTCTGGAACTTCCAGCTCGTCGCGACCTGGGAGCTGTACGACGGCGGCGACCGCGAGGCGACGCTCAAGGCCAACCAGTCGCGGTCCCGCCAGGCCGCCCTGGAGATTGAGAAGATCGAGCGCAACCTCGAAGCCGAGGTCGCCCAGGCGTACCAGGAGGTCGATCTGAAGCGCCTCCAGATCATCGCCTCGCGTCAGGAGGTGGCGCTCGCCGCCAAGGCGTTCTCCCAGGCCGCGGACGGCTACAAGGTGGGCGCGGTCCCCCAGATCGACGTCATCACCTCGGAGAACTCGCTCAGCGCCGCGCGCATCAACCTGGCCCGCGAGGAGCTGGATTATCAGCTCGCCGTCAGCAACCTCTACCGCCTGGTCGGGCACGAGGCCGGGGGCCGCTGAGGGGGGCTGGCTTTATGTTCATCCATTTGAGGAGGTTGAACATTTTTCCCAACAAGAAGTTGATTTTTGGGTCAGGATCTGGAAGATGAACTTGCATTCATGCGTTGCACACACCGAGACTGTTGCGGGTGTATACCTGAAAATAAGTTGCCCCTTGCAACGCGGGGGTTTCGGGTGCTACATTGGCATCACCCACTTACGAGGGAAGTCGTCTTGGAGTTGGGGGGGAGGTTGTGGGACCTTCCCGTGCATCCCTATCGGCTAGCTGTCCTTATGGACGGGGCGTCGTAGGGCACTTCACCTGTCGGGAACAGGCCCGACACTCCCACCTTACAATTTACCTTCTCTTATAGAGGGTACCTTCTGGGCCAGACTTTGTGCGACCTGGTCTCCTACCCTAAATTTCCTACCGAAACGGCTTCTCCCCCAACTCCAAGCCAACTTCCCACACAGCGCCCCGGCCTCAAGGCCGGGGCGTTGGTCGTTCTTGGGGGCTTCGCGGCGCGCGTGGCCGAGTCCTGGACCAGGCCCCTTCGCGCTGCGCCTCCAGTGAGGCTCAGCGCCGGGCGCTGAGGTCCCAGTGGATCGGGACGAGGGGTTGGAGGCGGCGGCCCTTGTCGTCCTCAATGGTGAGGAGGGCGGAGCTGTTTTTGGCGAGGTCGAACCAGATGAGCGTGTCGCGGAGCTTGCGGGGGGCGGAGGTGACGCGGCGGCCGGTGACTGGGGTGTCGTTGAGGCGCGCCTGGTAGTCGCCGCCGGGCAGCAGGAGCGTCAGCCCCTTGAGGTCACGATCGCTGGTGTTGACGAGCTTGAGGCGCCCGTCCGCCAGCGGGATCTGACGGACGTGCTCCAGCTGCGTGAGCCAGCCGGTGAGGTCGTCGATCGTGGTGACCCAGGTGAGCCCGTTTTGTTGAGCGTCGGAGAGCTCAAAGAGGATCTGCTCCAGGGCGGGGCTGGAGACCAGCTCGCCGTCGTCGCGGGTGAGCAGGGGCGGGGCGGCGCCCGGCGCGCTGGGGTCGGCGCTCTCGATGCGGGTGCGGGCGATGAGGACGCCGCGCTCACGGGCGAGCTTCTTGAGGGCGCCGTTGTTGAGGCGGCGCTGGAGCGTGGGCTGGTGGAGATCCAGCGCGTTGAACATCATGAAGTCGTGACCGCTGCGCCCGTGGCTCCAGAGCAGGGGGGTGCGGATCTCGGGCCGCTCGGGGCGCAGGAGGTTGATCGAGACCCCGGTGGTGCGGGTCGGGAGGTTGCTCCAGATGGAGCGGTAGCCGCCCTCGACGAGTTGCTCGACGAGGGCGCTGTTGCGCCAGCCGGAGGCCTGGAAGCTGGAGCAGTCGCGGGCGGGGTCGTGGTCGATCCAGGTGTGGGTGGCGATCTCCTCCTTGAGCGTCCCGAGGCCCTGCGCGAGCAGCGACGGGTCGGCGAGCCCGGCGGCGTGCGCCGCGAAGCCCACGCCCTGCTCGGCGCCGACGCGGGCGACCCGGGCGATCTCGGCGTCGCCGATCGCCTGGGGCGTGGGGGCGAGCGAGCGGGTCAGCGTCAGGTTGTTGCCGAGGATGCCGCCGTTGCCGTAGCGGGGGTCGTCCGGGTTGCTGTGGCCCCACAGGAGCGCCGACAGGTGCTTGGCGTCGGGCAGCGGCGCCGTGTCCACCAGCGCGACCGCCGCCTCGCGCCCCTCCGGGTAGCGGCTGAGGACCGGCGACCAGGTGTGGCCGAGCCCGACCTCCACGACCACCTTCAGCGTGTCACCCTGGCTGCGCTTGTGGCGGTCGAAGGCCGAGTGCACGACGTTCTGGGCGTCCGCGCCGCACTCGGACACCGGGCGGAACGGGTGGTTGCGGGCGTCGTCCAGCTCCATCACCAGCGCCGTGCCGTGCTTGATCGACTCGACCTCCATCCCGTCGAGCCCGTGCGCCACGAGGTAGAACGCCCGCGACCCCGAGCCCGCGACCACCTGGTGCGGCGTCCAGCGGTCGGTGTGGACGGTCTGCCCGGGCGCCAGGCGCGTGAACCGCAGGTCCCGGGCCAGCGCCGCCGCCTGGTCGGGCAGCGTCATCAGCAGCGCCTCCCGATCCGGGTAGGCGTCCACCGTCCACGCCACCTCGAACTCCAGCCGCAGCACCGGATCCCCCTCGGTGATCGACCAGACCGCCGTGCCCTTCGCCCGCGGCCCCTCGTAGGGGGCGCTGAGCGTCGTCACCTGCTGACCGCCCTCGGCCCGGGACTCGCCCCAGCTCCAGGGCCCCAGCCGCTTCTGGTCCGTCTCCAGGCACGTCCCCGCCCCGGAGCAGCCCGACTCACCCTCCGCCTCTCCATAGGAGCCGGAGTAGACGAGCCCGAGGTTGATCAGCACCTCGCCGTCGGCGTCCATGACGACAGGGTCGCCGCCTGGTGAGAGCTGGATGGAGTAGGAGGGCGAGCCCGCGGCGGCGATCCACGGCGGCGCCTCGTCCTGGGGGCTCGCGGCGGACCCGGCCTCTCCGTCTTCGGAGGTGCCGGAGCCGGAGCAGCCACAGGCGGCGGTCCACATCAGCGCGGACGTCAGCATGAGGCCGGGCCAGAAGGTCATCAGAGGGCGCTTGGGGTGCAGCGTTGAAGATGTCATGTTCCTGCGTTGGCTCGAAGTCGTCGGCTCGAAGTCCACACGTTCTCCGACAGGGTAACCGCTGTGCGTCGGAGGGCAACTTTTGAGGTGAGCCGCGGTGCATGGAGGTGCACCCCCTACCTGAGCCGGGCAGGCGCCCGAAGCGACGCGAGCCGACCCGGGGCACCCCGGGTCGGCTCGCGTGTTCGGTCGGGCGGGCGGCCGTCAGCCGATGGCGACGCCCAGCTCCTTGCGGATCTGGTGGTAGTCGGAGGTGAGGGTCCAGGTGACGAGCGCGCGCATGCGGTCGTCGGTGGTCCGCTCGCGGTTGACGGGGATCGGCTCGGCGGACAGCGCCTGCCCGCAGGCCGCGATGTCGTCGCAGAACAGCAGGCCGCAGCGGTTGGCGGCGTCCTCGAAGGTGTCCTGGAGCTGCCGGAGCTGGACGTCGATCTTGGTCTTGCGCGACAGCACCTGGTCCATCAGCTCCTTGAGGCGCTCCATGCGGTCGGGGCGCAGCTTCTGGATCTGCTTGGCGACGCGCTGCATGGCGGCGTTGAACTGGATGTTGACCTCGGGGCGGAACAGCTTGACCACGGTGTAGAAGATGATCTGGAGGTCCCGCATCGGCCGCAGCTGGATCAGGAACGAGGGGTTCATGAACAGCGACAGCTGCTTGGCGCAGGTGAAGGTGACCTCCTTCTCGGAGGCGCCCGACAGCAGCCGGGCGCCGACCAGGAAGCCGGGCGGGTAGAGCGAGCCGTTGATCATGCCGTTGAGGTCGTCCTTGCGGAAGACCGGGGGCGGCTCGGGGTAGGTGAGCTGCTCCGAGACGCGCCGGTAGAGCTTGACGAACATCAGGTCGTCCTGGCGGTCAATGCGGTTCTTCTTCTTGAGCCCGTAGTGGTTGAGATCGTGGGCCAGCAGCTCGGTGATCGCCTCCCGGCAGATGTCGAACACCTCGGCCAGCACCACGTCGTAGCCCTCGCCGAGCAGGCGCTGGACGTAGAACTCGGGGGTGATCGCCTGCTGGAGCGGCGCGACCGTCTGCGGGGTGTGCTGCTGCACGAACGCCAGCGCCTTGTCGTCGGCCTTGCCGAGCAGCGCCAGCACCCGGTAGATGCAGTAGGCCTGGTCGAAGTCCTGCTTGCGCAGGTGCAGATTGGCGACGCGCGCGAGCAGCTCATGGTTGTTCGGCTGGCTCGCCATCAGCTTGCGGTTGTAGGCGATCGCCGCCTCCAGGCTCGCGTCGTCGGAGTCGTCGGCCTGCGCGTAGAGGTCGGCGAGGATCTCGGTCAGCGCGGCCTCCTCGGGGACGAGGCTGGCGGCGCGCTCGTAGGCCGCGATCGCGCCCCCGCGGTCGCCCAGGTGGGTGCGGAGCACCTCGCCGAGGTTGCGGTTGAGGACCGCGATCAGCTTCGTGTCGGGCTCCTCCAGCCCCTCGGCGCGCGCGATCATGCGCTCGTAGGACCCCTGGAGCGCCTCCCACTGCTCGCTCTCGGCGTGGATCTGGGTGATCTCCTTGAAGGCCTGGAGCTTGCTGGGGTCGAGGTCAAGGCAGGTCTCGAAGGCGTCGGCCGCCGCCTTGTGGTTGCCGAGCCGGTGGCGGTAGGTGTTGCCCGCCTGGAGCCAGGCGGTCGCCTGCTCGTCCTGGGCGGTGAGCACCTCGCCGAGCTGGCTGTAGATGTTCGCGACCCGGCTCCAGTCCTGGCGGTCGATGGCGATCCGCGCCAGCTTGTTGAGGGCGTCGACGCTGACGTGGTCGCTCAGCGCGTCCTCGTAGGCCTCGATCGCCTTGTCGGCGTCGCCGAGCCGGTCCATGTAGTCGTCGCCGATGGCGACCTTGAGCATGGCGCGCCCCTCGGGGTCGCGCATCTGATCGAGGAGGCGCTGGCGCACCGCGATCACCTGCTCGAAGTCGCCCTGCGCCTCCACCGTCTCCAGGAGCAGGTCGAGCGCCTTGCGATCGCCCGCGTTGGCGTCCAGCGCCCGCTCGAAGCAGGTGCGCGCCCGATCCTGGTCGCCCTGCTCCTGGTAGCCCTGGCCGATCCGCCGGTAGACCGTCCCCAGCTCGGCCGCCGACAGCGTGTTGCGGTGGTGGAGCAGCAGGTTGCGGTTGACCTGCATCGACAGCTCCGGGTCGCCGCCCGCCTGACCGAGCAGCTCGCCGTACTCCGTCAGCACGACCCGGTCGCGCGGGTCGAGGTCGAACGCCCGCTCAAGGGCCTCCCGAGCCTTGTCCTGGGCGTCGGCTTTCAGCGCGAGCTGCGCGTAGGTGATGCACAGCATCAGGTTCTCGCCCAGCTGACGGACCGCGCGGGGCGCCTCGAACGACGCCTGGAGCTGCGCGAGCGCCGCCGCCGGGTCACCGCTGCCCGACAGCGCCGCCATCTCGGCCTGCAGCGCCGCCATCCGCTCCGCTCCGCTCAGGCCGGGCTCGGGGAGCGCCGCCAGCGGCAGGGTGCGCGGGTCCACTGCGGGCGCTTCGTCTTCCGCGGGCGCCTCATCGGCCGAAGCGGCCAACGGCTCCGCGGCTTCAGGCGCGTCGCCCGCTTCAGGCGCCGCGTCGGTGGCCTCGTCCGTGGCCTCAGGGGCCTCGGAGTCTTCGGCGGTGTCCGCCTCCGCGTCGCCCTCGTCGGCAGGAGCCTCCGCGGCCGCGGCCGCGTCATCGGCTTCGGGGGCGTCGTCCCCCGCTGCGGCGTCCTCTCCGGTGTCAGCGTCCGCTGCGGCGTCGGCTTCGGAGGTGTCGGATTCGGAGGTGTCGCCCTCCGCAGCGATTGCCGCCTCCTCCGCTGGGGCCGCCTCATCGCTCGCGGGGCTGGCTTCAGCGTCCGTGGTCGCGGCGTCAGCGGCCTCGGCCGCGTCGTCCGTGGCCTCTTCGGCATCATCGGGAGCCGCCGCGGCGTCTGCGCCCGTATCCTGTGGAGCGTCGTTTGTGGCTTCGGGCGCTTCGGAGCCTTCCGCGTCGGTGGCCTGGGCCTCGGCGTCCTCAGCGGTTGCCTCGGCAGGCGCGTCCGCGGCGTCCGCGGCGTCTGTGGCGTCGTTGGCTTGCGCGGCGGCCTGAGCGGCCTCCTCGATGGAGCCGGGGTCGGCGACCTCGGCGACCGCCTCAGCGGGGACCCCGTTGGGCTTGGGCTCGTGGGACGGCGCGGCGGGGAGGCCGTGGACCTCCACGAGCAGGTACTTGGCGCCGCTTTGCTTGCGAACCCGGAAGCTCTGGGGCTCGGCCTGGGTGAGCAGCGGGTGATCGCCGATGGCCTCCTTCCAAAGGGCCTTGAAGGCGCGCGAGCGGATCGCGTTGCGCTTGTTCGCCCGTGGGAGGGAGGAGATGGCGTTGCTGTTCTTGTGAAGCTCCACCAGGAGCTTCCCCGGGCCGTCCTCGGTGGTGTAGACGGTCACCTCGTCGTCGTCGCGGATGATCCCGTTGAGGACCACCTTCCCGACGACGTTCAGGGCGTTGCAGTTGTCACAGCTGTTGCTGTTCAGTTCCGCTGAGCATCTCCAACATGTCTTCATGGGTAACCTTCACCTCGCGGGTCCAGATGGGCGAGCACGCCTCGTCGTCGTATAGAGCACAGGATCGAAGCCGCCTGTGGGCGAGGCGTCGGGTGTTGACGCCCCTCGGCAAACCACGACGGTCGATCGTTCGACTCGGTTTGGAGGGACACCATAACGAACCTCGACCGAGTTGACCAGAGGGTGCCTTGAAGACAGGGCGTTGATCGGGGTGGTCCAGGTGGGTGAACCGGGGTCGGATCGGGGGGCGGTGAACCACTGGACTTTTGTGTTGACAAATGGGTCCTGGCGAGGGAGGAATGAAGCGCCGAATGAAGCAAGAAACATCGTTGCGGCGAGGAGTTAAGCCAACATGACCGTGCCAACATTTGAACAGTCCGTCCTCACGGAGCTTCAGAACCTCTCGACCCGATTCGGGGTGGTGGAGGGGAAGCTCGACAGGCTCGATGAGAAGGTCGATCGACTCGACAAGAAGGTTGATCAGCTCGACAAGAAGGTCGATCGGCTCGACAAGAAGGTCGATCGGCTCGACAAGAAGGTCGATCAGCTCGATGAGAGGGTCGGGGCGCTCGAAGACCGCGTCGGCTCGCTCGAAGGCCGCGTCGGCTCGCTGGAGGAGGGGCAGGTCGCGCTGCGTGAGGGGCAGATGTTCATCCTCAAGCGGCTGGAGACGCTGGAGGCCAGGGTTGACGCCGTGGAGGAGGGGTTGCAGGAACTCAAAGCCGGCCAGCGCGCGATCCTGAAGCGTTTGGATGGGCTGGAGCTGGAGGTGAAGGAGATCCATCGGCGTCTGGACAAGCACAGCGCGCACATGAAGATCTTCAGCGACGCCGTGGAGGTGTCGCTTTCGTCTCAGTTCTCCCAGTGGAAGCAGGGTGAAGAGGCGGAGGCCGCCGTGCGGGAGCGGCTCAAGCGGCTGGAGGAGATGATCGACGAGGTGCGCTCGGGCGCGGCGGGCTGACGTGCGCCGCCTCAGCCCGAGAGGGACACCAGCAGCCCGGACGAGCCCCGGCGCGACTGGATGCGCTGGCGAGCGGTCTTCAGGTGGCTGATCCAGGTGTCCAGGAGCCCTGGCTCATCGCCGTCCCCTTTGAAGAAGTCGTACAGCGCTCGGCTGTTGTTCTGAAGCCCCGTCCGCAGCTGTTGCAGCTCCCGCTCTCCGAGGATCATGGCCTCTTCCGCGCCCTCGCGGAAGTTGAAGTGCACCCCGTACCGCGTCCTGAACCGCTGGCCGTCCTCCTCCTGATCCTCCTCGTCCTCCTCGTCGCTCCGAGATGAAGAGGAGCGGATGAAGCGGTTGAAGACGCTGGCGCTCTCCTCTTCGTTGTCCAGCAACTCGGAGACGCTCTTACGCATCAGATCGGTCAACGCGTTGAGGGTCGGCTCGTGGCTGTCTGGCGCGTGCTTGAAGAGGGCGTTGACGTGATTGCTCGTCTCGCGCATCAGGCGCGTGATCTTGGTCAGGTCGGCCTTCAAGCGCCCGGCGCTGTCGTCGCTGTTGTCCACGCTGAGCGGCGTGACCTCCATGGCGTCAAACAGGTTGCTCGTCTCGTTCAAGAGCGCCACGCTGTCGTCGTCAGGCTCCAGCACGAAGCGTTGCCCGCCTTCCTGGAGCGACGCCGTCGCCCCCGCGCCCGAGCCGTTGATCCGCGAGATGACGTCGTTCAGCGAGTCGTTCGCGACGTCGATGGAGACGGAGACGCCGTTGATGCTCGCTGTACCGGTTGAGATCCCGGCGAGGGCGGCCACGTCCTGTATCTTCTTGTCCGCGTCGGCCAGCTCGCCGACCGAGGTCAGCGCGCCGTCCAGCTTGAACGCCGACAGGAAGCCCGACGTGTCCCCCGAGACAGTGATGCCGTTGGCGCCCAAAGTGTCGTGGGTGAGCGTTATGGTCTCGGAGGTCCCGTCCCAGCTCGCCGTCACCCCGGCGCCCGAGTTGTTGATCCGCGAGATGACGTCGTTCAACGTGTCCAGGACGCCGACCCCGATCGTCGTGCCATTGAGGTCGAACGCCCCGCCCACGACCAACTCACCAGGATCCAGGCTCGACAGAGTGCTGAGGGCGATGTTGGGATCGATCACCCCGAGCAGGCTCACGTCGCCCGTCGAGGTGAGCGTCGAGGCCGTCGCGCCCGATAGACCCAGCTCCCGCGACGTCGGCGTCCGGCGGTCTGCGTCTCGGTAGGAGGGGACCTGCAACGTTGTGCGCAGCTCCTTCAAGGAGCCCTCCAGCTTGAGCAGCGAGCGCATCCCCCGCTGCAATGAGCGGGCGCTCTCGGCCTGCTCAAAGGCTACGGTCACGCCGCCCCGGGTGGCCTGGCCCGTGGCGCTGGACCTCGCCGCCGAGCCACTCCGGCTCGGCGTGATGATCATGTTGTTGAACCCGCCGATGGTCATCTCGACCCTCCGTCAGGCTCGCCGAGACACACCTTACAGGCGCGGCGAGCGGGTTGTGGGGCAAGGGGAGCCCCTTGAAGGTATCGGCGCGGCGCCATGCCACCCTTAGCCTCGCTTCATGGAATCGCCACGCTTTTGTCGTCGGCCGCGCTGGTGTAGCATTCCAGGTCGGGTGTGTCGGAGACCCTTGGAGATTGAGGCTCGGGTTTGATGTTGATCTCGCGTAACGCCGCACGGCGCCACCTCTCCTGTCTGCTGGCGGCGCTCGTCGCGGTGCCGCTCGTCGCGACGCTCGTCGCCGCGGAGCCCGACCCGATCCGCGCGCTCCAGCGCCGACGCCTGATCGTCCGCTACCACGACGGCGCCGCCGTCTCCTGCGCCGCCGAACGGTGCGGCTCGCCGCGCGCGGACACCGCGGCGCTCACGAAGGCGCTCACCGCGGGCGCCTCCGTCACCAGCTGCTACCACCAGCCCGCGCCGCTCCTGCAGGCGCTGATGGAGCGCGCCCGCAAGGCCTCGGGCCGCGTCGGGCCCGACCTGACCCAGTGCTTCGAGCTGACCCTCAAGCCCGGCGCCACGGACGCCGAGATCACCTCGCTCCAGGCTCGCCTGTCGCAGGCCAGGGGCGTTCAGGTCGTGTACCGGGCGCCGCTGCCCACCGCCCTACCGGATCAGGAGGTCACCCCGGACTTCAGCGCGGAGCAGGTCGCGCTGGAGCCCGCCGAGGCGGGCGGGCTGGGCTTTCGGGCCTTCTGGGACGCGACGGGCGTCCTCGGCGCCGGGGTGCGGGTGGTGGACATCGAGGTCAACTTCAACCCGGAGCATGAAGATCTGGAGTCGGCGCGGGGCGCGATGGCGTGGACCGGCTCCGGGACCCCCGTCTACACCGACTCGGCCTACGTCCAGCACGGCACCGGCGCGTTCGGGATGATACTCGCCCAGCACAACGGCCTCGGGGTGGATGGCCTGGCCCCGGCGGTGGAGCCTCTGTTCATGGCCGAGTACAGCGAGGAGTATGGGTGGGGCGTGGCCAGCGCCATCCTGCGCAGCCTCCAGCACCTCGGCGCAGGTGACGTCATCCTCATTGAGGCCCAGACTGGCGGCCCCCGCTACAACTCCAGCGACCCCCAGAGCCAGGTCGGCCTGCTCCCCGTGGAGTGGAACCAGGCCGAGTTCGACGCGATCCGCACCGCGACCGATCTCGGGGTGGTCGTCGTCGAGGCCGCGGGCAACGGGGAGCAGGACCTGGACGACCCGATCTACGAGGGGCGCTTTGACCGCGCCCAGCGCGACTCGGGCGCCGTGCTCGTGTGTGCGGGGAACCCCCCCAGCGGCTCCAGCGGGGCGCCGCGCGCCGCGATCCAGTTCACCAACCATGGCAGCCGCTGCGACCTTCAGGCGCCTGGCCTGGAGTTGCACTCGACCGGGTACGGCGACGCGTTCCGGTGTGAAGACGACGACCCGAACCGCTGGTACACCGCCCAGTTCGCGGGCACCAGCGGCGCCTCTCCGCTGATCGCGGGCGCCGTCGCGCTCCTCCAGGCCCACACCCGCGCCCAGGAGCGGGTCCTGCTCCCCGACGCCGCGCGTCGCCTCTTGCAGGAGACCGGGCTCCCCCAGGAGGGCGACCTGCTCATCGGCCCCCACGTCGACCTGGAGGCGGCGCTCGCCGCCCTCGACGGCTTCCTCAGCGATCAAGCCCCATCTCGCCCCGACACCCCTGGCCTCGGGCAGCGGTGCGTGGACGCCTGCGCCGACGCCTTGACCTGCTACGAGCTGTTGCCCGGCGAGTCCTACTGCCTGAGCGTCTGCGAGCCGTTCGCCGCGGCCTCGGAGTGCCCCGCCGGGGAGGTCTGCCAGCTTCAGCCGTCCGGGCTCGGGTCGTGCGTCGAGGAGCTGGGCGACGGGCGCCACGGTGACCCCTGCCTGGCGCCCACCGACTGCGCCGTCAACCTCTTTTGCAGCCAGCAGCGCCTCTGCCAGGCGGTCTGCGACCGCGACACCGGGCGCGGTTGCCCCGAGGAGGGCGCGTTCCGCTGCCTCGACCTCGGGCGGGAGTTCGGGGACATCGGCTGGTGCTTTGAGGACGAGTCCAACCCCGACGGGGCGCCGGACGGCGGTCCCTGCGCCGTGAACTCCGACTGCCAGGGCGGCGTCTGCATCACCGAGTGGTTTGAGGGCTACTGCATCGACCTCCTCTGCGAGGATGACCGCGACTGCAACGGCCCGCAGGGGCGCTGCGTCGCCGACCAGGACGGCAACCGCTACTGCCTCGCTGGGTGCGCGGTCAACCACGACTGCCGCTCGGGCTACACCTGCCAGGACACCATCTGTCAGGAGGGCATGGTGGACCTGTGCCGCGACGACGACGATTGCCCCCTGGGGTCAACCTGCGTGGCCGAGCGCTGCGTGGAGCAGGCGTCGGGGACCACCGGAGGGACGACCGGCGGCACCACAGGCGCCACCTCGGGTGGGACCAGCGGCGGGACGACTGGCGCCACCTCGGGCGGGACCAGCGGTGGTACCAGCGGCGGGACGGGCGGCGATGGGGGTGTGACGGGGCAGACCGGCGGCGCGACCACGGGGGGCGGGCGCGGCGCGAGCGGGTGCGCGGTCGCCCCGCCCAGGCCGATCAGGTCGCCGGGGTGGCTGTGGGCGGCTCTTGGGGCGCTGTGGGTGGCGGCGCGTCGTCGTCGCTCCGGCGGTCGAACAGGGTGTAGACCACCGGGATGACCAGCAGCGTCAACAGCGTGCTGCTCGCCAGCCCCGCGATCACCGTCAGCGCCATCGGTTGACGGATCTCGGCGCCCTCGCCAAGCCCAAGCGCCATCGGGATCAGCCCCAGCACGGTCGTCAGCGTCGTGATCAGGACCGGGCGCAGGCGGATGCTGCACGCCTCGACGATCGCCTCCTGCTGGGGGAGGCCGCGCTCCTGAAGCTGGATGACGTAATCCACCAGGACGATCGCGTTGTTGACGACGATCCCCGCCAGCATGATCAGCCCGATGAAGACCACCACCGAGATCGGGGTCTTTACCAGCCACAGCGCCGCCGTCACCCCGATGAGCGCCAGCGGGATCGTGAAGATGATCACGAGCGGCGCCAGCACCGACTCGAACTGGCTCGCCATGACGATGTAGACGAGGAAGACCGCCAGCAGCAGCGCGAACAGCATCGAGCGCCGCGCCTGTTGCAGCTCGCGGTTCTGACCCCCGATCGCCAGGCTGAAGCCGCGCGGCAGCGAGAGGTCGCCCAAACGGCTCTGGATCCGCGCCGTCGTCGATTGGAGGTCGAGCCCCTGGCTGCTCGCGTCCACCACCGCGGCGCGCTGCCCGTCCAGGTGGCGGATCTCGCTTGGCCCCTCCTCGATCGCGACCTCGGCGACCGCGCCCAGGAGGATGGGGACGCTCCCCTCGGGCAGCGCGGCCGCGCTGGCCATGAGCGTGCCGCCCGCGGCGCCCCCCCGGCTCTGGTAGCCGATGATGAGGTTCTCCAGGTCGGACACGGTCCGCACCTGCTCACGCTCGACCCGCAGCACGATGTCGAGGCGCCGCTCGTCGCGGCGCAGGTCGCTCGGCGTG
This sequence comes from Myxococcales bacterium, assembly GCA_002716585.1. Taxonomy (GTDB): domain Bacteria; phylum Myxococcota_A; class Bradymonadia; order Bradymonadales. The sequence goes on along the minus strand of PBBL01000069.1, from coordinate 817 downwards.
GTGCCGCGGACCTTCTGCTGGACCACCTCGGCGACCTGACGCACGGTGAAGCCGTAGCGCGACAGGCGGTCGCGGTCGAAGGCGATCTGCACCTCGGGGAACCCCGTGCGGAGGTTGGAGCGGACGTCGGCCAGCTCGGGCATCTTGCGCAGCTCCGCCGCCACCCGCTCCGCGCTCTGGCGCAGCAGGCGCAGATCGTAGCCCACCACCTCCACCCGGATCGGCGTCTGGAGCGTGAACAGGGTGGGGCGCGCCAGCTCGTACTGCACCCCCGGGATCCCGGAGAGCAGTTCGCGCACCTTGAGCATCACCTCGCGCTCCATGCGCTCGATGTCGGTGTCGCTGTTCACGGTCAGCTGCACCGTGATGATCGCCGAGTGCTCGCCCCGGTCCCCTTCCCCGCTCTTCTTTTGCGCTTTCTGCTCCTCCTTCTCCGCCTTCTTAGCGGCCTTCGCCTCGGCCTTCGCCTTCTTCTTCGCCGCAGCCTCGTCCTTCTTCCGCTGCTTCTCCTCCGCCGGATCCACCGTGTCGCCGTCTTCCGCGAGGCTCTCCTCCCACTCTGCGTTGGCCTGAGCCGTCTTCGACTTGCCGAAGCACAGGCAGCCCTTGGGCGAGGCAGCAGACGGCTGCTCGCCCTCGGCGGCCGCCACGTCATCGACCAGCTGAACCACCACAGCGGACACTTCTGCATCCGGCTGGTCCTCGGCGTCTGGCGTAGCTTCCGGCTCTGGTTCGGCCTCGGGCTCGGGCTCGGGCTCGGGCTCGGGCTCGGGCTCCGGCTCCGGCTCCGGCTCCGGCTCCACTTCAGGCTCCGACG